>CAYYZO010000015.1:0-61527 GCA_964476185.1 uncultured Myxococcales bacterium
ACACCGTCGGCGACCAGTTCAAGGACACGTCGTCGGTCGCGCTGAACCCCGTCATCAAGTTCACGACTCTGTTCGGCCTGCTGGCGGTCGAGCTCGCGGTCGAGCTCGGGCACACCAACCCGATGCTGACGCACGTGCTGGCCGCCGTGTTCTACCTGGTCTCGGCGTTCTTCGTGCACCGCTCGTTCTACGGGATGCGCATCGAGAAGTGACCGGGCGCGGCGCACCGCCGCGCGAAGGATCGAAGGCCGCCGGGGGAAACCCCGGCGGCCTTTCTCGTTCCGGGGGCCGCGACGGCGGAACGGACCCGCTTGCCCTGCCCCGCTTCCGGCGTATGGAACGGCCATGGGGGAGGGCCCTCCGCAGAAACGGCCGTCCGGCGTCGAGTACGACGACTGGATGGGCGAGAGCGACGCGCTGATGTGGCACATCGAGCGCGACCCGGTGCTGCGCTCGACCGTCGTCACGATCTGGCTGCTCGACCGGGAGCCGGACCCCGAGCGCTTCGCGGCCACGCTCGCGCGCACCGAGCACCTCGTGCCGCGGCTTCGCCAGAAGGTCGTCGAGGATCCGCTCGGCGTCTCGCCGCCCCGCTGGGAACACGACCCCTATTACGATCCCGGCTACCACGTCCGCCGCGCACGCGTGCCGGGAAGCGGCACGATGCGCGACCTGCTCGACCTCGCGGCGCCGCTCGCGATGCAGGCCTTCGACAAGGACCGCCCGCTGTGGGAGCTGCTGCTGGTCGACGGGCTCGAAGGCGGCCGATCCGCGGCCGTGATGAAGCTCCACCACGCGATGTCCGACGGCATGGGCCTGATCCGCATGACCGAGGGCCTCGTCGAGAGGAGCCGCGACGCGAAGATGCCGACGCCGCGCGTAAGGCACGACGACGGCGCGACCGCCGGCGACGAAGACGGCGGTATCGGAAGCGAACTCTCCAGCCTCGGCCTGGCGATGATGCACCGCGCGTCCACCGCGTTCGCCCGCGGGCGTCGCGCGGCCGGCGCGCTCGGGCGCGGCGTGCTCAGCATGGCCGGGCATCCCGTCGACACCGCCGGCGAGTTCCTCGACACGATCGAGTCGATCGGCCGGCTCGTGCGCCCCGCCTCCGAACCGATGAGCCCGCTGTGGCGGCGGCGGAGCTTGGCCCACCGCCTCGACGTGCTCGAGTTTCCGCTCGACGACCTGCGCCGCGTCGCGCAAGCAACCAGGGCAACGCTGAACGACGTCTTCGTGGCAGCCGTCGCCGGCGGGCTCTCGCGCCACCACGAGGCGTTCGGCGCGATCCCGAACGAGCTGCGCATGTCGATGCCGATCAACGTGCGCGACGGCGACAACGCGCGCCGCGCCGGCAACCAGTTCGTCCCCGTGCGCTTCGGCGTGCCGATGCTGGTCGACGACCCGCGGGAACGCCTGCGCGCCGTGCACCGGCTCGTCCAGGCCCAGCGCGACGAGCCCGCGCTCGGCCTCGTCGACGAGGTGACGGCCGCGATCAACGTGCTGGGCGACGTCGCGGCCACGCGCGTCACGAGCGCGATGATGCGCGCCGTGGACTTCGTGACGAGCAACGTCCCGGGGCCTTCGTTCCCGGTCTACCTGAGCGGCGCGAAGATCGAGCGCATGTTCCCGTTCGGCCCGACGGCGGGCGCCGCGGTCAACATCACGCTGTTCAGCTACGACGGCGTCGCTCAGGTCGGGATCAACTCCGACCCGGTCGCGGTCGGCGATCCCGAGCTGCTCCGCCGTTCGCTCGAAGAAGGCTTCGCCGAGGTGCTGGCGGTGCGCTGAACGCGCCTCGCCCTTCAGCGCTTCGCCGCCGCGTCGTCGTCCCGCCCGGCGACGATCGCGGAGGACGCGATCATCGCGAGCGCGGCCCAGTACGTGAGGATGATCAGGTAGCGCGCGCCCACGATGGGGGCGTCGAAGCGGTCGAGCGCGATCATCGTGTCGCTGGCGCCGAAGACCACGGCCCCGGCCAGCGCCAGGCGCGCGGCGGCGCCGGAGGGCGCCTCGACGAACCACGCGCCGGCGCGCCACATCATGAGCCCGATCCCCGCCATGTACGCGATCACCGCGCCTCGCATCGGGCCGAGGCCGGGGGCCACCTGTCGGAACGCGAACACGAGCCAGGCCGCGAACGGCAGCGCGGCCGCGGTTTCCTCCAGCGGCCGGCCGCCTCGCCGGTGCAGCGTGAACGCCGAGGCGAGCGTGAGCTGCGCCGCCAGGAACACGCCGATCCCGTGGACGAACAGCGTTTCGCGGAACTCGAGCAGCACGTCCGCGACCGCGCACAGCGCGAGCGCCGCGGCGACTTGGCGCGCGTAGGCGCCGCGCGGCGACGCCGCCACCCAGGCCATCATCGCGAGAGCGGGCCACGGCTTGGCCACGACCCTCAACCAGAACGAGTCGGCGGCAAGGCCCGCGACGAACGCCGCTGCCGCGAGCGCACCGACGACGACGAGGCGCGGATCGGGTCGCGGGATCGCCATGGCGGCGGACGCTGTCGGGATCGGCGGATCGTTGCAACGCCGCGCCTCGCTCGACCGGCCGTTCCGCATCGGGCCGTCCGCGTCACGAGCCGGAAGCGCCGTCGCCGCCCGGCTTGCAACACGCGCCGCGCTCGCGATAGCACGGCACGGTCATGAACCTCGCGCATCCCCAAGCCGGAATCCTGCTTCCTCCACCCCGCGTCGCCCGCTACCTCGAGTTCGCGCTGAGACCCGGCACGACCCGCCACGCCGCGGTCGACGCGCTCGGCGAGCTCGCCGACGGCCCCGCGCACGTCGACGGCGTCTCGTGCGTCGCTGGTCTCGGACTCCCGCTGGTCGAACTGCTCGGCCTTCGCGTCGACGGTCTGCGCGCGTTCCGGGGCCTCGCCGCCGGCGGCATCGACGTGCCGTCCACGCAGCACGCGCTGTGGATCTGGGCGCGCGGCGAGGACCGCGGCGAACTCGTGCATCGCACGCGCGCATTGCGGCAGGCGCTCGCGCCGGCATTCACGCCGGTCTCGGTCGTCGACGCGTTCGTCCACGACGGCGGGCGCGACCTGACCGGCTACGAGGACGGCACCGAGAATCCGCAGGCGGGCGACGCCACCGAAGCCGCGATCGTCGGCGCAGACGGCCTCGTGCCGGCCGGCTCGAGCTTCGTCGCCGTGCAGCGCTGGGTGCACGACCTCGACCGCTTCGCCGCGATGAGCAGGCAGGAGCAGGACTTCACGATCGGCCGCGAGCGCGTCGGCAACGAGGAACTCGACGACGCGCCCGAGTCCGCGCACGTCAAGCGCACCGCGCAGGAGAGCTTCGATCCGGAAGCCTTCGTCGTGCGCCGTTCGATGCCTTGGGCCGATGGCGACAGCGCCGGCCTCGTGTTCGTCGCGTTCGGCGCCGACCTCGACCGCTACGAGCGGCTGCTCCGGCGCATGGTCGGCCTCGACGACGGCGTCACCGACGCGCTGTTCGGCTTCACCAGGCCCGTGACCGGCGCGTACTACTGGTGCCCGCCGGTCGCTCGCGGGCGGCTCGTGATTGGCGGGGCGGCGTAAGGCAGCGCTTCCCGGACGCCACTCCACCCGGTTCACGGAGCCGGAGCGAGAAATCGTCTTGCCTCGGCAACGGCTGCGCGACATCGTGCGAGTCGCGCCATGGTCGCGGCCTCGGCTGGCGGCGCGGGGGTCCCAGCCATGCGGAACGTGTCCATCCTCTTCATCGCGGCGCTCGTGCGACTCCTGCCGGGGGCCGTCTTCCCCGGGATCGCCGAAGCGCAAACGTTCGGTCCCGCGAAGCTGCTCTCCAGCACCGTCGCCGCCTCCGATCTCCAGCACGACGACGCACCGGACCTGGCCGGCGACGGCGCCGGCCACTGGGTCGCGGTCTGGAGGTCGTTCGACGAACTCGGCGGCACGATCGGCGGGGACGCGGACATCCTGGTCGCGCGCTCCAGCGACGACGGCGCGACATGGAGCCGCCCGGCGGCGCTCAACTCCACCGCCGCCACCGATCGCAGCTCGTCCGAGGACCACGACCCGCGCATCGCGACCGATGGGCAAGGAAACTGGATCGTCGTCTGGGCTTCGAAGTACGACCCCGCGACGGGATCGAACTCGCGGCATCGGATTTACTACTCGACCTCGGACGACGACGGCCAGACGTGGTCGCCGATGGCGAGGCTGAGTTCCAACGACGATGTCTACGACAGCGACGCGCCGCAGATCGCGAGCGACGGCGCCGGGCGCTGGCTCGCCGTCTGGCACACCGCCGACGGGGTCACCGGCATCAGCACCGCCGACGCCGACTTGCGGGTCTGCTACTCAACCGACAACGGCGCCACGTGGAGCGCACCGACCGCGCTCAACAACAACGCATCGACCGACGAGGGGTGGGACGACTATGCCGATGTCGCCCCGGCCGGCAACGGCGACTGGATCGCCGTCTGGCAGCATTGGGACGACGCCACCGGCGAACGCGACATCCACGTCGCCCGATCGTCCAGTGGCGGAGCGGCCTGGACCGCGCCGGCGAAACTCGAACCGGGCGCCAGCGCCGACACGGGCGACGAGTTCACCCCGCAGCTCGCGACCGACGGCAACGGCAACGCCGTCGTCGTGTTCCAGACCGCCGGGTCGTCGGACTACGACGTCGAAGCCTCGCGGTCGACGAACTTCGGCGTGACGTGGACGGACGCGGTCGCCCTCAACCCGAACGCCGGCGCCGACGCCAGCAGCGAATACGACGTCCACGTGGCCGCCGACAGCGACGGGACGTGGCTCGCGAGCTGGATCGTCTCGGGTCCTGCCCCTGAATCGCTGCGTCCCGTGGTCGTCGCGCGCTCGAACGACGCCGGCGCGACCTGGAGCGCTCCGATCACGGTCGAGGCCGACGCGGCCGGCGGATACCCGCGGATCGCCAGCGACGGCGCGCAGGCGTGGCTCGTCGCGTGGTGGACCTGGGGGGAGTACAACGGGCCGATCGGCGGCGACGGCGACATCCTCTCCGCCAGTTCGTTCGACGACGGCAGCAACTGGACGGCTGCGATCCCCGTCAACTCCGCCGCCACGGACCGCGGCGGCGACGGACCGCCAGCGGTCGCGACCGATCGCGCCGGCCACTGGGTCGTGGCCTGGGACTCGACGGACGACCTCGGCGGGACCATCGGCCCCGACAGCGACCTGCTGGTGCGCCGATCCAGCGACAACGGCCAGACCTGGAGCGACGTCGCCGCGCTCAACACGAACGCCGCCGCCGACAGCGCCGACGACCACTCCCTGGCCCTGACGACCGACGGGCTCGGGACCTGGATCGCCGTCTGGTCGTCCGGTCGCATCCATTCGTTCGGGGCCGAGCCGGACGCGGACATCCTCTGGTCGCGCTCGACCGACGACGGCGCGAGCTGGAGCGCGCCGCAGATCCTCAACTCGTACGCCGGCTCCGAGGAAGACATCGACCTCGAACCGCGCGTGGCGAGCGACGGCAACGGCAACTGGGTCGCCGTCTGGCAACGCGGCTACTACTACGGCGGCACCGGCAGCGACTCCGGCGACATCTGGTTCGCGCGCTCGACGGACGGCGGCGCCTCGTGGTCGCCCGCGCAGCAGCTGAACAGCAACGCGAACGCGGCGACCGCCGACGACGTGAAACCCGACGTCGCGGCCGACGGCGACGGCAGCTGGATCGTCGTGTTCAGCTCCGAGCCGCAGCTGCCGGACGATCCGCTCGGATGGGACGCCGACATTCTCGCCGCGCGCTCGAGCGACGGCGGACAGACCTGGACGGCGCCGAGCCCCGTCAACACGAACGCCGTGACCGACTACGGGCTGGACGACCGGCCGCGCATCCTCACCGACGGCAGCGGTCGCTGGCTGGCGGTGTGGTCGTCGCGGTGGTGGAACCCGGACGCCGGCGAAGGCACCGACGTCGTCTACTCGATCTCCGCGGACGGCGGCTCGAGCTGGCAGCCGATGCAGGCGCTGAACTCGAACTATCTCGAGGACTCGAACGGCCCGAACTACTGGCCGAGCATCGCGAGCGACGGCGCCGGCACCTGGATGGTGGCCTGGCAGACCGGATACTCGTGGCCCGGACTCGGCGCCGACCACGACGCCATGTTCGTCCGTTCGAATGACAGCGGGGAGACCTGGAGCGAAGCTTCGGCGATCAACACGAACGCGGCGTCCGACGTCGGCGACGACCTCGCTCCCCAGCTCGCGGCCGACGGCCAGGGAAGCTGGATCGCGTTCTGGAACACCGACGACGCGCTCGGCGGAACGGCCAGCTACCAGGTCTCCGACGTCGTGTACGCGACGCCGTTCACCTGCCCCTCGGCTCCGCTCGAGGGGGACCGCTGCCTGGTCGGGGGGAAGTCGAAGTTCCAGATCAGGGATGACGACGGGACCGACGGCGACCGCTTCTCGTGGCAGTGGTCGCACGGCGACGCATTCCCGTTCGAATCGATCGGGGTTCCGTCGAGGGTCGGCGGCTATTTCGTCTGCGTCTACGACGGCGTCGACGCGTCGCCGGAGCTGGCGACGTCGGTCGCGCTGCCGCCCAGCCCGACCGACTGGGCGAGTCGTCGGGAGCGCAGCTGGCGCTACCGGTCCGAGTCCCCGCAGGGGAGCGCGAGGGGCGAGGTCCTGTCGGGCGCCGAAGGCAAGACCAAGGTCCGGCTCCAGGTGAAAGGCGCCGGGTTCCTCCCCGGACCGTACGGCGACACCTACTTCGCGCAGAATCCGAGCGTGACGGTGCAGCTGATGAATCCAGCCGGCGCCTGCTGGAGCAGCGAGTTCGCGACGAGTCGCAGGAACCTGCCGACATCCTACAGCGCGAGCTTGCCGTAGAACGCCTGGCCGAAACCTCGGGAGACGATCGTGCGCACTCCCGCGGCGTCCCCGGTCGGCGGATCCGCGTGGCGTACGAGAGGATCACCTGCGAGTTCGCCAGCGGGGGGAAGCGGCCGAGCGAACCGCTCAGTGGTTCTGCCCGACCAGCGACACGATATCGAACGCCGTCTCGCTCGTGCCTTCCGCGTCGCCGTAGTTGTAGAACCAGCCCTGGTCGCCGACCGCGCTCGAAAGCGGCAGCTCGCAGCGCGTGATGTGGTCGATCTGCATGTCGATCATCGCGTAGCCGGGCAGGTAGAACTCCTCGAACGTGCGGCCGCCGGCGTCCTCGCGCCGCTTGCTGCCGAATCCCCAGGTCTGGTGCAGCGCCTTCCAGAGCTTGCCCTGGTTGTCGTAGATCTCCGAGTAGGCGATCAGCCAGCTCTCGCGGTCGACGTAGATGACGCGACGGGCGAACGCGTACTCCTTCAGCAGCGATCGCCCTTCGATCACGTACATGTCGCGCGGCTCCCACGGCTCGTCCGCAGCGAAATCGGCCGGCGGCGCCTGCCATTTCACGGGGAAGTGGTCCGAATGCATCGACGCCAGCATCGTCTTGCGCCCGACCAGGCGCCACTGCATCCAAGCCGGGTTGCCCGAATAGCCGGTCGTGCTGTCGAGGTCCATGTCCTGGCCGAAGAAGCCCTGCGAGCGCTGCGCCGTGCTGATGCGGCGCACGCGGCGCGTGAGCGGATAGTAGATCCAGCCGTCGTCCGAGCGGCCGACGTCCATGTAGCGGATGTAGTTCCAGCCGCCGCCCTTGAGGTCGAACGGCTCGATCAAGGGATACTGCAGTTCGCGATAGCGGATGCCTTCCTTGTTGGCCCATGTCGGCGCGGGCTGGTGATACAGGCGCCCGAGGTAGAAGAGCCTGCGCCAGTGCTCGACCTGGAAGGTGCGCTCGAGGTCGAGGCCCTCGGACGTGATGCTCGCGAGATGGCAGCCCATCCTGCGCGAGTCGACGTCGTCCACGATGAGGCGCGACTGCTGGTTCAGGACGACCTTGATGCCGGCGTCGGGGTCGTCGTCCGTCACGAGGGGGAACGGGATGCCGGCGACGAAATTGCGCATGTCCCTGCGGTCCGGCGTCAGCTCGACCTGCGCGTGATAGCGCTGCGTCGCGGCGGCGCGCGCCTCTTCCATCGGAATGGGCTTCGTCGCGCCGACGCGGATCGCCGCGCCGCGCAGCAGCGCCCACTGCGCCGACGGCCCCAGCAGGTGCGAGTACCGCTCGAAATCCCCGGCGCGCAGGACCTGCCCCGTGGCCGGCAGATCGACGCCCATGCCGGCGCCGGGCGCTTCGGCCGCAACGCCCGTCCCGGCGCCTTCGTCGGCGGGCTCGTCGCCGGCGGCCTCGGCCGGCGCAGTCGCCGCGTCCTTTCGCTCGTCGGGTTCGGCGACGACCGCCTTCGGTGCGGGCGTCCGGCGCCTGGCGGGAACCACCGCAGGAGCGCGCTTCGGCGCCGGCGAGGCGCTGACCTTCCGCGTCGCCGTCGTCTTTGCCGGCACCGACGCCTCGATCGTTGCCGCGGGCGCGGCCTCTGCGCCGACATCCGACGGCGCAGAGGGGACGACCGAAGGTTCCGCGGCCGGCTCTTCCTTCGCGACGGGCGGACCGGGGACGCCGAGCAGGCGTCGAAGCACCTCGTAGTCCCGCGCGTTCCCGACCGCGGGTTCGTCCGCCGCAGTCGGAGCGTGCGAATGCGGCGTCACCGCATCGGGCACTCCCTCCGCCTGCGCGAGTCCATACCGGCATGCCGCGAAGACGATCGCGACGGACAATCCCGCAACTGCAGCGATTCGCGCGCACCACGGTGCGCGCGCTCCCGACAACCAGCCTGTCTGCATCGAAGCCCCCGCTAGCGAATGCTGGGTCGTTTCTACGATCCCGGCTTCATCCTTGCAATGACGGTCGGAGGCGGAATCGTTTTTTTTCGGGACACGAACGGTAAGCGTCGTTTCGGGCTTCGCGTGCCGGCCGTCGTGCGGGTTCGCTCTCGCGCGCGGTCGCCGCAAGGCGAAGCTCGACGTTCGGCGACCGAACTTGCAGGACGACGATCCCGAGCCCAGCCGAACGGAATGCTCGTTCACGAGATCAGAGGTCGCGACGGGCGCATGGCCGCTCCAACGGCCGACCCCCCTCACGACCCCGGGAGCTTGCCGTCCAGGTACAGGGTCCGGATCACGCGCTCGCGGATCCTCCAGCCGGCCGGCGTGCGCACGAGCCGGTCGCGGTACGACCCTCCGCAGTAGAGCATCTCGGTGCGCCCCTCGCCGGCCGGCCAGCCTAGCGGATTGAAGAGGTAGCATTCGCTCGACGCTTCGTCGCCGGAAACCTCGACGCGAACGTTCGTGATGAGATGCTGCACGACGCTGAAGATCGACAGCGCGGCGGAGAGCCACTCCTTGATCTCCGGCAGCGTTCCCCGAATCCCGCCCGACGCGGTGTAGTCGGCGACGCCGTCGCCGGTGAAGACGTCGTCGAGCAGCGCGAAGTCCTTCGTGTCGATCGCCGTCGAGTAGCGGTGCAGGAGATCCTCGATCTCGAGCCGATCGGCGATCCGCCGCAGTTCCGACTGGTCCATGCCCTCTGCCTCCGTCGTGTCGTCCGAGCATCCAGTGGCGACCGGGCCGAGTCCAGAGCCGCGGCGCGTCCCGGATGACACGCCGCCAACGGCGCGGCGTTCGTGCCGGCACGGCGCCGATCCGGGCCGCTCCTAGTGAAAGCGGAGGCGAATCGGTAGAACAGCGGGCGGCAACCGCCCCCGGGAGCAGTCCGTTCGATGAGCAGGATCACCGTAGGATACCAGGATGGATGCCTCCATCCGCTGTGGATCACGAAAGCCGGCGTGACCGTCGCCCGCCTGTTCGGCGCTGACGCGATCTGGGTGCCGGACCATTTCATGGGGTTCGCGCCCAAGTGGCTCTGGACGCCGGACGTCGTGCCGGCCGCGAGGACCGTGCACTCGATGGACGCGCTGTTCGACCCGGTGCCGATCATGACCTGGGTCGCGATGAAGTTCCGGCGTCCGCTCATCGGGACTTCGGTCACCGAGCCGATCCGCCGCCACCCCATGTCGCTCGCGCAGACGTTCGTGACGCTGGACCACCTCTCCGGCGGGCGCGCCGTGCTCGGCATCGGCAACGGGCTTCGCGAGAACACCGAGCCTTACGGGCTGCCGGTCGACGAACGCGTCTCCCGCCTCGAGGAGGCGCTCCGCATCATCCGCATGCTCTGGGACAGCGCCGGCGCCCCGATCACGTACGAGGGCAAGTACTGGCAGCTTCGCGACGCGGTCTTCGACCTTCCGCTCTACAACGGGAAGCCGCCCCGGCTGTACATGGGCGCGCACTTCCCGCGCATGCTTCGCATGTGCGGCCGCTACTGCGACGGCTGGCTGCCCGGCCAGAAGGTCGACGGACCGGAGTATGCCCGCCGCTACGAGTTGATCCGCGAGGGCGCCGCGAAGGCCGGGCGCTCCATGGACGGGTTCGTCGCGGGACAGACACTGCTCATCGCGATGGCGAAGAACCGCGCGCAGGTCGTGTCGAAGGCGCTGCGCAACAAGTACGTCGCCTACATGGCCTGCGGGCTCCCGCCCGACATCTGGAAGGAGTGCGGGATCGAGCACCCGATGGGCGAGGACTTCATGGGCTTCCTCGACATCGTACCGTCGCGCGTGACACCCGCGCAGATCGACCGTGCGCTCGAGCAGCTGAACGAGGCGATCCTCGACCGGCTGTTCTTCATGGGAAGCCCCGACGACATCCTCGAGTTGGCCGCGCCGGTCGCCCGCGCGGGCTGCCGCCACTTCATCATCGCGAACATGGGCGGCGCGTTCCTCTCGGAAACCGCCCGGGACGCCCTCGAGGACCTCGTCCGCCTGCGCGCGCTGATGAAGGGACTGCGCAACCTGGCCTGACCACGGTCGCGGGCGAGGCCGACGACGCTCCGCCGTCGTCGGCCGGCCTCTTTCGAGGACCGACCTAGGCCATGCCCTCGTTCCAGAGGGCCGCGATCCGCGCGTCCTTGCGCTCCCACAGCGCACGGACCCAGGCCTGCACGCGCTCGCGGTAGGCCTCGTCGTCCGTGTAGTTGCCGCGGCGCAGGTTCTCCGGGATCACTTCCACCTGGATCTCCGCGTAGATCATCGCGACCTTGCCGGTCAGGAAGTCCCAGAAATCGGCGCCCGGCTTGCTGTAGAGAAGCGTGATGTCGACGAGCGTGTCGAGGTCGCCCGAGAATGCGTCGAGCACGGCCGCGATGCCCCCGGCCTTCGGCTTGAGCAGGTACTGGTGCGGCGAGCCGTGCTTCTCGCGCTTCTCCGGGGAGAAGCGAGTGCCCTCGATGAAGTTCATGATCGAGATCGGCCCCTTGCGGAACTTGTCGCAGGAGCGCCGCGTGGTCTCGAGATCCTTGCCGCGAAGATGCGGGTGCTTCGCGAGTTTCGCGGGCGAGTAGCGCTTCATGAACGGCATGTCGAGGGCCCACCACGCGAAACCGAGCACCGGAAGGTAGATCAGCTCCGACTTGATGAAGAAACGCAGGAACGGGACGTGCGGGATCAGCACGCGCTGCAGCACGAGCACGTCGGCCCAGGTCTGGTGGTTGCTGGAGACGAGGTAGCGCCCGCCGCGCCGCAGCCGCGGGTCGTCGCCGCCGCGAATGACGAAGCGCGTGGGCAGGCACGCCGCGATCATCAGGTTGTTCAGGCGGATCCACGTCTCGGCGACGAAGACGAGAGGCCGCGTCCACCAGTGGCGCCACCCTTCGTGCGGCACCGCGAACTTGACGATCGCGAGCGCGAAGACCGGGAACCCGAACAGGATCGTGCTGATCGTGATGCCGCCGAGCAACAGCAGTCCGAGCACCGGGGCCGGGAGGAAGCGATACATCGTTGCGGGATCCCTGCTCGCGACGACGAGCCCCGAAGGCGCGCGAGTCGAAGCTAGATAGATCCCTCGCGACTCAAAGCAAACCCGGGATCGCGATGCAGCGACGACGCCGCTTGGCCCGGCGGCGGCTCGCGCCTCGCGGGAGCCGGCTTGTTTCGCCGCGGCTCAGGGCACCGTAACGACGATGCCGCGGCAAGGGTCACTGCCGATCCGGCGATAACCGTGCGCGTGCGTCGCGTCGAAATAGATCGCGTCTCCCTGCTGGAGCTGCGTCTCCTTGCCGTCGTACCAGAAGCCCAGGGTGCCCTCGACCACGTAGACGAACTCGACGCCGTCGTGCTCGTGCGTGGAGGAACCGGCTTCCCGCAGCGGCTCGAACTCGGCCTCGTAGGCGTTGAGCGGACGGTTGACCGCCGGGAAGTCCAGGCTCTGGAACCAGTACCCCGGCGCCTTGGCTCCCTGCTTCTCCGGGAACTTGAGACGCTCGACCCGCCGTACGACCGACAGCATCGGCCGGTCGTCGTCGGCGCCGAAGAAATGATCGAGCCCGACGCTGAAGACCATCGCGATGCGCTGCAGGGTCTGCAGCGTCGGCAGGCACTTCCCGGTCTCGATCTTCGAAAGCATCGAGGCGGAAAGGCCCGTGTGGCGACCCAGTTCGACGAGGCCCATCGAACGCCCGAGGCGCAGGCGACGGACCTTGTGACCGATCCGGTAGGCCGACGGGTCGGCGCCCGGGCTGGTCCGGCCGGCGCGCGGCGCGTCCCGCGGCGGCGAGGGCACGTCCGGGGTCTGCGATCGGGCGCTCCTCGCGCCGTGGTTCGATCCCGCACCGGCCGAAGCGACCGGCGCGGCAGGACGGAAACTGTTCGTTCGCATTTCTATTACTTCAAATATATTTTCCCCCGTGTCAAACCGCGCCGGGCAGGATCCGGCCAAGGAGGCGAGAGGATGGCAGCGGCCCAGGTCTTCCGGAAGAGGTCCCACTTCGAACACCCGCCGAAGGACGTGTTCGACTGGCACTGCCGCGCCGGTGCGCTCGAGCGCCTGACGCCGCCATGGACCGGCGCCACCGTCGAGTCGCGCCACGGAACGATCCGCGACGAGGGCTCGACGCTGACGCTGCGGCTCCCCGTCGGCCCGCTGTCGGTGCGATGGGTCGCCGAGCACCACGACTTCGTCGAGGGCCGATCGTTCCGCGACGAACAGAAGAGCGGACCGTTCGCCGAGTGGAAGCACGACCATCGTGTCGAGCCGGAGGGTAACGGCGCGGCGCTGATCGACGAGATCGAGTACCGGCTGCCGCTCGCGCCCCTGTCCTCGGTCGCCGCACCGGTCGTGCGCTCGATGCTCGGGACGACCTTCGCCTGGCGCCACCGGCGGACACGCGAGGACCTCGCCGCGCACGCGCGCGCCGGCCTGGCGCCGATGCGCGTTGCCGTCACCGGGGCGAACGGGCTCGTCGGCAGCGACCTCGCGGCCTTCCTGTCCACCGGCGGCCACGAGGTCGCCCGGATCGTCCGGCGCCCCGGGCCGGGAGACATCGGCTGGGATCCCGCCGCCGACCGCATCGACGCGGAAGCGCTCGAGGGCGTGGACGCGGTCGTCCACCTGGCCGGGGAGAACATCGCCGCGGGCCGCTGGTCGGACGAATCGAAGCGGCGCGTCCTCGACAGTCGCACGAAAGGCACATCCCTTCTCTGCCGCACGCTCGCGCGGCTCGAGCGGCCGCCGCGCGTCCTCGTCTCGGCGTCCGCCATCGGGTTCTACGGCGACCGCGGCGACGAGGAGCTCGACGAAGCGTCCCCGGCCGGCGACGGCTTCCTCGCGGACGTCTGCCGTCAGTGGGAGGCTGCGACGGCGCCCGCCCGGGACGCCGGCATCCGCGTCGTGAACCTGCGCATCGGCGTCGTGCTGACGCCGAAGGGCGGAGCGCTCGCGCAGATGCTGACGCCCTTCCGGCTCGGGGTGGGAGGCGCGCTCGGCCCCGGGACGCAGTGGATGAGCTGGATCTCGCTCGACGACCTCGTCGCCGCGGTCCTGCACGCGATCGCCACCCCGGGGCTGGCCGGCCCGGTGAACGCGACCTCGCCGGTTCCGGTCACCAACGCCGAGCTGACGCGCACGCTGGCCCGCTTGCTACGCCGGCCCGCCGTGTTCGCCGTGCCGGCGTTCGCGCTGCGCGCGCTGCTCGGAGAAATGGCCGACGCGCTGCTGCTCGCCTCGACCCGCGTCGCGCCGCGCCGGCTCGTCGAGACCGGCTTCGTCTTCCGCGACGCCAGGCTCGACAGCGCGCTCGCCGACATGCTCGGGCTGGCGGGCTGACGGTCAGACGTGGTTGCGGAGGAGCAATTCGCGCGGATGCGGCTCGAGGTAGGTCTGCCTTTGCAGGTACTCTATGCCGTGGAGGTCCACGTAGTGGCGAAGGAGCGTGATCGGCACGACGAGCGGCACGAGGCCTCGCCGGTAGTCCTCGACGACGTTCGCGAGCGCCTGCCGGGCAGCCGGATCGGCGGCGTCCCGCAGGTACCCGAGCATGTGCTGCAGCACGTTCACGTGGCGGCGGCGCGGCGCCGGCCGCGACAGCGCCCCGAGGAACCCGGAGCGGTACTTCGCGGCGACTTCCGCCCTCGGGAGGTTCTTCGCGCCGGCGACGATGCGGCCGAGCGCCTTCTCAGCCGCCGGCTCGTGCGCCGCGACCAGCATCTTCTCCCGCGACTGGAAGGCGACGAGATCGCCCACCGTCCAGCGCGAGGCGAACAGCGCACGCACGCGCGCATACGCGAACACGCGCTCGATGAAGCTCTCGCGCAGCACCGGATCGAGGAGGCGCCCCTCCTCCTCGACGGGCAGTTCGGGCACGGCCTCGAGCAACGCGGCGGCGAACAGCCCCCGGTCCGAGGTCGCCGGCATTCCCCGGCTCGTGTACGTCCGCACCCGCTCCATGCCGCACGAGGGCGAGCCCTTCTTGAGGATGTACCCGCAGATGCCGAGCGCGGCGAGGCCCGCGACGCGCTTGCCGGCGTAGCGGCGCATGGCGGTCGTGTGGTCAGTGCCGCTCTGCACGCCGAGCATGCGGATCTCGTCGCCCGCGTCGCTTCGCACCAGGCGCACCGACTCGCGCGGGATGCCCATCCCGACCTCGACCTCGGGACAGACCGAGACGAAGTCGAAGTGCGCGCCGAGGACGTCGGTCACGTAGCGGTCGTGCTTGTGCCCCGCGTCGTAGCGCACGTGCTCGCCGAGGAGGCAGGTCGAGACGCCGACGCGGATCTTCGGCGTCGCGTCCACGTCGCGCACTGGGGCGGGTCGGCGAGCGGGTGCAACACGGGTCGGCATGACGCGGTTATAGCGACGGCCCGCGCGCGGGGAAACGCCCGCCCCTCGTCGGCCGTGAAGGAACAGGGAGGTTGGTTCGCGTGAACCGGGATCGGGACGACTCCATGCGCTGGCCGCGCCGGATCGCGGCCGTGACGCTGTACGCGGCGCTGTTCGGGCTTCTCGTCGTCGGCTTCGTCCCGCTCGCGGTTCTCGCGGCCGCCAGCGACCTCCTGCGACGGCAGCCATGGACCGCCGTGCGCGCCCTGGTGTTCTTCCTCTGGTACCTCGCCTGCGAACTGGCCGGAGTGGCGGCGAGCATGGCGCTCTGGGCCGCGTGGCGCGTCGACCGGGACGAGGCTCGGTGGATCGACCGCAACTACGCCCTGCAGCACTGGTGGGCCCGGCTTCTCGGGCGCGTCGCGTTCCGGATCTTCGGAGTGCGCCTCGAGGTCACCGGCGACGGGTACCGGTTCGGCGAACGTCCCGTGCTGCTGTTCGTGCGACACGCGAGCGTCGCCGACACGGTCCTCGCCGCGCTGCTCGTATCCATCCCGCACGGGGTGCGGCTGCGCTACGTGCTCAAGCGCGAGCTGCTCTGGGATCCCTGCCTCGACATCGTCGGCAACCGCCTGCCGAACGTGTTCGTTCGCCGCGACTCCGGCGAAAGCGCCGCGGAGATCGCCGCGGTCGCCGACCTCGCGCGCGGACTCGGGTCCGGCGAGGGCGTGCTTCTCTATCCCGAGGGCACGCGCTTTACTCCCGGCAAGAAGGCCCGCATCGTCGAGAAGCTGAGCCGCGAAGGACGGCACGACGCCGCGCGCGAAGCCGAGGAGCTGCAGCACGTGCTGCGGCCCCGTTCGGGCGGCGCGCTCGCGCTGCTGGAGACGGCGCCGCAGGCGGATGTGGTGTTCCTCGCCCACGCCGGGTTCGAGGGCTCGGCGTCGTTCGACCGCTTCGCCAGCGGCGCCCTCGTCCACGCGACGGTGCACGCGAGGCTGTGGACGATCCCCGCCGGGCAGGTCCCCGCGGAACGCGAAACCCGCCGACGGTGGCTGCTCGAGCAGTGGCGGCAGGTCGATGCGTTCGTCGGCCGCCATGCGACCGACGCGACGACGAGTCCCGCGCACGGCATCGCGCAGACGACTTGAAGGCAGGAGTGACTCGGGAATGATTTCGACTCTGGCGGCAATCCTCGGGCTGTTCTTCGTCCTCTGGATGGTCAGCCTCGTCATGCGCGACGCGAGCATCGTGGATTCGGCGTGGGGAATCGCGTTCCTCGTGATCGCCTCGGCCAGCTCGGCTGCCACCGAAGGGGCCGAGCCGCGCGTGCGGCTGGTGCTGGTGCTGACGGCGGCGTGGGGTCTGCGCCTGTCGTTCCACATCCTGACGCGCAACCTCGGAGCCGGCGAGGACTACCGCTACAGGGAAATGCGCCGCTCGTGGGGGACGCGCTTCCCGGTCATGAGCCTGTTCACCGTCTTCGGCTTGCAGGCCGTGATCGCCTGGATCGTCTCGTTGCCGATCCAGTTCGCGATCGCCGCCGCGTCTCCGGCCGACCTGACCTGGATCGACGCCGTCGGCGTGCTGGTCTGGACGTTCGGTTTCCTGTTCGAGGCGGTCGCCGACTTCCAGCTCCTGCGCTTCAAGTCCGACCGACGCAACGCCGGCCGCGTGATGAACCGCGGCCTGTGGCGCTACTCGCGCCACCCGAACTACTTCGGCGACGCCGTCGTCTGGTGGGGGTTCTTCCTGTTCGCCGCCGCCACCGGCGCGTGGTGGACCGCCGTCGGCCCCGCGTTGATGACGTTCCTGCTCCTGCGCGTCTCCGGCGTCACCCTCCTCGAGAAGCGCCTGCACAAGACCAAACCCGCCTACGAAACCTACGCCGCCCGCACCAACGCCTTCCTCCCCTGGAAACCCCGGAGCAACTGACCGTCCGACCCGAGCCACCCCCGGGGAGAATGCGCCGACAGCCGGGAAGGCGAGCCGCGAGCCGGTGAGCGGCGAGATCCAGACGCCGCTCCGGGCGTTCAGCGCAGCCCCCGGAAGGAACAGCCCAACCGCCGGTCAGGCCTCTCCGCGATGGCGGACGATCGCCCCCTCGACCATGTAGATCACGTCCTCCGCGATGTTGGTCGCGTGGTCGGCGATCCGCTCGAGGTAGCGCGACACCGAGAGATAGTGCGTCATCGTCGCGAAGTCGTCGGCCCGGCGGCGCACCGCGTCCTCGACGCGCGCGAACGTGCTGCGGTGCATCGCGTCGGCCTCGTCGTCCATCGCGCAGACGCTGCGCGCCTTGGCCGCATCGAGGTTGACGAGCGCGTCGAGCGCACCCGAGAGCATCGAGCGCACCAGGTTCCCCATCACGCCGACGTCAATCGGCTTCTCGTCCGGCTCGGCGACCGACGACAGGTAGATCGCCCGCTCGGCGATGTTCACCGCCAGGTCGCCGATGCGCTCGAGGTCGCTGTTCAGACGAATGCACGCGACGATGAAGCGGAGGTCCTGGGCCACGGGCTGGTAGAGGGCCAGCAGCTTCAGGCATTCCTCTTCGACCTCGACCTCGACGGCGTCGATGTGGTGATCGAACTCGACGACCTGCCCGGCCAGCTTCGCGTCACGCGAACGAATCGCGTCGACGCTCTTGACGACGGACTCCTCGACGTCGGCGGCAAGGGAAAGGATCTGCTTCTTCAGCCTCGCGATCTCGTGGTCCAGGTGCTTGGGCAAGTGCGTTCCTCGCCGCCGCTCAGCCGAAGCGGCCGGAGATGTAGGCCTCCGTGGCCTTCAGGTGGGGGCGGCTGAACATCTCGAACGTCTCCCCGTACTCGACGAGGCGGCCAAGGTACATGAATGCCGTGAAATCGCTCGTCCGGGAAGCCTGCTGCAGGTTGTGGGTGACGATCAGGATCGTGTACTCCCCGCGCAGCTCGTCGATCAGGTCCTCGATGCGCCCGGTCGCGATCGGGTCGAGCGCCGAGCAGGGCTCGTCCATCAGGAGCACCTCGGGGTCGGCCGCGATCGCGCGGGCGATGCAGAGCCTCTGCTGCTGGCCCCCCGACAGGCCGAGGGCGCTCGCCGCCAGGCGGTCCTTGACCTCGTCCCACAGCGCCGCGCTTCGCAGGCTGCGCTCGCACACCTCGTCCAGCACCCGGCGGTCGCGCTCGCCGTCGATCCGCAGCGGATAGACGATGTTCTCGTAGATGCTCATCGGGAACGGGTTCGGCTTCTGGAAGACCATCCCCATGCGCTTGCGAAGCTCGATGACGTCGATCGCGGGGTCGTAGATCGACCGCTCGCCGAGCTTCATGTCGCCGCGGATCCGGAGCCCCTCGACGAGGTCGTTCATGCGGTTCACCGAACGCAGGAGCGTCGACTTCCCGCAGCCGGACGGGCCGATCAGGGCCGTGACCTTGCCCTTCGGCACGATCATCGAGACGTCGAACAGGGCCTGGGTGGGGCCGTACCAGAGGCTGAACTGCTCGACCGAGACCGCGGCCTCCTCGGCCGCGAGCGAACCGTGGACCTCGGTGATCGGCGGCTCGTCGGCCGTGCGGGCCGGAGTCGCGCCGGGGCCGGTCGCGGGTGGTGGGGAGGCCGGTCGGCCGGGACTCGTCATGGTGTCTTCCATCGCATCGTGCCTGACCGCTGCCGGCTGCTTCGATAGCACGTTCCCTCGTCCCGGTCCTTCTGCCGACCTCGGCATCCGCAGCGTGAGATCCATGGTCAGAACTGGCTCGTCACGAACCGGCGCCGCAAGCGTGCGCGCAACCAGATTGCCGCAAGATTAAGAGAGGCCACGATCGCGATGAGCAGCAGCGTGGTCGTGTAGACCATCGGCTTGGCGGCCTCGCTGTTCTGGCTCTGGAACCCGACGTCGTAGATGTGAAAGCCCAGGTGCATGAAACTCCGCTCGAGGTGCACGAAGGGCGCCACCGCGTCCACCGGCAACTCCGGCGCGAGCTTGACCGCGCCGACGAGCATGAGCGGCGCGACCTCGCCCGCCCCCCGGGCGATCGCGAGGATCATGCCCGTCAGGATGCCCGGCATCGCGCGCGGGAGCACGATCCGCTGGATCGTCTGCCACTTCGAGGCCCCGCAGGCATACGAGCCTTCCCGCATCGAGTTGGGAACCGCCGCGAGGGCTTCCTCGGTCGCCACGATCACGACCGGCAGGGTCAGCAACGCGAGCGTCAGCGAAGCCCACAGGATCCCGCCCGTTCCGAACGTCGGCGCAGGCAGCTTGTCGGCGAACAGCAGCTCGTCGATCCCGGCGCCGACGATGTAGCAGAAGAACCCGAGCCCGAAGACGCCGAAGACGATGCT
The DNA here is from genome assembly GCA_964476185.1 of uncultured Myxococcales bacterium. GTDB lineage: Bacteria > Desulfobacterota > Binatia > UBA1149 > CAITLU01 > DATNBU01. The sequence continues at coordinate 19,421 of CAYYZO010000015.1, forward strand.
CGGCACGCCGGCGAGGTTGTTGATCGCGATGCGCACGGCGCTGATCACGATCCCCCCGCGGGCGTACTCGCGAAGGTACAGCGCCGCCAGCACGCCGAACGGCGTGACGAGGATCGACATCAACAGCGTCATCGCGACCGTCCCGAAGATGGCCGGGAAGACCCCGCCCTCGCTGTTGGCCTCGCGCGGGTCGTCGCGCAGGAACTCCCACCAGCGCGACAAGTAGACGCCGAGCTTGTCGAGGACGCCGAGCCGGTTGGCCGGATACGCGCGGACGATGCTCGCCATCGGCAGCGTGACGTCCTTCCCGTCGGACGTCCGGAGCACGAGGGCCTGACGCGCGTTCCCGGCGTCGAGCTCGTCGATCCGCGCGCGGATCGACGCGAACTCCGCGGCGGTCTCCTGCTCCACGGCCTGCGCGGCGGCCACGGCCTCCGCGTACTCGGCCGACTGCCGGCCGTGATCCCGCTCGGCTCCGCGCACCGCGAGGCGCGCCTGCTCGACCCGGCGATTGACGCGACCGATCTCGTGCACCTCCAGCTCGCGTCGTTCCTCCCAGCGGTCGGACACCTCGCCGATACGGGCCTCGTACTCGGCGACGACCTCGGCCGGTTCCGTCGCGATCGGTTGTCCGTCCACGAGATAGGCCGAGGCTTCGCCGTAGAAGCGTCCCCACGTGCGGCGTTCGACGACCATCGCCCACTCGGGCAGCCGCTCTGAGGTCGACTCGAAGTCGCTGATCCAGCGGAAGTGCTCCCCGGTGAGCTCGAAGTTGCCGGTCCGGACGAGCCGGCGCAGCGACCGTCCGCCGCTCGCGGCGACCGCCGAGCGGGCCGCCTCGCGCCCGCCTTCGGGCAGGGCGTCGAACACCGACGCCGCCGGCTCGTACCATTCGCTGCGCGTGATCTCCCCGAGGGCCGCAGGACCGTCCGCGACCTCGACGCGCACGACCGGCTCGGGCCAGAACGTGCGGATCCCCTCGAACAGGACCAGCGCGAGCAGGCCGAGGATCATCGCCAGCGAGAACGCGAGGCCTCCCGAGGTGAGCCACAGCAGCGGTTCGCCGCAGGCGCGCAGCGAAGTCGCCGCCGCCCTGGCGCGGCGCCGCGCGCGCGAGGCGTCGCGTCGCACGACGGTCGCGTTGTCGCTGGCGTGGAGGGGGCTCACAGCTGCTGCGCCCTCCTGCGGAAGCGGAGACGGATCAGCTCGGCCGCGGTGTTCAGCACGAACGTCATGACGAACAGCGTGAACGCGGCCAGGAACAGCGTCCGGTAGTGCGTGCCGTTGCGCACGGCCTCCGGGAGCTCGACCGCGATGTTCGCCGACAGGGTCCGGAAACCGTTGAAGACGTTCCAGTCGAGGACCGGGGTGTTGCCCGCCGCCATCAACACGATCATCGTCTCGCCGACGGCGCGGCCCAGACCGACCATGATGGCAGAGAACAGGCCGCTCATCGCCGTCGGGACGACGATGCGCACCGCCGTCTGCCAGGGCGTCGCGCCGAGCGCCAGAGAGCCGGCGCGCAGGTTCTCCGGGATGCTCGACAGCGCGTCCTCGGCGATCGTGTAGATGATCGGCACGATCGCGAACGCCATCACGAAACCGACGACGAGCGCGTTGCGCTGCACGTAGGTGCCGACGGGCCCGCCGCGAAGGTCGAGGCCGAAAGCCGAGACCAGGTTCGCTCCCGCGACCGCCAGCACGATCGTGAGCGCGGTCGCCGACGTGAACGTCAGCAGGGACCGCAGCGGCGCCGAGCCGCGGCCCGGCAGCACGCGCGGTTCCGTCCGGACGGCGAGCGCGCCGGCCGCCACGGCCGCCAGCGGCGCGAGGAAGAAGATCCATCCGCCCGCGGCGCCGCCGGCCTTGCCGTCGAGCCACAGCCGCAGGTCGCCAGCGAAGAGCCACCGTTCGAGCAGCGGGCCGCAGAGGAACGCCCCCAGGAGCCCGACGCCGATCGCCGTCGCCGACAACGCGAGTCGGCCTCCCTGAAGGGCCGAGCGGCGTCCGCCGGGTACGAACTGCCACAGGTGCGCGCCGAGGAGCAGCGTGAACGGGACGAGCAGGACGGCCGTCATCACCTCCGGCACGATCTGCTCGACGATCGGCGCGAGGACCAGCGCCGCGACGAAGCCGAGCACGACGCTCGGCAGGCTCGCCATCATCTCGATCGTCGGCTTGATCTTCGACTTCACGTCGGGATGCAGGAACTCGCTCGTGTAGATCGCCGCCATCAGCGCGATCGGCACGCCGAACATCATCGCGTAGAGCGTCGCCTTCAAGGTGCCGAAGACGAGCGGCCACAGGCCGAACTTCGGCTCGAAGTCGTCGGTGCCGCTGGACGACTGCCAGACGTGTTCGGGGTTCGCGTAGCCTTCGTAGGGGATCGGCTGCAGCAGCGAGCGCCACGACACTTCCGGATGCGGCGCATCTAGCGCGAGGGTCACCAGGCCCTCCGCCCACGCGACGATCGCCGTGTCGTCCGGGACCAGCGCGATGGGCCCGACGGCCCGCGCCGTGGCGACGCGCGACTCGGCCACCAGCCGGTCCGAAGTGACGTGGAAGACGCGCAGGCTGCCGTCCGCGTATCCCGCCGCCATCAGTCGCGTGCGCGGCGACGACGCGATCGAGACGACGGGCGTCCCGGCGTTGCCGAGGTCGTGCGCGCGCAGGAACTGCGTGCGGTCGGACGTGGTCTTGTTCGGCGCGGGCACGCGGAACCAGGCGGCAAGCCCGCCCTCGGTGTCCCCGACGAGAAGGGTGTTCTTGCCGTTCAGGAACCCGATCGCGCTGATCCGCGCGCCGGGCGACGGCACGAAATCGATGTGCTCGGCGACCTGCGGTTCGGCAAGCCGGCGGACGTCGACGCGCAGCGCGAAACCGTCCTCCCAGACGGCGAGGGCATTGTCCCCCAGCCCGCGCAGCAGCACCCAGCGCGGCAACCCCCTCTCGGCGACGGCGTCGAGCTTCAACTCCCCGCTGGTGGTCGAGAGCTTGTCCTTCCCGGTGAGCAGGTTGCGCGTCGTGCGCACCTGCGACACCCGCAGCGTGCCGTCGCGATCGACCGACGCCGAGGCCGGTCCGCCAGGCGTCATCGAAAGGTCGACGGCGACGATCGGGGTGCCCGCGGCGATCGGGACCGGGTCGCTCGCCGTCCAGGCGATGCTGCGGAGGGCGAACTGGTCGGCGCCGACGCGTTCGGCCACCTTGCCCTCCATCACGAAGCGCTCGCCGAGCGGACGGTCGCGATCGCCGGCCGGCATCGCGGCGGCGTCGCGGTACTCGGTGCGGTGTTCGATCTCGACGAAGCGGATCGTCCCGTCGGCGAAGCCGAAGATCGCCTTCGAGCTGCGCACCGGGAACGACCATGCGGTCGGCGACTCGGTGAATGGTTGCACCCCGGACAGCCGCGCGCCCCCAGCGGCGTCGAACGCCGCGAAGCGGCCGGCCTCGTCACAAGCCCAGACGAGCGACATCGTGTCGTCGGTTCCGGTCGCGACAATGCGCGCGGCGCCCATTCCGGCCGGAACGCTCCGCGGCTCGCCCAGCGACTCGCTGCGCACGAGCGGCCAAACCACCCACGACAGGAAGAAGAAGACCATCGAGATCGCGGCGATCGTGCCGATGCCGCCGATCCGGATCACGTGACGCGCGGCGCGGTCGACGATCTTCACCGCCGGTCGTGTCGTTCGCACCCTCCTGGATCGCTTCTCGGCCGACATTCGATGGTCCTTCCGCGCGGCGCGTGCTCCGCAGGCCGGCTCAGTCGAGTCCGACCGCTCCGCGCTGCTGCGCGCAGAGCGCCTCGGTGAGCGGGTAGTACCCGTCCTTGACCACGGTCTCCTGTCCCTGCCGGCTGAGCACGAACCGGAGGAACTCCTTGCGCAGCGGGTCGAGCGACTCCCCGGGCTTCTTGTTCACGTAGAGATAGAGGAACCGGGCCAGCGGGTACTCGCCGGTGTAAGCGTTCTCGGGCGAGGCCTCGACCGGGCTGGAGTCCGCAGCGGCCGCGAGCGGCACCGCGATCACGTCGGCCGTCTTGTAGCCGATGCCGCTGTAGCCGATCGCATAGCGATCGCTCGCCACGGCCTGCACGACGGTCGAGCTGCCGGGCTGTTCCTTGACGGTGTCCTTGAAGTCGCCCTTGCCCAGCGCGTGTTCCTTGAAATAGCCGTAGGTGCCGGAGGCCGAGTTGCGGCCGTAGAGGCTGATCTGGCGGTCCTTCCATTCCCCGGTCAGGCCGAGGTCGCCCCAGGTCGTGATGTCCGGGCTTCCCGAGTTGCGGGTCTTCGAAAAGATGCCGTCGAGCTGCGCGAGCGTCAGGTGCGCGATCGGATTGTCCTTGTGGACGAAGACCGCGAGCATGTCGATGCTCGTCGCGACGGCCGACGGCTCGTAGCCGAAGCGGCCCTTGAAGTCGGCGATCTCCGCGTCCTTCATCGATCGGCTCATGGGACCGAACTGCGCCGTGCCGGCGACGAGCGCGGGCGGCGCCGTCGACGACCCCTTGCCCTCCACTTCGACCGTCACGTTCGGATAGAACGCCTTGAAGCCCTCGGCCCAGAGCGTCATCTCATTGTTCATCGTGTCCGACCCGACGCTCTTGATCGTCCCCGACACGCCCTTGATCGACGTGTAGGAGGGAATGGCAGGATCCACCGCCACCTGGGCGGCGGCCGGGGTTGCGAATGCCGCGACGACGAGGCCGGTCAGCAACGGACGGAAGGGGTTCATCGGGTCTTCTCCTTGTGCCGGCGGGCGATCGCTGCGCCCGAACGGCGGGACCAGGAAGTGCGGCGGTCGGCGGTTCGAGCGGCGACTCCCGCTCGCATGCGACCGACCGGGGGCACCTCACGCGAAACGGAACCTCGCGAGTCGAATGCTGACGGTGAAGTTCGAATGCTTGCCCGGCGGCGACAGTGCCGCCGACGACCGACGCACGGAGCGCGTCGTCCGGGCGGGCCCGGGAAGAGCCACGACCCTGTGTCCGAGCCGTTCGATCACGAGGACTTTTCCTCTCCCGTCGGACCTGCGGTGTTCCGGCGCGGGCCCACCGGCAACGTGGACCTGCCGTGTTAGGGTTTGGTGAACGTCGGCAGGCGGGCGAACCCTCGCGGCGGTGATCCGGGAGGACGCGGAACGAGTCAGGCGACCGGGAAGCGCAGCGTGAACGTGCTGCCGTCGCCGGGACGGCTCTCGACCTGCACACTGCCGCCCTGGGTCTGCGCGATGTGCTTGACGATCGCCAGGCCGAGACCCGTTCCCCCGACGGCGCGGGTGCGGGCCTTGTCCACGCGGTAGAAACGCTCGAACAGGCGCGGCAGGTGCTCCGCCTCGATCCCGGGGCCCCGGTCGGCGACCGTCAGCACGATCGCGTCGCCGTCGCTTCCCGCCTCGATCCGGACGGGCTGGCCCGCGTCGGAGTACTTGACCGCGTTGTCGATCAGGTTGATCAGCGCCTGCTCGACCATCGCGCCGTTCAAACGCGCCCGCAGCGCCGGCTCGCAGCGCACCTCCAGCGGAACGCCCTTCTGGTCCGCTTTCGGCCGGCACACTTCGACGGCGCCTTCCACGATGGTTTCGATCGCGGTCAGGCTCTTCTCGATCAGCTGCTGCTCGCCGTCCTGGTCGATGCGCGAGAGCAGCAGGAGGTCCTCGATGATCGCGCCGAGCCGGTCGGCCTGGCGGGCGGCGATCTCCAGGAAGCGGCGCGCGTTCGCGGGATCGTCCATCGCGCCGCCGAGGAGCGTCTCGAGGAACCCCTTGATCGACGTGACGGGCGTCTTCAGTTCGTGGGAGACGTTGGCCACGAAGTCGCGACGCACGGTCTCGAGCCGGCGGATCCGCGTCACGTCGTTCAGCACGACGACCGCGCCGATGCGGCGGCCCTCGGCGTCGCGGACCGGCGCGCCGTGGACCTGCAGGAAACGGGACTCCTCTCCGTGGAGCGCGACGTCGCGCTCCACCGGGGACTCGGCGCCGAGGGTCTCCGCGACGAAGCGCTGGAGCGCCGCGTTGCGCGTGACTTCGTGAATCGTCCGTCCGAGCGCCTGCACGGCCTCGATCCCGAGCAGCCGCGCGGCGGCGGCGTTGATCGTCATCACCCGCTCCGCCGCGTCGATCGCGAGCACGCCCTCGACCATGCTCGACAACACGGCTTCCTGCTCGTTGCGCTCGGCCACCAGCGCGGCGATGCGACTGTCGAGGTCGAGCGTCATCTGCTGCATCGCCTCGGCCACCCGCTGGACTTCGTAGACCGAGGTCCGCACCGGCGGCGCCGCCGTCGCGTCGCGTCGCGCGTGCGCCTGCGCCACGCGCTCGAGTTCCTCGAGAGGATGCGTCACGCGCCGCGTGATCCACAGGCCGCAGCCGATCGTCAGGATCGCGGCCGCCGCGGCCGCCGCGACGCTGCGGTTGCGGAGCTCGCGGGCCGCGGCGTCGAGCGCGGCGAGCGGAACGCCGGTGCGAACGACGCCGAGCAGGCGTCCATCGCGGCGCACGGCCCGCGCCGAGTACATCATGTCGGTCTCGATCGTGTCGCTGCGGCGCATGGCGGTCCCGGCGCCGCTGGCGAGCGCTTCGACGACCTCCGGCCGCGTCGCGTGGTTGTCCATCACCGCCGGATCGTCGTCGGACTCGCCGAGCACCGTCCCGTCGGCCGCGATCACCGTCACGCGAAGACCGGCCTCCTTGCCGATGCGCTTGACGATCGGGTCGATGACCGTGCGGTCGGGCGCGGCGAGCTCGTCGGCGAGCGTGCCCTCCACGAGCGCGGCGCTCGACTCGAGCTGGATGGCGACCTGGGCGGTGTGGGCGTCGCGCATGAGCCGGGCCGCCTGCCACGCGACGGCCGCGAGACCGACGACGAGGAGCACGGCCATCGGCGTCGCGATCTGCCAGAAGAGCCGCGTCCGACGGAGCGCGAAGGGCATCGTCACTCCTTGAAGCGGTAGCCCACGCCCCGGACGGTTTCAATGAGACCGCCGAAGCCGCCGAGCTTGCGCCGAAGGGCGACGATCTGGACGTCCACGGCACGCTCGGTCACGGGATAGTTCTCCCCGCGAATCCCGTCGACGATCTGGTAGCGCGTGAACACCCATCCGGGCCGGCGCGCGAGGAAGTGCAGGATGCGGAACTCGGTGTTCGTGAGGACGACCTCGTCGCCGCCCGCGCGCACTTCGTGGCGGCCCGGATGAATCTCGATGTCGTGGATCCGGATCGGCTCGTCTTCCGCGACCACCCTCGTCGAGTTCCGGCGCAGCACCGCGCGCACGCGCGCCAGCAGCACCTTGATCGCGAACGGCTTGGTGACGTAATCCTCGGCGCCGAGCTCGAGGCCGCTGACGACGTCACTCTCCTCGCCGCGCGCCGTGACCATGACGATCGGGATGCCGGCGGTGGCGGTGTCCGACTTCAGCGTTCGGCAGACCTCGAGTCCGCCCATGCCGGGCAGCATGAGATCGAGAAGGACGAGGTCCGGGTGGTCGCGACGCGCCAGTTCCACGGCCTTCTCGCCGTTGCCGGCGACGCGGACGTCGTACGACTCCTTGTGAAGGTTATAACGAATCAGCTCCGCGATATCGTCTTCGTCTTCGACGACGAGAATTTTCTCTTTCGACATAGGGGGGATTACTCGCACACGCTTGCCCGGATGCAAGGTCCGCCTTCCGCCTTTTCTGTGAGATTTCGATTAGCGACCGCGACGTCTCTCGCGAAGGCGGCGGCCGGCCGGCCGCGAACGCCGGTGCGGGAACCGACTGGCTCCTGCGGGCGGGCGGACCTAACATCGCGTCGAGCAGTCCCGCCCCTGGCGGACATGGAGGTCCTGCGATGCCAACGTCCCGAATTCCCGTGCTCGAGATCGCCCGCCTCGCCCTCGTCACCGGCGTCCTCTCGCTCGGTGCGATGGTGCTCGCGCCGTCCGACACGTCCGCGTGCCCGAACCGGGAGGACGGCGCGGCCTGTGCCTGCGCCGCCGGGGCCTGTCCGATGATGCAGGGCGCCTGCGGCCAGGCCGGCGGCTGCGCCGGGGCCGCTTCCGGCGAACCGGCCAGCGCGTGCGCCTGTCCGCTCGGCCAGGGGGGAAGCTGCGCCTGCGGCGCCGACTGCCCGTCGAAATCCGGGGGCACCTGCCCCCACGGCGCGGTCGAGAAGAAGCCCGCGGGATGCGGCTGCGGCGGCGCCGGCGCGGCGGCGCCCGCCGGCGACGGCGGGGAAGCGCCCGAGTTGCGAGCCTACGTGGATCCGGAAACCGGCCAGCTCACCTCCGCGCCCGCCGACGACGAGGACGCGCAACGGGTGGCCGCGGCGGCCGCGCAAGCGGCTCCGGCAGCCGACGCGAAACAGATGGCCGTCCCGGGCGCCGGAGTGATCGCTGCATTTCCGACGGCGAAGGCCAGCCGCGCAGTGGCGACGCTCGACGGAAGCGGCGCAGCGCAGGCTGGTTGCGAGCACGCGGGAGAGTAAGAAGCCCCTCGGGGCCCCCGCGCCGCTCCCTCCCGAGGCGACCTCGACGACCGCTCGGCCGGCGAGGCCCGGGAGGAAGCTCTCAGAAGATGATCTTGCCGCCCCCGACTTCCTGGGGAGTGACGATGCGGTTGGCCGACTGGCGGCGGATCTCTCGCGCCTCTTCGATCATGCGGTCCAGGCCGGCCTGGATCGCGGCGGGGAACTTCTCGATCACTTCGGCGAGGGACGCCGCTTCGACCGGAGCGTGCACCGGCACGAGTCCCTGCGGAGTCAGGATCTGCGTTTCCACCGACCAGATCGCCTGCCGTGCCGTGTCCTCGCTTCCGTCGACCTTGACGGGCGTGAGGCGGCGGATCGTCGCGACCTTCAGGTCGGAAAACACTTCCTCCCGATACAGGTTGGATGCGTCCACCGTGATTTCGTCGAGCCTGAGGGAATCGGCCACGTTGCTGCTCCTTGCCGTACCGGATCGCGGCTTGCGGACCGGGATCGACCCGGCGCCCGCGGTTACGGCTAGGACATGCAGGGAACCGTGTCGAACGGCCACGGCCGGCGTCGTCGTTCGCGCTCGAGTCCGCTCGACGCGAACCGGCGCGGCAGCCGGTTGCGACTCAGGACGCCGCGGGTTCGGCCGGCGGACCCGCGTTGCGCAGCGGATACAGCACGCGCGGCGGAGGCGGTGTCGCCATCGCGCGCAGGACCGAGTTGTACATGCGGTGGAAGCGGATGCGCTCCCAGAAGTCGAACGTCATCATCTCGCCGTAGGTGAGGCGGCGCTGCCGCCTCCAGGTCGAGTGCCAGCCGCTGCCGACACTGACGACGACGGGCGAGTCGATCTCGGGATACTGGTCGGCGGTGATGTCGAGCGTGTGTTCGTTCACGCTCAGCCAAACGTGCGACTGCCACGGGTCGCCGTTGCCGGTGCCGCCGCGCTCCCCGTGGATGAAGGTCACCAGCGGCGTGTGCAGTTCCGTGACGAGATACCGCGCGAGGAGCTGCGAAGCGTGCTTGCAGCAACCGAGGGGGAAGCGGCTCATCACCTTGGCGTGCCGGCGCGCGCTCGACTTCTCGATCGCGCGGCGGAACTCGAGGGCGATGACCGCCAACTCGTGCGTGTTCAACGGTGGTCTTCGGCGCATGGGAACTCTCGACGACCGGGCTACCCGCGTTGACCCGGGTCGTCGTGATGGGCTGCGGTTGTAGCGGTTTCGCCGGCGCTTGACCACAGTCGCCGCACCGCAGCACGCGATTTTCAGCAGGATCGCGCCGCGGCGCCCTTTCGCGGGCCCTCGGACGGGCGGCTTTCCGCGACGCCCCGCGGCTCGCCCGGCGCTCAGCGCTCGGCGGCCGCCTTCGCCCGTGCGGGCCGCACGGGAGGATCGCCGCCGGCGACCGCCCCGGCCAGTTCTCCCCAGCCGCCCGCGATCCAGGCCTCGGTGAGCCGCCAGGCCTCGTCGTCGGTGTACTGGCGGGGCGGATGCTTGCAGAAGTAGGCTGCCGGCGCGTGCAGGACCCCGCCGATGCCCCGATCGAGCGCGAGGCGGCAGCAGCGGATGGAATCGATGGCCACGCCGGCCGAATTCGGCGAATCCTCCACCGAGAGCCGCAGTTCGAGGTTCAGCGGCACGTCGCCGAACATGCGGCCTTCCATGCGCAGGAAACAGACCTTGTTGTCGTTCTGCCACGGCACGTAGTCGCTCGGGCCGACGTGGATGCTGTCGTCGTCGAGCCGCTCGGCCGCGACCGACTGGACCGCCTCGGTCTTGGAGATCTTCTTCGACGCAAGGCGTCGTCGGTTCAGCATGTTCAGGAAATCGGTGTTCCCGCCGGTGTTGAGCTGGTACGTGCGGTCCACCTTGACCCCGCGCTTGGCGAAGAGGTCCATCAGCGTCCGGTGGGTGATCGTGGCGCCGAGCTGGGCCTTGATGTCGTCGCCGATCAGCGGGAGTCCGGCCTGCTCGAAGCGGGCCGCCCACTGCGGGTCGCTCGCGATGAACACCGGCATGTTGTTGATGAACGCGCAGCCGGCCTCGAGCGCGCACTCGGCGTAAAAGCGAGTGGCTTCCTCGGAGCCGACCGGCAGGTAGTTCATCACGATGTCGGCACCGCTGGCCCGCAGTTCGGCCACGATCTCGTCCCGATCCGGCTCCGGCTCGCCGGCCAGGACGAACGTGCGGGCCTCGGCGTAGTCCGCCATGTGGCCGGAGACGCCGTCGAGGACGCGCCCCATGCGCACGATCGAGCCGGTCGGCGGCACGTCGGCGCAGAAGACGGTGGTGCAGTTCGGCGCCGCGAAGATCGCTTCGGCGACGTCGCGGCCGACCTTGCGCCGGTCGACGTCCCACGCGGCCACGATCTCGATGTCCCCGGGCCGATAGCCGCCGATCTCGCGGTGCATCAGGCCGATCGCTTCTTCCAGCCGTTCGCCATCGTAATAGTGGATGCCCTGGACCAGCGAGCTGGCGCAGTTCCCCACTCCGATGATGGCGACCTTGATCTTGCTCATCGGATCCTCGTCTCCCGCGATGAATCTGGAAAAGGAAGGAGCGGTCCGGCGAGAAAGGCCGGTCGTTCCAACTTGAGCGACTCTTAAATCCGCGCTGGACGCTTTTCAACCGGCCCGCGGCGCCCGTCCGCCGGGCGCCCTCGGTCGCCGGTTCGGCCGGATTCCGACCCCGTTTTCCGGGTCCTGGAATAGTGATGGGGCGGCGCCTGTGGCACAGTCCTCGCCCAATGAGCACCGTGTCCGAGACCGCCACCCCTCCCATCAACTGGCCCACCGTCCTGTTCATCGTCGGGACCACGCTCGGGGCGCTGGCCTGGCCCGTTTACGCCTGGCACTTCGGCGTGACGTGGGCCGAAGTGCTGCTCGCGATCGCGTATTACTACGGCACCGGCATGTCGATCACGGTCGGCTATCACCGGCTGCTGTCGCATCGCACGTTCAAGGCGCACCCGGTCGCGGAAGCCGTGCTGCTCGCGCTCGGCGCGGCGGCCTGGCAGGGCTCGGCGCTCGAGTGGTCCGTCGACCACATCCGGCACCACTCGCACATCGACACCGAGAGCGACCCCTACAACCGCCGGCGCGGGTTCTGGTACTCGCACATCGGCTGGCTCATCCGGCGCGAGACCGGCACGCAGATGACTCGCCTGCCGCACTTCCTGAAGAACGACCGACTCGTGATGCTGCAGCACCGCTTCTACGTCCCGATCGCGGTCGTGACGAGCTTCCTGATCCCGTTCCTGCTTTGCGGATGGGGCGGCCTGCTGCTGGTCGGCGCGGTGCGGATCGTCGTGATCCACCACACGACCTGGTTCATCAACTCGTGGGCCCACACCGGCAAGCAGCGCCCCTACAACCCGGACGTGACCGCCGCCGACAACTGGCTGCTCGCCGTCGTGGCGTTCGGCGAGGGCTGGCACAATTTCCACCACGCGTTCCCGAACGACTACCGCAACGGCATCCGCGCGTTCGACTGGGATCCGAGCAAGTGGCTGATCTGGACGATGGCGAAGCTCGGCATCGCGTCCGACCTGAAGCGCGTCAGTCCGGTGACGATCTGGAAGCGACGCGTGGAGGCGCTGCTCGCGTACGAGGGCTGCCAGAACACGCGCGCCCGCCTGCTCGAATCGACCCGCCAGTCGCTCGAGCGACTCACGAAGCGCAGCGAGGAGCGCCTGGCCGAGCTCGCCGGACGCCTGCAGGAAAAGGCCGTCGCCTCGCAGGCCGACGTCGCCGAGCTTCGCCGCAGACTCTCCGACCGGATGGAGGAGTGGAAGCGGGCGCGTGACCGTCGCAGCCTCGAGCGCGCGCAGCGCCTCGAGGAGATCATCGAGCAGCTGACGGTCTACCGCGAGTTGCTCGAGCGCCTGTCGTCGGCTCCCGCGCTCCAGGCCAGGTAGATCGGCGACGACCACGCCCGCTCCTCGTTGGGCGCGAGGCAGTCGTCGTCGTAGGGCGTGCGCCAATCGCCGTAGCACGGCTCGACCTCGTCGCAAGGGCCTGCGCTGCCCGCGCGGCAGCGCAACCCGGCCGCGTTGACGGCCGGCGTCGGCGCCTGGATCGCGCGAACGTAATAGAGAGTGTCGCGCCGACCCGCCGCGAACGAATCGTCCTCGAACTCCGCCACGCAGCCCCCGTTCCCCGCGGGGCAATCGATCGTCTTCCACGGATCCTCGACGAGGTCGCCGATCGGCTCGCCGGGCCGGACCTGCGGGCGGATGCGAACGACCTCGATCCTCACGACCGGATGGCGCTCGCCGGTCGGGTTGTAGCACTCGCCGAGACAGAGCTCGGCAAGGCGCGACGCGCCGAGGCCGGCTGACGCGAAGTCCGGGCACCCCGGCTTCTGCACGGGGCTCCCGACCGCGCGGACGCGGAACCGGGGGGTGCGCGACGAGGCGACGCTGGAGCCCATCGGCGCGACCGCCGCCCCCGGCTGCAGGAGGTCGAACCACAGCAGGATCCGTTCTCCGCTCGTCGCGTAGACCTCGCGACGCTGGAGCGCGTCCCAGATCGCCTCGCGGCTCCTCGACGCCGCGTGCACGGCCGCGAGGCCGCCGGTGTACGCGAACGACGAGTTGCGCTCGAAGTCCAGGAGTTGGAAGCGTTCGAAGCGGTTGTTCTTCGGGTCGATCGCCTCGGATTCCGGATCGGGCTCGCCGACCGGCCGCACGCGTTCGCGCCAGAAGGCGCTCTTCGGACCGAACGTCTCCGTCATCTCCTGTCGGGCGAATTCCTTGTAGCCGTTGCCGGGCCGCGCGGTGTGGCTGTCGCTGCCTCCGACGAAACCGAACCGGAAGCGACGCAGGCGGTCCGGGTCGCCGAAGTCCGTCAGCGCGAGCGCGTACTGCACCGAACCGCCGGGGCGCATCGCGAACGTCGGCGCGAAGCAGTCGCGGCACTGGCCGCAGTCCTTCCAGGCGGCGATGTCGGCGCCCGCGACCGTCAGGCGTCCCGACGCGCCGGCGGCGAGGTAGTTTCGCCGCGCGTCCTCGACTCGTGCGCGGCACTCGTCCGTGGCCGGATCCACGCAACGGGCGCGGATGATCTCGCCGGCGCGCCAGCAGCAGGGCTCGTACTCCGACGTCGGCTCGGGACAGACGAGGTGTCCCTCCTGGTCCACCGCCGATTCGGTCCAGGTACGGTAGTGCTCCGTGTTGCCGTTGCCGGAGAAGATCTCGACGAGCGGCTGGCGGTCGTCGTCGTGCTGCGGCGCGCGCAGCGAACGGTCGAGGTAGTAGCCGGGCGGCGTGTAGATGCCCCAGGTCGTGCCGTGCGGGATCACGAGGCTCTCGCCGCCCCACTGCCGGAGCTTCTCGAGCAGTTGGGCAGGCGTCCTCGCGAAATCCATGCAGTCCTCGGTGACCTCACGCACGTCGGCGCCCGTCGGGCAGTCCTCGACCTCGCGCGACTGCTGCCAATAGTCGAGGAAGTCGAGATAGCGGTCGCGATTGCGCCATTCGACGAGCGGCAGCAGGTAGCGCACCGTCCACGGCAGCTTGTCCCGCATGACCTGCCCGCTGAACGCCCCGGCTGCGATCGGACGCGCAGGGATCTTCCCGGTCTCGAGGTCGCGCAGGATCACGCTGCGGTGGCCGTAGTGCTCGTCGGCCGTCAGTCCGATGTGCGTCCACTCCCAACCCAGATACGCGACGACGTCCGGAGACCTCGAACCGCCGGCCGGCGCGTTGCAGCGACGGATCGAGTCGACGGTCTTGCGCCAGCGACGCGGGGTCAGCGATTCGGCGTGGTCGGTGACGGCCCAGAAGTCGAGCGCGGAACAGTATCGCGCGAAGTCGCACGCGTCGGCGACCGTGTGCACGCCTTCGCCCTGCATCAGGGGCAGGCTCATCATCGAGGCGTCGGCCGACCAGGTCGTGTGCGAATGAAGGTCGCCGAACAGGATCTGCCGCTCCGGGGCCCCGCCGCCGGAGACGGCGGCGGCGGCGGCGGCCTGCGCGGCTTCGCGTTCGGCGACGACCGTCTCGGGAACGGCGCGGCCGTGGATCTGCCCGGGACCGTGCGCGTGCCCGCGGCAACCGGAAGACGAAAGCAGCGCGAGCGAAGCGACGAGGATCGCGGTCCCCGCTCCGAGGACCTTCCCGCCGCCGGCGCGTCGGCGGCCTCGACGAGCGCAGTTCGGCCGCGGGCTGCTCGCGAGGACGAAATCCGGAGCCGGCATTGGCGCATTGTGCTCCTCGCCGGGGCACGGGCCAACGCGCGCCGTGCGGCTTGTCCGCTTTTCGCGGGCGTGACAGGCTCGCCCGTCGTGCACGAGTCCGCTTCCGCCCCGCCTTCGAGACGCCTGCTCGTCGCGAGCCCTCGCGGTTTCTGCGCCGGGGTTTCCTACGCCATCGAGATCGTCGACCTCGTGCTCGACCACTACGGCCCTCCCGTCTACGTGCGCCACGAGATCGTCCACAACCGCCATGTCTGCGACCGGCTGCGCGCGCGCGGCGCGATTTTCGTCGACGACCTCACGCTGGTCCCGACGGGAAGCCTGCTGATCTTCTCGGCCCACGGCGTCTCGCCGGCGGTGCGCGAGGAGGCCGACACGCGACGCCTGCGCGTGATCGACGCGACCTGCCCGCTCGTGACCAAGGTGCACCTGGAGGCCCTCCGGTTCGCGCGCGAGGAGTATCGCATCCTGCTGATCGGCCATCGCGGGCACGTCGAGGTCGAAGGCACGCTCGGCCACGCGCCCGAGCGCATGATGCTCGTCGAGACCACGGCGGATGTCGAGAACCTCGACCTGCCCTCCGACGAGCGCATCGCCGTCGTCACGCAGACGACGCTGTCGGTCGACGACACGCGCGAGGTCGTCGAGGCGATCCAGCGCCGCTTCCCGCAGGCGCGCACGCCGAAGAAGGACGACATCTGCTACGCGACGCAGAACCGGCAGACCGCGGTCAAGGAGCTCGCGCGCGCGTGCGCCCTCGTGCTCGTGATCGGCTCGCCGACCTCGAGCAACGCGAACCGCCTCGTCGAGGTCGCGCGCACGACGGGCGCCCGGGCGCACCTGATCGAATGCGCGGCCGACGTCGATCCGGCCTGGCTCGAGGGAGCTTCCACGATCGGGCTGACGGCCGGCGCGTCGACGCCCGAGGCTCTCGTGCAGGAAACGATCTCGCGCCTTCGCGAACTCGGCTGCAACGACGTCGGGGACCTCGAGACCGCGCGCGAGAACGTCACGTTCGCGCTGCCGCGCGACCTTCGCTCGATCTCGGCCGCCGACGCCGGTCCAGCGCGCGGAGAACCTTGACCGGCAGCGCCGGCAGGCCGATCTCCTCCATCTCGTCCGGAGCCACGAGCCGCGCGTCGCGCGGAAGCCGGCGAACCCGGCCGGCCGGAGCCTTCGCTTCGTAGACCGTCGCGCGGATGCGACGCCCGACGATCTCGTGGCGGACCTCGGCCACCGGGTCGCCGGGAGACACGACGAGCCCAGCGCGCTCGCGCACCAGCAGCGCGAGCGCCTGCGATGCACCGCCTTCTCCGCCGCCCTCGACGGTCGGCAGTTCCCAGAGTCCCGCCAGCAGGCGTTCGCGCTCGGACCGGCGCAGGAACAGGACGCGGTCGCCATCGCGGACGACCGCGCACGCCAGCCGAACCTCGCGCGGCGGCTTGCGCGCCCGGGCCCCGGCGATCGCGAGCGGATCTCCCGCGGCATGGGCGCGGCAGGTCCGGCGCAACGGGCATTGGTCGCAACGCGCGATGCGGGCCGTGCAGACCGCGGACCCGAGATCCATCAGCGCTTCGTTGACGTCCCCGGGAGACGACGAGCGCACGAGTTCGTCGGCGAAGGCCGCGACCCGTGCCCGCCCGGCAACCGACGACGCGTCCACGAGACCGCAGACCCGCGCGAGGACGCGGGCGACATTGGCGTCGATCGCCGCTTCCCGGCGCGCGAACGCGATCGAGAGCAGCGCTCCCGCCGTATACGCCCCGATGCCCGGCAGGCGTTCGAGTTCCTCGCGCGTGGAAGGAAGTCGGCCGCCGTGCCGCTCGACGACCGCGCGGGCCCCGGCGTGCAGCGAGCGCGCGCGGCGGTAGTATCCGAGCCCCGACCAACGCGCGAGCACCTCCGCCTCTTCGGCATCGGCGAGCGCCGCGATCGTCGGAAACGCCGCGAGAAAACGTCCATACGGCTCGACGACCGCTTCGACGCGCGTCTGCTGCAGCATGACCTCGGAAACCCAGATTCGGTAGGGGTCGCGGCGCACGCGCCAGGGAAGTTCGCGCGCGTTCGCGCGGAACCAGGCGAGCAGCGCCCGGCGCACCGACCCCGGCGACGGCGCGGCGCGCAGGCTCGATTCGGCGCCGCGGGCCATGCGCGACGGTACGGGCGGCGGAGGGAAAAACCAACGCCTGCGGATGTGCAAGCGACCAGCGCGCGCTGCGGCGAAGCGGTTCTACGAAGGCGGGGAGACCGACGCGCCGACCAGCGAGCGGACGATGACGCGCAGGGCCTGAGTCGCGGACTCCACGTCGAGGCCGGAGAAACGCCGCATCTCGTCCCATACCGCGAACGAGCAGGCGGCCGCGAGCGCGTCGCCGAGCCGCTCGTTGCCGGCGCGGCGCGCCGACTCGAGTTCGGGACCGAACGCGCGCTCGATGTCGAAGCGGTGCAGCCCGCGCGCGAGGTCGAGCCGCGCGGCGACGATCTTCGAGAACGGCTCCTGCAGCATCGCGGAGCGCCGCACCGGCGCGATCGTCTCGAAGAGGCGGGCGCGGTAGTCGACGAACGCGTCGACGCGCGACCCGAGGTCCCCTTCGTACTGCACGCCGGTGTACAGGCTCGCCGTGCGGTTGGTCTGCCGGTCGGCGACCGCGAGCAGCAGGTCCTCGAGATCGGCGAAGTGCTGGAACACCGACCGCACGGACAGGCCGGCGCGCGACGCGATCGCCGCGGCGGTCGGCTTGAGTTCCCCGGCCTCGAGAAGCGCGATGAAGGCGTCCACGATCGCCTCCCGCGTCTTGACCGATCGCGCCCGCCGGCCGTCGATGGTGCTCACCGCCGCTCTTCCCACGGCTCCCGTATAGACCAGTTTGCACACGAAGTGCGAATATCTTTCGGGGGACGTCCCGCTCGCCGCCGACCGGAGACCGTGGCAAAGGTGGGAGAGGCGCCTCGACGGGCGGGCGGCCTTCGGTCCCAACGCCGCCCCCGGACGGCCGGAAGCTGGATCCGGACACCCCGACCCGAAAGCGCCGCCGGGAGAGCGATCTGGCGCGCCCGGACGAGCAGCAACGAGCAGGCAGGAACGATCATGAAGACGCGTCGACTCGGCCGCAGCGGCCTCGTGGTTTCCGAGATCTGCATGGGGACCATGACCTTCGGGGTGCAGGCCGACGAGGCCGAGAGCCACGCCATCCTCGACAAGGCCTTCGACGCCGGCGTCAATTTCCTCGACGTGGCGGAGATTTACCCGGTCCCGCCGGATCCCCGGTACGCGGGGGCGAGCGAGGAGATCGTCGGCCGCTGGCTGAAGGGGCGGCGGCGCGATTCGGTGATCGTCGCGACGAAGGTTGCCGGCCCGAGCGGCGGCTGGTTCCAGGCCCCCGTGCGCTCGGGCAACACCGCGCTCGACCGGCATTCGATCGAACGGGCCATCGAGGGGAGCCTGCGCCGGCTCGGGACCGACTACATCGACCTCTACCAGACCCACTGGCCGGACGCGGGCCTGCCCTACGACGAAACCATGGACGGTCTCGACCGGGCGGTCTGCGCCGGCAAGGTCCGGGCGGTCGGCTGCAGCAACGAGACGGCCTGGGGCCTGATGAAGAGCCTGGCCGTCAGCGAGGGCCGCGGCCTCGCTCGCTACGAGACGATCCAGAACAATTTCAGCCTGATGCACCGCCGGTTCGAGGACGAACTGGCCCGGGTCTGCCGCAACGAGCAGGTCAGCCTGCTGCCGTACAGCCCGCTCGGCGGCGGGGTTCTCGCGGGCAAGTACCAGGGGGGCGTCTGGCCCGAAGGGGCCCGATTCACGGCCTACCGCTCCGATGCGAAGCGCGGAGCGCGCATGGCGGCCCGCTTCGTCAACGACGCCACCCGGGCGACCTTCGACCGGATGGCCGGGATCGCCCGGGAGGCCGGCATCGATCCCGCCACGTTCGCGATCGCGTGGACGCTCACGCGGGATTTCGTCGGCTCGACGATCATCGGGGCCACCAACCGGGCCCAACTCGACCCGACGCTCGCCGCCGCCGACGTGCGGTTGCCGGCCGAGGTTCTCGCTGCGGTCGACCGCCTTTCCGGTGACATCCGTTATCCGATGGAGTAGACCAGACGACGGGCGGCGCGGGCGGCGCCCGGGACAGGAGGGAATGTTGACGCACAGGGGGCTGATCCATCGCTTGGCTCCGCTCGGGCGGGCCACGCTGCGCATGGCTTCGCCGCGCGCGGTCGTCCTGCCGGCGGTTCTTTCGCTGATCGTCCCCGGGGCGATCACGGCCTCGGTCGCCGCGACGTCCCCGCCTGCATCGCGCTACGCCTCGATCGTCCTCGACGCCGAAACCGGCACCGTCCTGTACGAACGCAACGCGGACCTCGCGCGCCACCCCGCCTCGCTCACGAAGATCATGACGCTGTACCTCGCGTTCGAGGCGATCGGCGCTAAGAAGCTCTCCCTCGGCGAGAACCTCGTCCTGTCGGCACACGCGGTCAGCCGCGATCCCTCGCGCCTCGACCTCTCCGCGGGCTCGAAGCTGAAGGTCGAGGACGCGATCCGCGCGATGACGACGAAGTCGGCGAACGACGCCGCCGCCGCGATCGCCGAGCGCCTGGCCGGCGGAAGCGAATCGCGCTTCGCGCAAATGATGACGGCCAAGGCGAAGAAACTCGGCCTCGCGCACACGACCTTCCGGAATGCGTCCGGCCTCCCCGACGAAGGCCAGGTCAGCACCGCGCGCGATCTCGCGCTGCTGTGCCAGGCGCTGATCCGCGACTTCCCGGAACAGTACCGCTTCTTCTCGATGCGCTCGTTCGACTACCGCGGCACGCGCTACCCGAACCAGAACCGCTTTCTGCGCACGTACTACGGCGCCGACGGCATCAAGACCGGGTTCGTGAACGCGTCGGGGCACAACCTGGCCGCGTCGGCGGTGCGCGGAGGCAAGCGCCTGATCGCGGTCGTGCTGGGCGGCGACACCCAGGGCTGGACGCGCGAGCACACCACGCGCCTGCTCGACGTCGCGTACGCCAAGATCGACCCGAGCCTCGTGATGGTCGCCAGCGCGGCGCCTGCCGAAGGCGGCGCGACGGCGGCGGGCGCTGCGCCCCCGACCTCCGCGGATTCGTCGCCCTCGGCGGCGGCACCGGCCGCCGCCCCCCCGGCTCCGACCGTCTCGATGGTCACCTACGCCACTCCCGCCGGCGCGGTCACGAGACCGGCCACGACAGGCCTGCCGTTGCCGAACGGCACGGCCAACCTTGCGGCCTACGCCGCCGCGGCCTCGGCCCCTCCGGCCCCGGCCGGAAGCGTACCGGCCAGCCCACCGCTGCCCGACGAGGCGCCGGCCCCCGCGAAAGCGCCGGGAACGGCGGTCGTGGCGTCCGCGCGTCCCGTGGATGCCCCCTCGGCGGACGTCGGCGCGTCGCCGGCCAAGCCCTCCCCGATCGCCCCCCTCGACCCTGCGCCTGTCGCCGAGGCCCCCCAAGCACAGGTCCCGGCTCTCGAGACGACCGCCGCGACTCGATCCACCGAACCGGCCAGCCCTCGTCCGCCCACCGTGAGCACGAACGCGACCCCGCCCGCTCCGGCAGCGGCAGACAGAAGGAAGCCTGACGCACCGGCCCCGAGGGCGCCGGATCGCGTTTCGGCCGCCCCCCGCGCGGCGGCTTCCCCTCAGGTTGCGGTTTCCGCGCCGCCAGCGGCCGCGCCGGCCAAGGCGGTGGCCGAGGCGGCCGCACCCGCCGGCGAACGCGTGACCACCGGCGACGATGGCGGGAACTGGTCGGTCCAGCTGGGGCTGTACCGTGATGCGACGGTCGCGCGGCGTCGCGGGGAAGAGGCGCGGCAACGCATGCCTCTCGCGCTGCGCAACGCCGACCTCGTCGTCGACCGGGCTCTGGACGGCGTGCACGTGACGTCGCGGATCGGACGCCTGAGCGAGCAGGAAGCGCGGGCAGCCTGCAGCGAACTCCAGCGCGGCAGCTTTCCCTGCGTCGTCGTGCCACCCGGCCGTCCCCTCGTCGTCGCAACGAACTGACCGAAGTCCCCAGGCCCCTTCCGGTGTGCTCACGGTCACTCGGCGGAGGGGCGAGGCTGTCCGTCGCCAGTCCGCCTTCGGCGGAACAAGAGTTCCGCCGCTGCCGGAGGACTTGGGGGTTCGCGCGGGTTTCCTCGGGGTTCCCGCGTTCAAGTTGACGAAATCCCTCAAGTCGTACAGGGTTCGCCCTTGAAAGGGTTCGCTCCGGAGCGCTGCCGGTCACGGTACCGAGGCGCGCCGGAATGGCGGGAAAGCCTTGGCGTCGGGGGACAGGGGCGATCGTTCCCGCTGCGAGAGAAGCGGAGCGAAGGGGATGGCCCGGAACGCTCGCGCGGCGAATCCGGTGATGCACGACCACCACAGGTCGAGAGAGGGAAAGGAGAAACCATGAACGACTCGAAGAACTACCAGGCGTCGGCGCGCAGGTCGGCGGGCCGGCTCGCGTCCACCGTGATGCTCGCCGCGTTCGCGACCATGGGATGGAGCACGCAGGCGCACGCTCTCCCCTGCCTCGAAGAGGCCTACGGCGGCAGCGTGAACTGCACTTCGAACGACATCTCGGTCTCGACGATCACGGTCTCCGAGGTTCTCGAAGCGTGCGACGGAAGCCCCGGCGACACGTTCACGTTCAACGGCACGCTGAACGTGCAGCCCTCCGCGCAGAACCGCTACGACATCGGTTTCTACATCGGGGCCGACCCCCAAGCCTCGACGAACGACGACTGCAGCGTCGTCGTGATTCCGCCGGCCGTCACCGATCTCGACGGCGACCAGTGCGGCGACACGCAGGGCTCCAACCTCGTCAACGTTCCCGTCTCCGGCATCACTGCGCCTTGCAACGACGGCGACGGCGACGGCTTCTTCGACATCAACGAGTGCTCGTCCTGGGACCAGAATGCCGGCGCCGTCTGCACCGGTCCCGCCGACGCCGTCCCCGGGACCTCCTCGAAGTGCAACTGCGAGATCGTGCCGACCAACCTGGTGGTCCCGCACTGCTCGCTGCCCGAGTACGCCGACCGCTGCGACGACGGCAATGCGTGCACCAACGACATCTGCAACACCGTCGAGTCGGGCCTGGGCGACCTGTTCGGCTGCAGCCACACGAACAACAGCGACCCGTGCGACGACGGCCTGTTCTGCAACGGCGTCGACAACTGCGCGGCGGGCACCTGCAGCGGTCACGCCGGCGACCCGTGCGCCAATGGCGGCGTCTGCGGCAACGAGTGCAACGAGGACACCGACAGCTGCTTCGTCGAGGCCGGAACCGTCTGCCGTGCCTCCGCGGGCATCTGTGACACCGCCGAGGAGTGCACCGGCGACAACGAGGACTGCCCGGCCGACGGGTTCCTGTCGGGCAACACCTGCCGCGCTGCCGACGGCGTCTGCGACGTCGCGGAAACGTGCAGCGGCTCGTCCGCCGATTGCCCGGCCGACGGCTTCGCGCAAGGCGGCACCTGCCGCGCGTCCGGCGGCGTCTGCGACGTCGCGGAAACCTGCAACGGCGATTCGCCCGACTGCCCGGCCGACGGTTTCGCGCAAGGCGGCACCTGCCGCGCTTCCGCGGGCGTCTGCGACGTGGCCGAGAGCTGCAGCGGCGCATCGGCCGCCTGCCCCGCCGATGCGTTCGTGAACAGCGAGATCGTCTGCCGCGCCGACGCGGGCGAGTGCGATGTCGAGGAGACGTGCACCGGTTCGTCCGCCGCCTGCCCGGCCGACGCGTTCGAGAGCAACACCACCCCTTGCACCGACGACGAGAACATCTGCACCGCCGACCTCTGCGACGGCGCCGGCCAGTGCGCCCACCCGCCGACCGACGCGGCGTGCGACGACGGCATCTTCTGCAACGGTGAAGAGACCTGCCAGGACGGCTCCTGCAGCGCGCATTCGGGCGACCCGTGCGCCGGCGGCGGCATCTGCGGCAGCACCTGCAACGAAGAAGAAGAGAACTGCTTCGCGCCGTCGACCACGGTCTGCCGCGGCTCGAACGGCATCTGCGACGTGGCCGAGAACTGCACCGGCAGCTCGACCACCTGCCCGGCCGACTCGTTCCTGACGAGCGCGACGACCTGCCGCTCCTCGGCCGGGATCTGCGACACGGCCGAGGCCTGCAGCGGCACCGCCGCGGCCTGCCCGGCCGACTCGTTCCTGACGAGCGCGACGACCTGCCGCGCCTCGGCCGGGGTCTGCGACGTCGCCGAGGCCTGCAGCGGCACCGCGGCCGCCTGCCCGAGCGATGCGTTCGCGACCGGCACGACCTGCCGCGCCTCGGCCGGCGTCTGCGACGTGGCGGAGACCTGCAGCGGGACGTCGGCCAGCTGCCCGGCCAACGCGTTCGCCGCGTCGACCACGGTCTGCCGCGCCGACGCGGGCGACTGCGACGTCGCCGACCGCTGCACCGGGTCGAGCGCCGTGTGCCCGGCCAACGGCTTCGAGCCGGCGGGCACCTCGTGCACGGCCGACAGCAACGTCTGCACGGACGACGTCTGCAACGCCAACGGCGAATGCGTGCACACGAACAACACCGTCAACTGCGACGACGGCCAGTTCTGCACCGTCAACGACAAGTGCGGCGGAGGCCAGTGCCGCGGCAACGCGCGCGTCTGCAACGACCAGATCGAGTGCACCGCGGATTCGTGCAGCGAGTCCCTGGACTCCTGCGTCTTCCAGCCGCGCAACAGCTTCTGCGAAGACGAGGAGATCTGCACGACCGACATCTGCGACGTGAACTTCGGTTGCCGCAACGTCTTCTCGTGCAAGGACATCTGCCGCCGCCCGGGCTTCTACGGCAAGCGTGCGTCGAACAGCGACGACGGCGGCAACCTCGTCCAGTCGATCCTCGACGCCGTCGACGGCATCGAGGTCTGCGGCCAGTCGATCACGGAGACCAGCATCAACGACAGCGTCGCGGGCCTCGGCCTCGACTCGGCCCTCGAGGGCCTGTGCGTGCGCGAGGCGGGCAACCCGCAGCGCGCCCTCTACCGTGAGCTGGTCGCCGCCGCGCTGAACTGCGCGATGAGCGGCTCCGACAACGCCGAGTTCTGCGACGACATCGTCTCGGACTTCGTCGACGTCAGCTTCAGCGACTGCAGCGCGCTGTGCGCCGGCGAGATCGCGTACACCGAGTCCTCCGAGTCGGAGAACCTCGCGGACGCCTGCATCCGGCAGCTCGACTGCTACAACAGCGGCGGCCGCGTCGCGGCCGGCAAGTGCGCGATCGGGACCTGCGAGGTCACCGGCGCGCTTTGCGGCGGCGACTACGGGCCGTGCGCGCCGGTCGCGAACATCCCGGTGCCGATCCTGCAGAGCTGCAAGCGCTTCCCGGGCAACTGCCGCGACGAGGACTTCTGCCAGGAAGGCCTCGGCATCTGCCCGGACAAGCTGCCGCGCACGAACAACCGTCCGTGCAAGGAAGCGAAGGGCAACGACTGCACGATCGACTTCTGCAGCATCGACGACGACTGACCGAGGTCGTCGCCGGCCGAACCGGGGGAGCCGCGAAAGCGGCTCCCCCTTTTTTTTGCGCGGGGACGAATCGTCGCGTCGCGAGGCCGCGAACGGGACGGGGCCTGCCCGATCGCCCCGCGATGCAACCGGCACAGCCGCGGCGACGGCCGGCCGGCGGCGTCCCGTCGCGTTCTCGGGGGGCTTCGTGTATCTGGGCCGTTGCCCTTCGGGGCAAATCGCTTCCAGAGAGGACGAAGTCATGAAGATCGGGGTCGTCGGAGCAACCGGGCAGGTCGGGGCGGTCATGCGGGCCGTGCTGGCCGAGCGCAAGTTTCCCGTGAGCCAGATTCGCTTCTTCGCGTCGGCGCGCTCGGCGGGGAAGACGCTGCCGTGGGGCTCCGGCGAGGTCACGGTGGAAGACGCCGCGACCGCCGATCCGACCGGGCTCGACGTCGCCCTGTTCTCCTCCGGCGCGAAGTCCTCGCGCGAGCTCGCGCCGAAGTTCGCCGCCGCCGGCGTCAGGGTCGTCGACAACTCGTCCGCGTGGCGCATGGACCCCGAGGTCCCGCTGATCGTCAGCGAGGTGAACCCGGGCGAGATCGCGAACGCCCGCAAGGGGATCATCGCGAACCCGAACTGCACGACGATGGCCGCGATGCCGGTCCTCAAGCCGCTGCACGACGAAGCCGGCCTCGTCCGCCTCGTCGCGAGCACGTACCAGGCCGTCAGCGGGGCCGGCCTCGTCGGCGTCGACGAACTCGACCGCCAGGTGAAGGCCACGATCGACGGCGCCCGCGGCCTCGCCTACGACGGCGAGGCGGTCGCGATGCCCGCGCCGGCCAAGTTCGCCAAGCCGATCGCGTTCAACGTGCTGCCGTACGCCGGCAGCTACGCCGACGACGGCTCGCTCGAGACCGACGAGGAGCAGAAGCTGCGCAACGAGAGCCGCAAGATCCTCGGCATCCCGGACCTGCGCGTGAGCGGCACCTGCGTGCGCGTCCCGGTCTTCACCGGGCACTCGCTCAGCCTGAACGCCGAGTTCGCGCGCCCGATCACGGTCGAGCGCGCCAAGGAGCTGCTCGCGAAGGCGCCCGGCGTGCAGCTGCTGGACGTGCCGACGCCGCTCGAGGCGGCCGGCAGGGACCCGAGCTATGTCGGGCGCATCCGGCAGGACACGTCGGTCGACGGCGGGCGCGGCCTCGTGCTGTTCGTCAGCAACGACAACCTGCGCAAGGGCGCGGCGCTGAACGCCGTGCAGATCGCCGAGCTGTTCCTGCGCTGACGCCGCCACCGCGCCAGCGGCCGAGGAGGATTCGATGTCCGACCGCATCGTCGTCGAAACGAAAGACCACGTCGCCGACGTGCGCCTCGCGCGCACCGACAAGCTGAACGCGCTCGACTACCCGATGTTCCAGGCCCTGATCGAGACGGGCCGCTCACTCGCGACCGAGAAGGGAATCCGCGCCGTCGTGCTGTCGGGCGAAGGCCGCGCGTTCTCGGCCGGCCTCGATTTCCTGAGCTTCATGGCGCTGGCGGCCGACGGCGGCGCGCCCGACCTCCTGGCCCGCGACGGCTCGAGCATCGCGAACACCGCGCAGCTCGCGGCCTGGGTCTGGAAGGAGCTTCCCGTGCCGGTGATCGCGGCCGTGCACGGCACCTGCTACGGCGGCGCGCTGCAGATCGCCGCGGCGGCCGACATCCGCATCGTCCACCCGGAAGCCAGGCTCTCGGTGCGCGAGATGTACTGGGGACTCATCCCGGACATGAGCGGCACGCGCACGCTGCGCCACCTGCTGCGCCAGGACGTCCTGAAGGAACTCACGTACACGGCGCGCATCGTCACCGGAGTCGAGGCCGTCGAACTCGGGCTCGCGACGCGCACGAGCGAGAACCCGCACGCCGACGCGATGCAGCTCGCGCGCGAGATCGCGGCGAGTTCGCCGACCGCGATCCGCGCCGCGAAGCGCCTGCTCGACGAGGCCTGCAATACGCCCGACGACTCGCGCGGCCTGCTGCTCGAGGAAGAGCTGCAGCGCACGCTGCTCGGCACGCCGAACCAGATCGAGGCCGTGCAGGCCAACATGGCCAAGCGCGCGCCCGAGTTCACCGACCCCGACTGAGAGGTGGCGACGCTCTCGCGCAAGGTCCTGCACACGGGCCGCGTCGGCAGCTTCGGCGTCGAGGAAGTCGAGCTCCCGAGCGGGCGCCGGTCGACGTTCGACGTGCTGAAGCATCCCGGCGCCGCCGCAGCGGTCGTGTTCGTCGGCGACGAGCGCATCGTGATGCTGCGCCAGTACCGCCATGCGGTCGGCCAGTGGCTGTGGGAGATCCCGGCCGGCAAGCTCGATCCCGGCGAGGGGCCGGCCGAGTGCATCGCGCGCGAGATCGAGGAAGAAACCGGCCTTCGCGCGCGCTCGATCGAGCCGCTCGGGGAGATGGTGCCGGCTCCCGCCTACACCGACGAACGCATCTGGCTGTTCCTCGCGACCGGCACCGAGGCCGGGACGCTCGCGCACGGCGTCGACGAGGAGATCGAGGTGCACGAGATGGATTTCACCGAGGCGCTCGCGCTGGTCGCGAGCGGCGGGATCGTCGATGCGAAGACGATCGCGGGGCTGCATCTGGCGCAGGCACGGCGGCGGCGCCGGTAGCCGCTAGCGTTCCGACTCGGGCGCGGCGACCGCCGCGAGTGGGCGTCCAGCGAATCGCACCGGTCTCGAGTGCGATCCGGATCGCGGGAAGTCGCTCGAGCGCCGCGATCCCTCGCGTCTTTCCTTCAAGGAAGCGCGGGCGAACTCCGGTCCGTTCGGGCTTTCCCTACCTCCCCGGATTCATTGCCTCGACGCGGCCGCGGGCCGGCCCCCGCGACACCGAAAGCGGCCGGTCGTGCTGCATCGTCCGGAGCGCCTCTTCGAGCGCGGCGAGGACCATGGCGTGGCCGCGCTCCACGCGTTCGTCGGGATCCATGGTCTCCGGCAGTTCGCGCCACAGTTCGATGGGCGGCAACACCTCGGTCGTGATCCGAGCGGGCGACGGCAGCGCGGCCAGGACCGCGACGAGCAGCACGAAGGAAGGAGCAACGACGTCGAGCAGCGCGGCGACCACCGCGGCTACCGTGACGAGCGTCCCGATCGTGAGCGGTACGCTCTCGAGCCGAACCGGTCGCTTCTTGAGTCCGAGCCTGGCCGCGAGCCAGCGGTTCCCCGGCACCATCCAGTAGGTGAGATGGCTGCCGAACGTCGCCAGTGGGACGATCGGGACCTTCATCTCGAGAGCGAGGCGGATGTACCCCCGCCGCGCGCCGAAGTGCACGCGCCTGGTCTGGTAGAAGGGCCTGAACGAATCGATGTCGCCGCCGGGAAAGACCAGCGTGTCGCATCCGGAGGCCAGGCAACGCCGCGCGACGTCATAGGACGCATCGACGCCTCCGATCCTGCGAAGCCAATCCCCGATCACCGGGTACCCGAGCGACAGCACGTTCGTCAGGCCGTAGCCCGGGCGCCCCTCGCCGAACCGCTCGAACCATCGCAGCAGGATGCACGGGACTTCGACGACACCGCCGCCGCTGTGATTTCCCACCAACAGGCACGGTGCGTCGGGGATGCGTTCGAGCCCGCGCATCCGGTAGCGGAAGACACGATCGGCGATCGGCCCGAGGATGCGCAAGGTGGCTTCGATGGTTCCTGCGTTGCGGAGGCTCAATGGATCGACGACAGGAGACGCGTGGTCGCCGCGTTCCTGCCTGTCGTGCGTGCACGTACTCATCTCGTTCGTCCTCCCGTGTCGACGATCGTGCGACCAGTACATGCTGCGCGCGGCGTGCGCGGCGACCGATGGCGGAACGCTCGTCGTGGCTGTTGCCCCGCGTGCGACGCCGTCGATACCACGGGCGAGCGGAGCGCCTCCATCCTCAGCAGAAACCGACGACGAGTACATCGCGCGGACCGCCGTCCGCACGCTTTTCTCGCGCTGCGCGATTGCACGGAAGAACGATCGATCGTTGGTGCATCGCGCAACGCGCGTCGTTTCGCGCGTCATGTCTCCGGCGGCGAGAACGATCGCTCGTTCGTCGACGGCAACAACGAGAGCGCGCGGGCCGCCCTCGAGGGACTCGATTCCCGCGTCCCGAAGGTGTTCGTGCTGCGGAGACGACCGGAGCGATGGAGAAGACGCGGGCGGGGCTTGCGGCAGCCCGCTGGAACGGCCTGCCCTCCCGACTCCTTTGCCATAGGGGAGCCCGCGGCATAACGGGCCTTGCAGGAGGGAACCATGAGGCAGTACCCAATCGGTGTGACCCTGGCCATCGTGCTCGCCGGAACCCAGGCTCCGGCAGTGTCGCTGGTCGACGTCTGCGGAAACGTCAACGGCAGCGACAGCGGCGACGTTACGACGGCAGACGCGCTCCTGGTGCTCAAGCGCGCGGTGGGTCAGGACATCCCGCTCGTTTGCGGTCCGACCGGTTTGACGGTGAGGACGGGCGAGTACGCCTCGTACGGGGAAGGATCCGACGGCGACAGACAGGACGGCGCCTCACGTTCCTTCCTCGACAACGGCGATGGAACGATCACCGACCTCAGCACCGGCCTCATGTGGGAGAAGAAGGACAACTCCGGCGGCATCCACGACTTCACCAATCGGTACACGTGGAGCGCCGGCGGCAACCAGATGAACGGGACCCTGGTCTCGACGTTCCTCAGCGAGCTCAACGCCGGCGCCGGCTTCGCCGGTCGCACCGACTGGCGGATGCCGAACCGCTTCGAACTCGAGACGCTGCTCAACCTTTCCACGAGCAATCCCGCGACCCACCCCCGGTTCAACCAGTGCGGATCCGGGTGCACGCTCCCGGACTGCAGCTGCACGTACCCCGCGTTCTACTGGTCCTCGACCACGGCCTCGAATCCGGTCGAAGCATGGTGCGTGAGCTTCTCGGGGGGCGTCGCGACCGGCTGCCTCAAGACGGATGCGGGCGGCCAGGCCGTGCGCGCCGTGCGCGCGATCGGCGAGGTGGTGACGGCGCCGACCTGCCAGGCACCCTACCCGCCCCAGTGCTCGTTCAACGACCCTTGCACTGATGGTCGCTGCTCGCTGACCGGCCATCTCTGCTCGCAGCAATCGGACTGCCCGCTATCGCCGGGCGAGGAGTGCTGTTGCTCGGGCACCTGCCAGTAACCGCACGTTTCCGCTCGCCCCTCCCCGGCCTCATTCTTCGCTGCGAACCGCGCGAACGGAGGCGGTATACGTTTTGGGGTCCCCGGTCGACAGGCCGTCGAACAGGTCGATCGCCCATGCGGAAGTCGCGACGCCGTGAAGATTCGTCGACGTCCAGTGGAAATCGGAGATGGTGCAGCTGCAGGCGCTCGGCGCACATCCCGGGATGCAGGAGGAATGGAACACCGGATCCACGGCGGGATCATTGCGGCCGAAATCGCTGAGGGTGTGCAACTCCCGCTGGTTCGGCAGTCGCCAGTCGTCGTGCCCGGCGAACGCCGCGGCGTTGAGCTGGTCGATCTTGCCGAGAGCCTCCTGCCATTCGTAAGTGGCGAAGCCGTCGTGCACGTCTCCGGGCTGATGTCCGAGCTTCTCCCAGGTGAGGCCGGTCGCCTCATCGGTAATGGTGCCGTCGCCGTTGTCTTCGAACCTCGAGAACACGCCGGATGCACTCTCGCCGTCCTGGCCGGTTCCCGCGCAGGCAATCGGGGAACCTGCCGTATTGAAGCAGGTCGTCTGGCCGGTTCTCAATACGGCAGAGGTCGAGGGGGATGCAGGGACGACGCCGCATTGCAGATCGACGGGTTGACCGACGGAGCGTTGCAGGATCGCGAGCGC
Source organism: uncultured Myxococcales bacterium (assembly GCA_964476185.1). Classification (GTDB taxonomy): domain Bacteria; phylum Desulfobacterota; class Binatia; order UBA1149; family CAITLU01; genus DATNBU01. The sequence continues at coordinate 49,374 of CAYYZO010000015.1, forward strand.
ATCCGACGCGGTCACGGCTCCCGACGCATTCACGTCCCCACAGGGACCGACCAACTCGCAGACCCCGATCACGACGCCGGCCGCTCCCCCTTCCGAACGAAGAAGGTCCGCGGTGCCCGACCCGCCTCGGCGGACGGCACGAGCCGTGGCCGTGGAGATTTTCGGGTTGGCGTACGTCCCTCCGTCGTTGAAGTCGACGACCCACGCGCTGGCGGGGGCACGCAGCAACGTCGTCGAGGTCCAGTGAAGGTCCCCGTGCGTGCAGCTGCAGTCGAGAAGATCGCAGTCCGGTGAGCAGTCCTCGAGGAACGGCGGCCACACCGCCGGCATGGAAGCTCCGAACTGCGTCAACGTCTGCAGTTCGCGGACATTGGGCAATCGCCAGTCGTTGAAGCCGGCGAAATTCGTCACGTTCAGCACGGCCACCTTGAGGAAGGCCTCGTTCCAGGTCAGCTGGACGTCGTACCGGTGATTGCCGCCACTCTCCTTCCTGTCGAGTTTCTCCCAGACCAGGCCGGTCCACTTGTCCAGGATGGTCCCGTCGGCGTTCTCGCTGAAGCGCGGGGCCTTGCCGGTCCGGCTTTCCCCATCCTGGCCGGTTCCCGCGCAGTTGATGGAGTCGCCGGTTGCCGCGTCCACGCACTGGGTCTGCCCCGTCCGCAGGGGAACCGCATTGGCGGCGCCGCCGCCTCCGATCGCACACAGCAGCGAGACGGGCTGGCCAACCGAACTCTTGAGGACGAGCAGGGCGTCGGCCGCCGAGAGCGTCGCGGAGAAGTTGACGTCCCCGCAAGGACCCACAATGTAGCAGAGCGCCTCCTCGCGCGGGACCTCGGCGTCCTCGGCCCGAACCGAATCGCCTGGGACGGCCAGCAGGGACAACACGACAAGGCCTGCACCAAGGAGCCTCTGGTATGGCATGGTCGTCGTATAGAGTTCGAAGATCGTCGACGCCAGCCCATCGATGTCCACCGGGGCTACGGGCTGTCTCCCGATCTCTTCGTCCCGACCGATCTCCCGCCCGGCCTCGCGATACCGGTCGGCCGAAACGCCGACCCGGCCTCCCGGCGTCAGTCCTCGCAGCTGTTGCCCGGCGGCTGGACTCCGACGGCAACGCGCAGCACCTGCAGCGCGTCGGCGGCCGTGACCTGGCCGTTGTTGTTCATGTCGGCGGCCGGGTCGTGGGGAAGCTGCCCGACCGCCATCCGCAGTGCCCGTAGCGCGTCACCCGCCGTGATGACGCAATCGCCGCTCAGCTCGCCGCAGAACAGGGCTTGCTCGTAGCCCTCGCAGGTCAGGCGGTCGAGCCTCGAGAACGCCTCGTCCATGTCCAGGCCTGCCCAACCCTCGACATCGAGGCGCGCGCGCTCGCGGTCGATGGCTGCCGCGAGGTCGCCGTCGGCGCGCTCGCGAAGCGCGTCCACCCAGGCGAGCAGAGCGTCGACCTGCTGCTGGGTGATCACGGCGCGGTCGCCGTGGCCGGCCACGAGCGCGGCCGCGAACGGCAACCAGGACCGCAGCGCCGCGATGCCGAGATCCGCCATCTCGGGATCGACGGATCCCTTCCCGTCGAACGTGGCTTCGTTGATAGCCGGGCTGTGCTCGTAGAAGAGCTGCGTCGCGCGTCGCCCGCCGCGCCTGTCGTCGAAGACTTCGTCACGCAGAGCGTACAGGAGCAGCTCCTGCGTGCCGGCCGAAGAGGCCACGAGAGACTCTCCGTGGGTGGCCGCGGCAGCGGGCTGGTAGAGCTCGCCACGAAGGATCGCCAGGTACAGGCGAGCCATGCAGCAGTACGATCGCTCGATGAAATCCTCGATGTCTTCGCAATAGAACTCGACGGTGTATTCGGCGGCACGAACCCGCTCCAGGTAGGTGTGCGAGCGCGGCAGAGCACGGGCGACGGCGCCATCCGGGGCCGGCATCGCGGCTTCACTCGGCGCGGAGACGGCTTCCACCACGTTGTGGACGTCCCAGTGCTGCGGGGTGCCTTCGTTGACGAGAACGGAGAATTCCACCGCGGACTGCGCGGCGGGCGGGAGGTCGTCGAGTTGCAGCGTGCACTCGCTGCCGGCCTGGTCGTTCGGCGTGCACTGCCAGCCGGCCGTGCTCTGGCCGGGAACGAACGTCGTATAGCGGGGGACCGTCTCCTCCAGCGTGACGTCGAGCGCCTCCTGCTCGGGGTTGCCGACCGTGATGTCGTAGCGGATCAGGGGGTCCTCGCCCCAGGTGTGGCCGCCGTCGTCCTTGTCGAGATCAACGACGGGCGGCAAGGGCGGGCAGACCCCACCCGCGGGCGGGAACTCGACGCCCATCTCGGCGGGATCCAGGGCCTCGGCCGTCACGCGCAGGTCGTCGATCCTGCCCTTGAACTCGAGCAGGTCCGGATGGGCGGAGTCGGCGCCGATGTGCGTCGGGACCGAGGAGTTGTCGATGATCGAACCCGTGGTCGCGTTGGTGCCGACGAGGATTCCGTTGACGTAGGCGCGGATCGTCGTGCCGTCGTAGGTCCCCGCCACGTGCTGCCAGACGCCGGCGCAGACCTGCTTGGCGAATACCGACAGTCCCAGGCCCGGGGTTCCCGTCGTCGACACGCCGAACTGGATCATGTCGTCATAGATCGCGAAGAATACCCCGGGATTGCCGTAGTCGTCGTAGATCGCGCGCTGGCCGCCGAGAAGGTCCGGGCGGATCCATGCCTGCACCGTGACCTCGTCGCCGTAATCGAAGACGTCGGCGACCTCGACGAAATCCGTGTCGCCGTCGAACTGCAGCGAGAAGCCCGTGTCCAGCGGCGTATCGACCGAGTAGGTCGCGCCGCTGATCACGCCGTCCGCCGCCGTCCCCAGCGTGCCCGAGTTGGTCGTCACGCTTCCACCGCCTTCGTCGAAGTCGAAGCGGATCAGCGGCGGCGCGACGGCGACGGCAGGCAACGCGGCCAGGACGACGAGGGCCGTCGTCGCCAGAAGGACGGCCGGAAAAGGCGGTGCGATTCGGAGCATACTGCCACTCCCCCTCGGACGATCTGCGGGCCAACGGCCTCGGGCCGCTCTCTACGCCGGCGCCAGCCGCTTCGCCAGAGCTGGCACGCCGGTCGCCGCCGATGGCGCGGGCGCCGTCTGGACGACCACCGGCCCTTGCCGGGGCGGGCCATCCGGTGCCACGGAACTCTTCTGCGGCCGGCAGAGCCCTTGCGGCCCCCGTCACGGGCCGGGGCGTAGCGCAGGGCGTGCCCCGGGAACCGGCGCGACTTCGTCCCGCTCGCTTCCGTCACTGGCGTCACGTTCCGGGGGCAGCGTTCGGAGCATCCAGCGATGTCGGCGCGAGCGACGCGGCCTGCTTCAGGATCCAGTCGTTCGGCCGCCACAGGTCGTAGGTCACGCCGGACGAGCAGAAGTTCCGGACGTCGATGACCTCGCGAAGCTCCGGCTCCGACGAGCGCCGCGAGCGCAGTTCGAGATCGAGGTCGACGGTCCGCGGCCGGCGGTCCGTGCGCCGGCACTCGCGCCCGGCGAGGTTGAAGAACAGGATCGGGTCGCACGCGATCCGGCGCGGATAGCGCACGTTCGAGAGCCGGATCCGTTTCGTGCCGCCGCCTTCCTGGTGCAGCACCGCGTACCCCTCGCAAACGACCTGCGCGTCGAACATGTTCAGCGCGAACAGGCGGCCTTCGCCGGTGATCGCCGAGTCGCCGGGCATGGCCAGCGGCAGGAGTTGCGTCAACGCGAAACCGCCGAGCAGCAGCGCCGCGGGAAGCCGGACTCCGGGTCGCGCGAGCTCCTGCACCGACAGCGCCCGATCCCCGCCGTCGTCACGGTCGGGGCCGTCCCCCGCCGGGACTCCCGGCTCTTCCCCGGTCGTCGGCGACCGCGACGACCCCGGCGCGAGCCGCAGCATCGGGAACATCGCGAGCAACCCGAACATCAGCATCGGGTAGAAGAACCCGACGATCGGCCACGAGAAGACGTGGAACACCGCGAGCTGCGCCAGGGTGCCCCAGAAGATCCAGCCGCGGCGCGCGTACACGCCGAACACGAGCACGAGCTCGAGCGCGACGACGTAAACGCAGCTCGCCGGCACGAGCGCCTCCGGCACCCAGAACCGGTCGCGCGCGTACAGCGCGGCGCCCGTCAGCCATTCGGCGTCGAGCTTGAGCGCGCCGGCCCAGAAGTAGAACGAGACGAGCAGCGCCGGCACGAGCGCGCGCCGCCGCGGGAACAGCAGGAACGCGATCGTCACCCAGTTGGCCATGTAGTGCTGGTTCAGCCGCAGCGTGAAGTCCTGCGCCATGATCCCGAAGCGAATCGCGGTGACCACGAGTAGCCCGACCCATCCCCACGCGACACCTCGACGCAGCAGGAAACACGCACCCGTCGCGAGCGACAGGGCGAGATACGTCCACAGCACGACGGCAACGCCTTCCGGCGTCAGCACGCGCCAGGCATGGCAGTTCTCCCAGAACGGCCAGCAGATCGGGATCTGGTTGTCGCCGATGACGCGCGTGACGTCGCGTCGGACGTGCCAGTACACGAACGTGAGCACGTTCGCGTACGCGAGCACGACGCCGTAGAGCCGCAGGACCCGGTCGTCCGCGATCTCGCGGACCTGCCCGTCGACCCAGCTTCGCGAGGCCCGCAGCATCGCGCGCGAGCCGGTCAGGACACCGACGCCTCGCCGGGAACCAGCGGCTCCCCGGTCTCGCGGTCGCGAACGCCGATCAGGTAGAGGATGCCGTCGAGGCCCGCGGCCGACAGCGCCTGCCGTGCGCTGCGCTTGACGATCGGCTTGGCGCGGAACGCGACGCCGAGGCCGGCGATCGACAGCATCGGCAGGTCGTTCGCGCCGTCGCCGACCGCGATGACCTGCTGCAGGGAAATGTTCTCCTTCTGCGCGATCGCACGAAGCAGCTCGGCCTTGCGCTCGCCGTCGACGACCTCGCCGACGACGTTGCCGGTGAGCTTGCCGCCCACGATCTCGAGCTCGTTCGCGTAGACGTAGTCGACGCCGAGGCGGCGGCGAAGGTGCTCGCCGAAGTACGAGAACCCGCCGCTGATGATCGCGATCTTGAAGCCGATGCGCTTGAGGATCCCGATCAGGCGCTCCGCGCCCTCGGTCAGCGGGAGCTGCTCGGCGACCCTCTCGAGCACGGCCTCGTCGAGCCCTGCGATGTGCTTCAGGCGAAGCCGCAGGCTCTGCTTGAAGTCGAGCTCGCCTCGCATCGCGCGCTCGGTGATCTCCGCGACCTCCGCCCCGGACCCGGCCGCGCGCGCGAGCTCGTCGATGACCTCGGCCTGGATCAGCGTCGAGTCCATGTCGAACGCGACGAGCCGGCGGTTGCGGCGGTAGAGGTCGTCGGCCTGGAACGCCACGTCGACGTCGTGCTCGTGCGTGACCTCGAGGAACGCCGCGCGCATCTCGGCCGCGTCGCGCGGGGTGCCGCGCACCGACAGCTCGACGCACGCATACGGCGTGCGCTGCGTGTCGCGCAGCGGGATGCGACCCGACAGCCGGTGGATCATGTCGATGTTGAGGCCTTGCTCGGCGAGCACGCTCGAGACGGCCGCGATGTGCTCGGCCGTCAGGCGCCGCCCGAGCACCGTGATCGTGTGGCGCGGCTTGCCCTGCTGGCCGACCCAGTGCTCGTAGTTCTCCTCGCTGACCGGCGAGAAGCGGATCTTCATGTCGAGCTCGTGGGCGCGGAACAGCAGGTCCTTCAGGATCGGGCCGGAGCCGGCCCCCCGCGGGACCTCGACGAGCAGGCCGAGGGTCAGCAGGTCGTGGATCACGGCCTGGCCGATGTCGAGCACGATCGCGCCGTACTCCGCCAGGATCGTGGTCAGGGACTTCGTGACGCCCGGCCGGTCCTCGCCCGAGACGTTGATCAGGATGATTTCGCGCGTGTCCGCGCCGACTGGGGTCATGGAGCCGCTGGCCTACCCCCGGGAAGCCTCAAAGCCAACAACGGCAGGCCGGACGGGGAGCCGGCTCAGAAGCCCTGGAACGGCGCGTAGGTGAAGGCGGCGCCCTGCCGGATCAGCATGCGCCGTCCGTCGCCGAGCACCGCGCCGACCCAGGCGACGTTCTGGCGCGCGACGACCCGGCCCGGCGAGCACAGCAATGTGCCGGCCCCGATCGACAGCGTGCTCATCAGGCACTTCCGGCCCTGCGCGTAGATCAGCACGTTCTCGGGCCGGAGCCCGTTCTCGAGCAGCAGGGAGGACAGCACGAGCATGCGAAGCCGTCCGCGCAGGCGCAGCACCACGACGGTGTCGGGGTCGCCGCCGCCGTCGATCGCCACCGAGGCGCCGTCGCCGATCTTGATCGACCCGTCGACGTCGATGACGTTGCGGCCGCCGACAAGGTTCGGTGTGATCGTCGCCGCCTCCTTGGGCCCGAGGCGGATCGGGGCGATCGCCTGCGTCGAAGCAAGCGCGTCGATCGCGTCGATCGACGACTCGAACGCGGTGCGCGCGGCGTGGCAGGTCCCGACCGAAGGATGCGTTCCGCTCAGGTCGTACGTCCCGGCCGCGCCGACCTTCGCGGTCGTCGTGCCGCCCGGCAGCGCGACGACGTCCTCGGGCAGGTACGGCAGGTGCGCGAGAGACGGGTTGGCCGTCGCGCCGGCGCCGGCGCTGACGATGTCGTCGCCGATCGTCACGTCGGAGGCCAGCGACAGCTGGTCGTCGCCGACCGCCTCGTCCGCGACGAGGTCGCTCGTGATCGCCGTGCGGCCGTCCAGCCGGATGCTGCCGCCGCAGACGTCGCCGACGACGCTGACCTGGTAGTAGGTCTTGATCTGGTCGCGCTTCGGGTGCTCGCGCTGGATGAGCGTCCAGGGGCAGAAGTCCTCGAGCAGCGGCGGCGCGCCGACGCAGGCGCCGGCGCTGCAGACGTCGTCGAGCGTGCAGAGGTCGCCGTCGTCGCAGGGCTCGCCGTCGCCGATCGTCGTGTGGGCGCACGAGTCCGCGCCCTCGTCGCAGAAATCGCTGGTGCAGGAGTTCGAGTCGTCGCATCCGGCGATGCCGGTGCCGGTGCAGACGCCGCCCTGGCAGGTGTCGTCGGGTCCATTGCAGAAAAGGCCGTCCGAGCACGGCGAGTCGTCGGGGTCGGCGGCGATGCAGGTATCGCTCGTCTCGTCGCAGCTTTCCGAGCAGTTCGCGTCGCCGTCGGGTCCGCCGCAGGGATCTCCGGAGTGCACGCTGCAGACACCGCCCGAACACGTGTCGGCGCCGTTGCAGTAGAGGCCGTCGTCGCAGGGACCATCGTTGAACGTCCCGCCGACGCAGGTGCCGCTACCGTCGCAGCTGCCGCCGGTCACGCACGCGTCGCCGGTGCTGCACGGGGCGCCGACCGGCGTGAAGCAGGAGCGCGTCTCCTCCTGGCAGATGTTGCACGCGGTGCCGGGGCACGGCGGGTCCGCCGACACGCACTTCCCGTCCAGGCAGGTTTCCTGGCCGGTGCAGAAGAGACCGTCGTCACAAGGAGTGTCGTTCGCCGCGTTGGGTCCGCCGACACAGCGCCCGACCTGGTCGCAGGTGTCCGGGCCCGTGCAGCTGTTCCCGTCCTGGCATGGAGCGCCGGGCGTGCCGACGTACTGGCAGTTGAACTTGCAGCACGTGAACTGGAAGTAGCAGCGGCTGCCGTTCGAGCACGCGTCCTTGTCCGGATCGCCGTCGAGGTAGAGTCCGCCGCCGCCGTCGCACTCTTCGTTGGCGTCGACGATCCCGTCGCCGCAGGACGGCGCGGCCACGGCCGGCGCGATGGGAAAGACGACGAACGAGAACGCCGCGCCGAGCGCGAGGAACCTGACCAGAACCGTTGACATGACCCCCTTCTCCGCAACCCCGCGCGCTTGCGTCGCCACGGCTGCCCCACCGTCACGATCCGGTCCCTTCCGCGGGCGCTCCGACTCCTTGCTAACATCGGAATCGCCGCGCCTCCACGCCTCACGCGAAATATTCTTTTGACGGCACCCTAAGGATTTCCGCGCAGTTCGGTGCTCCGGATCGGCTGTTGGAAATGTCGCCCGCTCCGCTACTCTCCCGGGTTCGACATCCTCCGGGGAGGCCCCGGGGAACCTTGGAAACGCCGGCCGGGCGCTCCTCTTCGACCCGCGACCGACGCGGAGCCCGAGGATCAGCGGCGCCGATCCACAGCAGAAGGACTTGCTCAGTCGTGGGACGAATTTTCGAAGCCAGGAAACACACGATGTTCGCGCGCTGGGACCGCATGGCGAAGGCGTTCACGCGCATCGGCAAGGAGATCGTGATCGCCGTCAAGGCCGGCGGCCCCGACCCCAACAGCAATCCGGCGCTCCGCCGCGTGATGCAGAACGCCAAGTCCGTCAACATGCCGAAGGACAAGGTCGAGGCGGCGATCAAGCGGGCGCACAGCAAGGACACGAGCGACTACCAGGAGATCGTCTACGAGGGCTACGGCCCGCACGGCATCGCGATCCTGATCGAGGCCGCCACCGACAACCCGACCCGCACGATCGCCAACGTGCGCAGCATCATGAACAAGGGCGGCGGCAACATGGGCGCGAGCGGCAGCGTCGTGTTCCAGTTCCAGCGCATGGGCGTCTTCCGGCTCGACCCGGCCGGCATCGACCAGGAGGCGCTCGAGCTCGACCTCATCGACGAGGGCCTCGAGGAGCTCGGCGAGACCACGAGCGACAAGGGCGAGCCCCAGCTGCTCGTGCGCTGCGCGTTCGCGGATTTCGGCCGACTGCAGAAGGCCCTCGAGGACCGCGGCATCAAGCCGATCTCGGCCGAGTCCGAGTACATCCCGACGACGCCCGCCGAGCTGCCCGAGGACAAGGCCAACGAGGTCCTGAAAATCGTCGACTCCCTCGAGCAGGACGACGACGTCCAGAAGGTCTTCCACAACCTGGCCTGACGCCCCGGGCCGGGCTCCGACCCCCCGGCGACGCGCGGCGCCGCGAGGCCGGGCATCGCCAACGCACCCCGGCCGCCGCTACATCCCTGCCGCCTTCTCCACGAGCGCGTCGCGGAAATCCGGATGCGCGATGGCCGCGAGCGCCCGCGCCCGCTGCCCGACCGTGAGGCCCGCCAGTTCCGCGGCGCCGTACTCGGTGACGACGATGTCGACCTGGTGGCGAGGCGTGGTCACGAGCGCGCCGGCGCCGAACTCGCCGACGATGCGCGAGACCGCCTTGCCGCCCACGGTGGCCGTCGACGGCAGGCAGACGATCGAGTGGCCGCCCTCCGAGAACGACGCGCCGCAGACGAAGTCCTCCGCGCCGCCGATCCCCGAGAACTGCTTGCCGTCGATCGTGTCGGCCGCGAGCTGGCCGAACAGGTCGACCGCGAGCGCGCCGTTGATCGACAGCATCTGCCGGTTGCGCGCGATCACGGCCGGGTCGTTGACGATCTGCACCGGCAGGAAACGCACCGAGGCCTGCTCGTGGAGCCACTGGTGCAGTTCCTCGGTGCCGAGCGCGAACGTCGCGATCGAGACGCCGTCGAAGATGCCCTTGCGGTTGGTGATCTTGCCGGCGCGGTGAAGCTTCATCAGGCCGGTCGTGAACATCTCGGAGTGCACGCCGTAGTCGCCGCCGCCGGAGGCCGCCAGGATCTCGACGACCGTGCTCGGGATGCCGCCGATGCCGGTCTGCAGCGTCATGCCATCGCGGACATAGGGGCGGATCACCTCGGCGATCGCGTGCTCGACGTCGGTCGGCGGCACCTCCGGCAGCGTCGGCAGCGCGGCGTCGGTCTCGACGATCACGTCGACTTCCTCGACCGACAGCGAGTGCGTGTGTTCGTCGAGGCCGAGCGTGCGCGGCAGGTTGCGGTTGACCTCGACCACGAGCAGCCGGTTCGGGTCGGCGCCGGCGCGGTGCAACTCGTCGACGCTCGCGCCGGCGTGCAGCGACAGCGACATCCGCCCCTCGGCGTCCGGCGGCGCGACGGCGGTCGCCATGACTCGCGGCGCGAGGCGCCGCGCCGCGGGCGCGAAGCGCCGGAAGTCGGCCGGCACGAACTCCACCGCGAGCCCCTGCGCGCGCAGGATGCGTTCGACCGGGCCGTAGAAACCCGAGAGCAGCTTCACCCCGGGCTTGAACAGCACCTGGTACGGCGCGAGCAGCAGCGCGCCGAACAGTTGCAGGTCCTCGTAGCCGTCGCGGTCGCCGAGCGCATTGAGGAACGTGGCCGGCTGGCCGGGGCCGAGCGGCACGCAAACCATGTCCCGCGACCGGATCAGGGCGGCCGCGTCGGCCGGGGTGCGCAGCTTGGCTTCGTAGAACGCTTTCATCGGGTCCTCTCCTTGGCGTGATGACCCGCCGATGGCGGGTGCCTGCGCGTCCGTGTGCAAATGGCAGGCCGCCCGGCCGGAAGCGACCGGCGGACACGCGGGCGCGACTTCGAGGGCGGGTCACCTCGGGCGGTGCGGAGTCGAACCGCACGCCGGACGCGAAGAAACGTCGCGGAAGAAGGCCGCGTCGGGCCAGGCCGTCCCGCGGTCGCCCGAGCCGGCCCGACGGCGGGCCTCGGCCCAGTCCGAACAGGCTTCCCAACCCTGGGAAATTCCCGCTCTCCAAGTCTCCGACCGTGCCACGACCGGGGCACGTACCCGGCGTCCCTGCTCTGACGCGCCAGGGTCCGGGCGCGTGCCGCGCCCCCGATCCGGTCCATCCGGCCGCGCCCTGCGACCCGGCTCTCCGGCAGCGGCGCGCCGCCTATAGAAGGAAGGGCTTGCATGAAGTTGGAGATTCTCCAAGATTGGAGAATCTCGATGACTCTTGAGACCCAGCCCACTCCCGACCCGGCTCCCGAGGGACGCCGCAGCCGCCGCCGCCGCGAGCTCCACCAGAGCATCCTCGCGACGGCCGCCGAGCTCTTCGCGCGCGAAGGCTACGACGCGACGACCGTCGAACGCATCGCCGACGCGGCCGACATCGCGCCGGCCACCTTCTTCAACCACTTCCGCAGCAAGGAGGACGTGCTGCGGGAGATCGGCCAGGACGTGTTCTCCCGATTCCGTCGCCTCGTCGACGAACAGATCGGCCGAAGCGCGTCCACGATCGAGCGCCTGCTCGGCTTCGCCGCGCGCAGCGCCGAACTGGTCCGCCGCGCCCCCGAGATGACCCGGCGCGTGCTCGTCGCGGTGCTGCGGACTTCGCGCCCGGGCGAGTCCGGCGGCGAGCTGCTCTCGATGCAGGCCGACTTCGTGCGCCTGCTCGAGCGCGGCCGCGACGGCAGCCGCGACCTCCCGCAGGACCTCGACGTCGAGCTCGTCGCCGAGATCCTGGTCTCGGTCGTGATCGGCGCGATGACCCACTGGATCAACGATCCCGACTACCCGCTCGAACGAAAGATGCGCGAGTCGCTGTCGCTGCTCGGCCGGCGACTGCTCGCGCCCGGCTCCTGACGACCAACCCACACCCCGGAGAACCACCGACGATGAAAACCGAAATCTGCAACCGCCTCGGGATCGAGTTCCCGATCTTCGCCTTCAGCCACTGCCGCGACGTCGTCGCCGCCGTCAGCAACGCCGGCGGGTTCGGCGTGCTCGGCGCCGTGGGCTTCTCGGCCGACCAGCTTCGCGTCGAGCTCGACTGGCTCGACGAGCACGTCACGGGCGGCTACGGCGTCGACATCGTGATCCCCGGCAAGTACGTCGGCATGGGCGAGATGGACGTCGAGAAGCTGCAGGCGATGCTCGCCGCGCAGATCCCGGCCGAGCACCGCGCCTTCGCGAAGAAGCTGCTGGCCGACCACGGCGTGCCGGAGCTTCCCGAGGACGAGAAGCCGCGCGAGTTGCTCGGCTGGACCGAGGCCACCGCCGGCCTGCAGGTGGAAGTCGCGCTCGAGCACCCGAAGGTCCGTGCGTTCGCGAACGCGCTCGGCACGCCGCCGGCCGACGTGATCCGCGAGATCCAGGGCACGGGGCGGCTCGTCGGCGCGCTCTGCGGCAGCATCAAGCAGGCCTTGTCCCACAAGGAAGCCGGCATCGACTTCATCATCGCGCAGGGCAGCGAGGGCGGCGGCCACACCGGCGAGATCGGGAGCATCGTGCTGTGGCCGGAGGTCATCGAAGCGGTCGCCCCAACCCCGGTGCTCGCGGCCGGCGGGATCGGCAGCGGCAAGCAGATGGCCGCCGCGATGGCGCTCGGCGCGCAGGGCGTGTGGAC
>CAYYZO010000016.1:0-1362 GCA_964476185.1 uncultured Myxococcales bacterium
TCGTCGGCAGGTGCTCGTCGCGGTCGCCCTGGTGGTTCTTGCCGAACTGGCCGGTCGAGTAGCCGAGCGACTTCAGCACGGTGGCCATCGTCACGTCGGTCTTCTGCCAGCCCTGCGTCGCACCGGGCAACCCGACCTTCGTCATCCCGGACCGCACGGGAACGGTACCGCCGATGAACGCGGCGCGCCCCGCGGTGCAGCTTTGCTGGGCGTAGTAGTCGGTGAACGCGACTCCTTCGGACGCGATGCGATCGATGCTCGGGGTGCGGTACCCCATCATGCCGCGATTGTTGTGGCTGACGTTCCACGTTCCGATGTCGTCCCCCCACAGCACGAGGATATTCGGCTTGTCGGCGGCGTGGGCCGTTCCGATCGAGCAGGCCACGAGGATCGCCGCGGCGAGCAGCACGGGCCGGAAGGTGCGGGATGGATGCATGGGGTCCTCCGTGTTCGCGTCGAGTCGCGGAGGGAGTTCCGCGCCGGGTCTTCGGCTCGAAGCGTTACCAACCCGCCAGCGGAAGATCAAAATCGAATCATACATGCTGCATTCTTCCATGAGTTTTCATTATCGATATGATGTCCCTCGCGATCCGCGGCGGCGTCCATGAAGAGACTCTCCTCTCTCGAACCTCGTTCCCTTCGGTACTTCGTCGCGATCGTCGAGGCGGGCAGCCTCGCTCTGGCCGCTCGTCGCCTCGGCGTGACCCAGCCGGCCCTGAGCCGCAGCCTGCGAGCGCTCGAAGAGGAATGCGGCCTTCGCCTGCTCGATCGCGGCAAGACCGGAGCCGTCGCCACCGCGGCAGGACGCCTGTTGGTGGAGCGCGGGCGTCCCCTCCTGGCCGGGCTTGGCGCACTGGCACGGGAACTCGACCTGCTGGCCGGCGCCGAAAGCGGCGATGTCCAGATCGGCACGGGCACGTACCCGGCCGATATCTCGATCGGCCGGGCCGCCGCCCGGCTGCTCGTGCGAAAGCCCGGCATCCACCTTCGCATCTCGGTCCGGGCGTGGCCGAACCTGATCGAGAGCGTGCTCTCGGAGGAACTCGACGTCGCGATTTGCGAAACCGGGCAAGCCGCCCGGGACTCGCGGCTCGTCGTCGAACCGTTGCCGCCGCATCCCGGCGTGCTGTTCTGCCGCCGCGGGCATCCGCTCGCCGGCCGCCGCCGCGTGTCCCTCGAGGACGTGCGAAAGTTCCCGATCGCCGCGGTCCGCCTGCCGGGTCGTCTTGCGCCACTGCTCGGGAGCGCCGCCGACGACGACGTGCTCGATCCCGCGGTCAACGTCGACACGTTCCAACTCGCCCGGGCGGTCACGCTCGACAGCGACGCGATCGGACTCGCGACCGCCGCGCAGATCGCAGG
>CAYYZO010000016.1:1462-35831 GCA_964476185.1 uncultured Myxococcales bacterium
GGCACGGCCGACGACGGCCCTTGCTTCAAGGCGTCCCTGCCGATGAATTGCGGCGGCCAGCAGGAGGATCCCGATCGCGCACCGCCGCCGGTCCGCGAACCCGGGATCACCTCGACCGCCCTCATGAACGACGCGACGACGCCAGCAACCAGACCGGCCTTCCCCGAGCTCGTGCGCTCCGGCTGCGAGGCCTACGTGCTCCAGGGCATCGGCCTTCCGCTGGCCGCGTACGTCTTCCACGGCGTCAAGCTCGCGCTGTTCGCCGCGGGCTGGATGTTCTTCTGCAGCTTCTCGCCGGACGCCGGCCCGCCGTCGCAGATCGGGTCCTGGTGGAGCGAAGGCGTCGCGTTCCAGAAGGCGTTTCTGTGGGGCTGCCTCGTCGAGGTGCTCGGCTTCGGCTGCATGAGCGGGCCGCTCGGGTTCCGGGTCATGCCGCCGTTCACCGCCTTCCTGCACTTCCTGAGGCCCGGCACGATCAAGCTCGCGCCGTTCCCGAACCTGCCGATCTTCGGCGGCTTCACGCGCACGTGGCTCGACGTCTCGCTGTATGCCGCGTTCGTCGCCTCGCTCCTGCGCGCGCTCGTCTCCCCGGTCGTCGACGCGTCGGTCCTCGTGCCGCTGCTCGTGCTCCTGCCGCTCTGCGCGCTCGGCGACAAGACGGTGCTGCTGGCCGCGCGCTTCGAGCACCACTTCTCGATGATCGTCTGTTTCGCGCTGGCCGGGAACTGGATCGCCGCCGCCAAGGTCGTGCAGCTGGCGGTCTGGTTCTGGGCCGGGGTCTCCAAGCTGACCGTCGCGTTCGGCTACGTGGTGCCGATCATGACGGTCAACAACCCGTTCCTGCGCAGCCCGTCGTTGCGGCGCCGGATGTTCGTCGACTACCCGCGCGACCTCACCCCGTCGACGCTCGGCAAGTTGATGGCGCACGCCGGCACGTTCCTCGAGTTCGCGGCGCCGCTCACGCTGCTGTTCGTGACCGGGCCCGGCCCGTTGCAGGCGGTCGGCATCTTCTTCGTGCTGATGCTGCACGGCTTCATCCTCAGCAACGTTCCCGCGGGCGCGGTGTTCGAGTGGAACGTGCTCAGCATCTACTCGGCGCTGTTCCTGTTCGTCGGGCACCCCGAGGTGCGCATCGCGGAGATAGGCTCGCCGATGCTCGCGGCCTACCTCGCGACCATCCTCCTGGCCGTGCCGCTGTACGGCAACTTCGTGCCGTCCCGCGTCTCGTTCCTGCTCGCGATGCGCTACTACGCCGGCAACTGGGCCTGGAGCGCCTGGATGTTCCGCGGCGACAGCCAGAAGAAGCTCGCGTGCCTGCGCCGAGCGGCCCCGCTGTTGAAGGAACAGCTCGAGCGTTACTCGCCCGACGACGCGGCGGGCATGGATTCGCGCGGCACCGCGTTCCGCTCGCTGCACCTGCAGGGGCGCGCGCTCGGGCTCCTGCTGCCGCGCGTGCTCGGCGGAGAACCGTTCGAGGACTACCGTTACTACGACGGGGAGATCATCGCCGCATCGGTGCTCGGCTGGAACTTCGGCGAAGGACACCTGTGCGGCGGCGAACTCCTCGCGGCGGTGCAGTCGGCCTGCGGGTTCGAGGAGGGCGAGCTGCGCGTGCTCACCGTCGAGTCGCAGCCGCTGTTCGGCTCGTCGCTCGAGTGGCACATCCACGACGCCGCGCTCGGGCACCTCGAAGCGGGCCACGCGTCGCTGGAGGAGTTGAAGCGTCGCGCGCCGTGGGACTACGGCGCGCCGTAGTCGACTACCGCGCCGACTCGGGTCGGACCCCGCCCGGCCCACCGCGCGCCGTCGCGGTCCGCGGCCGGCAAGCGTCGAGACGGACCCGCGGTCGAGCCCGTTGCGGCTGGCTTGACATCGCCGGGAACCGGGGCGACTTCGAAGCGCCGGGAGCCTGCCCGCCAGGACGACGACATGCCGAACCCGACGATGACGCACGCCCCTGACCGCCTTCCGCGAATGCGACGGTCCCTCGCCGCGTCGGCGGCCAGCGCGGTGCTCGCGCTCTCGCCGCTGCCCGCCTTCGCGCTGGCGGACGCGCCGTCGCCAGGATCGGCAAGCGTCGAGAAGGTCGAGACGACTTTCGAGAGCGTCGATGCGACCGTCTCGGCGCAATGGGAGTTCCCCGCACGCACGCCCGCGCCGCTCGTCGTGCTGCTGCCCGCCTCCGAGGCCGTCGACCGCGACGGCCTGCCGCCGGGTTACGGCGAGGACCCCTCCACCGGCATCTACGCGCAACTGACCGCAAGGCTGCTCGCCGCGGGGTTCGCCGTGTTCCGCTTCGACTCGCCGGGCACGGGCCGCAGCAGCCCCGGGCAGTACTCGACGGTCCGCTCGACCGCGCTCGAGGGCTACACGCGCGCCGTCGATCACCCGAAGGTCGACCGCGGCCACGTCTTCCTGCTCGGGCACAGCGCGAGCACCGACACGATCGCCGGCATCTACCCGCGCTTCGCCGGCGTGTGTCCGCCGGCGGGTGCAGTCCTGCTCGCGAACATCGTCGGCGAGACCGACATCGTGCGCATCGAGGCGCCGACGCTGATCCTCGTCAGCGACAAGACGCCCGACGACATCTTCCAGCACGGCCAGTTCCCCGCGGACGCCCGCAAGCGAAGCCAGGAGAAGAAGCTCGAGACGAGGCTCGTGACGCTCGCCGGCGCGGAGGAAACCCTCCTGACGCCGACGGACAAGGACGGCGGCGGCAAGAACTACTCGATCGACCCTCGCGCCGTCGACGCCGCCATCGAGTGGATGAGGGGCCTGCTCGGGCTTCCGGTCAAGAGCTGAACACGCGCGACTGCGCGACGTCGAACCGCCATCCGATGCAACGAACGCTTTTCCCGGGGCCGCTGACAGCCCGCTTCGCCGGTGTGCTGCTCACGGGGCTCGCCCTCGCGACCGGCTGCGGTCGCTCCCCCGAAGCGCCGCCCGCCCCGGCGGACCGGCCCATCCTCGTCGAGACCGCCGTCGCGGGCGTGCGCGACATCGAAGTGACGCTCGACGCGGTCGGCACCGCGTACGCGAGCGGCCAGGTCGACATCCGGCCGCAGGTGAGCGGCACGCTGCTCACCGCGCCCTTCGTCGAGGGCGACCGCGTCGAGGCAGGACAGGTGCTCGCCGAACTCGACGCGAGCAAGCCGAAGGCCTCGCTCGCGCTCGCCGAGGCGAAGCTCGACAGCGCCCGTGCCCGGCTCGCGGTGGCGACCGAGCGCCTCGGCCGCTACCGCAGCCTGGCGGCGGAGGACCTCGTCTCGCGCGAGGAGTACGCCACCCTCGAGAGCGAGCAGAAGGCCGCTGCGGCGGCCGTGCGCGAGCACGAGGCCGAGGTGCGACTGGCCGCGCGCAACCTCGAGGACTACACGCTTCGCGCCCCGATCTCGGGACGAATCGGCATCCGCTACGTCGACACGGGCAACTTCATCGAATCCGGCACCGTGCTCGCGACGCTCGTCGAGGCCGATCCGCTCGAAGTGCTGTTCACGGTCCCGAGCTCGCAGATGCAGGGCCTCGAGGTCGGCATGGCCGCCGAGATCCGCGCCACCGACGCCGCGCGCACGCCGCTCGCCAGCGGCCGGGTGCGCGTGATCGACCCGCGCGTGAACGTCGAGACCCGCATGGTCAACGTGAAGGCGCTCGTGCCGAACCCCGACGGCAAGGTGAAGCCCGGCCAGTTCGTCGGCGTGACGCTGGTTCGCGAGCGTCGACCGGACGCCGTCGTCGTCCCGGAAGACGCCGTCCTTCCGCACTCGGGCAAGACCTGCGTGTTCGTGGTCGAGAGCGGCATCGCGCGTCGCCGGGAAGTCACGCTCGGCCAACGCCTCCCCGGCCACGTCGAGATCCCGACCGGGCTCGCGGCGGGGGAGACGATCGTCACGCGCGGACAGCACCGGCTGGCCGACGGCGCCAAGGTCGAACGCACCGGGCCGGACGAGTCCCCGCCGGCTCCGCCGGCGAAGGGCTGAGCCGTGATCCTGCCGCGCGTCTCGATCGAGCGGCCGGTCCTCGCGACCGTGATGTCGCTCGCGCTCATCGTGCTCGGAGTGACGGGCTGGGCGCGGCTTCCGGTGCGCGAGCTTCCGAACGTCGACTTCCCGATCGTCTCGATCACGACGGTGCTGCCCGGCGCGAGCCCGGAAGTCGTCGAGACCGAGATCACCGAAGTCCTCGAGGAGGAACTGAACGGCATCGAGGGCATCGACTTCATGAAGTCGAGTTCCTCGGAGCAGGTCAGCAGCATCACGATCCAGTTCGACCTCGCGCGCGACATCGACGACGCCGCCCAGGACGTTCGCGACCGCGTCAGCCGCGTCCGCTCGAAGCTGCCCGACAACACCGAGGAGCCCCGCGTCCAGAAGATCGACGCCGACGCGCAGGCGATCATGTGGCTCGCCCTCTACTCGGACACGCGCTCGGCCCTCGAGTTGACCGACGTGGCCGACCGCGACATCCGGCCGCGCCTGGAGACCCTGCCGGGCGTCGGGCAGATCATCGTCGGCGGTTCGAACAAGCGCGCCATGCGCATCGAGCTCGACCGTGAACTGCTGACGGCGGCCGGCATCGCAGTCTCGGACGTTCTGCACGCGCTGCAGAACGAGAACGTCGAGCTGCCGTCCGGGCGCATCGAAGGCCGCTGGCGCGAGTTCGTGGTCCGCACCGAAGGCGACCTGAAGACCCCGGAGGAATTCGAGGCCCTGGTCGTCGCGTACCGCGAGGGCACGCCCGTGCGCGTCCGGGACATCGGGAGCGTGCGCTACGGTTACCAGAACGAGCGCACCGCCGCCCGCTTCAACAGCCGGTCGACGACGGGCCTCGGGATCGTCAAGCAGTCGCGCGCGAACACCCTCGCGGTCGCGAGCGCCGTCAAGGCCGAGGTCGAGCGCATCCGCGAGGGCCTTCCCGAGGGGTTCCGGATCGACGTCGCCTTCGACCAGTCGACGTTCATCGAGCAGTCGGTCGCCGAGGTGCAGGAGAGCCTGGTGCTCGCGACGGTCCTCGTCGTGATCATCATCTTCGTGTTCCTGCAGAGCTTCCGCTCGACGCTGATCCCGAGCGTCGTGATCCCGGTGTCGCTGATCAGCGCGTTCGGGGCGATGTACTTCCTCGACTTCACGATCAACAACCTGACGCTGCTGGCCCTGACGCTGGTCGTCGGCGTGGTCGTCGACGACGCGATCATCGTGCTCGAGAACATCTACCGGCACATGGAAGAGGGCGAGGACCGCCGCACGGCCGCGCTTCGCGGCAGCGAGGAGATCGCGTTCGCGGTGGTCGCCGCGACCCTCACCCTGGTCGTCGTCTTCGTGCCGGTCGCGTTCCTGTCCGGCGTGGTCGGCCGCCTGTTCTACGAGTTCGGGATCACCGTGACGGTCGCCGTCGCCGCCTCCGGTTTCGTCGCGCTGACCCTCACGCCGATGCTGTGCTCGCGGGTGCTGAGCCTCGGCACGACCGCGGGCAAGCAGAACGCCCTCGGCGGCCTCGCGCGCGCGTTCGATCGCGGCGTCGGCGCGACGTCGGCGGCCTATGAACGCACGCTGCGCATCGCGCTGCGCCACCGCCCGACCGCCATCGCCGTGCTGCTGGCCACGACGGCCGCCAGCGGCCTCCTGTTCTGGTCCCTCGGCAAGGAGTTCGTGCCCGAGGACGACCGCGGCTACTTCCTCGCGAGCCTCAAGTCCCCCGAGGGGGCGACGCTGGCCTACCAGGACTCCGTGCAGCGCGAGGTCGAGGACCTGCTGAGCGCGACGCCGGAGATCCGCTCCTTCTTCTCCGTGGTCGCGTTCGGCGCGACCGGGCCCGGCGGCGTCAACCAGG
The DNA here is from genome assembly GCA_964476185.1 of uncultured Myxococcales bacterium. Taxonomy (GTDB): domain Bacteria; phylum Desulfobacterota; class Binatia; order UBA1149; family CAITLU01; genus DATNBU01. The sequence continues at coordinate 7,289 of CAYYZO010000016.1, forward strand.
GCATCATGTTCGTGCGCATGCAGGAGGACCGCTCGCGCAGCACGATGGACGTGATCACGGAGCTGCGCCGCAAGGCCGCCCGCATCGTCGGCACCGACGTGTTCTTCTTCATGGCCAACCCGCTGCGGCAGGGCAATCGCGGGACGCCGCTGCAGTTCGCGATCCAGAGCCCGGATTTCGAGGAACTCGTCGCGGCCGCCCAGGCGCTCGAGGACGACGTGCGCCAGATGGCGGGACTTCGCGACGTCGAGATCGACCTCGAGGTCGACAAGCCCCAGCTCGACGTCCGCATCGACCGCGAGAAGGCGGCTTCGCTCGGCATCTCCGTGACCGACGTCGCGAACACCCTCCGGGTCCTGCTCGGCGGCGACGACGTGACGCGCTTCCGGCGCGGCAACGAACTGTACGACGTCTTCGTGCAGCTCGGGGCGCGCGACCGGTTCACGACGACCGCCCCCGCCAGCATCTACGTGCGCACCGGCGACGGCACGCTGGTCCCGCTCTCCAACGTCATCCGCGTGCGCGAAAGCGTCGGGCCGAGTTCCGTCAACCACTACGACCGCAAGCGCTCGGTGATCCTCAGCGCGAACCTCGAGGGGATCGACCTCGGCACCGCGATCGGTCGCGTCGGCGACCTCGCGAGGTCGAAGCTCCCGGCCGGCTTCACGACGTCCCTGGCCGGGGAATCGCGCGAGTTCGTGCGCGGGTCGCAGGGCCTCAGCCTGACGTTCCTGCTCGCGCTCGCCGCCGTGTTCCTGGTGCTCGCGGCCCAGTTCGAGAGCTTCGTCCACCCGTTCACGATCATGCTCGCCCTGCCGCTCGCGACGTTCGGCGCGCTCGCCGGCCTGGCGCTGTTCGGCATGACGCTGAACGTGTACAGCTTCATCGGCCTCATCATGCTGATGGGGCTGGTCACCAAGAACTCGATCCTGCTCGTGGACCACGCCAACGGGCTGCGCGACGGCGGCCTGTCGCCGACCGACGCCGTCGCCGAAGCGGGTCGCGTGCGGCTGCGCCCGATCCTGATGACGGCCGCTTCTACGATCGTCGGCATCGTTCCCGTGGCGCTCGGCCTCGGCGCCGGCTCGGAAAGCAGGCGCCCGCTCGGCGTCGCGGTGCTCGTCGGCATGAGCACGTCGACGCTGCTGACGCTCTACGTGGTGCCGGTGTTCTACACGATCGTCGAATCGGCCAGGGCCTGGATCTCGAGGCGCCGCACCGCGGGCGAGGTCGAGACCGCCTGACGCCCGCGCGCGAACGAACCGCGGCGTTTCCCGCTCGCGCGGCGGGACGAATCTCGCGCCTCGCGCGGCTCCAGCCGTCTTGACAACTTCACGGACCGACGGCGATAGTCGCCCGTGGCCTTCGCTGCGTTCGCTGCACCTTCCCGTACCCGTCCGTTGCTGAACCCGATCCGCCGGCGGCTGCGCCGACGCGTCGCTTCTTCACTGGCAGCGGCGGCGATCGTCGGCCTCGCGGCGCAGCCCTGCCCCGCGGAAGTGCGACTCGAGCCACCCGCTGCCACCGGGACGCCCGTCGTCCCGTTCTCCGACGGCATGGTCCTCCAGCGCGACCGGCCGGCGCCGGTCTGGGGCTGGGCCGATCCCGGCGAGAACGTCAGCGTCTCGATCGACGGCCAGACGAAGCAGGCGACGACGGGACTCGACGGCGCGTGGCGCGTCGTGCTCGACCCGATGCCGGCCGGCGGCCCGCACGAGATGACGATCGCGGGCACGAACACGATCGTCGTCTCCGACGTGCTCGTCGGCGAGGTCTGGGTCTGCTCGGGCCAGTCGAACATGGTGGTCCGCCGCGCCAGGCGACGCGACCTCGCCGATTTCCCGCAGGTGCGCGCGCTCGCGCGCAGCGGCCGCTGGAACGACCGCGCGGCCGGCGTCGCGTTCGAGTTCGCGAAGGAACTGCACGCGACCTACGGCGTGCCCGTCGGCATCCTGAACCGCGCGGCCGGCGGCACCCCGATCCGGGTGTGGCTCGCGCCGGAGGCTTCGGCGGATTCCGACCCGGACGTCCAGGCGATCGTCGGCGGCTGGACCTCGTTCGGCGAGCAGTACGCGCAGCACATCGCCCCGCTCCAGGGCTATGCGGTGCGCGGCGTCGTCTGGTGGCAGGGCGAGCAGGACCTCAAGCTCGCCCGCCAGGACGTGGGATCGGTGCTGCACTATTACCACCTGCTGCCGGCGCTGGTTCGCTCCTGGCGGGCAGCGTGGCAGCGCAGCGACCTTCCGTTCGTGCTGATGCAGCTGCCGACGGGCGGCGGATTCCGGATCGAACGCGGCCTCGAGCCGCTGCCGCCCTCCCCGCCCGAACCCGACATCGCCGCGCTGATGCGGCGCGCGACGTTCCACGGCCTGTCCGAGCCGGGCACGACGCTGACCGTGTCCGTCGACGTGCGAGGCGGCGTGCACCCGCGGGAGCGCGAGCTCTTCGCGCGCCGGATCGCGAACAACGCGCGGGCGAGTGCGTACGGCGAATCGCTCGCGTACTCCGGGCCGATCTATTCGTCGAGGAGCGTCGAGAGCGGCAATCGCGTGAGGATCGCCTTCAAGCCGGGAACGGCCGACGGCCTGCAGTCGGTCGGCGGGGCGCCGCAGGGCTTCGCGATCTCCGGGGACGGCGAAACGTTCGTCTGGGCCGAGGCGGAGATCCAGGGCAGCGAGGTCGTCGTCTGGAGCGACGACGTCCCGAATCCGACCGTCGTGCGCTACGCGTGGGCCCGCTCGCCGGCGTGGGCGAACCTCTTCAACGGCGACCTGCTCGGCGCCGCCCCCTTCTCGACCGACGATCCCCCCGCGCCGTAGCGGGACGGGACCGCCCGCGCGGCTTGCGGACCGGGCCCGGGCGTTCAGTTCGTATAGTCGGGGCGGATGCCGTCGCGCGGCGGCGACACCTTGCGCCCGAACAGGTTGACGAGGCAGCCGTTGGCCTCGTTGCAGCATCCGGCGGCGACACTGCAGCCGGCGGCGCTCGCCAGCGGATCCCTGCTCTCGGCGAGCACGTAGTAATAGACCTGTCGCACGCCGGCGGCGTTGCGTCCCGGCACGAGATCGCACGTCGAGCGGAACGCGATCGCGTCCCCGATGTCGCGGATCGACGCCTGGTCGTTCTCGCAGTCCTGCGTGCGGGTGACCTGCGTGATCTGGCGCTTGCGCTTGGTCAGGAAGATCTCCGAGTTGCCGTCGGCGTTGAACGGCGGCTCCTCGCCGTTGCGGAGCCTTCGGCTCGGGTCGAGCAGCTCGGCGTGCGACTCGAAGACGGTGCGACCGCCGCCGTCGCTGATGCCGCCGGCTCCGCTGTCGCCGCCGCCGTCGAACGTGTACTGCCAGAGCTCGTTCTTGAACAGCCGGAAGCGCAGCACCTCGAAGACGCTGCTGCCGTTGCCCAGCGGATCCATGTCCGAAGCGTAGAGCACGAACGGGCCTCGCGCGAAGTTGCTCGCGCTCGAGATCGCGGGGCTGTGGTTCGTGCCGGCGCCGGGCATGGAGAGCTGCTCGGTCTGCGTCGTCGTGCGCGTGAAGTTGTAGATGTGCGATCCGGTCGAGCCGTTGCCGATCTGGTCGTGGTCGGACTGCCACGCCGTCGAGCGGCACTGCCGCGTGAAGATGTACCCGCCGACCACGGGGTGCGAGCTCGTCGTTCCCGCCGGCCCGTTGCTGACCTGCGTCGTGACCCAGTCGTCGCGGTCGAAACTCACCTCGCCGAAGCTCAGGTTGAAGACCTCGTCGCTGCCGTCGACGTTGGAGTAGCCGGCCCCCGGGTTGCCATCGTCGGTGCCGTCGTTGTCGTCGAGGTCGGCATTGGAGCGGAACACGACGCAGCGGCCGCTGTCGCTCGTGTACGGCTCGGCATTGACGACGGGGGCGACGGTGTTCGTGACCTGCACGATCTCCCCGCTCTGGACGAACTTCAGGAAGATCTCCGGGTTGTGGTCCGCGTTCCCGACCGCGGGATCGAGGTCGCCGGTCGAGACGAACCCGACCATGCTCGGACGCCCGTCGTGCAGGCTGTCGGTCTCGCGGCCCGCGTCCCAGCTCTCGCCGTCGGTCGTGGTCGTCAGCCTCGTCGTCGTGCCGGAGGGGACGCTGTAGAGGTAGACCTCGCGGTGCCCGGGCGAAGTGCCGGGGCCCATCACGTCACCGTCGGAAACGAAGACGATCGAGTCGCCGTCCTGCGAGCGGATCCACGGTTCCTCGACGTCGCCGACCGTGTTGCTCGTGACCTGGACGAGCACGGGGATCTTGCCCCGCGCGCCCGCTGCCGAAGGCAACACCAGCGTCGCCGCCGCGAACGCCGCCAGCCGAACCCTGTTCGCACTCCCCGTCGCCATGACCCGACCTCCCGTCCAACGATCGACCGCGAGTGTAGGAACCCGGCCGCACGCGAGTCAACGCGACTCGGGACGAAAAAACGCTCAGCAGGCGCGGGACGCCGATGGACGCCGTGTCTTTCCGGAGCTCACGCGCGGCGCCGCGGCCTTCGTGCGGCCCAGCACCCGGCGGCGGAACTCGCGGATCACCTCGAGCTGGTCGAGCCACGGCGAAGCATCCGCGCGGGACGGGTCGTGCGGACCGGTCTCGCCCGCGTAGCCCTCGGGGATCTGGCTGTAGAACTCGGGAGGATCGACCGTGTCGTCGAGGAAGTGGTACTCGTAGCCCGGGCAGCAGAGGTCGTCGTCCACGACCACGTCCACGGTCCGCACGCCGAACGTGGACAGCTCGGTCGTCGTCGCCTGCGGCGGGATGATCCACACCTGCTTCGGCCCCGAGAAGAACAGGTACTGGATGCGCCCGTTCGCCGAGAGGATGCGATAGCGCTCGAGACGCCCGCCGTACAGCACGCTGGTCGACTCCGCCTTCTCGAGGATGCCGCCCCGGAAGTCCGGTTCGAACCCCGCGACGAACTCCAGCGACCGCGGGTCCTTGCGGCCCGCGACTTTCCGGAACCTCGCGATGGGGCGACCTCCGTGGACGAGGTTGCGCGGGTTCGCGGCGGCGCGCTCGCGCGGCGCTGTGAAGTCGCGGTACGCGCGCACGCGACTCGAAGGCGCGTTGCGAAGCACGAGGTCCAGCGCCCGCTTCTCGTTGCGAACCTTGATCGTCCGGCGGGCGCAGGTCTCGAGCGCGGTCTGCATCTCGAACGGAAGGTCGGTCGTGGACTCGACCGATTCGTAGTGCTCCTCCCCGCCTTCCCACCAGGTGCGGATGTCGCCCTTGCCGATCCAGAAGTCGTCGTCGCTCGAGACCATGTGCGAGGCGGTGCGCCAGATCAGCGATCCGTCCTTGTAGATGATGCGCGGCCAGACCGAGCGCACCCTGCCGTCCGCCCCGGGCTGGACGACGTACGCGATGAAGAAGCGCAGCTGCGGCGTCTGGAAGTAGTCGCTGAGGAAGAAGCGCGTGCCGAACAGTTCGAGCAACGACGTCGGCGCGTAGCGGCCGCGGGCGAGGACGCCCGGCTCGCGCCGCGCGAGGCCGGCGGGCACGAGACGCGCGCCGCCGGCGAGGATCCGGGCGAACTCGCGACCGACCTCGGCCGCCGAAAGCGGCGAGGGCTCGACGCTCGGCACGACAGCGGTGGGAATCCGGTGGGACGCGTGGCGGACGCCGGTGCTCCGGCGGCGACGGGATCGGGAAGTGGGCACGGGGAACTCCTTGTCAGCTCACGGCGTCGACGAGCTCGATCAGCCCGCGTTCGCGGAGCGCGCCGATCACGCTGCCCTTGACCTCTTCGATCGTGTCGCAGCGCAGGGCGTCAGCCGCGACCCGCACGGCGTCGTCGTGACGGGCGCGCCGGACGAGCTGCTTGATGACGGGGATGGCCGGCGCGCTCATGCTGAGCTCGTCGAGCCCCATCCCGAGCAGCAGCAGGGTGCAGATCGGGTTGGCGGCCATCTCGCCGCACATGCCGACGCGGCGGCCCGCGTCGTGCGCGGCGTCGACCGTCATCCGGATCGACTGCAGCACCGCCGGGTGCAGCGGTTCGTACATGGGCGCGACCTTCAGGTTGTCGCGGTCTACGGCCAACGTGTACTGGATCAGGTCGTTCGTGCCGATCGACACGAAATCGACCTCGCGCATCAGCTGGGGCGCCCGCAGCACGGCGGCAGGCACCTCGATCATCGCGCCGAGTTCGACGTTCGTCGGGACCTGGAAGCCGCCCCCCTCCAGATCGGAGAGGCACTCGGCGTAGATCTCGCGCACGCGCCGCATCTCCTCGACGTTCGTGATCATCGGGAACATCAGCCGCACCGGGGCTCCCTCGGCAGCGCGCAGGATCGCGCGGATCTGCTCGCGGAAGAAGTCTTCGGACTCGAGCGACAGCCGGATCGAGCGCAGGCCGAGGCAGGGGTTGGCCTCGCGCAGCTGCGGGCCGAACAGCGGGTGCTTGTCGGCGCCGAGGTCGAGCGTGCGCACCGTGACCGGCTTTCCCTCCATGCGGCGGAACACGCGCCGGTAGAGGTTGCGCTGCTCGTCCTCGTTCGGGAAGTCGCGATACGACAGGAACGGGAACTCGGTGCGGTACAGGCCGATGCCTTCGGCGCCGTAGCGCGGGATCAGGTCGAGTTCGCCGAGCAGGCCGACGTTCGCGAGCAGGCTGATCCGGTGCCCGTCGAGCGTCTCGGCCGGCAGTTCCCTCAGGTGCTCGAGTCCCTTCTGGAAGGCGCGGTACTCGCTGTCGACGCGGCGATACTCGGTGACGACGTCGGGTCCGGGGCGGACGTAGACGGTCCCGGAGTTCCCGTCCACGACGAGAGAATCCGCTTCGCGAACCGCTTCGTAGATGCCGTCGGCGCCGACCACGGTCGGGATGCCGAGCGATTTGGCGAGGATCGCCGCGTGCGAGGTCGGGCCGCCCGTGGCCGCGACGATGCCGCAGAGTTTGTCGTGATCGACCGTCGCGAGGTCGGTCACCGACATCTCCTGCGCGATCAGCACGGTGTTCTCGTGCACTTCCTCCGACCGGCCGCCGACGCCGAGCAGGTGACCGAGGATCTTCTGCCCGGCCTCGCGCACGTCGGCCGCGCGCTCGCGCAGGTAGTGGTCGGACATGTCCTCGAAGCGCTTGACGTAGTCGTTGACGACGATCTTGAGCGCGCCCTCGGCCGCGATCCCCTTGTCGATCTCCTCGAGGATGCGGGCGGCGAACGAGCGGTCCTCGATCATCATGCGCAACGCCTCGAAGATCGCGCCGCCGACCTCGGGCACGAGCTCGCGCATGCGCACGCGCGCCTCCTCGACCTCGCGCACCGCCTCGGCGAGCGCGACCTCGAAGCGCCCCTTCTCGGCCTCGACGCCGCTGCCGGCGACGACTTCGACCGAGACGAGGCTGGTGGGCACCTCGATGCGGTGCACGCGGCCGATGCCGACGCCCGGCGAAGCGCCGAGGCCGGAGAACATCAGGGTCCCGGTGCTCGGGGGCTTCTTCTTCTCCGAGCGCGTGCGCTGCGACTCGAGACTCTCGATCCGCGCGACGGCCTTCTGCATCTCGCGGCGATAGCGCTCGCGCTCTTCTTCCTGCCGCTGGAGCCGTTCGGCCAGGTGGGCGTTGACCATGAACGCGCTGACCTGACCCGCGACCGAACGCGCGAGGCTGACTTCCTCCTGCGCGAACCGGCGGCGGCGGCGGCTCTGGATGACCAGCACGCCGCGCGTGACGGGGACCTCCCCGACCGGAACGCCGAGGAACGCGTGGTATTTCTCCTCGCCGGTCTCCGGGAAGAACTTGAAGCGCGGGTGCGCGAGAGCGTCGTCGACCACGACCGGGGCCTGCCTCTCGACGACGAGGCCGACGAGCCCCTCGCTCTTGCTCATCGTCACGCGGCCGATGCTGCGGGCCGGAAGGCCGTGGGTGGCGGCGAGGCTGAGCAGTCCCGTCTGGTCGTCGTAGCTGTAGAGGGAGCAGACTTCGCAATCGAAGGCGGCGGCGACCATGCGCACGAGGCCTTCGAGCGCTTCCCCCGGCTCGGCGCTGCGGGCGAGCAGCACCGTCAGCTCTTCGAGCAATCGCAAATGGCGGCGGGTGCCGCGGGGCCGGTCGGCCGCCGGAGCGCGTTCCGCCGTCTCTGGAGAGGTCTCTTTGATGGCCGGGAGTTATATCAGCGGAATCGCTCGGCTCAATACGACGCCGGCGCCCGCAGGCCGGTCGCGCCGACGCGAAGCGCGCCCCGCAGCAGGCTTCGCACGTGGCGGCGCGCCTCGTCGACGGCGCCCACCACGTCGTCCCCTCGCGCGAGCCTCGCGGCGGCCGCCGCGGCCAGGGCGCATCCCGTACCGTGCATCGTCGCGGCGATCCGGCGGGAGCGCAGCAGAACGGTCCTTCCGCCGGCATGCAGCACGTCGACCGGGTCTCCCTTCAGGTGCCCGCCCTTGACGAGAACCGACGCGGCGCCGAGGGCAACGAGATCGGCGGCGGCTTGCCGCATCGCCGCGAGGCTCGCGACGCGGCGACCGGTCAGCGTGCCCGCTTCGGCCAGGTTCACCGTGAGCAGCGAAGCCAGCGGAATCAGCGTCTCGCCGAGCGCACGCGGGACGTCGGAGTCGGCCAGGCGTCCGCCGCCGGTCGCGCAGAGCACCGGGTCGAGCACGATCGGAATCCCGCGGTCCCCCAGCTGCCGCGCGAGCGCGCGCGCCACGGCGGCGGTCGGGACCTGGCCGATCTTCACGGCCGCGACCGGCAGGTTCCCGAGCAGTTCGTCGAGCTGGGCGACGACTCTCGCGGCCGGCAGCGGAATCGACGCGCGCACGCCCCGCCCCGACTGGACCGTGATCGAGGTCACGACGCCGAGCGGTGCGGCTCCCATCGCCTCGATCGAGCGCGCGTCGGCCACGACGCCGGCGCCGCACGACGGGTCGAACCCGGCGATCGCGACGACGAAGGGCGGCCGCCGGCGCACGATCACTCCCCGGCCGCGGCGACCAGCGCCGCGGCGACGCGGTCGACGTCCGCGTCCGCGAGCGACGGGCGGATCGGAAGGCAGAGCACTGCGCGAGAAGCCGCTTCCGACTCCGGCAGGTCCGGCGTCGCGAGCCCCGCGAAGCACGGCTGCCGGTGCAGCGGAAGCGGATAGAACACGCGCGTCGCGATCCCGGCGTCCTCGAGCCGGCGACGCACCCGGTCGCGACGCGCGGCGGGGAGGCCGACCGCATACTGGTGCCAGACGTGCGAGCCGGCCGGCGCCGCGGGCGGCAGTTCCAGCAGGCCTCGCCTGGCGGCTTCGGCGAGCGCGGCCGAATAGCGCGCGGCCACGTCGCGGCGGCGCGCGTTCCAGGCGTCCAGGCACGAAAGCTTCGCGTTGAGCACCGCGGCCTCCATCTCCGACATTCGCGCGTTGACGCCGACCTCGTCGTGCAGGTAGCTGCCGTGCTCGCTGCCGTGGCTGCGCAGCCGCGCGAGGCGCGCGCCGAGCCCGGCGTCGTTCGTCACGACGAGCCCGCCGTCGCCGGCGCCGCCGAGGTTCTTCGTCGGGTAGAACGAGAAGCAGCCGGTTGCGCCGAAGCTTCCGACCGCGGCGTCCCCGATCCGGCAGCCGATCGCCTGCGCGGCATCCTCGACCACGCTCGCGCCGGCCTCGCCGCCGAGACGCACGATCCCGTCCATGTCGCAGGCGCGGCCGTACAGGTGCACCGGCAGCAGCGCGGACAGCCGCGCGCCGCTCGCGCGGTGGCGCCACGCGCCGCCGTCGCGGCGAAACTCGCGTTCGATCGCGGCCTCGAACTCGCGCGGCCCCGCGAGGAGCGTCCCCGGCGCAACGTCGCAGAAGACCGGTCGCGCTCCGGCGCGCACGACGGCGCCCGCCGTCGCGAAGAACGTGAACGCGGGCACCAGGACCGCGTCGCCGGGGCCGACCCCGAGCGCGAGGAGGGAAATCGCGAGCGCCTCGGTGCCGGACGAGACGGCGACCGCGGACGCGACGCCGAGCCGCCGTTGCAGCGAACGCTCGAGCTCGGCCGTCTCCGGACCGAGCACGAACTGTTGCCGCGCGAGCACGCCGTCGAGGCGCGCCCTGGCGTCCTCCGCGACGGCCGTGAACTCCGCGGCGAGGTCGAGGAACGCGATCAAGACGGTTCGAGCCCGGCCGCGCGGACGAGCAGCGACATCGACTCCCCGGCCGAACCGCGCAGGATCGCCGCGGCGGCGTGGTCCTTGGGAGTCGGCTCGTTGTTGACGATGACCAGCGGCACGCCCGCCTCGACCGCCGCGTCCGGCAGCGACGCCGCCGGATACACCACCAGCGACGAGCCGACCACGACGAACAGGTCGCACGCGACGGCGGCCTCGAACGCCTCGCGGGTCTCGCGTTCCGGCATCGCCTGCCCGAACGAGATCGTCGCGGGCTTGACCGGGCCTCCGCACGCGTCGCAATACGGGACGTCGATCTCGCCGCGCACCAGGCGGGCGTGGAGCTCGGCGCGGTCGTGCTCCGCTCCGCACCCAACGCAGCGCGCGCGCAGCGACGACCCGTGGATCTCGATCAGCTTCCCGGCCGAACTGCCGGCGCGCAGGTGGAGGCCGTCGATGTTCTGGGTGACGAGGCGGAGCAGCCTCCCGGACCGCTCGATCGCCGCGATCGCCCGATGCGCGGCGTTCGGCTCCGCGTCGCGCAGCACCGGATAGGCTTCCGTCGCGATCTTCCAGTAGTCGCGCCGGGTTTCCTCGTGGGCGCAGAACCGGTCGAACGTGAGCTTGGCCGGGTCGTAACGGGACCAGAGGCCGCCGGGAGAGCGGAAATCGGGAATGCCGGACTCGGTCGACACGCCGGCTCCGGTCAGGAACACGACCGAGCGCGCGCCGGAAAGCAACGCAGCGGCCCTCTCGAGATCGGCCGGATGGCTGGAGGACGCCGATCGCACGAGGCGTGGCTATAACCGGCTCCCCATCCTCCCTCAAATCGCGCGAATCGCCGGGGTGGCGTGCATGTTGGGCGGGGTCGCGCTAAAGATCGTCCGGTCGGACCCGCTGCGGGCGACGGTAGCCGAGGGTGTTGCGCGTTCTGAAGTGGTTGGTCGCCTTGGCGTTCACCGTCGCTGTCGCCGTCGGCGCCGCCGTCGTGCTCGCGACCTACGACGAACTGACCGCGACCCTGCCCCCGATCGACCGCCTGCTCGACTACGATCCTCCGGTCGCGACCCGCGTCTACGCGGACGACGGCACGTTGATCGAGGAGTTCTACCGCGAGCGCCGCTACCGCGTCCCGATCGAGCACATCCCGCCGCTCGTCCGCAACGCGTTCCTGGCCGCCGAGGATTCCGACTTCTTCGCGCACCGCGGCGTGGACTTCGTCGGCATCCTTCGCGCCGCGCTCGCGAACTTCCAGGCCGGCTCGGTCGTGCAGGGCGCCAGCACGATCACGCAGCAGGTCGTGAAGGCCCTCCTCCTGACCCCGGAGCGAAGCTACGAGCGCAAGCTCAAGGAGATCCTGCTCGCGCTCCGGCTCGAGCAGCAGCTGACGAAGGAGGAGATCCTCGAGCTCTACCTGAACCAGATCTACCTGGGGGACGGCAACCACGGTGTCGGCGCGGCCGCGCTCAACTATTTCGGCAAGTCCGTGCAGCAGCTGACGGCGGCCGAGGCCGCGATGCTCGCCGGGCTTCCCGCCGCGCCGAGCCGCTACTCGCCGAACCGGGCGCCGGAAGCCGCGCGGACGCGCCAGCTCTACGTGCTCCGGCGCATGCTCGAGGAGCGCTACCTCAGCGCGGGCGACTACCAGGCGGCGGTTCGCGAGAAGGTGCAAGTTCACGCGCGCCGGCAATCCGACCCGACGCGGACGGTCGTGCGCAACTACTACACCGAGGCCGTGCGGCTGCAGCTCGAGGACATGTTCGGCGCGGAGGCGCCGTACAACCAGGGCTATTCGGTCTACACCGCGATGCAGCCGCGCCTGCAGAAGCTCGCGCAGTCCGCGGTGCGCAACGGCATCGAGCGGATCGACAAGGCGCTCGGCTACCGCGGCCCGCTTCGCCGGCTCGACGCCGAGGAGCAGCGGCGCCGTTTCGTCGACGAATCCGGCAAGGGCCTCGGCGACGCGCCGCCCGACCCGGAACGACTCTACGAAGGCCTCGTCACCGGCGTCGCGCCCGGCAAGATCGACGTGGTCGTCGGCCCCTGGAAGCGCAGCGTCGACGTCTCGGGCCTCCGATGGCACTCGAGCGTGAAGACGCGCGGGTTCAGCGCCGGAGACGTCGTCGAGGTCCGGGTCCGGGAACCCGGCCGGTCGGGCATCGACGCTGCGGAAGTCGAGACCACCGACGAATCCGGCCGCGTCGCGCCGGCCAGGCTGTTCCTCGGCCAGACGCCGAAGATCGAGGCCGCGCTCGTCGCCATCGACATGACGGGCGGCGGGATCGCCGCGATGGTCGGCGGCTACGACTTCATGGCGACCCAGTTCAACCGGGCGATCCAGGCCAAGCGCCAGCCAGGCTCGGCGTTCAAGCCGTTCGTCTACGCGGCCGCGCTCGACCACGGCTTCACGGCGGCGAGCATCCTGCAGGACACGCCCGTCGAGTACATGGACAACGGCAAGCCCTGGGTGCCGCGCAACTACTCGCGCGACTTCAAGGGCGCGATCCGCCTGCGCACGGCGCTCGAGCAGTCGCGCAACGTCGTGTCGGTCAAGCTGGTGGACAAGGTCGGCATCCGCACGGTCGTGGACTATCTCGGGCGTTTCCGCTTCGACACGAAGTTCGACCCGAATCTCTCGCTCGCGCTCGGCACCGCCGAACTGACGCTGCGCGACCTGACGGAGGCCTACACCGCGTTCGCCAACGGCGGCGTGAAGGTCGAGCCGGTCGTGATCCGGCGCATCGAGGACAAGGACGGCATCGCGTTCTTCGCGGACGAGCCGCGCCGGCGCGAGGTGCTCGCGCCGGAAACGGCCGCGATCATGACCTACATCCTCGAGGGCGTCGTCGAACGGGGCACGGCGACCAGCATCCAGGCGCTCGACCGGCCGGCGGCCGGCAAGACCGGCACCACCAACGAGCAGCGCGACGCCTGGTTCCTCGGCTACACGCCGACGCTCGCGGTCGGGGTCTGGGTCGGCTTCGACGACCCGACGCAGACGATGGGCAAGATGGGCACGGGCGGCAAGGTCGCGGCGCCGATCTGGCTCGACTTCATGAAGCCGGCGCTCGCCGGCGCGCCGGTGCGCGACTTCGAGATTCCCGAAGGCATCAACTGCGTGAACATCGACCCGTACTCCGGCCGACGCGCGGGCGAGTGGACGCCGAAGCCGTTCCTCGAGTGCTTCAAGGCCGGCACCGAGCCGGCCGTCGCCGAGCCGGTGGTCGCCGACCCGAACGACGGCTACGCGCCGAACTACGGCGCGGCGGAGGATCTCTCCGGCGTCGACCCCGAGGCTCCGCCGGACGCGCCGCCCGGCGGCATGCCGGTCCCGCCGGTGCCCGGGTCGCCGTTCGACCCGCGCGCCTTGCCGCCTCCGACGGCGCCAACTCCCGGCGGCCCGGGCATGGGCGCCGCGGATCCCCGCTGGCCTTCCGGGCGCGACGTCGAGGAACGGATGCCCGATCGCTGGAACGCGCCGCCGCCGCGTTACCGCGCCGAAACCGTGCCGACGCCGAACGGCCCGCAGGTGCGACTGTTCCCCGAAACCGGCGCGCCGCCCCCAGCCGCCACACCGCCGCCGACAGCGGGCCAACCGCCGCGAGACGACGAGCGGCTCTGGCCGTCTTCTTCGCCGCCGCCAACCGTCCAACATCCCGCGCGCTGAACCCTGGCGCCGGCGCCGGCCGTTCGCGGCGTCCCCACCGGCTACGCCGGTCGATCCATCGACGAGTCGCCGCGAGGCGCCGTGAGCGCGGCGACGAGGCGCGGCGTCAGAGTTCCTTCCACAGGGGCACCAGCGCCTCGCGACTGAGTCGCGACCACTTGGGGAGCTCCGCGTCCCCGGGATCGAACGAGCCGGGATCGCGCAGGTGCATGACACTCGTGGTGACCGAATCGGCGAGCGCCGTCAGGTCGTAGCCGCCTTCGAGCAGGAGCAGCAGGCGACCGGAGGCGCACTCGTCGGCGAGGTTCGACATCGCGTCCGTCATCGCCGCGAACGCCGCCGTCGGCAGGCGCACCGACGCGAGCGGGTCGCGCTCGTGGGCGTCGTAGCCCGCGGAAACCAGCACGAACTGCGGTTCGTAGGACCGCGCGATCGGAAGCACCACGTCGCGAAACGCCGCGAGGTAGTCGCCGGCGCCGCTGCCCGCCGGCATCGGCAGGTTCACGTTGTAGCCGGCGCCCGCGCCGCGGCCGATCTCGGCCGGCGAACCGGTGCCGGGATAGAAAGGATACTGGTGGGTCGAGACGTACAGCACGTCGGTCGAGTCGTAGAACGAGTTCTGGGTGCCGTTGCCGTGGTGCACGTCCCAGTCGAGCACCAGCACGCGCGAAAGGTGGTGGCGCGCGACGAGGTGGCGCGCGACGACCGCGACATTGTTGAACAGGCAGAATCCCATCGGCCGGTCGCTCTCGGCGTGGTGGCCGGGCGGGCGAAGCGCCGCGAAGCCGTTGTCGAACTCGCCCGAGAGGATGGCCTCGGCGAGTTCGATCGCACCCCCGGCCGCCAGCCGCGCCGCCTCGAAAGACCCGGGAGACGCCGGCGTGTCGGCGTCGAACTGCGTGTGGGGATGGTGGGCGCTCTCGGCCACGCTCGCGACGTGGTGGTGGGAATGCACCCGTCGAAGCTCTTCCTCGGTCGCCGGCCGCGGCGCGACCCGCTCGAACCCGTCGAACGCCTCGCCCGCGAACAGGTCGCAGAGCACCTCCGCGCGTGCAGCGCATTCCGGGTGGTGAATTCCGGTGTCGTGGTCGAGGAATCGCCGGTCGGCGAGCAGGGCCGTTCGTCGCATGCGACCCTTGTAGCCGGAACGGGACGACGCCGCAGCGCTCGCGGCGACCCGACGAGGGTTGACAGTCGGCCGGGGGACTCCTAGCGTCCGGACGATGTTCGGCATCGGTCCCACCGAGCTCATCGTCATCCTGGTCATCGCGTTGCTGGTGCTCGGACCGAAGCGCCTGCCGGAGCTGGCCGCGGGCCTCGGCAAGGGCCTCGCGGAGTTCCGCCGGGCGACCGCCGACATCAACGCCGAGCTCGACCAGGCGCGCCGCTCCGTCGAGGAGCCCGCGCGAGAGGCCGCCCGAGCAGCCCAGCCCGACCGGCGCGTGTCGCGCACGACGAGGAGCGGGGCCGCCATGGAGGTCGAACCTCCCGCCGACCCGGACGAGAGCGACGACGCCGAGGAAGGCGACGACGCGCCGGCACCGAAGGCTTCGGCCTGACCGGGCCCCCATGGCCGACGTCGAGTTGCCCCTGACCGGCCACCTGGCCGAGTTGCGCAAGCGGCTCGCCCGCGCGCTGCTGGCGATCGCGGTGACGTTCGCCGCGGCCTATCCGAATTCCGCGTTGCTGTTCGAGTTCCTGCAGGCGCCGCTCGCGGACTCGGCGGCCGCCAACGGCCTCGAGTACCAGACCGTCGGGTTCCGCATCGGCGAGGCCTTCTTCACCAGGCTCGGCGTCTCGTTCATCGCCGCGGTGTTCCTGGCGCTGCCGGTGATCCTCTACCAGCTCTGGCGCTTCATCGTGCCCGGACTCGAGGACAAGGAAGCGCGCTACGCGAAGTGGTTCGTGCTGTTCGGCACGCTGTTCTTCCTGGCCGGGGCGTCGTTCTGCTACGGGCTGGTGTTCCCGGTCGCGTTCCCGTTCTTCCTGCAGGAGTACGTGGACATCGGCATCGACCCGCTGCTGAGCATCAGCGACTACCTGTCGTTCACGTCGCGCATGATGCTGGCGTTCGGCATCACCTTCGAGATGCCGCTCGTGATCTTCTTCCTCGCCAGGCTCGGGTTCGTCACGTACCGGCAGCTCCTCCAGTACTCGCGCTACGCGGTGCTCGTGATCTTCATCGTCGCCGCCGTGCTGACGCCGACCCCCGACGCCGCCTCGCAGTTGCTGATGGCGGTGCCCCTGACCGCGCTGTACGCGCTCTCGATCGTCGTGGCCTGGGGGTTCGGCCGCGAGCGCGACGCCAAGCCGGACGACGAAGCCGCCGGCGGCGCGGCGACCCGCGATTGAAGCGTCGCGGGCCGGATCAGGCGCCGGCCGCGAGCGGATCGTCGACGAGGTCGCGCCGCAGCGCCTCCCGCAGCTGCGGCGTCGTGCGCACCTGCTCGCCGCCGACCTCCGCGCAGAGCCTCGCCAGGCGCCTCGAGCACGTCTCGACGAAATCCGGCGCGGCGACCGCGACCACGAGGCAGCGCGTCGGCGCGCCCCGCCGGCGACGGCCCGGCGGCGGGGCGTCGCGCCCGTCGCGCCCGTCGCTCCAGAACCGCTCGACCGTGCGCGCGACCGCCACGTTCTCCCACGACTCGACGACGATCTGGAAGTACGCGGCCTCGCTGCGCGGGATCACCAGGAACAGCGTGTAGACGCCGAGCGCCTCGTCGAACTCGTTCGCGTCGACGACGATCGGCGCCGGATCGGGCGCGCCGGCGCCGCGAGGCCCCGGTTCAGTGGTACGCGAGCGTGGCATCGAACCAGACCTCCGAACGTTCCTCGCAGCGACGGCACTCGACCCGGACGATACGAAGCCGTTGCTCGCCGCCGGAGGGTCGTGCCGCGAGGACGCTGCGCTCCCCGAGCGCCGAGAGCAGGCCGCCGCAGCGGCAGCGCCGCGCCGACAGGTGGGCGTCGATCTCGGCGAATCCCTCGATCCCGATCGCGCTGCCCCGGCTTCCTCCCGGCAGCGCAGCCAGCGCGCGGCGCCGGCGCGTCCTTCGCAAGACCCGCAGGCCGCTGGCCGCCAGCGCAGCGAGGAGCGCGGCCGCAAGCAGCAACCCGATCAAAGCAGGTTGGCCTCCTCGGGATCGCCGGGAATGACGGCGAGCCCCTCGGGGCCGACGTGGCGCACCCGGTGCACGCGCGTCGCTTCGACCGGCTCGCCGCGCTTCGCCTTCGCGATGGTGTCCGCGTAGCCGGGCGCGAGCTCCAGCACGAGCGCCGCCGGATCCCCGCGCACCACGACCGGCACGTACAGCGACGCGTTCTCGAAGCGCAGGGCCGCGAGCCACGGCGCAGCGGCGACCAGGCGATCCACGACCGCCGCCGGCACCGACATCGTGCCCTCGAGCGAGAGTCCCGCGCTGCGCGAATAGCGGCCGTCGGCGTCGAGCTGGAACGCCTCGTCCTTCTGGCCGCCGCGCAGGTACAGACCGCCGATCTCATAGGACTCGCCGCTGCGCGCGAGCTCGAAGAACGTGCGGTCCACGCGCGTTCCCTCGCCGGTCCTCGGCTTGGGCAGCGCCGACGCCGCGTCCGCGAGGGAGAACGCCGGATCGACCGCCGCCAGCGCCTCCATCGTGCGCGCGAACAGGTCGACGCCGCCGATCCTCCCGCTCGTCAGCGACGCGTGCGCTCCCCAGACCGCTGCGCCCGCCTCGTCCCGCCCGATCGCGTACGAGGCCGCTGCGGAGCCCTCGGCGTCGAGCCCGAGCCACGGCGCGATGTTGTCGAGCATCGTCTTCGCGACGGCGTTGCGGACACGCCCGGTGAACGTGAATTTCGGATGCTCGGCCGGCAGGTACGAGGCCGAAGCGTCGTTCTCGCCTCCCCACAGCGGAGTGTTCGCGCTCGTCAGCGTCAGCTTGTCCTCCCACCACTTGACGCCGACCGGGAGCGCGCCGAGCGAGATGCCGCCGACGTGGACGCCGCCGCTGCGCACGCTGACCGCCGCGTCCGCGTTGATCTCGAGCAGGCCGCCCTTGAGCGACGGGCCGTCGACGCGGACGTTCCAGCCGCCGAGCGCCGGCAACTCGAGGCTCGCGGCGGTCGCCTCGTACCGCAGCATGCCCTTGCCGGGCTTGCCGGCGAACGAGAGCGTTCCGGACAGGATCGCGTCCGGGCGCCAGGCTTCGGGCACGTTCCACTCGGTCGCGATCTTGCGTGCGTCGAGGTCCGAGAACGTCGAACGCAGGCTGAACTCTCCGTCGGGCTGCGGGTCGAACCAGCCGGTCACCGGAAGCACGTGGTTCAGCCAGGCGAGGCTCCCGTCCTTGACCCGCACCATCCGGTCGTCGAGCGAGAACTGTGTCTTCGCGACGAGCGGCGCCGTGCGGCCGAGCACCTGCCAGTCCGCCTTCGCCTCCACTTCCCCGCGCAGCGGAGTGGCCGGCGCGTCCTCGGTGGTCTGCTCGGCCACCACGCCGGAGGCCTTGCCGGCGAGATCGAGCCGGCCGTGGACGCTCGCGTCGAAGCGGTTCGGGAACGCCACGCGAAGCTCGTCGACGGGGATCGCCCCGGCGTGGAACACGGCCTCGACCTTGTCGCCTCCGGCCGGACCGGCGGCCCACTCGATCGTGCCGCTGGCCTCGAGCGTCGCGCCGGCCGCGAGCGGCGCCCCCGACAACTCGAACCGGCACGAGCGCCCGTCGGCGGACGGCGACAGCACGATGCGCGCGGCGCCGATCCGGACGAAGCCGTAGTCGGTCTGGACGTCGAGCTCGATGCCGGAGGCTTCGTATTTCGGGGCGCCGGCGGAACCCACGTCCTTCAGCAGCGCGAAGGCCGGCTGCCCTTCCCTGCCGCCGACGCGGAACTTGCGCGAGAACCATTCGACGCGCGAGGGCGGCGCGGCCGAGCCGAGCATCGCCAGGTGCGCGGGGTCGACGACCTCGGTCGCGACCCCGGCCGCCTCCTTCGGCCGTTTCGCGCTCGACTCGGCCGGAAACAGCGGGAGCGAGCCGGCGAGGAGCACGGCGAGACAGGAAAGGAGCGCTGGACGCTTGGATTTCACCGAAAGCCTCTTCGAAGGGTGTGGTATCGGGGCGACGTTTTGACTGGCGCCGCCCTAGGGGCTAGCACGCCCGTTCGCCGCAAGGCCTCGCGCGGCCGGCAGCGGCCGGCCGCGGGCCCGTCGGGCAACGGTGGCGGATTCTACACCGCGTCGGTCAGGGAGCAACGATGGGATTCGAGCAGATCCAGGTCACGACGAGCGGCGCGGTCGGCCGAATCACCCTCGACCGGCCCGCCGAGCGCAATGCGATGACGCCCCGGATGGGACGCGAGATCGTGCGGGCCGTCGAGCAGTTGAACGCCGACGACGCGGTGCGCGTCGTCGTCATCACCGGCGCCGGCAAGGGCTTCTGCTCCGGCGCCGACCTGCGAACGCTCGGCGCCGAGGCCGGCAGCGGCGACGGCGAAGGCCTCGGCGGCGGCGAGAACTTCTACCGGGCGTTTCTATCCATCCGCGATTTGAGGGTCCCGTCGATCGCGGCCGTCAACGGCCACGCGATCGGCGCCGGATTCTGCTTTTCGCTCGGCGCCGACCTGCGCGTCGTGCACCGCGACGCCAGGGTCGGCATGACGTTCGTGCGCCTCGGGATCCATCCCGGAATGGCCGCGACCTGGACGCTACCGCGCCTGATCGGTCCGGCGGCTGCGGCCGACCTGCTCTACACGGGGCGCCTCGTCGACGCGGAAGAAGCGCTGGCGCTCGGCATCGCCAACCGGATCGCCGGCGACGACTTCAATGCGGTCGTCGACGAGTTGGCCGGCCAGATCGCCGCGGCCGCGCCGCTGGCCGTGCAGGCCACGAAGCAGACGCTGCGCGGAAGCGAGAATCGCACGATCGACGACGCGCTGACCCGCGAGGCCTCGGTGCAGGCGCTGACCTTCCAGAGCGCCGACGCGGCCGAAGGAATCCTCGCGATGCGCGAGAAGCGCAGCCCGCGGTTCCAGGGTCGCTGAATCCCGGTCCGGCTGCGCGGCCGGGCGAAGCAGGCGGAACCGTCGCGGGGCGGGGACAAGAATGGACTCTCCTCGATGTTTTACCGTCGCAGAACCAACGCCCACACGCTGCGACAGCGCGCGCTCAGAAGGCTGCGCCGCCTGACCGGGGCGGTCGGCGTCAAGTCCCACGAAGTCCACTTCGTCCGCACCGGCGACGAGATCCACAAGCGCGTGCGTTTCCACCACGCCGCCGAGGCGATCGCCGTCGAGCAGGCCCTGTCGAGCTTCGGGAACTGGGACGGGCTTCCGGCGCTCGTCGTGCGTTACGGGGCCGAACTCTGGGTCGAGTATGTGCACGGCAGCCTGCTCGACCCGCGCGAAGCGCCGGCGGACCTGCTGCCGCGCTTCTTCGCCGAGATGTATCGTCGAGGCAGCCGGCTGGTGCCGCTGCGATCGACGACGGTCCCGCATCGCCTGCAGGAAGACATCGCGTACCTCGCGCGCACCGGATACCTGTCGCAGGAGGTTTGTCGCGGACTGGCCGATCGTGCCGGCGCGATCGAACCCGCGGAAGCCTGGCTCGGTTTCGAGTACGTGGACCCGCTTCCGAAGAACTTCGTGCTGCGCGGCGGCAACCTCGTCGGCGTGGACGTCGAGGCCCTTCAGCCGGCTTCGTTGCTCGGGATCGGGCCGGCCAAGGCGTTCCTGCGCTGGTACGACCACCCCGTGGCCGACTTCCTCGCGCGGCTCACCGAGGCCGGCGCCCCGGATCTCTCCGCGCAGTTCGAGTATGCCGAGCTCTGCTTCCGCTGCGCGTACGCGAAGCAGAAGACGTTCCAGCGCAAGACGCACCTCGCTCCGCCGTCGAGCTTCGACCGCTTCCTCGCCTGAGCGGCCGCGCAGGCGCGCGACGCGGCGCCTTCACGGCTTTCGAAACAGCTTCTCCAGTTCCGAAAGACCGCCCGTGGCCGCGTCGGCCTTCGGGGCGCAGCTGCCGTGGCCCGACGCGCCGGGGGAGAAGTAGTCGCAGAAATTCGCGCGGTCCTTCTCGAGCACGCGCTCGGCGGACGGTTCCGAGCACTCGTTGTAGGCGGAAAGGTCGTGGAAGCGGCAGTTGCGGCAGCAGCGCACCTCGGCGCCGCAGTGCGGACAGCGCGCCGAGCGCCCGACCGGCGGCTCGATCTCGAGCCCGGCCGAGCAGGCGTGGCACGAAAGGCGCGCCGGCATCGCTCAGGCGGCCTGCGTCCCGGCGAGCCACTCCGCCAGCACCTCGAGGAGCCGGTCGAGGGCGCCGGGTTCCTCGAAGCGGTGGCCGACGCCGTCGAACTTCTCGACCCGGCACGGCCCGGAGACGCTGCGCCGGATCAGGTCCGCGTGCGCGAACGGGACGACGTCGTCGGCATCGCCGTGAAGCACGAGCACCGGCATCGTCACGTGGCGCATCGCCGCCGGCGCGTCGATGCGCAGCACGTCGTCGAGGAAAGTCGGCTTGAGGAAACCGGAGCCCACGCGGCGACGGCCGCGCGAGCGCCACTCGGCGATCGCCTCGTCGGTCAGGCCGTCGGTGAACAGGCTCGCGTCGGCGACCGCCGCGATCACGGCGACGCGGCTGACGAGGTGCGCGAGCTGGCCGGCGGCCAGCAGCGCCACGAGCCCGCCGAGGCTCGAGCCGACGAGCGTGCATTCGTTCGCGCCGAACTCGTGCATGAAGTCGAGGGCGCCGAGGCAGTCGTCGACCTCGCCGCTCACGGTGAGGTCTTCGTACTCGCCCTCGGAGTCGCCGACGTAGGAGAAGTCGAAGCGCAGCACGTTGTAGCCGGCCGGCGCGAAGCGGTCGACGATCGCCTGCTGCTTCGTGCCGCCGCGCGTGGACTCCATGCCGTGGCACAGCACGAGCCAGCGGCCGCTTCCCGCGCCGATGCGGTGAAGGTCGCCGACGAGGAGATTGCCGCGGCGCGACGGGAACTCGACGCGTTCACAGGAAACCACGGTCGAACCGGACCCCGCTCTCGATGCGATCGGCTGCGCGCTCACAGCGGGCCGTGATAGCATGCCGCCTGCCGTGGCAGAAGCCTTCGAAGCCCTGCTCGACGAGTTCGAGCGCTCGCTCGCCGCCGAGTCGGGACTCGCCGCGAACTCCCGTCGCGCCTACCTGGCCGACCTGCGGCAGTTCCTCGACTACCTGGCCGAGCGCGGCGACCTGCCCGCCCCCTCGCCCGGCAGCAGTCGCCGGCGAGCCGCCGCCGGCGCCGCAGAAGCCGCGGCCAGCGAGAAACTCGGCGTGTCCGGGGTCGGCGTCGCGGCGGTCCGGGCCTTTCTCGCGGCCAGGCTCCGGGACGGCGCCCGGGCGACGACCGCGCGCAAGCTGGCGGCGCTGCGCGCGTTCTTCCGCTGGCTCGCGCGCGAGGGCGCGGCGGCGAACCCCTGCGAGGCCGTCGTCGCCCCCAAGGTGCCCCGCCTGCTGCCCGTCCACCTGTCCGTCGACGACCTCGCCGTGCTGCTCGCCGCCCCGGACCGCTCGACCCCGCTCGGCCTGCGCGACCGGGCGCTGCTCGAGCTCCTGTACTCGAGCGGGCTGCGCGCGGCCGAGTGCGCGGGACTCGACTGGGGCGCGATCCACGAGCGACTGGCCGTCGCGCGGGTTCTCGGCAAGGGCAGCAAGGAGCGGATCGTCCCGGTCGGCGCCGAGGCGATGGCGGCGCTCGCCGAGTACCGCGCGGGCTGGACGCTGCGGCGGCTCGACCCGAAGGCCGTCTTCCTCAACGCGCTGGGCACGCGCCTGACCACCCGCAGCATCGGCCGCATCGTCGAGAAACACCTGAAGGCAGCCGCGATCGCGGCCCACGCGACGCCGCACTCGCTGCGCCACTCGTTCGCGACGCACCTGCTGGAGAGCGGCGCCGACCTGCGCGCGATCCAGGAGATGCTCGGGCACGCGTCGATCGCGACGACCCAGCGCTACACCCACCTCGAGCTGGCCCGGCTGGCCGCGGTCTACGACAAGGCCCATCCTCGCGCGTGACGGGCGGGACTCTTCCGCCTCGAGTCGCGGTGGCCACGATGCCCACCGAGTTCCCCGGGGGCGAGATCGATGCCCTGCGGCGCGTTGATCCGTGGCACGTGGATCGCGCCAGCGGGTCGAAGTGTCCGCTCGTTCTGCCTGTGCCCGGTTGGCGACAACTCGTCCCGGGCGAGATCCGGATCCCGGGACGGGATCCGGATCTCGAGTGGTCGAGCTACTTCGCGGTTGCCGGCAGCGGAGCGAGCACACCGTCGGCGGAGTCGACGAGGTGGATCGCTGCCCGGAACTTCCCCTTGCCGACGAAGGTACACATACCGTCGTCGTTGAGCCCTCCGGTGGCATTGCAGCTCTCACCCGCGCCCAGGGTGCTCGGCGGTGTCGGGCAGCTGGTCTGGGCTGGTGGGACGACGTGTCCGAGATTGGTCTTGATCGAGACCTCCACCGCAGCCGGCTTCGAGTCCACGTTGGTCACGACGCATCGGACGGCCTGGGTGAACCCGGACGTGAGCATGAGCGGTGTCGCCAGAAAGCCGCCGGCAAGAGCCGGGGCGGCCGTCGTCGTGATCGCTACACCGAGGATGAAGGGCAGAATACGTTGCATGGGGCTACTCCAATGGCGCCGGGGAGTGGGGATGTACGAAAAGCCGCCGGCGCTCCCGCCTTCTCTCGCGCCCCGCGCCGGGCCGGTCCATCGGAGCTCTCGCGGATGGCCTTCGAACCCATCCGCGACATCGCGGCCCGGAGCGAGGACCTCGGCGAGCGCGCCGTGGCTGGCTTCCGCTGCGCGGCGAAGACGGCATCACGGTGCGTTCGGACAAGAACTTCTTGAAGGTCGAGGCTGGCGCGGGCCACCCGTCCTTGTCCGCGGCCGCCTTCGGCAACTCCGCGCGGCGATCATACGGCCTTCCCGCGGACGCGTAACTATCGAGGAAGGTTGCAGAAAAGTGAGCCGCAGGCGCGCGCGGCTCTGGTGCGACCCCGGTCGGGGTGGTAGACCACGGCCGCCGGTGGACGCGCTTCGTGCGAAAGGTCCGCCGAGTTTTCGTTTTCAACGGACCTTCGGAGAGCACCCATGAACCAGCAAGCAGTTCGGCACAGCCACGGGATCCAGCAAGACGCGAAGCACGTTTCGGCGAAGCGGGGGTTCTCTCGGGTCGGCAAGTCCGCCCGCTCGTCGGCCCTCGCGCTGGCCTGCGGCGCGGTGGCTCTTCTGGCGTCCGGTTGCGGCAATGCCGGTTCGGCTCAGCCGGGCGGCGCCGGTCTCACCCTCGCCACCTTCAGCGACACGGAGATCGTCGGCAGCTACTCGGACTCGGTGACGACGCTGGAATTCACGTCCCATGAAACCGCGCCCGGAGTGGTCGTGGCGGAAGTCGGAAGCGGCGACGCGAGCATCACGATCAACGTCGACTACAACGAGGGCGTGGTCGACACCGCCGGTTCGGAGGCCACCTTCACCCCGGAGGCTGTAGAGGCATTGGCGGCCCTCGAGTCGGAGCTCCTGGCCGTCCTCTCGACGGAAGAAGACGCCCCGCGCGTGGAGGCAGCTCTCGGCTCTCTCGCGAGCATGGCCAGCGATGCGGATGCGGGCGAACGCTTCCCGTCGGTGAGAGGGGTCTCGGATCGCGGCTGGGTGACGATCTCCTGCAGCAACGTCTGCCGCACCCTCTATCGCAGCTGCGGCGGCTCTTACGTGAAGCAGACGGGAATCTCGTCGCCGAACTGCAAAGGTCGCTGCGGAGCCGGCTGCGGCGACGCCCGCAGTTCCGGCAAGAACGTCTGGAGCATGGATTGCGCCGAGCACGACTATCACCTCGGTCCGTTCGCCGATTGCGCGGACGACTACACCTTCGCCAACAAGACCAGCTGCACCTACTCGCCGGCCGAGTACTGCGCGACCAACTGCTCCTGCACGACGGGCCCCGGCTGCTGAGCCGGCTCCGACCTTGAGCCGATCCGGAGAGGGCGGACCACGCGGTGTCCGCCCTCTCTTTTTTTTGCGCGGGAATCTCCATGTCCCTCCACGCGGTGCGCGGGCGAGCAGCGTCCGATTCCGTCGCTCCTGCGCCGCTCTGCGGATTGCCGCACGGCGGTCCCTTGCGTAGCATCGGCTCTCTTCAGCAAACCGGCCCCCTTCGGCGAGTACTCCTGTGAAGATCTCCTCGCGACGAACCCTGGACATGGTGCTGCTCGCGCTGCTGGCCGGGTGCGGCGAGCCCCGGGGATCCGCGGGCGTGAACGCTGCGGGTTCGATCACCGGCGGCTTGCCTTCGCCCGGCGATCCGGCCGTGGTCGCCCTGCTGTTGGCTCCCCGGAGTTGCGAGGTCGATCCCGAACCCGAAAGCGTTCGATGCACCGGAACCCTCGTGGCCCCCCGCGCCATCCTGACGGCGGCGCACTGCGTGAGCGGCCTGGTGCCCTCCGACCTGAGCGTCTACTTCGGGAACGATTTTCCCGGCGATCCGGGGGCGACCCAGTCGGTCGTGTGGGTTCGCGTCCATCCGGACTGGCAAGACCGCGTCCACGACATCGCGCTACTGGCGCTTGCCGAGCCGTCCGGCATCCGGCCAGTCCCGCTGCTCGAGGACATGCGCACGCTGGACGTGGACGAGGCCGTTCGCGTGGTGGGCTTCGGTGCCGATGATTCCGGGGAAGTCGGGATCAAGCGCGAGGGAGCGGCGAGGATCACCAGGATCGAAGCCGAAACGTTCTCGATCGCCGCGGCGCCGGCCATGACGTGCACCGGCGACAGCGGTGGCCCGGTCTTCCTGGCCACGGATGACGACGAGGCGGTCGCCGGCGTCACTTCCGGTGGCGATCCCGGGTGTCACACGGGCGTGAACGCTCGCGTCGACATCGACGTCGACGGTTTTCTCGCCGAAGGTCTCGCGGAGATCGAGGAACTCCCGCCGGCCCGGGGACCGATCGATCCCTCCGTCGACTACTGCGAAAGCGGCTGCGACAGCGATCTCGACTGTCCGGCGGGGATGAACTGCATGGATCGCGCTGCGGGCGGATCGAGTTGTGCCCTGGAAGGCTTCGCACCGGGGTCGTTCACCGGACCCTGTGCATCCAGCGTCGAATGCACCGGAGGTTTCTGCGCCGAAGCGGCCGGCTGTCGCTGCTATCGTCCTTGCGATGCGCCGACGGGCGGAGGCGGTTGCAGCACGTCCGGCCGCGGTCGTGGCGACCGCGGCGAGGGCGCGTTCACGATCGCGCTCGTGCTCACCCTCGGCTGGTTCGGCCGACGCAGGAGCGCGCGTCAGGCCTCGAGCGGGCGGGCTTGGAGCGGCGGCGCCGCCTTGTTCGCCTGCGCCCTCTTCTTTGCCGGTTGCGATTCGAGCGGCTGTCCCGCCGGAACGCGCGCGACGGGATCCGTCGGCACGGAAACCGCCTGCCTGCTGCCGGACTCCGATGTCCGCCACGGCCCGTACGTGGAGTGGTGGAAGGACAGCAAGCCGCCGCAGCGCAAGCGGGCAGGAAACTACGCGCATGGTGCTCTCGACGGCGTCTGGACCGCCTGGTACGCGACCGGCGAACTGGAGCGCGTCGTCGAGTATCGCGACGGGAAGATGCAGGGGCGCTCGGTGTCGTACCACCCCAACGGCCGCAAGCGCGAGGAGGGCGAAGCGCGCGATGGAGTGCGCATCGGGACCTGGACGTCGTGGCGCGACGATGGCACCAGGGAGCGCAGCGTCGAGTACCTGCGCGATTCCCGGGAGCAGCGCTGGACCAACTACGGCACCAACGAAAAGCCGGCGCAGACCGGGACGTTCATCGACGGCTACAAGGAAGGTCGCTTCGTCGAGTACCACGACAACGGCCTGAAGGCGATGGAGGGCGACTACCGCCGCAGCAAGAAAGACGGCGTCTGGGTGTTCCGGGACGAAGGCGGGAAAGAGTCGCGCCGCGAAACCTGGAAGGACGGCGTCCTCGAAGGCGATGGACCGGTCGGCGGCGAGGCATCCGCCCCCGCTCCTCGCTAGCGGACTCGCCCCCGCTGTCGATGGATTCCGCTTCGCGTCGAGTCGCTGCGGGCCTGCGCCGCGCCGGCCCTCTCGTGTTCGCTGTCGTGGCGGCCGCGTACGCGAACACGATCGGCGACTACTTCGTCTGGTCCGATTTCTTCCAGATCCGCGACGGGCACATGGTGGTGAAGACCGGCGCCGACCTGCGCGCGCTCTACCTGCCGGACCAGCTCTTCGAGAACAACTACTACCGACCTCTGCAGGTGCTCTCGAACACGCTCGACTGGCATCTCTGGGGCGGAAGCGCCCGCGGGTTCCACGTCACCAGCGTTCTCCTGCACGCGCTCAACGCCGTGCTGGTGTTGTTCCTCGCCCATCGCATCCTCGCGGTCCTGCGTCCGGGGAAAGCGACGGGGCTCGCCGTCGTCGTCGCGCTGGTGTGGGCGATCCACCCGTTCAAGTCGGAGAGCGTGGCGTGGATCGCGGATCGCGGGACCCTGCTCCAGGCTTTCACTCTCGGGTCCTTGCTCGTGGGACTGCGGTACCTGCAGGAGGGACCTTCCCGACAAGGGGTCTCGCGTGGGGTTCCCGGAGGGACCCCGCTCGTCGTGGGTCTGTTCGTCCTCGGGCTGCTGTCGAAGGAGATCGCGCTGGTCCTGCCGCTGTTGCTGCTCGCGACGCACGGACTTCTCGACCTGCCGTGGTCGCGACGGGCGGTGTTCCTGCATGCGAACCTGTTCGGAGTCGCGGCGAGTTACCTCGTCGTCCGTCGCCTGTGGCTCTGGCACCCCCCGCGGCTCTCCGTCGAGGTCGCGTTGCCGACGAGGCTCCTTTCGCAGCCGCCGGTGATCGTCGACTACCTGAGCGGCCTGCTGTGGCCGCTTTCGTCCACGGCGTCCGACGTGGTCCCGCTGCATGGGCACATCGACGCCGAAGTCCTCGGAGCGAGCGCGCTGCTGGTGGCCCTGGTCGGGCTGGCGGCGTGGGCAGGGGTGCGAAGGCGCGAACGGCTCTGGCCCTGGATCGCCGGCTGGTTCCTCGTCTGCATCGCGCCGACCTCGAACCTCCTCCTGCAGCGGCACTTTCGTGGGGAGCGGTATCTGTATCTCGCGTCGTTCGCGCTCGTGCTCGGCGCGGTGGTGTGGGCGGATCGCATCCTCGACTGGCTCGCAAGGCGGATTGCGGACAAGGGGCGCAGGGCGGAGTTCGAGCCCGCACGCGCCGTCTCGCGAGGTCCCGAGGATGGTGCCGGTCCTTCCCGCGAAGTCCTGCAAGGCCACGGGGACGAACTCGACGTTCGCGCCGGCTCCCCGCGGCTACCCGCGGGAGCGCCGCGCTTCGCCGGCATCGCCCTGGCCACCGTCGTCGTCCTCGCGCTGGCCGCCGTTACCTGGATTCGCAACAGCGAATGGAGCAGCAACGACGTCCACAACGAGGTGTTCTTCGCTCGTGAGGTGCAGCGCGACCCGCGCTTTCGCGAGGCCCTCGGGAATCTGTGCCGCGGGCGTGCGCGCCAAGGCGACTACGAAAAAGCCCTCGAGTGGTGCCGGCGCGGCTGGGAGATCGATCCGACGCTCTACTCGTCCACGGCGTGGCAGCCTCTCGGCTTCCACGCGCTGATGCTCGACATCCACGACGCGCAGGGCGACTGCCCGGCGGCCCTGCAGCTCACGCGCGATGCCATCGTTCGTTTTCCCCGCGAACCCGAGTTCCGCCGCCGCCTTCAGGGTCTTCGCCAACGTTGCGCGGGTTAGCGATGCGAGGCGGTGCCGCCGGTCTCCGGGGGACCGGCATCCGCGCAAGGAA
>CAYYZO010000016.1:35931-48782 GCA_964476185.1 uncultured Myxococcales bacterium
GCTGGAGAGCCTTGCGCACGACCACGTCCATCGCCGAAGGAGAGGAAGTCATGACTCGAACCACGTCGCTGCTCGTCGCACTCTTCATTGTATTCACACCAGCCATGGCGCCTGCCGAAGAACCGGAAGAGGTTACGACCTGCGGACAGGTTCTGCAGCGCGACGGGTTTCTTTCGGCCGACCTCGACTGCTCCAGCGACTTCGTGAACGCACCGACCGTCGTGGTCGGTCGCGGGGGCACGCTGGACCTTCGGGGCTTCCATCTGATCAGTCGCCCGAGCGAAACGGATCACCCCAACGCGGCCGTGCACTGCGTGGGGCGATGCAAGGTCCTGGGCCCCGGGACTGTGGTCGGTTCCGATGTCCCGCGTTCCACCGTGGTTGGTGGAGGAAAAGCAGCAAGAGTCGAGATCGATGGAGCGGTGCTGTCCGGAGGAGACTACTCCGTCTACGCGCGACACGTGCGACTCCGGAACGCCGTGGTTACGGGTGCCCGCAGCATGGGCCTCTGGTCCAGTCGCGCCTTCGTCTTCGATTCCGAGGTCATCGGCAACGGCACTGGAGTGGAGCCGTGCCTGCAGCGCTGCATCGGCGTCTGGGCTGAAGCAACGGCAAAGATCGTGAGGTCCACGCTCACCGGCAACGGGCGGTACGGGATCATCGCCGGTCGAACCCGGATTTCGCAGTCCACGCTGGGATCAAACGCGACGCATCCCGACTGCGACGACCTCGTCTGTGCCGACTTCGCGGTATCGAAGAGGCCACGGCTCGACAACTCGGATTGCGAGAGAAGCCTGAACAGCAGCGCCGTGAGCACGGGCGCCTCGCTCCTGGAGTTCGAGCCGACCCTGCACGACTGGCAGGCCTGCTCTCTCGATTGACCCCGGGGACGTAGCCGATCGACCGAGGTCGCAGGCGCGAGTCCAGCGGCCTGTCCCGGGGGAGATCCAGTCGTGCCGCCCCGGGCCCCTCGTCGATACCCCGGATCGGGTCCGGATCCCGCCCGCCGACGCCCGAGATTTCGACGATCGAGCCGCCGCGCTCGTTCATCCGCTTGCCGCGCGAGCTGCCTGCGCTGGTCACCCCATGGCAAGTCGATGCCCCCCTCACCACCCGCCGGGCCCGGGCCCGACCCCAGGTTTCCAAGAATTTTCCAAGTTCTTTCCGGACTCGGTGGGCTCTCCTCCCCTAGATTCCGCCCCGAACCTGCGCCCGATCCGCGCCGGCACGGCCAGACGGCCGCTACGGCACGGTGGACCGCACAGGCAGCCCCAGGGGGGGCAACTAACCAACGGACCCGGAAGGAGGACCGACCGATGAGCTTCTCGAAGATCCTGATCGCCACCACCATGCTGCTGCTGCCCGCCGCGGCCCACGCCGCCAACGTCAACTGCGGCGATGTCATCGACGGCGTCGATGTCGTGCTCGACGGGAACGTCGGACCCTGCGCGGGCACGGCCGTCACCGTGACCAACGGCGGGTCGCTCGACCTCGATTCGCACTTCATCGTCTGCGACGGATCGCCATTCAGCATTGGGGTGGTGGTCTCGAACGGCTCGGAACTGCGCAACGGCCTCATCACGGGATGCGACTTCTCGGGCGTCCAGGTGACGGGCACGACCGGAAGCAAGGTCGAGCACGTCGGTTCGTGGATGAACGGCGAGGGGTTCTCCCTCTACGCGAGCGGAAAATCGACGATCCGCTACAACGTCGCCTACCAGAACTCGAATTCCGGCTTTCTCGCTGCGGGCCCCCATCGCCTGACCGGTAATCAGTCCTACGCCAACGGCGGGGACGGGTTCCTCGCGAACGTCGATGGCGCGTCGTTCTCCGGCAACCTTTCGAGCGACAACGGAGGCCACGGCTACAACATGAACGGTGGCGTGAAGATGAAGAACGACGTGGCGCTTTCGAACTCGGGCGACGGGTTCCTCTTCTCCGGATTCGCCGCGTCGGCCAAATCGATCGTCGCAAGCAACAGCACCGCCGGCATCCGCGTGACGGGCAATGACAACAAGATCTCGAAGTGCCGTGCGAACATCACGGGCACGGGGATCCGACTCGAAGGCAATGCCAACTCGGTGAGCGGATGCAGCATCCATCAGGCGGGAACTGGAATCTCCGCGTTCTTCGCCGCCGCCGACAACCAGATCAAGAAGAACATCGTTTCCTACGCAGGGGGGCATGCGTTGGAGACAGGCGTGGCCGGCTGCGGCACCAACACCTGGACCGGCAACGTGGGGGACGGCAACGACCCCTGCATCGACTGACCCTCCTCCTCCGGAGTTCACCGGCGCCGGCGGTCCGGACTCGCTCCGGGCCGCCGGCGCCGGGCAGCACGAACGCCGGCACTTCGGCATCCGACGCGCGGTCCCCGGAACGGAGGAGTACGGATCCTGCGAAGAGGAATGGCGGAAGCGTTCCGGGAGAAGCGTCCGTTCCGCCTGCGTGCCGCAACACCACGACCGCCAGCGGCGAAAACGCGACCATGACCGAGCCGGCTTCCCCTGCCAGGGATGGTCGTCGGCCAGCACGCAGCCCACGCCGCTGACGTTGCCGCCCCCGCACAGGGAAGCATCGGAGTTGAGTACCTCCTTTTTTCGGACGTCCGGCGATCGCTACGCCTGAACCCGGCTCCCCCGGCGGCCCGCGACGCTGGAAGGGGGGCGCCGTGCCCGCTATAGGCGTCTGTTCCCGTCTTCCCGGGGAGGTTGCGACATTGAAGGAGCTCATCGCCAAGGCCGACGTCCTGCTCGAAGCGCTGCCCTACATGCGACGCTTCGCCGGGCGCGTCGTCGTCATCAAGTACGGCGGCCACGCGATGCTCGACGACAAGCTCCGGTCGGGCTTCGCCGAGGACGTCGTGCTGCTGAAATCGCTCGGCCTCAGGCCCGTGATCGTCCACGGCGGCGGCCCGCAGATCCAGGACGCGCTGTCGCGCCACGGCATCGAGACGCGCTTCGTGCGCGGCATGCGCGTGACCGACGAGGCCACGATGGAAATCGTCGAGATGGTGCTCGGCGGCCAGATCAACAAGGCGATCGTCGCGATGATCCACAACCACGGCGGCAAGGCCGTGGGCCTGACGGGCAAGGACGGCCGGCTGCTGCTCGCCGAGAAGATGCTCGTGCGCGTGCAGGACAAGGGCAAGCGCGCCGAGATGGTCGACGTGGGCCTCGTCGGCCGGATCACCGGGATCAACCCCGAGATCCTCGAGCACATCGACGGCACCGACTTCATCCCGGTGATCGCGCCGATCGCGACCGACGGCAAGGGTACGACCTACAACGTGAACGCCGACGTCGCCGCGGCCGAGATCGCGCGAGGCCTCAAGGCCGAGAAGCTGATCCTGCTGACCGACGTCGCGGGCATCAAGGACGCGGCGGGCGAGGTGCAGTCGCTGCTGTCGGCTGCGGAGGCAAGACGGCAGGTGCGGGCCGGCTCGATCGCCGCCGGCATGGTGCCGAAGGTCGAATGCGCGATCGACGCGCTCGAAGGCGGCGTCGGGCAGGTGCACATCATCGACGGACGGGTCCGCCACGCGGTGCTGCTCGAGATCTTCACGGACCGCGGCGTCGGCACCGAGGTGCTGCTGCACCCGCCCGGCGCGCCGAACGCGCCGGGCGCGAAAAGGCCATCCACGAAGAAGCCCGCCGCGAAGAAGGCGGCCGTCCGATGAGCGTCGGGGCTGCGGGCGCGTCCCTGCCGGCCGCTTCGTCGATCCTCGAGACGACCGACCGGTGCACGACGCAGAACTACGCGCGGTGGCCGATCGCGTTCACGCACGGGCACGGATGCCGGCTGTTCGACGAACACGGACGCGAGTACCTCGACCTGTTCTCGGGCCTGGCCGTGTCCTCGCTCGGGCACGCGCACCCGGCGCTCGTCGCGGCGATCCGCGAGCAGGCCGGCAAGCTGATCCACACCTCGAACCTCTTCTACCACGAGCCCGGCGCGCTGCTCGCGAAGCGGCTCGTCGAGCTCACGTTCGCGGACCGCGTGTTCTTCTGCAACAGCGGCGCCGAGGCGAACGAAGCCGCGATCAAGATGGCCCGCCGCGCGAGCGGGGGCCGCTACGAGATCGTCGCCGCGCACGGGTCGTTCCACGGCCGCACCTACGGCGCGCTCGCCGCGACCGGCCAGCCGGGCCTGCAGGAGGGCTTCGGGCCGATGCTCGAGGGCTTCGTGCACGTCGAGCCGTCGAACGCGGACGCGGTCGCGGCGGCCGTCGGCGAGAGAACCGCGGCGGTGCTCGTCGAGCCGATCATCGGCGAGGGCGGAATCGTCGTGCCGCCGGACGGGTACCTGCGCGCGCTGCGCGAGATCTGCGACCGCGCGGGCGCACGGCTGATCCTCGACGAAGTGCAGACCGGCAACGGCCGCACCGGCGCGCTGTTCGCGCACGAGCACGAGGGGGTCGTCCCGGACATCGTCACGACCGCGAAGGGACTCGGCGGCGGATTGCCGATCGGCGCGGTGCTCGCGCGCGAGGACGTCGCGGCGGCGTTCGTCCCGGGCTCGCACGGCACCACGTTCGGCGCGAACCCGGTGTGCTGCGCGGCAGCCCTCGCCGTGCTGCGGGAGCTCACCGACGGCGGCGTCGCCGCGAACGCCGGCACGGTCGGCGCGCGGATGCTCGCCTCGCTGCGAAGCGCCCTCGCCGGCCACGCGAACGTCGCCGACATCCGCGGCAGGGGGCTGATGATCGGCATCGAGCTGCGCAGCGAAGCCAAGCCGTTCGTCAGGACGCTGCTCGAGCGCGGCGTCGTCGCGAACGCGACGGCCGGGAACGTCATCCGGCTCATCCCGCCGCTCGTGCTGACCGAGGCCGAGGCCGACGAAGGCACGGCGGCGATCGTCGAGGTTCTTTCATGAAACGCGATCTCGTCACGCTGCGCGACATCTCGAAAGGCGAGCTGTTCCATCTGATCGCGCTCGCGCGCCGGCTGAAGGCCGACGTGCGGGCGCGCAGGCCGCACCCGTGGCTGCCGGGCCGCACGCTCGCGATGATCTTCGAGAAGCCGAGCCTGCGCACGCGCGTGACGTTCGAGACGGGGATGACCCAGCTCGGCGGCAGCGCGATCTACCTGGCGCCCGGCGACATCCAGTTCGGCAAGCGCGAGCCGGTCGGCGACATCGCGGCGAACCTGTCGCGCTGGGTCGACCTCATCGTCGCGCGCACGTTCTCGCACGACTCGGTCGTCGAGCTGGCGCGCTCGGCGACCGTGCCGGTCGTCAACGGGCTCTCGGACCTGTACCACCCGTGCCAGATCCTCGCGGACCTGATGACGCTGGCCGAGTTGCGCGGGCACATCGAGGGCACCCGCATCGCGTTCATCGGCGACGGCAACAACATGGTGCACTCGTGGGTGCTGGCGGCGGCGAAGGTCGGCTTCGACTTCGTGCTCGCGTGCCCGAAGGGCTACGAGCCCGACGCCGACATCCTCGCCGAGGCCCAGGCCGCCGCGCCGGGCAGGATCCGCGTCACGCACGACGTGCAGGAAGCCGCCGCGGGGGCCGACGTGCTCTACACGGACGTCTGGACGAGCATGGGGCAGGAGGACGAGGCCGAGCGGCGCCGCAAGGTGTTCGCGAGGTTCCAGATCAACCGGGAGCTCGTCGAGGTCGCCGCGCCCGACGCGCTCGTGATGCACTGCCTGCCGGCGCACCGCGGCGAGGAGATCACCGCCGAGGTGATCGACGGCCCGCGCGCCGTCGTGCTCGAGCAGGCCGAGAACCGGCTGCACATCCAGAAGGCGATCCTCGCGTGGCTGGCCGGCGCGGCCGAAGCGCAGGCCTGACGCAGCCGGGGCCCGAACGAAGAACGCACGCAGGACGCCGGGCACGACGAGCCCGGCAGGACCAGGAAAGGAAGGTCGAACAGTGGAACCGAAAGACGCCCCGAAGAAGATCGCGCTCGCCTACAGCGGCGGCCTCGACACCTCCGTCATCCTCAAGTGGCTGATCGAGCGCTCCGGCTGCGAGGTCGTCGACTACATCGCCGACGTCGGCCAGGACGAGGACCTCGAGGCCGCGCGCCAGAAGGCGTTCCGAACCGGCGCGGTCGAGGCGTACGTCGAGGACCTCCGCGCCGAGTTCGTCAGCGACTTCGTGTTCCCGATGCTGCGCGCCGGCGCCGTCTACGAGGGGACCTACCTGCTCGGCACCTCGATCGCGCGACCGGTCATCGCCAAGCGCCACATCGAGGTCGCTCGCCGCACCGGCAGCGATGCCGTCGGCCACGGTGCGACCGGCAAGGGAAACGACCAGGTGCGCTTCGAGCTCACCTACGCCGCGCTCGCCCCGGACCTGAAGGTCATCGCGCCGTGGCGGTTCTGGGACCTCAACTCGCGCGCGAAGCTGTTCGACTTCGCCGAGAAGCACGACATCCCGCTGCCCGTCACGCGCGACAAGGGCTACAGCATGGACCGCAACGTGCTGCACATCAGCTTCGAGGGCATCGAGCTCGAGGACCCGTGGCAGCAGCCGCGCGAGGACATGTTCGTGCTGAGCGTCGCGCCGGAGAAGGCCCCCGACAAGCCCGAGTACGTCGAGATCGACTACGTCGCCGGCGACCCGGTCGCGCTGAACGGCGAGAAGCTCGCGCCGTTCGAGCTGCTCGCCAAGCTGAACAAGATCGCCGGCGCCCACGGCGTCGGGCGCGCCGACATCGTCGAGAACCGCTACGTCGGCATGAAGTCGCGCGGCGTCTACGAGACCCCGGGCGGCACGGTGCTGACCATCGCGCACCGCGCGCTCGAGTCGCTGACGCTCGACCGCGAGGTCATGCACCTTCGCGACGGCCTGATCCCGCGCTACGCCGAGATGGTCTATTACGGCTACTGGTTCGCGCCCGAGCGCGAGATGCTGCAGGCCGCCGTCGACGAGTCACAGAAGTGCGTGAACGGCACCGTGCGGATGAAGCTCTACAAGGGCTCGGCGACGGTGGCCGGGCGCAAGTCCGACGACTCGATGTACGTGCCCGCGCTCGCGACGTTCGAGGAGGACGAGGTCTACACGCAGGCCGACGCGACCGGCTTCATCCGGCTCGCCGGCCTTCGCCTGAAGGTGCGCAACATGGTGCGCACGCGGCGGGGCTAGGCGGTGGCGGCGCGAAGGACGAAACGGCCGGCGGCGAAGGCCGCGGCGCCGAAGAAGGGCAATCGCTCGTGGGGCGGGCGCTTCGACGCCGCGCCCGACCGCGCGACGCAGGCGTTCACCGCGTCGATCGGCTTCGACCGGCGGCTGTACGCCTACGACATCCGCGGCAGCGTCGCGCACGCAACGATGCTCGCGTCGGTGGGCCTGCTGACGGGCGCCGAATGCCGGGCGATCGTGAAGAGCCTCGGCGAGATCCAGGTCGAGATCGAGAGCGGCAAGTTCCGTTTCGACGTCGCCGACGAGGACGTCCACATGGCCATCGAACGGCGGCTCATCGAGAAGACCGGGGCCGCCGGCGCGAAGCTGCACACCGCGCGCTCTCGCAACGACCAGGTCGTCACCGACGTGCGCCTGTACGTGAAGGACGCGCTGCGCGCCGTCGACGGCGCTATCGACGACCTGCAGCGCGCCATCGTCGAGACCTGCCGGCGCCACCCGAAGGCGGTGATGCCGGGCTACACGCACATGCAGCGCGCGCAGCCGGTGCTGCTCGCGCACCACCTGCTCGCCTACTACGACATGCTGCAGCGCGACCGCGAGCGGCTCTGCGACGCCCACGCGCGCGTCGACGTGCTTCCGCTCGGCGCCGGCGCGATCGCCGGCACGACGCTCCCGATCGACCGGGCGCGCACCGCGAAGGAACTCGGGTTCGCGCGCATCGCCGACAACAGCATCGACGCGGTCGCCGCGCGCGATTTCGTGCTCGAGCCGCTCGCCGACCTCGCGATCCTGTTCACGCACGTCTCGCGGCTCGCGGGCGAGATCGTCCTGTGGGCGACCAGCGAATACGGCTTCGTGAAGCTGCACGACGCGTACTCGACCGGCAGCTCGATGATGCCGCAGAAGAAGAACCCCGACATCGCCGAGCTGGTGCGCGGCAAGTCGGGCCGTGTCTTCGGCAACCTCGTGTCGCTGCTCGCCACGGCCAAGGGCCTGCCGCTCGCGTACAACAGCGACCTGCAGGAAGACAAGGAACCGCTGTTCGACAGCGTCGACACGACGCTCGGCTGCGTCACGACGCTGGCCGCGATGCTGCGCTCGCTGACGTTCGACGAGGAAGCCATGCGGCGCGCGGCCTCCGACTCGTTCCTGCTCGCGACCGACCTCGCCGAGATCCTCGTCGCGCGCGGCGTCGCGTTCCGCGACGCGCACGAGGTCGTCGGCAGGATCGTGCGGCACTGCCTCGAACGCGGCGTGGAGCTGACGTCGCTGTCGAGCGACGAGCTCGCGCGCTTCTCCCCTGCCCTCGGCGCCGCGGCCGACCGGAAGGCGGGGCAACCGGTCGCTTCGCTGCTGACGCTCGACCAGGCGGTGGCGCGCCGCACCTCGCACGGCGGGACCTCGGGCAAGCTCGTCGCGGCGCGCGTGGCCGCGCTCGCGAAGAAGCACCGGATCGCGCGCGCATGATCCCCGCCCGCTGGCGCGCCCTCGTCGTTGCCGTCGCCCTCGCGGCCTCGGTGGCTGCGTGCGGACTTCGCACGCCGGTGCGTCCCCCCGAGGACACCGCCCCGGTCATTCCCGGCGAAGTGACGGCGCAACAAGAAGGCAGCGAGACGGTCGTCCGCTGGCGCCGGGCCGAGCGGAGCGCCGACGGGCTTCCGCTCGACGACCTCGTCGCGTTCGTCGTGGAGCGAAGGCGCGCCGGCGAGCAGGCCTGGCAGCGCGCCGCGACGATCGACGTCGTCGACCAGGAGAAGATCCGCCGCCGCAAGCGCTACTCGTGGAGCGACCCCGAGGCTTCGGCCGGCGCCGAGTACCGCGTCTTCGCGGTCAACGCGGACGGACAGGAAGGACCGCCGGCCGGGCCGGCGACGACGACGGAAGCGCACGACCCCGCCGGTTCGCCCGAACCCGCCGCGGGTACTCCGTAGCCGGGTTCGCGCCTCAGCCCACGACCGCCGCCTGCACCAGGTCCGCGATCCGCTGGTGCCGCGGCGTGCTCTTCGTCTCCGGCATCAACCCGGCCGACAGGAACACGCAGACCAGCTCGCGCTCGGGGTCGACCCAGAAGCAGTTCGAACCCGCCCCGAAGCCGCCGAACGTCGACGGCGACGAGGCGAGCCCGAACGGCGTCGGGTACCAGGCGCCCTCGCCGCGCACGAAGAAGCCGTAGCCGAGGTACGCGGGGAACACCGGCCAGCCGTGCGAGGCGCGAGCGTAGTCCCAGATGCCGTTCGGCAGGTCGCCGGTCTGGTTCGTCGTCATCAGCCGGATCGTCGACGGCGACAGGATGCGCACGCCGTCGAGCTCGCCGCCGCGGCGCATGCATTCGGCGAAGCGGAAGAAGTCGTGCGTCGTCGTCAGGCAGCCGCCGGCCGGCATCTCGAACGAGTCGTGGAACAGCGCAGCGGTCGCCTCGAGCAGGTCCGGCTCGAACATGTCCGGCGTGCGGTCGCGCACCACGACCGGCACGCGGCGCGGCTCGAGGTCGCTGCGCGCGCCGAGCGAGGTGTCCGGCATCCCGAGCGGCCCGAACAGGTCGTCGGCGAGCATCTGCCGGTACGGCCGGCCGCCGCCGTCGATGCGCCGGACGATCGACGCGAGCACCGAGTGCGCGATCAGCGCGGAGTAGTTCACGCGCGAGCCCGGCACGCCTTCGGGCAGCAGCGTGCAGGCGACGTCGGTCATCGCGTCGATGTCGCCGATCAGCTCCGGCGGCATCGGCGGCAGGCCGAACGGCAGGCCCGCCTTGTGGACGATGAGGTCGCCGACCGTCACCGCCTGCTTGCCCTTCTGGCCGAACGCGGGGATCACGTCGGCGACCCGCGTGTGCAGGCCGACGAGGCCGCGCTCGACGCGCATCATCACCATCGCGTTCGTGAGCTGCTTGGCGATCGACATGGAGAAGAACACGTCGTCGACGCCGGCCATGCGCCCGGTCCCGCGGTCGCTGAAGCCGAACGCCTCGTGGAACGCGATGCGCCCGCGCCGGGCCACCAGCAGCGAGCAGCCGTCGTAGCGCATCTGCTCGACGTCGTCGCGAATCGCGGCGCGCAGCCGCTCGAGGCGTTCGGGATCGAATCCGAGTTCGCTCGCGATGGTCATGACGGCACCTCCTTGCTGCTGGCCGGCCTGCTGGCCGGCGTGAATGTGTCAGGAGAGAGTCAGGGGAGCAACGCCGGCTTCGCGCGAAGCGCGGCCGGGCCGACGAGACGATGCCCGCGGGAGGCGGGGCGCCCGCTCGAACGCGGGCAAGCCGTTGCCGGCGCCTCCTCCTTGCACGCGGGAGCGTGATGCGACAGAGACTTTTCCCATGACGACGCCGCGAGAGGCCCGGCGATGAGCACGCGCCGACCACTGGCCGTCGTGTTCCCGGGCCAGGGCTCCCAGAAGCCCGGCATGGGGCGCGACTTCCACGAGCTCTATGCGGAGAGCCGCGCCGTCTTCGACGAGGCGTCCGAAGCGGCCGGCTACGACATGGCGCGGCTCTGCTTCGACGACCCGGACCGCCTCGCGCTGACCGAGTTCCAGCAGCCCGCGGTCCTGACGGTCGAGGTCGCGATGCTGGCGGCGCTTCGCGCCCACCACGGCTGGGAACCTTCCTTCTTCGGCGGGCACAGCCTCGGCGAATACACGGCGCTCGTCGCGGCGGGCGTGCTGCGGCTCGCCGACGCGGTCCGGCTCGTCGCGCTGCGCGGTCGCCTGATGCAGGAAGCGGTGCCGGCCGGTGCCGGGGCGATGACGGCCGTGATCCACTCGGACCTCGACGTCGAGTGGCTGCGACGGGTCGTCGCCCCGTCGAACGTCGACGTCGCGAACCACAACGCGCTCGACCAGGCCGCGATCAGCGGCCTCGCCGGGGACGTCGCCGCCGCCGTCGCGGCGATCAAGGCCGATCCCGCGGTGCGCGTGCGCGCGATCCCGCTGCGCGTCTCGGCGCCGTTCCACTCG
Organism: uncultured Myxococcales bacterium; assembly: GCA_964476185.1. Taxonomy (GTDB): domain Bacteria; phylum Desulfobacterota; class Binatia; order UBA1149; family CAITLU01; genus DATNBU01. The sequence goes on from CAYYZO010000016.1 coordinate 46,984, forward strand.
CGGCACATGCAGAGCGTCGAGGCGCCGCTTCGCGACGCGATCGAACGCCTCGTCGACGTCGCGGCCGAGCCGGCCGTGCACGTCGTGTCGAACGCCACCGGAGCCTTCCACACCGGCTCGCGGCCGGACCTCGAGCACCGCCTCGTCGAACAGGTTGCCGGGACGGTGCGCTGGGTGGACTGCATGCGCGAGCTGCTGGACCGCGGCTGCGAGGTGTTCGAGGTCGGCCCCGGCAAGCCGCTGCGCGGGTTCTTCGCGTCGCTCGGCGTCGAGATCCGCTCGGTGACGAGCGTGGCGACGATCGTCGACCTGCGGAGCTGAGCATTTCCTCCGAACCTTTCAGCCCGGTCGTCGTCGTCGGCGCAGGCGCGGCCGGCCTCGTGGCCGCGATCCACGCGGCCGCGGGCGGCGGCGCCAAGCGTCCGGGCGACGCGAGCGGCGTGCTCGTCGTCGAGAGCACGCGCGACGGCGGCCGAAAGATCCTCATCAGCGGAGGCGGTCGCTGCAACGTCCTGCCGGGCCAGCTCGACGAGTCGCGCTTCGTCACCGATTCGTCGCCGAACACGATGAAGAAGATGCTGCGCTCGTGGCCGCTCGCGGAGCAGCGCCGCTTCTTCGAAGAAGAACTCGGAGTGCCGCTCCGGCTCGAGCGCGAGACCGGCAAGCTGTTCCCGGCGAGCGACCGCGCGCGCGACGTGCGCGACGCGCTGGTCGGCGCCGCGAGGGCGCGCGGCGCCGAGTTCCTGTTCGAGACGACCGTCGTCGCGATCGAGCCGGTCGCCGCGCCGGAGACGGAGCGGCCCGGCGCGAGTCCCGGCGACGCGCCCACGCAGCAGCGGCCCGCCGATGCGGCCCCCGGGGCCCGGCCCGTGACCGGGCGGCCGGCGCGATGGCGGTTGCGAACCCGGGACGGTCGCGAGTTGCTCGCCGGCTGCGTCGTGCTCGCGACGGGCGGGCTATCGGTGCCGAAGACCGGCAGCGACGGCACCGGCCTCGCGATCTCCCGTCGCCTCGGCCACGAGCTGCACCCGACCTATGCCGCGCTGACCCCGCTGGTCTGCGACCCGCCGCGCTTTCGCGACCTCGCCGGCGTCTCGCTCGACGTCGCGCTGCTCGCGCCGGGCGGCGGCCGAGCCGTGCGCACGCGCGGCGGCTTCCTCTTCACGCATCGCGGCTACAGCGGTCCCGCGGTGCTCGACCTCTCGCACCTCGCCGTGCGCAGCAGCGAGCGCCCGGTCGACCGGGCGCTGCCCCGGGAGGCGGCGACGAGCGCGAGACCCGGAGCGACGTTGCGGCAGAGGATCCTCGTGCAGTGGAGCGACCTCGACCGCGAGGGGTGGCTCGCCGAGTTGCAGCCGCGGCGCGCCGGCGCGCTCGCGGCCGTCCGCGCCCATCTTCCCGCGCGGCTCGCCGAAGCCCTCCTGGCCGAGGCCGGCGTGCCGCCCGGGCGCTCGCTGGCCGAGCTTCGCAGCGACGAGCGACGCAGGCTCGTCCTTGCGCTGACGGAGTTCGAGCTGCCGTGGACCGGGCACGAGGGCTACCGCACCGCCGAAGTCACCGGGGGCGGCGTGGCGTTGTCCGAGGTGGATCCGGGGACGATGGAGAGCCGTCGCTGCCCGGGCCTGTTCCTGTGCGGCGAGATGCTCGACGCGTTCGGCCCGATCGGCGGCTACAACTTCCTGTGGGCCTGGACCACCGGCCGCGCGGCCGGCCAAAGCGCGCGGCAGCGCGCGTCCGGATAGCCCGCGGCAGCGCGCGTCCGGATAGCCCGCGGCAGCGCGCGTCCGGATAGCCCGCGG
>CAYYZO010000016.1:48882-56856 GCA_964476185.1 uncultured Myxococcales bacterium
CGCGGCAGCGCGCGTCCGGATAGCCCGCGGCAGCGCGCGTCCGGATAGCCCGCGGCAGCGCGCGTTCGGATAGCCAGCGGCAGCGCGCGTCCGGATGACCCGCGGCAGCGCGCGTTCCCGTGACCCGCGTCGGCGCGCGTTCCACCATCCGGCCAGCGCACGGGCGCGCGACCCGCACCGGCGCCGCTTCGCCTTCGGGGGCCTACGGCGCTATAGCTCGCCGGTCATGAACTTCTCGTTCACGAAGCTGCACGGCTGCGGCAACGACTACCTGTTCGTCGACTGCACGCACGGCAGCCGGCTGCCCGGCTCGCCCGAGATCGCGGCGATCGCGCGCTACGTCTCGGACCGTCGCACCGGCGTCGGCAGCGACGGCGTGATCCTGATCTGCCCGGACCGCCTCGTCGACTTCCGGATGGAGATGTACAACGCCGACGGCAGCCGCGGGCAGATGTGCGGCAACGGCATCCGTTCTCTCGCCAAGTACTGCTACGACCATGGCCTCACGGCCAGCACCACGCTGCGCGTCGCGACCGACTGCGGCGTCAAGAAGCTCGACCTCGAGGTGCACGGGGGCAAGGTCCACCGCGTCCGCGTCGAGATGGGCAAGGCGATCCTCGACGGCCGCCAGATCCCCGTCGACGCGAACGGACAGGTCGTCGACCACGTGCTTCGGGTCGGCGACCGCGACTGGAACGTGACCTGCGTGTCGATGGGCAATCCCCACTGCGTGACCTTCGACGTCGACCCCGACAAGCTCGACATCGAACGGATCGGCCCGCAGTTCGAGCGCCACCCGTTCTTCCCCGAGCGGGTGAACACCGAGTTCCTGCGCGTCGACTCGCCGACGGAGTTGACGATGCGGGTCTGGGAGCGCGGCTCCGGCGAGACGTTCGCGTGCGGCACCGGCGCGTGCGCAGCCGTCGTCGCCGCCGTGCTGACCGGGCGCGCCGAACGCCGCGCGACCGTGCACCTGCGCGGGGGCGACCTCGAGATCGAGTACCACGAGGACGGCAGCGTCGTGATGACGGGTCCGTCGGTCGAGGTTTTTTCCGCAACCATCGAGCTCCCGGGGTTCGTGGCCTGACGCGCGACGGCGGCGACCGGAGGAAGGAGTCCGCATCCATGACGGCCAAGTTCATCGGGACCTACACGGCGCTGGTCACCCCGTTCCGCGACGGAGAACTCGACGAGGGCGCTTTCCGCGCGCTCGTCGCCGAGCAGGTCGCCGCCGGCGTCGAGGGCATCGTGCCGTGCGGCAGCACCGGCGAATCGGCGACGCTCAGCCACGACGAGCACGAACGCGTGATCAAGCTCGCGATCGACGAAGCGAAGGGCCGCCTGAAGGTCATCGCGGGAACGGGCTCGAACAACACGCGCGAGGCCTGCCGACTGACGCGCGCGGCCGCCGACGCCGGCGCGGACGGCGCGCTGCTGATCAGTCCGTATTACAACAAGCCGACCCAGCACGGGCACGTCGAGCACTACAAGGCCGTCGCGGCCGCGGCGCCCGAGCTTCCGCTGATCCTCTACAACATCCCCGGCCGCACCGGGATGAACATGGCCCCGGAGACGATCGCGCGCCTGGCCGAGGTCAAGAACATCGTCGGCGTGAAGGAAGCCTCGGGGTCGATCGACCAGTGGCTGAACATCTTCCGGCTGTGCGGTCCCGACTTCGCGATGCTCGCCGGCGACGACGGCGCGACCGTGCCGATCCTCGCGCTCGGCGGCCACGGCGTGATCTCGGTGATCACGAACCTGATCCCCGCGCGCTTCAAGGAGATGGTCGACGCCGGCCTCGCCGGCGACTTCCGCACCGCGCGCGCGATCCAGATGGAAGTGCTGCCGCTCCTGCAGTCGCTGTTCCTCGAGGTGAACCCGATCCCGGTCAAGGCCGCCCTCGCGATGATGGGCAGGATCCGCAACGAGGTCCGCCTGCCGCTCACGCCGATGTCGGAGGCGCCCGCGGCCCAGCTGGCCGAGGTGTTGAGGGCGCACGGGCTCCTCTCCGGCGCACGGGCCTCGGCATGAGCCGGGCTCCGCTCGTCGTCCTCGGCGCCGGAGGCCGCATGGGCCGGCGCATCGTCGCGCTGGCCGAGGGCGGCAGCGAGGCGCGCGTCGTCGCCGCGGTCGAGATCCCGGGGTCGCAGCTCGTCGGCAGGGACGCGGGCGAACTGGCCGGCATCGCGCCCCTCGGCGTGCCGGTCGTTGCGGACTTCGTCGCCGCGGTCGACTCGGTCGAGCGCGGCGCCGTCGCCGTGGACTTCACCGCGCCCGAGGCGGCGATCGAGCACGCGCGCCAGGCCGCCACGACCGCGACGCCGATCGTGATCGGCACGACGGGCTTCACGCGCGAGCAGCGCGCCGAGCTCGAATCGCTGGCGGGTCGCACCCCGCTGCTGCTGTCGGCCAACATGAGCATCGGCGTCAACGTGCTGCTCGGGCTCGTCGGCGAGGCGGTTCGGCGGCTCGGCCCGGCCTTCGACATCGAGATCGTCGAGGTCCACCACAACCGCAAGAAGGACGCGCCGTCCGGCACGGCGCTGGCCCTGGCCGAGGCGGCCGCGGCCGCGGCCGGCGTGGCCCCGGCCGATGCGCTGACCCTCGCCCGGGAGGGACTCGTCGGCGAGCGTCGTCCCGGCGAGATCGGCGTCGTGGCGCTGCGGGGCGGCGACAACGTCGGCGAGCACACGGTGATGCTGCTGGGCACCGGCGAGCGGGTGGAACTCGCCCATCGGGCCTCTTCCCGCGACTGCCTGGCCGCCGGCGCCGTCCGCGCCGGCGCCTGGCTCCACGGCAAGCCCCCGGGCCTCTACTCCATGAAGGACGTCCTCGGCCTCTGACCGCCCCGCGGCGGCGGCGAGGCCTCCCGCCCCGCGCACACCCGGTTTCTTGCGACAACTCCGGACGCGGCGGTATACGCCCGGCGGGGCAACGCGTTGAGCCACACGGTCTACATCGCCATCGGCACCAACCTCGGGGACCGGCTGCGCAACTACCGGACTGCGCTGGAGAAAATCGCAGCGATCCGGGACACCCGGATCACCGGGAAGTCGTCGCTGTACGAGAGCGAGCCGCACGGCAAGGCCCGCAACTGGTTCCTCAACGGGGTCATCGAGGTCACGACGGAACTCGAGGCCGCGCCGCTGCTGAAGGAACTGCAGAAGGTCGAAGCGGCCCTGGGCCGCAAGCGCGAGACCGCCAAGACCACGGTTTCGCGCGAGATGGACCTCGACATCCTGCTGTTCGACCACGACACGATCGAGACCCGGACGCTCAAGGTGCCCCACCCGGAGATGGGCAACCGCAAGTTCGTGCTGCTGCCGCTGGCCGAGCTCGTCCCCGCCTTCCCCCACCCGGTTTCGGGCACAACCATCTCGACGCTGCTTGCAACCACAGCGGACAAGAAAAAAGTGATGCTGTACCGGCCGCGCTGACCGGCGGCCGGCGGGAAACGACCGCGGCCTTCCGGCGTCCAACGGCCCCAGGAACAGCACGGAAACGATACGACCCGGGCGACCGACCCGGCCAGCAGCAACGGCGAGGCGGCTTCACGGCTGCCCGCCGATCCAAGGACGAGCATGCAGATCTTCATCGACAGCGCCGACATCAACGAAATCCGCGAAGCCGCCTCGATGGGCGTCGTCGACGGCGTCACGACCAACCCGTCGCTCGTCGCCAAGACGGGCCGCCGCTTCGAGGAGGTCCTGAAGGACATCCTCGAGGTCATCGACGGTCCCATCAGCGCCGAGGTGGTCAGCCTCGACGCCGGGGGAATGATCGCCGAGGGCCGCAAGCTCGCCGCCATCCACCCGAACATCGTCGTGAAGGTGCCGATCGGCGCCGAGGGCCTGAAGGCCGTCCGGGCCCTGTCCGACGAGAACATCCGCGTGAACGTGACGCTGATCTTCCAGGCGTCGCAGGCGCTGCTCGCCGCCAAGGCCGGCGCGGCCTACGTCAGCCCGTTCATCGGCCGGCTCGACGACGTCTCGGAGGACGGCATGTCGCTGATCCAGGCCCTGGTCGAGATCTTCGACAACTACGACTACGGCACCGAGATCCTCGTCGCGAGCGTGCGCAGCCCGATGCACTTCGTGCAGTCGGCCCGCCTCGGCGCCGACGTCGCGACCTGCCCGTTCGGCGTAATCCAGCAGCTCCTGAAGCACCCGCTGACCGACGTCGGCCTCGCCAAGTTCCTGGCCGACTGGAAGAACGTGCCGAAGTGACGCCCGCCGGCGCACACGGTCTTCGTCTTGACTCCCGTCGCCCCCCCTCTACGATGGCGCGATTGGCGGTAGCACCAGTGGGGACGAACCGCCGCTAAGCTTGAGAGAGCTCCCGAAAGTCTATTTCGAGCGCCTGCTGGAAACCTCGCCCGACATCGTCGTGGCCGTGGACCGCAAGGGCGTCGTCATCTTCTACAACGCCGGCGCCGAGGGCAGCCTCGGCTACCAGGCCGGTGAAGTGCTCGGCACTCCGGTCGAGCGCCTTTACCCGGACGCCTCGGAGGCGCGCCGCGTGATGCAGGCGATGCGCGACGGCGGCGGGCGCATCAGCACGTTCGAGACCGAGTTCATCGCGAAGGACGGGCACAAGGTTCCCGTCGCCATCTCCGGCACCATCATCCACGACGAGAAAGGACGCGAGCAGGGCAGCATCGGGTTCGCGAAGGACATCGGCAGCCTGCGCGAGCACGACCAGCTCGTCACCCTCGGCCAGCTCGCCGTGAGCCTCGCGCACGAGGTGAACAACCCGCTCGAAGTGCTCGTGAACCAGACCGAGCTTCTCGAGCGCTTCCTCAAGCAGAAGACCAGCAGCGAGGACTACGCGCGCGAGCACGCGCGCGTCGAGGCGATCCGCCGCGAGCTGCGCCGCATCCAGACCATCGTCGAGCGCGTCGGCGAGATGGCGGCCGACGGCTTCTACGCGGCGCGCGAGTACATGCCGGGACGGCTGATGACGGACCTCGGCCTGGATACCGCGCCGGTGCGGGAGGTCGTCCCGGATCCCTGCGCGTGCGGCGGCGAGATCCGCGGCAAGACGGTGCTCGTCGTCGACGACGACGCGGCCGTGCGGCACTCGATGGCCGAGATCCTCGGGGGCGAGGGCTGCAAGGTGCTGACGACGCCGTCCGGGCACGAGGCCCTCCGGTTCCTCGACCACGAGAACGTCGATCTCGTGATCAGCGACGTGCAGATGCCGGACATGGACGGCTACGAGTTGTTTCGTCGCGTTCGCAACGAGCACGAGGCGCTGCCCGTCGTGCTGATGACGGCGTACTATTACGACAAGGACCACGTCATCAAGCGCTCGAAAGCCGACGGCCTGCGTGACGTGATCTTCAAGAAGCCCATCGACCCGTCGCGTCTGCGCGAGATCGTCGAGTCCCGGGCCGGCAGTTGACGGAACGCGCCCCCGGCCCGCGGCACGCTTGACCTTGGAGCGGCGACGCCCGAAGAAGGCGCGGTGAGCATTCGCATCGACAGGGTCTACACGCGCACGGGCGACGACGGCCAGACCGGGCTCGTCGGCGGCAAGCGCGTCGCCAAGGACGACCTTCGCATCGCCTGCTACGGCGAGGTCGACGAGCTCAACAGCGTGCTCGGCGTCGTGCGCAGCCACCTCGCCGCGGAGCCGTACGCCGGCGCCGAACCGGCCGCTCGCCTCGACGCCGTGCTCGCGTTCGTGCAGCAGGAACTCTTCGACCTCGGCAGCGAGCTCGCCACGCCGCCCGAGTCCGAGTACGAAGGCATGATCCGCATCGGCGCCGCCCAGATCGAACGGCTCGAGGCGTGGATGGACGAGCTCTCGCCGGACCTGCCCGAGCTGAAATCGTTCGTGCTGCCCGGCGGCGGCGCGGCCGGAGCCACGCTGCACGTCGCCCGCACCGTCTGCCGCCGCGCCGAGCGCAGCGTGACCGCGCTGGTCCGCCGCGGCGACGCGGCGCGGGAGACCGCGCGCTACCTCAACCGCCTGAGCGACCTGCTGTTCGTGCAGTCGCGATGGATCGCGATCGCGACCGGGCACGCCGAGGTGCTGTGGCAGAAGGGCCTCGAGCCGCCACCTCCGGGGCGCGCGGCGCGAGGCCGCAAGAAGACGCCGGCCTGACGCCGCGACCCGAGCCTGCGTGGGGTTCGCCCACGTTGCGGAGAACAGACATGAGCCAGGAAACGAGCGACGGACGGGGCCTTTCGATCAAGCAGATCGAGATCGGGCCGATGCAGAACTACGTCTATGTGATCGCCGACCTCGAGACGCGCAAGGCGCTCCTCGTCGACCCCGCGTGGGACGTGCGGGCACTGATCGACGAACTCGACAAGGAAGACCTCGAGCTGACCGGCGCGTTGATCACGCACTACCATCCCGATCACATCGGGGGGGACTTCGCCGGCCACCACATCGAAGGCGTCACGGAACTGATGGCCGAGCGGCCCTGCAAGCTCTACATCCACAAGGCCGAGGCGCCCTACGTGCAGCGGCAACTCGGACTGACTCCCGCCGACTACGTGGCCTGCGACGGAGAGACGACGGTGGAGGTCGGGCGCATCCCCGTCCGGCTGCTGCACACCCCCGGACACACGCCGGGGTCCCAGTGCTTCCTCGTCGGCGGGCACCTCGTTTCGGGGGACACCCTCTTCATCGGTTCGTGCGGCCGCGTGGATCTTCCGGGGAGCAACCCCGAGGACCTTTATTACAGCCTTCATGACAAGCTGAAGCGGCTGCCCGACGAAACCGTGCTGCTTCCCGGCCACAACTACGCGCCGGAGCGAACCTCGACGATGGCCAAGGAAAAACGAACGAATCCGTACCTGCGATTCGAGCGTGTCGAGGACTACCTGCGAGCGATGGGACGCTGACGCATCGCGGCAACACGTCCCGTCTCGCAACGGTGCGACAAACGCCCGTTAGCACCGCGCAATTTCGCTTCAACCTTCTTGACTGAACACTCCACTCCGAACATACGATGCGTCCGCCTCAGCCCGGTCCCGACGCCTTACGGGCGAGGGTTGGGCGGGGACCATCGCGGGCTCACGCCCGTTCTTTACCCAGTCAGGAGGAGAACACATCCCATGAAGCATCCCCTCAACCTCTTCGTCGGCGCCGCCGTGGCCGCCGCGATCGTCGCTGTCGCGAACCCCGCGTCGGCCGATCCGGTCAAGTGCCACGCGACGATCGGCAAGAACATCACCAAGTACCAGGCCGCCGCGGTCAAGAACCAGATCGGCTGCCACAAGAGCCGCGACGGCGGCAAGGTGCCTTCGTCGCAGGCCTGCAACACCGCGACCGGCGCGGACCTGAAGGGCAAGCGCTCCGCTTCTCGCCAGAAGGCGATCGACGGCGTGAACAAGGCTTGCGTCTCGCCGGGCGACGACTCCGTCCTCGCGATGTACCCGCGCTGCCCCTCGCCGGTTGCGTCCTCCGATGACGGCGGCGCCACGAGCGGCATCGACACGTTCACCGAACTCACGACCTGCCTCCTCGACCTGTCCGAGGCCTACGTCGACCGCATGGGCGCCGAGGTCATGGGCAACCCGGAGACGGTCCCGATGACCGACAAGGAAGTCTCGAAGTGCCACGGCGCGATCGGCAAGGCGCTGTCGAAGGCCGCCAAGACGGTCGGCGGCACGTACGCGAAGTGCCAGGCGGGCGTCGAGAAGACCGCCGGCATGATCCAGGACTACGGCGCGGCGTGCCTCAACAACGCCGGTGACCCGCAGGGCAAGGCGGCGGCGACGTTCTCCGCGTTCGACGCGCTGTTCAACACCGGCGGCGCCTGCCACGACTCGCTGATCTCGCAGGACGACTGGGCCGACATGGGCACCTGCGGCCAGAGCGGAGCCGCCATGCAGGATTGCGGCCGTGACCGCGTGATCGAGCCGACCACGAAGGGTCTGGCGGCGGCGTCCCAGGAGCTGCCCGGCACCTGCGCCGCGGTGGCCGACGTCGTGATCAACGCCGGCTTCGGCGAGAAGC
>CAYYZO010000017.1:0-55494 GCA_964476185.1 uncultured Myxococcales bacterium
AAGCAGAGCTCGTTGTGGTGGTGGCGCCGGAAGATCGGGTCGCGCTGCAGGTAGCGCAGCGTGTCGTTCATCCAGCCCATGTCCCACTTGAGCCCGAACCCGAGCCCGCCCGCGGACGTCGGGCGCGATACCATCGGCCACGCCGTCGACTCCTCCGCGATGGTCTGCACGTCGGGAAACTCGGCGTAGACGGCCTCGTTCAGGTCGCGCAGGAACGCGACGGCCTCCTCGTTCTCGCGACCGCCGCGCGAGTTCGGGATCCATTCGCCGGGCGCGCGGGAGTAGTCGAGGTAGAGCATCGAGGCGACGGCGTCCACGCGCAGCCCGTCGGCGTGGTAGCGGTCGAGCCAGAAGAACGCATTGCTGACGAGGAACGAGCGCACCTCGTGGCGACCGTAGTTGAAGACGAGGCTCTTCCAGTCGGGATGGAACCCCTTGCGCGGGTCCTCGTGCTCGTAGAGGGACGTGCCGTCGAAGCGCGCGAGGCCGTGCTCGTCGACGGGAAAGTGCGACGGAACCCAGTCCAGGATCACGCCGATGCCGGCCTGGTGCAGCCGGTCGATCAGGAACATGAGGTCCTGCGGCGTGCCGTAGCGGCTCGTCGCCGCGTAATAGCCGGCGACCTGGTATCCCCACGACGCGTAGTACGGATGCTCCATGACGGGCATCAGCTCGACGTGCGTGAAGCCGGTCGAGCGCAGGTGCTCGATCAGCGGTTCGGCGAGCTCGCGGTACCCGAGCGACCATCCGTCCGCCCGCCGCCGCCACGATCCGAGGTGGAGCTCGTAGATCGACATCGGCGCCCGCAGCGCGTTGCGCTCGCCGCGCGTGCGCATCCAGTCCTGGTCGTTCCACCCGTAGTCGAGGTCCCAGACCACCGACGCGGTGCGCGGGGCCTGCTCGGCGAAGAACGCGAACGGATCGGCTTTCTCTCTTGCGCGCCCGTCGGCGGCGTCGATGCGGTACTTGTAGAGCGAGCCGTGGACGGCCCCCGGCACGAACGCCGACCAGACGCCGCTCGCGCTGCCCGCGAGCGGGTTCGCCGAGGGGCTCCAGCCGTTGAACGCGCCGACCACGCCGACCGCGCGCGCGTTCGGCGCCCACACGGCGAAGTGCGTGCCGTCCTTGCCGCCGTGGCGGCAAGGGTGCGCGCCGAGCTTCTCGTAGAGTCGCCGGTGCGACCCCTCGCCGAGGAAGAAGGCGTCCTGGTCGCCGAGCGCGAAGCGGCAGGCCCCGTCCTTCATCGCCCGTGCTCCGTCGTCGTCCGGCCCGGGTCCCCGTCCGGCGCCGGTCGCGGACCGCCGCGCAGCGCGCGCAGCAAGGCGGCCATCGAGGGGTCGCCGCGGAACTCGTCGAACGAGCGCGCGAAGGGGCGCTTCCAGTTACGGTCCGCGGCCTCGATCCCCGGCAGGTTCTGGCGCTCGTGCTCGAGCCAGAAGTCCTCGAGGTTGCCTGCGACGACCGCCGCATCGCCCGCCGACATCCACGCGTACAGCGCCGGCAGCGCGTCGGCGGCGGAAGGACTGCCCGCGCCGGTCATCGACGAGATCGCCTCGCGGCGGGTCGAGTCGCGCTGCCACCAGGCCGCGAACGGCTCCATGTCGTGCGTGCCGAGGCACGCGAGGCTCGCTGGCGGCGGCGCGGCGAGCGGAGCCGCCGCGTCGTCGCGGACCTCGAACGGGGCGACGTACATGCGCAGCGCGCCGCGCTCGTGCATCTCGGCGCGCACCTCGTCCGGGACCGTGCCGAGGTCTTCGCCGACCACCGCGGCGCCGAGGCCCCGGCGCGCGCGAGAGGCTTCGATCGCCAGCACGCTCCACAGTTCGCGCGCGTGCGAACGCACGTAGACGCCGTCGGCGGCCGTGAAGCCCCGCGGCACCCAGAACAGGCGGTGCAGCCCCATCACGTGGTCGATGCGCAGCAGCGCCGAGTGCTCGAAGTGGTGGTGCAGCGCCGCGCGCAGGGCCGCGTAACAGCTCGTGCGCGCCCGCTCCGGGTCGAGCGGCGGGAAGCCCCAGTCCTGTCCGCCCTCGAAGACGCCGTCCGGCGGCGCGCCGGTCGACGCGCCGTGCGCGAAGTCGCCGGGGTGCCTCCACGTGTCGTAGCCGTCGCCGTGCGCGCCGAGCGGAAGGTCGAGGTAGAACCCCGCGGGACTGGCCGCCGCGGCAGCGGCCACCTGCTCGCGCGCGAGCCACTGCGCGTAGGCGTGATAGCGAAACACCTCGCCGTCGTAGTCGGCGCCCGCGCGAAGGTCGCCGCCGCGCGCCCGTTCCGGCCAGTTCGGCCACGTCGCGCCGTAGCGTTCGACGGCGGCGCGAAACCCAGCGTACGCCGCGAGTTCCCGGTCGCTCTCGAGGGCGCGTTCGAACTCGTCGCGACGACGGCCGCCGCGCCCGTCGAGCCGGCGCAGCAGGCCTTCGATCGCGGCGCGCCGCTCGCGCATCTCGCGCCGGTAGTCGAGAAGGCCCGCCCTCTCCGGAACGCCGCCGGCGGTCGCGAAGGCGACGCCGTCGTGTTCCGGCGACGCCGCGGGATCGACGTACAGCTCGGTCCAGAACGCGCGGCTGATCGGCGAGTACGGGCTCGGTTCGAACGGCTCCTCGAAGAACCCCGCGAGCAGCGGCAGCGTGGCGAGGTAGGCGGCGCCGCGGCCGCCGCGGACCGGCGGCGCGACGTCGGTCATCCAGTCGGCGAGCCGTGCGAGGTCGCCGTACGTCGGGAACGACCGGGCGGGAGAATCGTGACGGAGCGCGTACAGCGGAGCGAACAGCGCCCATCCGCGCGGCGCCGACGGCAGCCGCGCCGGCGCGGCCAGCACGTGCACCGCATGGCGGCGTTCGTCGTCTTCGAGGTACAGGCGGTGGTAGCCGACCGGAAGCGGGTCGGCGACGGCAAGGACGGACGCGTCGGGCGACGCTTCGACGACCGCGACCGTCGAAGAAGTCCCCGATTCGAGGTCGAGGAAGGCACGCCGCGCGACGACGTGCGGGACACGGAAGCGCGTGTCCGGCACGCCGGCCGTCGCGACGACGACGGGCGGTGCGCTGCGCGGGAGCTCGCGGACCTCGCGAAGCGCGCGGGCGGCATCGCCGGCGCCCTCGAGCGAGGCGCCGAGCGTTCGCAGGACCGCGACGACCGCTTCGTCGCAGGCCCGCCGGAAGTGGCCGGTGCCGTCCCAGTAACTGCGCGTCAGCCCGAAGTGCGTCGCCAGCTCCTCGAGGGCCTCGTGTTCGTCGGCCATGGGCATGGAAGGGGGCAGTATGGCCGTCCGGGATCGTAGAGCAACAGATCCGGCGTGGAGAGCAGGCAGCGTGTCGGACGTCGTTCGTCGCGACGAAAGGGCGGGGGCGAGCACGCCGATCTCGCGCGCGATTCGACGCGACGGCAGCGTCTCGTGACAGGGCCTCGACTCGTGTCCGTGCACGGCTGGAGCTTCGCGCCGGTTGGCAACGGGGGGCGACGCCGACCATCCTGCGCGCGTGAGCAAGCGTGCCCCGAACGTCGCGACGGTCCGGATCGCAGCCGGAAAGGAAAAGTCCCTGCTGCGCCGACACCCCTGGGTGTTCTCCGGCGCGGTCGCCGATGCGCCCTCCCGGCTGCAACCCGGCGAAACGGTGACGCTCGTCTCGGCCGATGGCGCTTTCCTCGCGAAGGCCGCCTGGTCGCCCGACTCGCAGATCCGCGCGAGAGCCTGGACGTTCGACGAGGACGAGGCCGTCGACGACGACTTCTTCCGGCGCAGGATCGCCGGTGCGATCGACGCGAGGCGCGGCCTGCTCGCCGCCGGCGCATCGCCGGGCGCGCTGGCTCCTCCGGCGACCGGCAACGCGATGCGGCTGGTGCACGGGGAGTCGGACGGTCTTCCGGGCGTCGTCGCCGACCGCTACGGGGACGTCGTCGTCGTGCAACTGCTCTCCGCCGGCGCCGAGCGCTGGCAGACGGCGATCGTCTCGGCCTTCGCGGGCCAGGAGGGCGTCGCGTGCGTCTACGAGCGCTCCGACGCCGACGTTCGACGAAAGGAAGGGCTGGTGACCCGCTGCGGGCTGCGTTCGGGCGCCGAGCCGGCCGAGGTCGTCCGCATCGAGGAGAACGGCCGGCGCTACCTCGTCGACGTGCGCGAGGGGCACAAGACCGGGTTCTATCTGGACCAGCGGCTCGGGCGCGACGCGGCGGCGCGGTGGTTCCGAGGCCGGGAAGTACTGAACGCCTTCTCGTACACCGGCGGGTTCTCGGTTGCCGCGCTGGCCGGCGGGGCCTCGCTCGTGCTCGACGTGGACACGTCGGGGCCCGCGCTCGAGATGGCGCGACGAAACGTGGCCGCCAACTGTCTCGACGGGGACGGGCGATACGAGGCGCTGGAGGGCGACGTGTTCGCGCTGCTGCGCCGCTTCCGGGATTCCCGCCGCACGTTCGACGCGATCGTGCTCGACCCGCCCAAGTTCGCCGACGCGCGCGCCCACCTCGACAAGGCCGCGCGCGGCTACAAGGACATCAACCTGCTCGCCTTCAAGCTGCTGCGGCCGGGCGGAGTGCTGCTGACGTTCTCGTGCTCGGGCCTCCTCGCGCCGGAACTGTTCCAGAAGATCGTCGCCGATGCGGCGGTCGACGCGCGGCGTGACGCCGCCGTCGTCGAGCGCCTCTCGCAGCCGCCGGATCATCCGGTCGCGCTCGCGTTCCCGGAAGGCGCCTACCTGAAAGGACTCGTCTGCCGGGTGGCCTGAGTCCGGCCCGGGGCTCGCGGGGGCCGCGCCGCGGGCACTTCCCGGGGAAGACGAACGGGTCCGCCGGTCGCCCGAACCATATCTTTGCCGACGGGTGAGTTTCTGCGGGCCAAGTCGCTGAAATGTAAAGGATGTCATGTCGCTGGTGGGCGCACGGTCCGGGGCGGGCCGAAGGGCGCGGTTCCAGCGTCGGGTCCCTGCGGTTGTTGGTGCCGTTCGCCGCGTCGTCCGGACCACGACGCGGCCGCGGGCCGGTGACCCGAGGCGGATCCCGGCGCGGGCGAGGCGTCGATGCGCACGACCCCTTCCCCGCGGGACGGCCGAGGGGGCGTGCACGCGCGAGCCGCCCGGTCGTTCGTCGGCAATGGACAGTTTCCGAAACCCGTTACTATGATGGCCGCTCGCGACTGCCGACGCGTTCACGAACAACATCGAGACCTCACGGAGATTCCCAGGTGACGACCCCGACCTCTTCCCGATCGACCCCCGGCAACCCCTTTCCGGCCCTCGCGGCCGCCCTCCTGGCCGGCCTGGTGCTGGCCGTTCCTGCCGGAGCCCAGGTCTGCGGCGACGTGACCGGGGACGACGAGATCAGCGTCAGCGACGCCCAACGGGTCCTCAAGGCCTCGGTCGGCCAGCCGGTCGAACTCGTCTGCACGGACAGCTGCGCCGAACTCGAACCGCGGATCGCGGCGCTCGAGGCGCTGCTCGCGAACGTCACGGTCGTCGGCGACAACCTCGTGCTGACCGGCATGAACTTCCAGGTCGTCAGCGGCAGCGGCGACACGGACGGCACGGTCAACGGCACCGGCAACATCATCCTCGGCTACAACGAGGACGGGGACAACGACGACCGGGACGGCTCCCACAACCTCATCCTCGGCATGGACCACGGCTACTCGAGCTACGGCGGGATCGTGGCCGGCAACGACAACGAGATCACCGCGCCGTGGGCCTCCGTGCTCGGGGGTTCCACCAACCTGAGCAGCGGGAACTCGGCTGTCGTCGTCGGCGGTCGCGACAACGTGGCCTCCGGCAAGGTGGGCGCCGTGGTCGGCGGCATCGACAACAGCAGCAAGGGCGAGGGCGCCGTCATCGTGGGCGGCGAGCAGAACGACTCGGACCAGACCACGACGGTGGTCGTCGGCGGCGAGAGCAACCGCGCGAACGGCCGCAGTTGCGTGATCGTCAGCGGTGCGCAGAACCTCTGCACCGGCCGGTCCAGTTCGGTGGCCGGCGGCAGCCTGAACCTCTGCTCGAGCAACGGCAGCGTGATCGGCGGCGGCAGCTCGCGTACGCTCGGCGGAGCGAGCCCGAACGGCTGGCTCGCCGCGAGCCTCGGACCGCTCTACTGACCCGGGCGCCACGCGGCCGGGATCGCGGGCGGCGTTCGACACCGGACCCGCTCGCGACTGCGCCGGCGTGTCGCGCGGGATTCGGCGTGCCGTCGCGGGTAGGCTGACGGCCTTCGATGTTCCCGCTGCACGACGACAACCCGACCCTGCGGACGCCGATCGTCACGTTCGCGATCCTCGCGCTGAACGTCGCGGCGTGGCTGCTGCTGCAGGGGGCCGGGAACGACCCCGCGCTGACGTCGTCGGTGTGCCGGCTGGGGCTGATCCCGGGGGAACTGCTCGGTCTGGCGCCGGACGGGCTTCGCGTGCCGCTCGGGCCCGACGCGTACTGCCGGATCCAGTGGTCGTCGAAGAACTGGGTATCGCCGCTGACGAGCATGTTCCTGCACGGCGGCTGGTTCCACCTGATCGGCAACATGTGGTTCCTCTACGTGTTCGGCAACAACGTCGAAGACTCGATGGGCCGGGCGCGGTTCGGCGTTTTCTACGTGCTCTGCGGGCTGGCGGCGGCGCTCTCGCAGGTGCTGTCGAGTCCCTCCAGCCCGATCCCGATGGTCGGCGCCTCGGGCGCGATCGGCGGCGTGATGGGCGCGTATGCGGTGCTCTACCCGCGCGCACGCGTCGAGATGCTCCTCGTGCTCGGTTTCTACGTCACGCGCGTGCCGGTCCCGGCGTATCTCATGCTGGGGTACTGGTTCCTTCTCCAACTGGTCGGTGGCATCCCGGCGCTCGACGCGGAAGGCGGCGGTGTCGCGTTCTGGGCGCACGCCGGCGGGTTCCTGTCGGGGATCCTGCTGTCGTTCGCGTTCCGCAACGAGGCGCTCGTCGAAGCGCATCGGCGCGCCTACGGTCATCGCTGGAACGGGGGGCGGGCGTGACGGCGACGACGACGCGCGCGCCGCGATTCCCGCTTCGCCGGGGCCGCCGCTGGATGGTAGCGACCGCCGCGGCGATCGCGTGGCCGCTCGGCGCGGCGAGTCCCCCGGCCCACGCCGAGACGGTCCGGGAGTCGTACCCTCTGCTCGGGTCGCTGGTCGAGGTCTCCGTCGAAGCCGCCGATCGCGAGACGGCGCAGAACCGCATCCGCGACGCGATGACCGTCGCCCACCGGATGGAGACGCTGCTCGATCCCGTCGCTCCGGACGGCGCGCTCGCGCGGCTGGCCGCGAAGGCCGGACGAGGGCAGCTCCGCGTGCCGCTCGACGTGTATCGCCTGCTGGCCTTCTCGCGGATCATGACCCGATCGACCGGCGGCGCGTTCGACGTGACCATCGGGCCGCTGCTGCGTCGCCGGCAGGCCGCGGCCGGCGACCGGGGCGCGCGCGGAAGCGTCGGCGACGCGCTCGCGCTGGTCGGCGCGGACAAGCTGGTGCTGCATCCGCCCGACGCCGCCGAGCTCGCCAGCGAAGGCATGGCGCTGGACTTCACCGCGGTCGCACGCGGCTACACGCTCGAACGAATGGCGGCCGAGTTGCGCACGATCGGCGTGACCAAGGCGCTGTTCGAATTCGCCGACGGGACGGCGGTGGCCCTCGGGCCGCCGGCCGAAGAGCCGCCGTTCCGCATCCGCATCACGCGCGGGAAGCACACCGTCGGCACGGTCGCGCTTCGCGATCGCGCCGTCTCGACCACGCGCACGGGTCGTCGCGGCGGAGACGCGGCGCCGCCGTCGGTCGTCGATCCGCGCAGCGGGCGCTTCGTCGATGCCGAACGGCAGGCGACCGTGGTGGCTCTCGACGCCGCGATCGCCGAGGCGTGGAGCACCGCGCTCGTGGTCGATCCGGACGGCGCCCTCGGGCTTCTCGCCGAGCCGCGCGACGTCGAGGCGCTCGTGTTCGACGAACACGGGGAGCACCGCACGTCGCGCTTCGACCGGTTCGCGAACTGGAAAGCGGGCGCCGCCGCAGCCGGGGCGCCGCCCGCGCCGTCGTCGCCTTCCGCCGGCCATGCCGCGGCCACCCGGTGAAGCGGTCCGGGCCGTCCTCGTTCGGATTTTCGTTCGAGACGCGCCTGCGCGCCTCGGCTGCGACGGTCTGGGCGCACGCGACGACGATCGAGGGCGTCAACCTCGAGCTCTTTCCGCTTGCCCGCATGACGGCTCCGCCGGACGCGCGGTTCGACGCGACGGCCGTGGCGCCGGGGCGAAGGGTTTTCCGCAGCTGGATCCTGGCGCTCGGCGTGTTCCCGGTGGATTACGACGACCTGACGTTCGTCGAGTTCGAGGAGCCGCGTCGCTTCCTCGAGCGTTCGCCGATGGGCACGCAGCGCCTGTGGGAGCACGAGCGAATCGTCGAGCCGTACGGGGACGGCTGCGTCGTCCGCGACCGGGTGCGCTTCGAGCCGCGCTGCCGGCTGCTCGGCCGCCTGCAACTGCCGCTCTTCCGCCTCGTGTTCGCGAACCGCCACCGGCGGCTCGCGGGAATGTTCGGCGCCGCCTGAAAGGAGCCGTTCAGCGCAGGAGACGCACGGCGCGCGAACTCGACGTATCCTGCAGCAGTCCGATCCACTGGTCGGCCCAGCCGTAATCCCTCGCGAGAAGCGCACGGACGCGGTCGTGCCCGCCGGGCTCTTCGACGAGTTCGGCGCGCAGCCGGCCCGCGTCGGCCATCGGTTCGAAGCAGGACTCGCGCCACAGGAGTCGCGCGACCGGAGCGCGCTCGAGGTCGCGGTAAAAGGGGCGCTCTGCGGTCGCGGATTCGATCCAGAAGGCGCCGTCGTGTTCGGCGAACCAGACGTGCGTGCGGCGGGCGCCGCCGTCCGGCTGCACGGTCTCGATCACGGCGACGCGGCCTCCCTCGAGCGCGACCAGCGTCAACGAGCCGAAGGCGGCGAGCGCGATCGCGGTGCCCGCGGCGAGTCGGCGTCGCAGCGACATGGAGCCATGCTGCGCCCGGCGCCTTCCTGCTCCAAGCGGCGGGACAGCCGGACTCCGGCTCCCCGGTGTCACGACGGAGCGGGTCCGGTCGCGCGAGGTCGCGCGAAGTGGAGATTGACCTCCGGCAGACCCGCCGGGATAAAGGTCACGGCTCGCCGCGCCGGGGCACGAGCCCGATGGGCGTGGAGCCGACGCTCGCCGCCGCAGGCCGGAGAGCCGCCCCCGGAGGAAGACTTGAGCAGCAGTTCCCGCATCGCCGCCGGCGCCCGGCCATTCCGTGTCGTTCCGTGCGGCCGTGCCGCGCGGGCGCTGGCCGCCGCGGCAGCCCTGGTGCTCGGGGGCTGTTCCGAGATGCAGGCGCTCAGCTACAGCTTCGGGACGTCCTCGACGCCGCCCCCGGCGCGCGCGCCGAGCGGCGCGATCGTGCTGCAGCCGCTCGCCCCGGTCCGCCGCGACATCTACACGCGCAGCTACCGGCTCGGCGACGTCTATACGGTCGCGACCGGTTCGCAGGTCGTCAGCATCAAGAACTACGCGATCACCGAGAAGGTCGGGCGCGCGACGGTGCTGCGCGACTTCAGCCAGACCTGCCGGCGCAGCTTCCCGCGCGGCGGCCAGCCGAAGCTCTGCGACGACCAGCCGCTGGCGGCGGTTCGCGGCACGATGGGCAGCGTCTTCGACGTGGTCGGCGCGGTGACGCTGCCGGACGGGCAGTTCTTCGCCGTCGCGCCGCCGACGGACGGGAGCTCCCAGGTCTTCCTGCTCGCGGACCCGACCGGGCGACTTCGCCGTGGCGCCTACGTCGCGTGGCGCGAGAACCTCTCCCCGGGCTATTCGCTCGGCTCGGTCCCGCTCGTCGAGCTCGAGCCGGAGATCCCGCTGGCGTCCTCGCAGCCGCTGTTCTCGTTCGAGAGCGTGGAGAAGTTCGTGTTCATGGGGCCGGGCTATCTCAGCTTCGACCTCGTGTTCTCCGGCACGCGCGACACGTTGCGCGGAGAGCTGATGAACTTCCTCTACCGCGAGTACGGGCGCGACAGCACGGACCGTCCGACGTTCGAGCGCGCGCTGCAGTTCCCCGTCGACCAGCACGTGATCGAGGTCGAGCGGCTCCGCATCGAGGTCGAGCCGATCGGCTACAACGAGCTCCGCTTCCGCGTGATCGCCGACGGCCAGCCCGCGCCGACCGCAAGCCGGTGAGGACGACGCCGGCAGGGAAGGGGCCGGTGCGGCCGGGACGCGAGGCCGACGTGCCGTTCGTGCTCTCGTGCATCCGCGCCCTCGCCGAGTTCGAGCAGCTCGCGCACCAGTTCGAAGGCAACGAGCGGTCGCTCGCGGAGCACCTGTTCGGCCCAGAGCCTTCCTGCGAGCTTCTCGTCGCCGAGGGGGCGACCGGAAGGGTCGGCTACGCGCTGTTTTTCACGACCTACAGCACGTTCCTGACCAGGCCGGGGCTGTTCCTCGAGGACCTGTTCGTGGTTCCCGACGCTCGCGGCTGCGGGTTCGGCAAGGCGTTGCTGGTCGAGCTCGCGCGCCTCGCGGTCGGGCGAGGTTGCGGACGGCTCGAATGGTCGGTGCTCGACTGGAACCACCGTGCGATCGCGTTCTACGACTCGCTGGGCGCGAGGCCGGTCCGCGGATGGATCCCGTACCGACTCGAAGGGGACGCGCTGGTCGCCCTGGCGGGGCGTTGAAGCGTCTCCGGTTGCCGCCGCCACAGCGCGAGCGCGCGACCGGCAGACTCCGGTTGCACCGAGAACACGGGGCGCGGTAGTAAGACCCCGGAGATTCGCCCGCATGGCCAAGATTCGCACCAGCCCCGGCAGCCACGAACGGCTCGAACGCATCGTCCAGAACGTCGCCGACAGCTATGGCGGCGGCCGCGGCATCGACAGCCTCGAGAGCGCGGCCCTGCCGAACCAGCGCCAGATCGTCGAGGCGGTCGAGCACCTGAAGCACGTCCTCTACGCCGGCTTCTACTCGACGCGGAACCTGACCGGGCAGAACCTGCCGCACGCCATCGCCGACCACGTCTACGGCGCCTTCGACATCCTCGTCGAGCAGGTCTCGCGCGCCGTCGTCTACCGCCGCCAGCACGGCGGGGTCCCCGGCGAGGACGACGTGGCCTGGAGCGAAAAGACGGTCCTCGAGGTGCTGGACCAGATCCCGCGCATCCGCGCGGACCTGCACGAGGACCTCCAGGCCGCCTACGACGGGGATCCGGCGGCCGAGAGCATCGAGGAGATCGTCTTCAGCTACCCGGCCATCGAGGCGATCACCTGCTACCGCCTCGCGCGCGAGTTGTTCATCCGGCACACGCCCCTCGTTCCGCGCATCATCTCCGAGTACGCGCACACCCGCACCGGCATCGACATCCATCCCGGCGCGAAGATCGGCAAGGCGTTCTTCATCGACCACGGGACGGGCGTCGTGATCGGGTCGACGACCGTGATCGGCGACGGCGTCAAGATCTACCAGGGCGTCACGCTCGGCGCCCTCTCGATCCCGCGCGACCAGTGCGGCGAATTGATCCGCACGAGCAAGCGCCACCCGACGATCGAGGACGACGTGACGATCTACGCCGGCGCGACGATCCTCGGCGGCGAGACCGTCGTCGGGCGCGGCAGCGTGATCGGCGGCAACGTCTGGCTCACCGAATCCGTTCCGCCGAACTCGCGCGTGACGTACTCGCCGTCGGCGACGACGGCGGAGGAGCCTTCGCAGGTCATCCGCCCTCGCCGCAGGGCGGGACGCGGATAAGGCTCCCTCCGCGGCGTCGGACCATCGGGCGGTGAGGTCGCTGCGCCCGGATCCCGGCGTCCGCCGGCTCACGGTTCGCGCCTCCGCTCCTCGACCCGTCCTTCCGCGTTGCACCGGGGTCTTTCCCAGGCCCTGTGCATCGAGCGTGGCGCCCGTTGGTGGCGGGACCGCTGCGCCGCCTCGGGAGGAGCGCGCCGGTGGGCGGGGCGTTTGCTCCTCGGGGCCGGGCGCGACAGAAGGCGCGGTCATGACGATGACGCGGGCCGTTCCTGTCGAAGAGCTTCTGTTCAACCCGACGCCGGAGCACGCGATGCTTCGCGAGACGGTCCGGCGCTTCACCGAGACCGAGGTCGAGCCGCAGGCCGAGGAGCACGACGCGACCGGCGTGCTGAACCAGCCGCTGCTCCGGCGCTGCGGCGAACTCGGCCTGCTCGGCCTCACGATTCCGGAGGAGCACGGCGGCGCCGGGCTCGACGCCGTTGCAGCGGTCATCGCGCACCACGAGATGGCCAAGGCCGATCCCGGGTTCACGCTGGCCTACCTCGCGCACTACCTGCTGTTCGTGAACAACTTCTTCTACGCGGCGACCGAGGAGCAGCGCGAGCGCCTGCTGCCGGGCGTGATCACCGGGGAAGTCGTCGGCGCGATGGGCATGACCGAGCCGGGCGCCGGGACCGACGTGCTCGGCATGCAGTCGACGGCCGAGCGGCGCGGCGACGTCTACGTCCTGAACGGTCGCAAGATCTTCATCACGAACGGCTACGAGGCCGGCTGCGTGCTGACCTACGCGAAGGTGGAAGGCCGCGTCACGGCGTTCGTCGTCGAGCGCGGCTTCCCGGGTTTCTCGACCGGCGAGCCGATCAAGAAGATGGGCATGCGTGCCTCGACGATGTGCGAGTTGATCTTCGACAACGTGGAAGTGCCGGTCGCGAACCGTCTCGGCGAGGAGGGCGGCGGCATCACGTGCATGATGCGCAACCTCGAGATCGAACGGCTCTGCCTCGCGGCGATCAGCCTCGGCATCGCCGACCGCTGCGTGGCCGAGATGGTCTCGTACGCGGGCCAGCGCAAGGCGTTCGGCAAGGCGATTGCCGAGTTCGGGCAGATCCAGCGGTACATCGCGGACTCCTACGCGGAGTCGGAGGCGGCGCGCTGCCTCGTTTACCGGGAGGCCGCGCGCGTGGGGCCGGGCAGCCGGAACCGCCTCGGCACCGACGCGGCCAAGCTGTTCGCCGCGCCGATGGCCAAGCGCGTCGCCGACGCGGCCGTTCAGGTCCTCGGCGGCTACGGCTATTCCCGCGAATACAAGGTCGAGCGCTTCCTGCGCGACGCCAAGCTGAACGAGATCGGCGGCGGAACGCTGGAGAGCCACCAGAAGAACATCACGCGCGATCTTGCCCGTTGAGGGCGCGAAGGAGGCCCGCCGGGCCGGTCGCGGCGGTGCGCCCGCCGACCGGCGTTCGCGCCTCGGGTCTTTGCCGGCGCCAGGGGGCAGGATTCGCGCGACTGACCCGCGTTCAGTCGTGCGCGGACCCCCGGGTTCCGGCGGACGAAAAACGTTTGTCCTGCGCGCACAAAGCCGCTGCCGCGCCGCGTAAAACCGTTTGATCGCGTCGTCGGCCTGAACCACCATCCCGCCGTTCGCGTCGGGGCTGGCCCCGGCGCAAGGCACGCCCACCCGGGATCCACCCGCGGATCGGGGGGCGATCTACCGGAAGGCACAAGGAGAAATCGGCGATGGCCGAGGGCGCAACGAACTTCTTCAAGGCGGACCTGCGATCGATCCAGTTCACGCTGTACGAGCACATCAAGGTGCAGCAGCTCTTCGACGCGGACCGTTTCCCGAAATCGAACTTCTTCGGCCACCTGTCGCAGCAGGAATGCGACCAGGTGATCGAGCAGACCTACCGGTTCTGCAACGAGGTCATCGGGCCCCTCAACCAGGTCGCGGACCGCGTCGGTTGCCGTTTCGAAGACGGCAAGGTCCTCGCCCCCGAGGGCTACAGGGAGGCCTGGCACAAGCTGTACGAGATGGGCCTGCCGAACTGGCGCCTCTCGCTCGACCACGGCGGTTTCCAGGGGCCGTCCTCGATCGGCGTCGCGATCTCGGAGCTGCAGTCGGGCGCGAACGTCGCGTTCTCGATGTACCCGGGCCTCACGCACGGCGCCGCCGAGCTGGTGGCGACCTTCGCCCTCGACCACGATCGCGAGAAGTTCCTGCCGCCGATGATGGACGGCCGCTTCTCGGGCACGATGTGCCTGTCCGAGCCGCACGCCGGCAGCGACGTCGGCGCGGCGCGCACGAAGGCCGTCCCGATCGACGGGAACCGCTACAAGATCACCGGCACGAAGTGCTGGATCTCCGGCGGCGACCACGACATGGCGGAGAACGTCATCCACCTGGTCCTCGCGCGCGTGGAGGGAGCCCCCGAAGGCACGTCCGGCATCTCGCTGTTCATCGTGCCGAAGTATCTCGTGGGCGACGACGGCTCGGTCGGCGAGTCCAACAACGTCGTGACGGCGTCGATCGAGCACAAGCTCGGCATCCGCTCCTCGAGCACGGCCGTGCTGAACTTCGGCGAGGGCGGCGACACGATCGGCTACCTCTGCGGGGCGACCGAGAACGTCGGCATGAAGCAGATGTTCCAGATGATGAACGGCGCCCGCATCGCGGTCGGCGTGCAGGGCCTCGCGGTCGCCTCGACGGCCTACCTGAACGCGCTCTCGTACGCGCGCGACCGCAAGCAGGGCTCCTCCGTGAAGCGCTTCAAGGATCCGAACGCGCCGCGCGTCGCGATCATCGAGCACTCCGACATCCGCCGCCTGCTGCTCGAGATGAAGGCGAAGGTGGAGGGCATGCGCGCGCTCTGCGTGAAGCTCGCGTTCAACGAGGACATGGCCCGCGCGCTGAACGCCGAGGGCAAGCACGACGAGGCCGCGTTCTACCAGGGACGCGTCGACCTGCTGACGCCGATCGTCAAGGCGTACTGCTCGGACCAGGGCTTCCGCATCTGCGAGTCGGCGATCCAGGTCTACGGGGGCGCCGGCTACGTGCAGGACAACCCGGTCGAGCAGTACCTGCGCGACTCGAAGATCTTCTCGATCTACGAGGGCACGAACCACATCCAGGCGCTCGACCTCGTCGTGCGCAAGCTGCGCGGGCGCAGCGGCCAGGACCTCGCGGATTTCCTCGGCGACGTCACGGGCTTCGTCGAGCGGTACTCGGACGACCACGCGGTCGGCAAGGAAGTCCGGCTGCTGGGCGAGGCCGCCCAGGCGCTGCAGGACGCCGGCGGCAACCTGATGCAGTACATGATGAGCTCGAAGCTCGACCAGCTCACGCTCTGCTGCTCGCCGTTCCTCGAGGCGATGAGCGAGGTGACGGTCGGTCACCTGCTGCTCGAGGCCGCGGTCATCGCGGAGCAGGAGCGCACGCAGGACGAGCGCCAGAGCCAGGAGGAGTTCGACTTCTACGCGGGCAAGGTCATGGCGGGCAAGTTCTTCGCGAACTTCGTGCTGCCGAACGTGCTCGACAAGTGTCGCACGATCGCGTCGAACGACCGCAGCGCGCTCGACATCCCCGACGCGGGGTTCTCGACGGCCTGGTAACTCCTTCCGTTCGTTCGCCGCGACTCCGCCCACGGAGGTCGATCCGTGCCCCATCCCCTGCTGGGCAAAGTGCTCGAGCTGCTCGACGTCGAGGAGCTCGAGGTCAACATCTTCCGCGGCCACAATCCGGACGAGGATCGCCTGCGCGTGTTCGGCGGGCAGGTCGCCGCGCAGGCGCTGATGTCCGCGGCGCGGACCGTGCCGGCGGGGCGCCGCGTGCACTCGCTGCATTCCTACTTCCTGCGGCCCGGCGACATGAAGGTGCCGATCCTCTACACCGTCGACCGCATCCGCGACGGCAAGTCGTTCACGACCCGGCGCGTGGTCGCCGTCCAGCACGGGGAGGCGATCTTCAACCTGCAGGCGTCGTTCCAGGTCGCCGAGCCCGGCGTCGAGCACTCGCTCGAGATGCCGGCAGCGCCGGATCCCGAGACGCTCCCGACGATGGCCGAGCGGCTCGCCGGCTTCGGCCGCAGGCTTCCGCGCCAGGCCGTCGAAGCTCGCGCGATCGACATCCGGTGGTGCGACCCGCCGGGCTGGAAGCCCCACAAGGGCGCCGAGGCGCGCTCGATGATCTGGATGCGCGCCGACGGCGAGGTGCCCGACGATCCGCTGCTGCACACGTGCGTGCTCGTCTACGCGTCGGACTACACGCTGACGGAAACCGTCATGCGCCCGCACGGCGTCCACTGGAGCGACCCCGGCGTGATGGCGGCGAGCCTCGACCACACGATGTGGTTCCACCGCGACCTCAAGGTCGACGACTGGTGGCTCTACGTCGAGGACTCGCCGGCCGCGGAGGGCGCGCGCGGGCTCGCGCGCGGGATCATCTTCGACCGCAGCGGGCGACTGTGCTGCTCGGTGGCGCAGGAGATCCTGCTCCGTACCCCCGGGGCGTCTTAGGCGATCGCGGGCCGCGAGCGGTCGCCCGAGGTCACTTCCCCGGGAAATCCAGGTAGATCGGCGAGGACCACGCACGGCCGGCGACCGGCGCGAGGCAATCGTCGCCGACGGCCGTGCGGTCGTCCCCGTAGCAGATGTCCACGCCGGTGCAGCGTCCGTCCGCGCCTCGCTCGCAGCGGAGCTGGTCGCCGTTGATGGTCGGTTCGGGCGCCTGCAGCGCGCGCACGTAGTAGAGCGTGTCGCGCGCGTCGCCCGCGTAGCCGTCGTCGCGGAACTCGACCGTGCAGCCTTCGGCGTCGGCGGGGCAGGGCAGGACCTTCCACGGATCCTCGATCAGGTCGGCCTGCGGCTCGTCCGGCACGACGCGCGGGCGGATGCGGACGACCTCGATGCGCTCGATGCGCTTGCGCCGGTCGCCGGGGTTGTCGCATTCGCCGCCGCAGAGCGTGCGCGTGCGCTCCTCGCCGAGCGCGGCGACCGTGGCGGCCGGGCAGCCCGGTTTCTGCTCGAACGCGCCGACCGCGCGCACGCGGAACGCCGGCGCCGAGTCCATCGCGGCTTCCTGGCCCATGCCCACGACGTCGCTGCCGGAAGCGCCCGCGTTGACGAGGTCGAACCAGAGCAGGATCCGCTCGCCCGAGGTCGCGTAGGTCCGGCGCTGCTGCATGCCGTCCCAGATCCCGTCGCGCGTGCGCCGGTCCACGTGCACCGCGACGAGACCGCCCGTGTAGAAGTACGACCCGAGACGCTCGGACTCGGAGTACTGGAACAGGTTGAAGAGAGTCTCGCGCCGGTTGAACGGGATCGACTCGGCCTGCTCGCCCTGGCGCTTGGCCGCGTCGTAGATCGTGCCGCGCGTGAGGTCGTCGCGCGGCCCGAACGTCTCCGTGACGAAGTGACGGTCCTTCTGCTTGAAGCCGGTCCCGGGTTGCGACGCGTGGTTGTCGGACGACGCGATGAACCCGAACCGGAACCGGGTCGGGTCGCCGTCGTCCTCGCGGTCGTCGAAGTCGGACAGCGTCATCATCGCCTGCACGCTGTTGCCGGGCCGGTAGTTCAGCGCCGGCAGGAAACAGTCGGTGCACTGGCCGCAGTCGAGCCAGTCTTCCGGCTTCGCGCCGGGAACGACGAGGTGCCCGGCCACGCCGGCGTCGAGGTAGTCGAGCTCGGCCTTCGCGACGCGCGCCTCGCAGTCGGCGGAGGCCGGGTCCTCGCAGCGGGCCCGGATCAGCTCGCCCGCGCGGTGGCAGCAGGGCAGGTAGTTCGCGGTCGGCTCGGGGCAGAGCTTCCCTCCCTTCTCGTCGAACAGGACCTCGCGGAAGTCGCGGTACTCTTCCGAATTGCCGTGCCCGGAGAACACCTCGACGAGGCGCTGGTACTTCGGGTCGTGCCGCTCCTTCGTCAGCTGCTTGTCGAAGCGGGTTCCCGGCGGCGTGTAGTAGCCCCAGGTCGTCCCGTGCGGGATCGCGAGCACGTCGCCGCCCCACTGCCGGAACTTCTCCCACAGCGCCTCCGGCGTCTCGGCCGACTCCACGCAGTCGACCGGCAGGTCGCGTGTGTCGATGCCCTCGGGGCAGTACGGGGCCTCGCGCAACTCGGCCTGCTTCGCGAACTGGTCGCGCAGCAGCTGGCTCGTGTCCTCGGGGTAGAGGAACGGCGCGACGAACTCGCGCAGCGGCGACATCGCGCGGCGCCGCATGTGCAGCAACGGCAGGCCGCCGGAGGTGATCGGCCGCGGCGGGACCTTGTCCGCTTCGATCTCGCGCACGACGACGTTGCGGTGCCCGAAGTGGTCGGCCGGAGTCTGCCCGACCTGCGTCCACTCCCATCCGAGGAACGTCACGAGGTCGGGGTTGGCCGCGTCGGTGCGCGCGTTGCAGTCGCGCACCATGTCCTGGATCTCCTTCCAGTGCCGCGGCGTCAGGGATTCGGCGTGGTCGGTCAGGCTCCAGAAGTCGAGGTTCGAGCAGTAGCGCGCGTAGTCGCAGGCGTCGGCCGGCGGATGCAGGCCGGGGCCGTGCATCAGGGGGAGGCTCCAGAGGTAGGCGTCCATCGAGAACGTGCTGTGCACGTGCAGGTCGCCGAACACGATCTGCGACTCGTCCTCGACGCCGATGCTCCGCCCCGCGCCGCGGTCGCGCTGCGAGCGCGCCTCGATGTCCGTCGCGGGTCGCGCCGCCGCGCGAATCTCCCCGCGCGACTCGACGCGGCCGGGCGGCGTGACGACCCAGAGGACGGCGCCGGCGGCTACGATGGCGAACGCAAGGACGGACAGATATCTCCCGAGACGGCCCATGACACCGACGGAACCGACAGAGCCGACCCAAGTCAATGCGGGAGCGGCGGTTGCCTGGGGCGCGCTCGTCCTC
The DNA here is from genome assembly GCA_964476185.1 of uncultured Myxococcales bacterium. Taxonomy (GTDB): domain Bacteria; phylum Desulfobacterota; class Binatia; order UBA1149; family CAITLU01; genus DATNBU01. The sequence continues at coordinate 18,590 of CAYYZO010000017.1, forward strand.
GGCGTCGTGCTGGTGCTGTGCGGAGTGGGGCGCTACCTGCCGGCGCAGCTGCCACGGGACGAGGCGGCGAGCGTCGGGGACGCGACGATCGCGATGCAGGATTGGCGCCGCGCCGTGGAGGCCGCCAACGCCGGGCGCCGCGTTCCCCTCGACGAAGCCGGGGAGCGGGCCGTGCTCGACGTCCTCGTCGACCAGGAACTGCTGCTGCAGCTGGCCGATCGCCTGGGCCTCTCGCGCAGCCTTCCGGCGGTGCGCGGGCAACTCGTGCAGGCGGCGATGGATGCGCTCAGCGAGCCCGCGAACCCCGAGGAGCCGTCGCGGGAGGACCTGCGGGCGTTCGTCGCCGAGGACCCCGCGCGTTTCACGGTCCCCGAGCGGCGCAGCGTGCGGGCGTGGCGACACGCGACGGTCGTGGACGCCCGCGCGGGCGAACGCGGCGAGCCGGTCGACGTGCCGGCGACTCCGATGACGCAGCTCCAGCTGCAGCGCTGGCTCGGGGAGTCCCTCGCGAGCCGCGTCTTCGAGGCCGCCGGCGGGGGACCGCTACCGGAACCCGTGGCGATCGGGCAGGGCTGGTACCGGGCCGAGGTCCTCGAGGTGCTCGCGGGGGCGGTTCCGGTCTTCGAGGAACTGGACCTCGACCTCGTCCGCCGCGAATGGACCCGGCGCCGGGAAGAGCGGGCGCTCGCTCGCGCGCTCGAGGCCCTGCGCGAGGAGGCGGGCGTCCGCGTGCGGGAGCGTCGATGACCCGGTCCACGGCGCGCGCCGGGGGCCTGATCGTCGCTGCCTTCACGGCGCTCACCCTGGCGGTCGTGGCGTCGCCTCCATCTTCGTTCGCCCACACCGGCGGGACGGTGTCGTACGGCGACTGGCGCGCGTCGGGGACTTCGGCGTCGCTCGTGCTTCGCGTCCGCCCGGTCGACTTCCGCGGTCTTCCCGTCGAGTTCGTCGGCGACGACCTCGGCTCCTTCCTGCAGCGTTCGACGGTCGTGGCTTCGGGCGGCGACCGCTGTCCGGCGGAGCCGTCCGCGGTCGACGAGATCGAAACGGGGTGGATGACGTTTCGCTGGAGCTTTCTCTGTAAAGACCCTGAAATCGTTGTCGATTATCGCTGGATGGATACGATGCCCGGGCACCTGCACGTTGCCCGTCTCGACGGGACGATGCGTGTCCTGCACGGCGGAAGGGGCGCCGTCCTCGATCTGGCCGCCGGGGAGCCGGGGCCCGCGGCCGCGTTCGCTGCCGAGTTCGCGCACGGCCTGCGGCACATCGCCGGAGGCTGGGATCATCTGGCGTTCCTCGCGGGCCTGCTGCTGCTGGCTTCGCGCCCCGCGTCGCTCGCCGCCCTCGCCACGGGGTTCACCGCCGGTCACAGCGCTTCGCTGTTGCTGGCGACCCTGGGCGGCGTGGCGCCGCCCGGGGAGTCCGTGGAGATCGCGATCGCGGCCAGCATTCTCGTGGTCGGGATTCCTGCCGCTCCGCGAGGGGCCGCGACGGTCTGCCTGGCCGCCCTGATGCTGGCGGCGGCGTGGGTTCGGCCTGCCGACGCCCTGGTCTGGGCGGGCCTGTTCGCGCTCGGGGTCTCCCATCTGGAGCTGCGCCGGATCGGGGGGCACCGCGAGCGGCCGACGGCAGGCCTGGTCCTGGCCTGCGTGTTCGGGCTGCTGCACGGCTTCGGGTTCGCGACCGCGATCGTGGAGTCCGCGCGCTCGGCGTCGTCGGCGTGGCCGGTCCTGCTCGGGTTCAATCTCGGCGTCGAAGCCGGGCAACTCGTGGCGCTGCTGCCGGCGTGGTGGCTGCTCTACCGTCGCTGGCGGTCGCCCGCGTCCGCCGTCGCGGTGCGCGCGCTGGTCTGCGGCGCGGGCGCGTTCTGGGTGACCGAGAGGCTGCTGCAGGCGCTCTGACCGGTCAGGCCGGGGCGGCCGCCGCGGCCTCGCCGACCGGCCCGGCATCGTCCGCCGTTCGCTAGTCGGCGTAGTAGCGCGACAGGAAGCCGGTGAAGGTCCGCACGAACCACCTCGGCTGCAGGCGCAGCCACTGCACCATCAACTCGTACGACCGCCCGTTGATGTGGACGACTTCGCCCCGCAGGCAGGCTTCGTATCCCTCGCGCGCGACCTCGGTGGCATCGAGCATGAAGAAGGCCGGCACGAAATCCGGCCGCCCGAGCTCGTCGGCGAGTTGCCGGACGAGGTCGGTGTCGACGAAGCCGGGGCAGAGCGCGGTGGCGGTGACGCCGGTGCCCGACAGCTCCTCCGAGAGCGCCTCGGTCAGCGAGACCACGAAGGCCTTGGTCGCACCGTAGACCGAAAGGCGCGGCGTCGGCTGGAAGCCGGCCACGGAGGCCACGTTCAGGATCCTTCCCGCGCCGCGCTCGACCATCGGTTCGACGAAGAGCCGCGTCAGCTTCGTGAGGGCGAGCACGTTCAATCGCAGGATCTGGTCGATCCGCGCGGGCTCGGCGGTCGCGAACTCCATGATGTTGCCGGTCCCGGCGTTGTTCACGAGGACGTCCACGCGGAGCCCGCGCGCGACGACCTCGTCGAACAGCCGTTGCGGCGCGTCGTCGGCCGCCAGGTCGGAGACGATCACCTCGCAGAGCCGCCCGTGGCGATCCCGGATCCGTGCGGCCAGCTCGTCGAGCCTGGCGCGCGTTCGCGCGACGACGATGAGGTCGTGCCCGCGCTCGGCGAACACGAGGGCGAGTTCCCGCCCGATCCCGGCGGAGGCGCCGGTGATGAGAACGCTGCGTCCGTCGTGGTTCATTCGAAGGTCCCGTGACCGGAAACGCTGCCCGGGCGTTCGACTCGGGGAAGTCCGGCGGTCGCCCGCCGAACGGCGAACCCCGCTGCAGCGACCCGAAACGGCGAAGGCCGGATCCGGGCGGATCCGGCCTTCGCCGGCTCGAAGCTTCAGGCGCCGACGCTCACGGGTTCACGTAGTACGTGCCGATCGCGATGAACATCTCGTCCTCGGTCGTCACTCCGCCGCGGAGCGGACAGGCGTCGCAGACCGAACCCGGGCAGTTCGCGTCGTTGCCGTTGCAAAGCGCGCCCTTGTTCACGCCGTCCATGCACCTCGTTTCCGAGTTGGAGCAGGGACCGCCGACGACCAGGTTGCCGGTCGGGATCGGGGATCCGGACTGCGTCTTGATCAAGTCCGGATTGGCCGGCGAGCCGTTGTCGTACAGCGCGCAGAACTTGATCGTGCGATTCTCCACCGTCCCCGTGTAGTGGATCGGCGGGTTCGGGTTGAGCGTCAGCGGATCGCTGTAGTCGTAGCTCTCGTAGAAGATGCTGTTGGAGTTGCCGGGCGAGCACACCGACGGGGACGCGCAGGGCGTCTGCGGCGGCGCGTAGTAGAGCCACCGGACGCCACGCTTGTGCGTGTGCGACGACAACTGGAACAGCCGCGTGCCTTCGGCGAACGTGTGCGTCGCGCAGTACTCGCGCTGCTGGAACGCCGGCACGTTCTGCGTGAAGATCCACGTGTCGTTGAACAGTCCCTGCGCCGGCCAGGTGCGCTGGTCGGTGTAGGTCATGTTGATCCACGCCTCCATCTCGGTGTCCTGCGTCGTCAGGTTGAACGCATGGGAGTTCCACACGATCAGGCCCTTCAGCGGCAGGATCGCGTACACCCCCGCCGGGAAATTGGAGGTCGCCGTCGATTCCTGGGAGCCGGAGAACTGCGGCGCGTTGGCCGTGATGAAGTCCGGCGAGCCCCAATTCGCACTGGGCGTGTCGTTGCAGGCGACGCCAGGATGGAACTTGCTGCCGCAGACGCCGCCGCTCCCGCACGGGTCGGCCGTCGACGGGTCGCAGGCTGCGTCCGGGGTCGGGCCGCCATAACAGCGCCACGATCCCCAGCCCGGATCGCTCCAGCTGTAGCTGCCGGGGTAGATGTGGACGATCGAGTGGTGCGACTGCGCGTCCTGGTACAGGTCGCTGGCGTTGTACGAGAAGCACTTGCCGGCGTGGAGGCCGGTCTCGTTGGTGCCCGGGAACGCGCCGGGGCAGTCGACCATCTTGCTCGGCGGCACGGTCGCGGACACGTCGTAGTACGTCGCGACGCAGCCTTCGATCTCGCTGTTCGCGACGAGGTTGTATCCGGGCATCGCGAACTGCGTCCCCACGGACGGGTCCGGCACCGGCGGCTGCGGGATGTCCAGCGGCGTGGCCGGCGGCAGGCAGCTGCCCAGCAACTCCGCCGTGCCGACGACGACGCCGGTTTCCGGCGCACCGCCGCGGATCCACAGCCGCAGCGCCTCGAGGTGTTCCTCGGTCAGCGTGCTGCCGTTGGCCGGCATCGAGGTTCCCGGCGCATCGACGACCTCGGAGCCGAGGGTCTTCTCGGCGAGCTTCAGCCAGAGCAGCGAAAGGTCCTGGTCGCCGGGGAAGACGCGCTTGGTGCCCGGCGCGATCTGCGACGCGACGTTCACGAGCGCGGCGTGCGAGGCGCCGGCACGAAGGTCGAGGCCGCCTTCGGCGGCCGAACCGTGGCACAGGTCGTTCGTGCAGCCGTAGACCGGGTTGTCGAAGATCAGCTCCTGGATGCCTTCGTAGGTGGTGGCGAAATCCGCTTCCGCTTCGTCGCAGCCGATGCAGGTGTTCGAACAGGTGTCGTTGTCGACGAAGTTCCCGTCGTCGCACTGTTCGCCGGCTTCGACGATCGCGTTGCCGCAGACCGCGGGACAGGCGCTCGGGGCAAGGGCCGCCCCGGCGACGACCTTGCCTTCCTCGTTCGCGCTGAAATCGGCGGAGGTGCCCGCCGAGAACTCGGCGCAGTAAGCGTAGTCGCCGATCGACAGCACCACCTCGACGGAATCCTGTGCTCCCAGGATCTGGAACGGCCAGTAGTAGTCCTTCGCCTGGACCTGGAGCGTGCCGCCGCTGCTGCCGCCGGTCTTGAGGATGATCTTCGTGACGCCGCCGGTGTAGTAGGGGTCGCCCTTGAACTTCCAGCCCTTCGGCGCGTCGGCGCGTCCGATCGGCTTCCAGCGCGCGCTGTCGAGCTCGATGACCCCGGTGGTCCCGGCCGACGGACCCGTGCCGCGCACGATCAGGGTCGAGCGCTCGGCGGTCGGATCCCGGCCGATGACGACGCTGACGGTGTTGAGGTTGATCTGCTTTTTCGACTTGAACTTGAACCTGGTCTTCGAGCCGCCGGGGTTCCAGGACATCTTCACGGAGTCGCCGGTGATCGGCCAGTGGTCGCCTTCGTGCGCGATCGCCGTCGTGGCCGTCAGGACGGCGGCCGCCGCTGCAGCCACCGCGCGAATCAGGATGCGGCTGTTGTCGGGTCGTTTGCTGGTCATCGGGCCTCCCCCGGCGCCCGGTGTGGGCGTTGCGCCCGAAAGTATTCGGCAGACCTTGCACAGTCAATGCAAAATCAAACGGGTAGAGCGGTGTTTTTTTCGGGTTAACGCAGCGCGCTGGCCGAGCCGACGACGACCTTGGTGCCGTCCGTTTTTTCGACCCAGACGTCCAGGTGAACTCTCGTGCGGCCGGCCTCGGGAACTTCTTCCCGCTCTTCGGCGCACGCGCGGATCGTCTCGTCCGCCCACAGGACGTTGACCAGCCGGACGTCGAGTTTTCCTCCGGCGAGAAATCCTCTGCCGAAGTCGCGCGTCAGTTGCTCGGCGGCGAGGCAGATCGGCAGCATCCCCTGCACGACGATGTCGGGAAACCCGAGCGCCTGCGCCGCGGCACGGTTGGTGTGGTAGTTCTCGCTCGGCCCGGAGAACGCCATGCAGGTCTGCTCCGTCACCGTCCTCGAGATCGGCTCGAGCGCCCGGCCGTGGCCGCCGATCTCGAAGCGGCGATCGCCGCGCTTCTCGCGTTCCTTGTCGACGGCGACGCTCGCGCCGGAGTCGCCGGGAACGAGGAAACTCTGGTGCGTCAGGCCGCGGTTCAGCAGGCGGCCCGATTCGTCGAGCACCCAGGTTTCCTTCACGACGTAGTCCCGGCCGCGCTTTCGGTAGCGGTCGCGGATGAAGCCTCGGGTTCGCACGCGGCTGCCGATCGGGACTTCCGCGAACAGTTCCCATTCCTGGCGCGCGTGCAGGTTGCCCCAGATGTTGGCGAGGTACCACGAAAGATCGCGGTAGCACTCGGAGTGCAGCAGGAGGGCAGGAGCGAACTCCCCGTAGAGCGGCAGCCTCTGCTCGAGCGACGCGAGGTAATCCTCGACGAGTCCTTCGTCGATCCGAAGATCGCGACCTCCGAAGTCGCGTCCGACGTGGACCGGCTCTCCGATTCCGTTCATGTCCGTTTCTCCTGCGCCCTCGTGTTGTCTTGCCCGAACGGCTCGCCTAGCTTTCCGCATCCTGCAGCAGGAGCAAAGCCAGCCATGATGATCGATCGATCACGCTTCGTCGCGGCGCCGGGTACACGCCGGATCCCGCATCCCGTGGAGGTGCGCTGATGCCGAGGGCGGACTGGCGCACGGCGGACGTCGAGGCCTTTCGCAGCGCGTTCCGGGCGTTTCTCTCGCGCGAAGTCGTCCCGCACCTGGCGGATTGGGAACGGCAGCGGCGCACCCCGCGCGAGTTCTGGAAGGCGATGGGACGGAGCGGCTTCCTGTGCCCGTGGCTGCCCGAGCGTTACGGCGGCAGCGAAGCGGGCTTCGGGTATTCCGTGGTGATCTGCGAGGAGCTCGGCCGCACCGGATACATGGGGCTCCAGACCGGCGTCTCCGTGCATTCGGACATCGTCGTGCCGTATCTCGCGGAACTCGCGAGCGAGGAGCAGAAGAAGCGCTGGCTGCCGGCTTGCGCCAGCGGCGACCTGCTCACGGCGATCGGCATGACCGAGCCGTCGGTCGGCTCCGACCTCGCCAACCTGAAGACCACGGCGGTGCGCGACGGCGACCACTGGGTCCTCAACGGCCAGAAGACGTTCATCTCGAACGGCATCGATTGCGACCTGATCATGGTCGCCTGTCGCACCGACCCGGACGCGCGGCCCGCCCACGCCGGTGTCAGCCTGATCGCCGTCGAGGCCGGGACGCCAGGCTTCGTCAAGGCGCGCCCGCTCGAGAAGATGGGCCAGCACATCCAGGACACCGCCGAGCTGTTCTTCGAGGACTGCCGCGTCCCCGCTTCGAACCTGCTCGGCCAGCCCGGCCACGGCTTCCGCTACATGATGCAGAACCTGCAGAGAGAGCGGCTGATGATCTCGATCGCCGCGCAGGCGGCCGCCGAGCAGATCCTCGACAAGACGCTTCCCTACGTGAAGGAGCGCAAGGCGTTCGGAAGGGCCGTCGGCGCTTTCCAGCACAACGCGTTCCGGCTCGTCGAGCTCGCCACCGAGGTCGAGATCGGTCGCACGTTCCTCGATGCCGTCATCGACGAGTTCGAGGCTGGCGAGGATGTCACGCGCCGCGTCTCGATGGCGAAGTGGTGGATGAGCGACCTCGCGAACCGGGTCGCCTACGATGCCGTGCAATTGCACGGCGGCTACGGGTACATGACCGAGTACGCCGTGTGCCGCGACTACCTCGACGTCAGGGCGATGCCGATCTACGCCGGCTCGAACGAAGTCATGAAGCTGATCCTGGCGCGCATGATGGGGCTCGAGGAGCGCGCGGCGGATTGACTCGCTACGCGGGCGCTTGGTAGGTTCGCGAAAAGGTTACATCTGTCCGTCCGGCGGCGCTTCGGGCCGGAAGACGACTGCGACCCGGGGGTAGGACTTGCGGCCGGGAGAGGGCCAGAACCGCGAGATCGGCCGGGACGAGCTTCGGGCCGTCGAGAAGGCGTTGCGTGCGACCGGAGAGATCCGGTCGATCCTGGACGTGTGCGTGGGCAACGGCCGCTGGCTGCCCGTGCTCGCGTCGAAGAAGGCGTCACTGACGGTCGCGGTGGACATCTCGCGCAGCGCGCTCGCCGAGACCCGCAGCGGGGTCGGGCCGGACGCGGCCCCCGAACGCCTGGCTTTCCTCTGTGCCGACGCCGGCGCCCTTCCGCTTCCTCCCCAGTCCTTCGACCTCGTGGTCTGCCTCGAGTTCATGCCCTACGTGCGTCGTAGCGGTCGGCTCCGGGCGCTGCGCGAGATGCGTCGCGTGAGCGGTCGCTGGGTCGTCGTGCAGTACGCGCACACCGAGGGGTTCGCGTTCCTCTGGCAGAAGATCCGGCGAAAGCTCGGCCTCGAGGCGCGCTTCCCGCGCAATCACCTGTCGAGCGCCGAGATCGAAGCGGAGTTTCGTCGGGTCGGTCTCGGCATCCGCGGATTCGCGCGGGTCGGCGGCGCGTTCTCGCGCTCCTGGATCGTGCTGGCCGAAGCCCCGTCGCCCGACTGGTTGAAGGAGTAGGGCGTCCCCTCAAGCCTCGCCCTTCCCGCCGCCGGCGGTCCCCGCGAGGATCTCCTCCGAGCGCCTGTCGAGGAACCCGGTCACGTCGTCGAGCACGGGCGCCAGCAGGAACCCGATCCGGTCCGACAACGCCGCCAGGATGTTGGTGTGGGTGACGTTGTCGTAGAAGACGGCGCGGGCGCGGCCGCCGTGTTCGCGGATGGCGCTCGCCATGCGGGCGCTGCCGGCCGGCTTCACCGTGCGGTCGCGCCGCCCGTGCAGCAGCAGCATGGGCGGAAGTCCCTTGCGGACGAAGCGCAGCGGCTGCGTCTCCGGATGCCCCTCCTCGGGGCCGAAGATTTCGCGGAGATCCGTGCCGCGAATCGGAAAGAAATCGAACGGCGCCGACATCAGCGCGAGGCCCGCGACGCTGTCCGGATCGACGCCGTGCGTCGCGCTGTAGCGCTTGTCCATCGTCGCCAGCGCGGCGATGTGCGCGCCGGCCGAATGTCCCATCAGGAACACCCGGCGCGGGTCGATCCCGTGACGTGGAAGCTGGGTCAACGCCCACGCGATCGCCGCAGCGCCGTCCTCGACGAAGGCGGGGAACCGCACCGAGGGGTACTTGCGGTAGTCGCAGACCGCGACGGCATAGCCGCGCGCGACGAGGGAAGCCGCGACGAAGCGGTACTCTTCCTTGCTGCCGTAGCTCCAGCGGCCGCCGTGGAAGAAGACGACGGCGGCCGGCGAGGTCGCGCCGGCGGGCGCGTCCGGCAGGTACAGGTCGAGCGATTGCCCGCCGTGGGGGCCGTACGGGAGATCTCGGGCCACGTTCCCCGGGGCGCTCCCGGCCAACAGGTCGAGTGCGGCGAGTGGATCGCGTCGGGCCTGCGGAAGGTGCATCGCGACGTCGACGAGCGCGCGCAGGAACTTCGAGGCCATCGTCGGCTTCTCTATCTCGGGCGCGATGCAGCGCCGAATCGCCCGTTCGGGAGGATTTTCCGGCCATTCCCCGCCTCTTGGGCGCAGGATTCCGTTGCGAATCGATTCTCGGGCGGTACACTCGAACCCGGTGAGCAACAGGGTTTCCTTCGGGAACCCGGGGGTGAGGCGGATGAGATTCCCGTTCGGTTCGATGGCTGCGGCGCTTGCCGTCGCGACATGGTCCATGCCAGCCTGGTCGGCCGGCGAGCAGATGCTCGCGAGTCGTTCGACCGCGGCGGGATCGCTGTCCCTCGAATCCGCGCGGCCGAGGGAGTCCGAGTCGAAGAAGGAACACCTCGCCCGGATCTTCACCAAGGAAGTCGTCGACAAGCTCTGGATGGAGGACTACGACGACCTCGACGAGGCCTGCGAGCGCGGGTGGCTCGTCGATGTGCCGGACGACCCCCACGGCCTCGGGGTCTCCATCCGCAAGTCCGGCAACTCGCCGGTCGGCGAGAAGGAGCGCGACGTCGTCAAGCGCGCCAAGCTGTACCGCCTCGCCAAGCCGTCGGCCGGGCTGCTCTACCGCATTGCCGCCCACCTCCGGCAGGCCGAAGGCGCGGCGTTCACGCCGCTGCAGGTGACCAGCCTCGTGAGGCCGTGGACCTACCAGAAGAAGCTCATGGCGAGCAACGTGAACGCGAACACGATCCGGGCCGGAGTGCCGCCCACCCATGTCTTCGGGCTCGCGTTCGACATCCCGCGCGGCGACATGCCGCTCGAGCGGCAGCGCCGCCTGCAGCGCTACCTCGATACGCTCGCCGCCGACGGGACGATCGTCTACTTCAAGGAAGGCAAGGCCCAGGCCACCTACCACGTCATCGCGATGCCCGCGGCCCACGACGAGCTCGAGGCGGATTTCTACGAACTCTCCGCTCGCGCGGGCAGGACGGCCCAGGGCGGGTCGCCGCTGACCTGCGCGGGCCGCTCGAACCCCGACTTCGTGCAGGACGAAGTCTGGTGGTGAGCGTCCGCGGCCGACGCTTGCGCTGAATCCTCATTCGAATCGAGAGAGCCTGGTCGGTCGGTGCGCGTGGCTTGACGCGGGCGGTCGCGTCGTTGCGCCCCTGCCGGGCGGCGAATATAGTGCGGCCGGTCGGCGTCGCGGAAGCTGGGCAAGGCGGGGGAGGCCAGGGGCGTGGGGCCGGTGCCCGGCCTCGTGTCAGCAAGCCCCGCTCGACGTTCGACGAGGATGGAGGACTCACGCATGTCGTGGAAGCGAGTGGCATCTGCAGTTTCGGTCGCCGTGCTGGCGGGGTGGGCGTCCTCGGCTTCGGCCGAGGACGGTGAATTCGGGCGTTCCGGACCCTACGTCGGCGCCGGCGCGCTTTACGCCGCCGAGACGTTCTCCGGCAACGTCGACGACGGGACCCAGGACGGCAGCTGGGGCTACCACCTGACCGCGGGCTACCGGTTCAACGAGTACTTCGCCCTCGAGGCCTTCGGGGAGCAGTTCGTCCAGTTCGAAGCGGCCACGGGCGATATCGACATCTGGGGCGTCGGCCTGAACGGGAAGTTCTACCCCTTCTCGGGAATCCTCCAGCCCTACGTGGCTGTCGGAGGCGCCTGGTCGGGGGTCAACGACGACCGCCCCGCGCAGAACCGCGATTCGACCGGGATCGCGTTCCGCTTTTCGGGCGGACTCGACGTCTACCTCTCGCGGAACTGGGCGCTGTTCGCCGACATCGGGTATTTTCTCGGCACGAGCGGACGCGCGGACTACGGGGCGGTTCCCATCAGTTTCGGAGTCCAGTACCGCTTCTTCTGATGGTGCAGGGGTCGTGCCCGTCCGAGGGGGCCGGACGGGTGGAGCCTCGCGGTACAGGCCCGCGAGCGGTCGGGGTGCCGGTTTTCCGGCGTGACGTATTTCTCAAGGGTTCGAAAACGGGTGGCCCGCGGACGGCCGTGGATGGGTGCTTCCATCCCAAAGGTGCTAGAGTTTGCGGGTCGGGGGCGATGGCAGTGCCCGCTGGGGGCGGCTTGACTGTCGCGACTGGAGTGCGAGATTCCGCGCTCGCGGTGGGAAAACAGGAAGCTTTTCAGGAGGCATGTGATGAAGAAGGCGTTTTACTCTGTTGTGATCGCGTCCGCGGTGCTGGGCGCGAGCTCGATCGCGCTTGCGGGCGCATATGGCGAGGCCGAGCAGCCTGAAGAGATCCCGGCGCCCGCACCGGCGCCGCCCGCTCCGGAACCGCCGCCCGCGAAGGTCCATCGCAAGCACGTCGGCTTTCTGACCGACGTCGAAACCACGCGGGGCCTGCGCGCCGAAGTCGGCACGTTCTACGCGGCCGAGTACCACCCGTCGAACGTCGGCGACGTCGAAGCGACGAACACCTACCTCCACCTCTCGTACGGCACCGAGCTGTTCGAGGTGGGCGTGTTCGTTCCGCCGTACATCTACGTTCACCAGAACAGCGTCGGCGAGGCCGACGACTTCGGCGACATGAAGCTGTGGGGCAAGGTCGTCCCGCTGCGCACCGAGTACTTCGACCTCGGCGTGGGCCTCGTCGTGACGTTCCCGACGGCCGGCGACGGCCTCGGAACCGACGACTACGGCTTCCTGCCGTTCGTCGCCGCCGGCGGAAGGGCCGGGCCCGTCGACCTGCGTCTCAGCGTGGGCTACGACGTCTACACGACCGACGACGTTTCGCTCCCGTTCGGCCTGTCGCTCGACGACGACCGCTTCGATCGTCTCGACATCAACTTCGCGGCGCTCTATCCGATCAACGACATGGTCGTCGTGCGCGGCGAGGTCATCCACAATCATTTCGTCGACAGCGGCTACGACCCGGTCAGCATCTTCCCGGGCGTGGACGTGTCGTTCGCGGTCGCGGACCAGGTGGACCTGGTGTTGCGCCCGACGCTCGGCATCGGCGTCAACCAGGCGCCGGACTGGCAGATCGGCCTCGGCATCGCGATCGAGGCTCCGGGAATCTGACGGAAGGCCAAGGGCCGTCTTTCTCGAGAAAGGCCCGGACCGGCGACGGTCCGGGCCTTTTTTCGTCCGCGCGCTTCGCTCCCCTCGCGATCGACGGAAGCGGTCCGCTCCGGGAGAGCGGCCTGCCGGACGAGACCGAAGAAAGGCGCAGGACGAGTGGAGCGCGGTGGCGTCTCTGGTATAGAGGCGCCTACTTTTCCCCGGGGAGGTCCACCATCGATGAAATTGTCCCGTTCCGCGCTCGCCGCCTGCCTGCTCGTGATGTTCACGGCGGCTGCCTGCTCCACCAGCCAGTCCGGCTCCGCGCCGGCCAAGAGCAAGGAAGAAATCCGCGCCGAGAAGGTCAAGGCGAAGGAAGAGGCGAACGCGAAGAAGTTCCCGCAGCCGCCCGCCGATTCCCCGCTCGCGAAAGTGAAGCCCGGCATGGGCGAGGACGAAGTCCGGGAGATCCTCGGGCCGCCCACCACGCAGCGCTCTTATGAGACGGGCAAGCGCTGGATCCCGGGTTACGGCGCGTTCGCGCCGGACCAGCGCCGCACCGAGTTCGTCTACAAGGGGCAGGGCCTCGTGACGTTCAACAACAACCAGTACACCGGCAAGCTTGCCGTGGAACGGGTGGTGTACGACCCGAGCCGCTGAGCGGGTTCGAAGCAGAAGCGAAACGAGGGGTCCTGTGGTCGCCACAGGGCCCCTCTTCTTTTTCGGCCGCGCGAGAAGGACGCCTCAAAGCGTCCGAAGCGCCGCGTGCGCGCCACGGGCGAGGATCACCAGGGCCGTCACCACGCCGACGATCGCGACGACGAACAACCCGTACACGACGACGTTCGCCAACGGCATCGCGAGATCGAGCCCACGATGGCCGGTCGAGGCGCCGATCATCGATGCGAGGACGTTGCCGTAGCCGGCGACGACGAGGGACCACGCGCACCACTTCGATCGCGTTTCGTCGAGATGTACGAGGCCGGCCACGGACGCGACCGCCAGCATCAGCAGGCCGTTCTGGATTCCCTCGGCGTGGGCCATGCGCCACGCGCGCTCTTCCCCTGCGAGACGGCCGGTGACGACCAGGGCGTACGGGACGCCTGCCGCGAGGCCGAGCAGGATGACCCAGGTTCCGTGAAGCGCGAGTTGCAGGCGGTGTTTCGGGTTCATCGGTCCTTCTCCTGGTCGGTTATTCGTCAGCGCTCGATACGGGCGGGGGCCGGTCGCTCCAGAAAAAAGGCCCCGGAACGGCGTGGTTCCGGGGCCTTTTCCTGTTCCGGCCGCCGCGGCGGCGCGGTGCTTCGTTACTCGACGACGATGCCGCCGAAGTCGTCGCCGCCCGAGCCGCCCTGGCCGAAGAAGTCGTAGAAGCCGACGACGACGCTCGCCGTCACCAGATCCACGCCCTGGTCGAGCACCTCGAAGAAGTGCGAGTACTCGGTGCGGATCAGGATGTTGTCGGTGACCTGGAACTGCAGGCCGGCGCTGAGCGTGAACGCCTGGCCGCTGTCGTTCGTCGGGTCGAGCGCAGGCGGCGCGCTGTCGTAGGGCAGGGGCCCGCTCGAGCACGCGCCGGTGTTCGGGCCGTGGCACCGCTTCGGCGGATGCGACGAGAAGATGAAGATGCCGAGGCCGCCGATTCCCTGGATGCGGTCGGTCCCGAGCGGGATCCAGCCGCGCAGGCGCGCCTCGAGGCCGTCGACGTCGACGTTGGTCGTGTTGCGGTGCGGCGGGTCGGTGGGGTCGGTCGGGTCGTTCACGTCGGTGGCCCGGAAGCCGCCGATGTCCGTCCAGCCGACTTCCGCGCTCAGCCAGTCGGCCATGCGGTAACCGGCGAACACGCTCCACATGAAGTTCTCCTCGTCGCCGAGGCTGTCGACCGTGAACGCGTCGGGCTGGCCGTCGCCGTTGCTGTCGGCCGTGCTGCTGTTGAAGATGCGCGAGCCCTTGGAGGGGCCTTCGAAGAAGGAACCGCCGATCGTGCCGCCCACGTAGAAACCGCGCGGATTGGCTTTCTCCGCCTCCGGGGCCGCTGCGACCTCGCCGGCGGGCGAGCCAGCCTCCGCGGTCGTGGCGTCCTCCACGGCAACGTCGTCGGCCGCATTGGCCGGCACGGTTGCGCAGAGCGCGAGGCTGAGCAGCGACGATCCCAGTACGAGCTTGGTCTTCTTCATCGATCCCTCCATGGAAGTGAGCAGGCGAACGCGCGTCCCTCCGCGATCCGGCCGCCCGGTCCTCGAAGCCTCTTACCATCCGGTCCGCCGGTCGGCAATTTCTCCGGACGCCGGGATGGGCGCAGGCCTCGTCGCCGCGGCCGCCGAGCGGCCCTCGAGTCGACGGGCGTGGGAGCGCGGGTCAGCCGCGCTCCGGGCGCGGGCGGGCGATCGAGGTCATGGCGCGCACGAGCTGTTCGCGCAGGATCTCGTCGGAGCGGCTGTTCCAGCCGCGAGTCTGCACGAGCAGGGGGCGGAGCAGGTTGAAGCCGAGTACGGCGCTGGTCAGCAGCGTCGTCAGCGCGGCGGCGTCGACGCGGCTGGCGCCCGGCATCCCTTCGCGCAGGCGCTCGACCATCTGGTCGAGCGCCTCGCGGTCCCGCTGGACCTCCAGCGAGACCTCCTCGGCGACGAGCAGGCCCTTCAGCAGGCCCCAGGCCATCAGGCGCGCGAAGCCGGGCTTGCGAAGGTAGGTGTCGAAGACGATCACGACGGCCGGCGCGTCCTGGTCCCAGAAGGCTCCGGTTTCCTGGACGCGGCGGATCTCGCGGCCGAGCCGGCGCAGGGTGCGTCTCAGCACCTCGCGCAGCAGGCCCTCCTTGCCTCCGAAGTAGTGGTGGATCAGCCCGAACGAAACGCCGGCATCGCGTCCGAGCTCCGCCAGGCCGAACCCGTCGGGGCCCTTGCGGTCGAGCAGGGCCTCGGCGGCATCGAGGATGTCGTTGATCGTCTGCTCCCGGTTTCGCCGGCGCGCCGGCTTGTCCGCGCCGGCGAGGTCCATCGCGGCGCTCTTGCCGCGCGCATGCGGCGCGGCGGCCTGGGCCGCGGGCTCGCGAGGGGCCGCGGCGGCCTTCTTGCCGGCCGCCGCGGGCTTCTTGCGAGCGCGCGACGCCGCGCTGCCCGTCTCGCCGGCTTTCCCGCCGGCGGTCGAGGAAGTGGTCGCCTTCGGCACGGCCGGCCGTTCAGCGCAGGACGACGCGCCCGTTCTTGACGACCGCGAGATCGCGCTCCTTGACGGCTGCCTCGCAGAGGATGTCGGTGTCCGACTCCTTCCACATCTTCACGACGATCGTCTCGCCCGGCATCACCGGCGCCGAGAAGCGCGCCTTGATCGAGCGGAAGCGCGTCGGGTCGCCGCCGCAGAACGCGTCGATCGCCCCGCGCCCGACGTTCCCGTACGTGCAGAGGCCGTGCAGGATCGGGCGGTCGAAGCCGCCGAACGCGGCGAACTGCGGGTCGATGTGCAGCGGGTTATAGTCGCCGCTCAGGCGATAAATGATGGCCTGGTGCGGCAGCGTCGGGTACTCGCGCACCTCGTCCGGCTCGCGCGACGGCGCCTCGTTGCCGGGCGCCGGGCCCGACGGGCCTCCGAAGCCTCCCTCGCCGCGCACGAAGATCCCGAACTCGTTGCGGAACAGCGCCTTGCCGTCCGTCGTCTTCGTCGTGGCTTCGAGCGTGACCAGCGCGCCCTTGCCCTTGTCGTAGATGCCGGTGACCTTCGCGCTGGTCAGCGTGTCGGCGCGCGTCGGGACCTCGTCGCAGAGGATCTCGGTCAGCTGCTCGCCGTGCAGGATCATCATCGGGTTGATCTCGAAGCCGGGCACCGAGAGCACTCCCGTCAGCGCCGGGAACGCCGGCACGACGCCCCAGGTCGGGATCACCTTGAGCTGGTTCTCGTAGGTGTAACGCAGCACGTTCTCGCTGGTCGGCGCTTCGCCGACGCCGACGCCGAGACCGAGCGCGTAGAGGATGATGTCGCGCTCCTTCCACTCGAACGGCATCGCCGCGAGTTCCTGACCGAGGACCTTCTGAACGTCGATCGACATGATGTTCCTCCGTGAATCGCCGGGCCCGGCCCGGGGAAGTCGGGATCGCCGGCGCAGCACGCGGCCCGCCGGGCGAAGCCGGCCGCTTCGCCGGGAGGCGAAGCGGCCGGCGAGGCACACGGCCTCAGCTCATGCAGTGCGCGAGGGTGGCCTGCGTGGACTCGCCGATCGAGCGCAGGATCTGCGCGTCGGTCATGTCGTTGATCTTCGTCCACGCCTCGGCGACGGCCTCGACGGAGATATCGTCGGGGTTCATGGCCAGCCCCTTGCTGCGCAGCGTCTCGATGCGCGCGACGGCGCCGGCGCCGACCTCGTACAGCTCGCCGTTGACGTCGATGTTCTCCGAGCAGAGGTACACGACGAGCGGCGAGACGCACTCGGGCTTGAGCTTGTCGAGCACGAACGGCGGCAGCAGCGACTCGGTCATGCGGCTCGCCGCGACCGGCGCGATCGCGTTCACGCGGATGTTGTACTTCTCGCCCTCGAGCGCGAGCGTCTGCGTGAGGCCGACGAGCGCCAGCTTCGCGGCGGAGTAGTTCGACTGGCCGAAGTTCCCGTAGATGCCGGAGGCCGACGACGTGAAGATGACGCGGCCGTACTTCTGCTCGCGCATGTGGCCCCAAGCGGCCTTCGTGCAGTAGTAGGCGCCCTTGACGTGCACCTGGAAGACGAGGTCCCATTCGGCGTCGGTCATCTTCACGAACGACGTGTCCCGCAGGATGCCGGCGTTGTTCACGAGGATGTCGATCTTGCCGAACGCGTCCACGGCGGTCTTGATGATGCCGTTCGCGCCTTCCTCGGTGGAAACCGAGTCGTAGTTCGCGACCGCGTTGCCGCCGGCGGCCTTGATCTCCTCGACGACCTTGTCGGCCATCTCCGAGCCCTTGCCCGTGCCGTCCTGCTTGCCGCCGAGATCGTTGACGACGACGTTCGCGCCGTGCTTGGCGAACAGCAGCGCGTGCGTGCGCCCGAGGCCGCCGCCGGCGCCCGTGATGACCGCCGTGCGGCCCTTCAGTCCGAAATCTGCCATCTCGAAAAACCTCCGGAGAAAATGGTGCGCCGCTTATATGCAGGGTCTTGCAAATAGTAAAGGTGCGTGGAAAGAGCCGGACCCATGGATTTCGGCTTCAGTGCAGACCAGGAGCAGCTGCGGACGGGCGTGCGTCGATTCCTCGACGCGGAGTGCCCCCTCGAACGCGTGCGGCAGGTGATGGCGTCGCGCGATCCGTACGATGCGTCGCTGTGGGAGAAGACGGCCGGGCTCGGATGGCCCGGCCTCACGATCCCGGAAGAGTTCGGAGGCCTCGGGCTCGCGTGGGAGGATCTCGTCGTCGTCGCCGAGGAGACCGGGCGCACGCTCTACCCGTCGCCGCTGCTCGCCAACGCGGCCGCCGCGCGGGTGATCGGCGCGCTGGGCTCCGCCGGACAGAAGACGAGGTGGCTTCCGGCGATCGCGACCGGGGAGCTCGTCGCGACGCTCGCCGTGCTCGAGGAGAGCGACGACCTGTCGGAATCCGGCATCGAACTCGTCGCGGGTTCGTCCGGTTCCGGGGTGGTGCTGTCCGGAAGGAAGATGTTCGTGCCGTGGGGGCAGGCGGCGGGCCTGTTGCTGGTGGCGGCGCGCGAGGCCCGCGGCGTGAGCCTGTTCGCGGTTCCGTCCGACGCGCCGGGGGTGAGCGTGACGCCGCTTCGGCTGATCGACCAGACCATGCGTGCGGCCGCGGTCGACCTGGACGGGGTGGCGCTGGACGAGGGAGCGCGCCTCGGCGCGCCCGGCGCCGCGTGGCCCGAGCTCGCGAAGGGGCTCGACGCGTACACGGTCGCGCTCGCGGCCGAGATGGTGGGGGCTGCCGACGCGGCGCTCCGTCTCGCCACCGACTACGCGAAGGTGCGCAAGCAGTTCGGCGAGCTGATCGGCAAGTTCCAGGGCGTCAAGCACCGGCTCGCCGAGATTCTCGTCGACGTCGAGTCGGCGCGCTCGCTGGTCTACTTCGCGTCGTGGGCGGTCGACAACCTGGCCGACGCGCGGGCGCACGTTTCGATGGCGAAGGCCTACGCGTCGATCGCGCTCGACCGGGCCGGGGAGGACGGCATCCAGATCCACGGCGCCGTCGGCTTCACCTGGGAGTGCAACGCGCACCTGTACTACAAGCGCGGCCGTTACTGCCGTTCCCTGCAGGGAACCCCCGAGTATCACCACGAGCGCCTGCTGCAGGCGCAAGGTCTCTGAGAGGCGAGGCACGATGGATTTCTCGTTTTCCGATCGCGAAGAGGCGTTCCGCCGCGAAGTCCGCGAGTTCCTCGCCGAGCACAACCCGAACCGCCCCGGGGAGAAGGACGACGCCGGCGAAGACATCGAGTCCGCGATGGACCGCCTGCCGAAGCTGCTCGCGTGGAACCAGGCCCTTCATGAGAAAGGCTGGGTCGGGTTCTCGTGGCCGAAGGACGTCGGCGGCAGCGGCGGCGGGCTGATCGAGCAGATGATCCTCAAGCAGGAGTGCGGCGCGGCGCGCGCTCCGATGCTCGGGCTCTCGTACATGGGGCTGGCCTGGGTCGGTCCCGGCATCATCAAGTACGGCACCGAGGAGCAGAAGCAGCGGTTCATCCCGCCGATCCTCAAGGCCGAGGAGCACTGGTGCACGGGATACTCCGAGCCGGGCTCGGGCAGCGACCTCGCCTCGCTCCAGTGCAAGGCCGAGCGCGACGGCGACGAGTACGTCGTGAGCGGACAGAAGATCTGGACGTCGCTCGCGATGTGGGCGCAGTGGATGATCCTGCTCGTGCGCACCGACCGCGGCGCGTCGAAGCACCGCGGCATCACCTGCCTGCTCGTGCCGATGAACTCTCCGGGCATCGAGGTCCGTCCGATCAAGACGATGAACGGCGAGACCCCGTTCGCGGAGGTCTTCTTCAACGACGTGCGGGTTCCGGTCGCGAACCGGCTCGGCGCCGAGGGGCAGGGCTGGGACGTCACCAAGCATGCGCTCGCGAACGAGCGCAGCTCGATCGCCGAGGTCACGGCGATGGTCCACCACCTCGAGGACCTCAAGGTCCTCGCCGCCCGCTGCCGCCGGCAGGGCCGCCCGGCGATCGAGGACCCGTTCGTGCGCCAGCGCCTCGCGCGCATGGAGACGATGATCGAGGCGATGCGCCTGACGGGGCTCCGCTTCCTCACGCGCCAGCTGCGCGGCGAGGAGGTCGGCGCCGAGACCTCGGTGAACAAGCTGCTGCGAGCCGAGCTCGAGGTCGAGATCGGCCGGCTCTCGCTCGAGATCGAGGGGCGCTACGGCGGCTTGGCCAAGGGCTCGCCCGGCGTGATCGACAAGGGGCGCTGGCAGCACCAGATGCTGTCGTGGCCTTCCTACGTGATCGGCGGCGGCACGCCGAACATCCAGAAGAACGTGATCGCCGAGCGCCTGCTCGGCCTTCCGCACGACGTTTGATCCCGGGAGGCGATGCGATGACGAGCGCGCAGAAGTTCTGGAAGTTCCTTGGCGAGAGCAGCTTCTACCGGAACATCGGCCGCCTGCACACGCACCTGTACCGCGCGAGCGGGGGCCGCATCGGCCACCGCACGGGCTCGATCACGAACCTGCTGCTGACCACGACGGGCCGAAAGAGCGGCCAGCCGCGCACGTGCCCGCTGAGCTACCTCGAAGACGGCGGGCGCTTCGTCCTGATCGCCTCCAACGGCGGGAACGAGAAGCATCCGGCCTGGCTCGTGAACCTGAAGGCGAATCCCCGCGCGACGGTCGACGTCGGGCCGGAACGGATCGAAGTCGTCGCGACGATCGCCGCGGGGGCGGAGAGGGAGCGACTCTGGCAGGCGGCCGTGCGTTCCAATCCGCAGTATTCGGTCTACGAGAGCATCACGCCTCGCGAGATCCCCGTCGTGATCCTCACTCCGGCGGGGTGAACGCGGGCCGGGCCGGGCCGACGGAACACCCGCGATTCGCGGGCCGAGGCGCCCGAAGGACATCGACAGCGGCGCTGCGTGCGCCGGGAAGGACGGCGCCGCTAGCGCCGGCACAAAGGAGACCGACATGGGAACCGCTTACATCATCGACGCCGTCCGGACCCCGCGCGGCAAGGGCAAGGCCACCGGCGCGCTCGCGCCGCTGCATCCGCACCAGATCCTCGGCACGTGCCTGAAGGCGCTCGTCGACCGCAACGGCTTCGATCCCGGGGACGTGGAGGACGTCGTCGCCGGCTGCGTCACGCCGGTCGCCGAACAGGGCGGCGTCGTCTCGCGCTTCGCGGTGCTCGACGCCGGCTGGCCGAACGAAGTCACCGGAGTGCAGCTCAACCGCTACTGCGGCTCGGGACAGCAGGCCGTGAACTTCGCGCTGATGGGCGCAGCGTCCGGGATGCAGGACCTCGTCGTGGGCGGAGGCGTCGAGCAGATGTCGCGGCTGCCGATGGGGTCCGACAAGTCGGGCCTCGACGCGCACAACCGTCACCTGCGGGAACTGCACCCGCTCGTTCCCCAGGGCATTTCCGCCGACTTGATCGCGGCGCGCGAGGGATTCTCGCGCAAGGACTGCGACGAGTGGGGATACCGCAGCCAGCAGAACTGCAAGCGGGCCGTGCACGAAGGCCGCTTCGGCAAGAGCCTGGTCCCGGTCCGCGACTACGAGGGCAATCTCGTGCTCGACGTCGACGAGTTCCCGCGGCCGGAGACGACCCTGGAGGGGCTCGGCAAGCTCGAGCCGTCGTTCGCGGGCATGGGCGGCTACGTGCAGAAGGGCGACACGCTGACGTTCGACCAGAAGGCGATGCACGTCTACCCGGGCGTGAAGGAGATCCCGCACGTCCACACGGCGGGCAACTCCTCGGGCATCGTCGACGGCGCCTCGGCGGTGCTCGTCGCGTCCGAAAAGTACGTGAAGGAGCACGACCTCAAGCCGCGCGCCAAGGTGATCTCGATGGCCACGATCGGCGACGAGCCGGTCATCATGCTGACCGCGCCCGCCCCGTCCTCGGAGCGGGCACTGAAGAAGGCCGGCATGACGTGGAAGGACATCGACCTCTTCGAGGTCAACGAGGCGTTCGCGGCCGTCGTGCTGAAGTTCCTGAAGGAATCGGGCGTCGATCCGGACAAGGTGAACGTGAACGGCGGGGCGATCGCGCTCGGCCACCCGCTCGGCGCGACCGGCGCCATGCTGATCGGCACCGCGCTCGACGAGCTCGAGCGCAGCGACAAGTCGACGGCTCTCGTCACGATGTGCATCGGCGGCGGGATGGGGATCGCGACGATCCTCGAACGCTGCTGACGCGGACAGCGCACGCCGCCCGCGGGGCGGGAGAATGGCGGAAAGGGGGCCGGGCAGGCCCCCTTTTGCCTTGGGCCGCGCGTCAGACCGGTCGCACCTGGTAGCAGGCGCGCGGGAAGTGGACCGCGACGCGCCCGACCTCGGGGTCCTCGCGTTCGATGACCATCTCGTGCTCGCGCAGCGCCACGAGCCTGCCGACGAAGACGTCGGTCGGGAGGTCGTCCGAGCAGATCCCGACGCGCGTGCCGAGCGCGAGCCCGGAAGGATCGTCGGCAACGGCATCGCCGACGTCGGTCGGCTCGGACGAGCGCGCGATCGCGATCGCTTCCTCGCCGGCCATCGGCGCCGGCCGGCCCGCGCCCATCGCTTCGACGCGCGCGAACCAGGCCGCGAGGTTCGGCCGCGAGTAGAGGATCCGTGCGGACGCCGGGTCGCTGCGGACGAACCAGAGCGCGTGGTAGACGGCGGCGTCGGCCACGCTGAACGCTTCCCCGAGCACGTGCGCTTGCCGCGAAAGCGTCGCGTCGAGCATCGCGCACGCCGAGGCGAGCGCGCCGCGCGAACCCGGCACCGCCGCGCGCAGCACGTCGAGGTTCATCTGCGGGAACATCTTGCGCCGGTCCTCGAAGAGCACCGGCGGGATCACTTCGGCCATCGCCGTGAAGACGAGGGCCACCATCGAGAAGAACAGCGTCTTGTCGGCCCAGCTGGCCATCGCCTCGGCGGCCGCCACGTTGCCGCCGGGGTGGATCGACGGCTCGGGGCAGCGGCGCTCGATCGTGCGTGCGATCAGCGCGCTGTCGCAGTAGACGTCGGCGCCGATCTGCAGGACCGGGATGCGCCGGTATCCGCCGGTCATCGGCGTCAGGTGGGGCTTCGGCATCCAGGCCGGCTGGTCCACCTCGCGATACTCGAGGTTCTTGAGGGCGAAGACCTTGCGGATCTTCTCCGAGAAGGGGGACATCGCGTACTGGTGGAAGATGATCTCCGGCATGGACGGGGCTTGTAACGGTGCGTCCACGCTCAGCCAATGGCTCCGGCATGGCCAACGACGCTTCCCTCGGCCAGGCCGAGGGTGTCTACTGCCCTCGAGGCGGAACGTGAATCCGGTCGACTACATCCCGCGCACGCGCGAGCTCTACGATCCCCTGCCGCCGTACCGCTGGACCGACAACCGCGAAGTGCCGGTTCCCTGGAGTCCGCTCCGCAAGCCGCTCCGGGAATGTCGCGTCGCGCTCGCTTCGAGCGGCGGGGTCTACCTGGAGGGGCAGGAGCCGTTCCACTTCAAGGACGACGCGTCGATGCGCGAGATCCCGTCCGACGTGGACGTCTCGCGCCTGCGCGTCGCGCACTTCGGTTATCCGGTGGCCGATGCGCAGGCCGACCCGAATTGCGTGTTCCCGATCGAGCGCCTGCGCGAGCTCGTGGCCGACGGGACGATCGGGGAGCTCGCCCCCCGCGCATTCACCTTCATGGGCGGCATCTACTCTCAGCGACGCGTGCTCGGCGACCTCGTGCCCGCGATCCTCGCGAAGGTGAAGCAGGATGCGATTGACCTCTTCTATCTCGTCCCGGCTTGACCCGTCTGCCACCAGACGGTCGGTCTGGTCGCCAGGGCAGTCGAGGAAGCGGGCATCGCGACGCTCACGATGTCCGTCGGGCGCGACATCACGGCTCACGTTCGTCCGCCGCGAGCGGTGTTCGTCGACTATCCGATGGGCAACGAGATCGGCCGTCCGGGCAACGTCGACGAACAGGGGAGAATCGTCCGGGGCGCCTTCGGCGCGCTCGGTCGCATGAACGAGCCGGGCAAGATCGTCGACCTCGGGATGAGGCTCGAGGGGACGGCTCCGGATGGACGGCCGTGGCGGGATTGGGTCTATACGAAGGAATTCCGGCGGCATCACATGAAGACGCGCGAAGGGACCAGTCCCGCGTAGGCGCGTGCCGGCGGGCAGGAAGGACGACGATGCCGATCCGTGCGCTCAGGGTGTTCGCTGTGTTTTTCGCGCTGCTCGCGCTGTCGAATTTCTCGAAGCCGCTCGAACTGCAGCCCGAACACGGCTTCGTGTTCCTCGGCCGGCGACTTCACGGGACGCCGGGGCTCGTCGCCGCCCCGTTGTTCGCCGCCTACCTGGCGGCCTACGCCTACGGCTTGTGGAATGCGCGATGGTTCGCGCTGCCGATGGGCATCGCCTACGCGGGCTGGGTGCCGCTCAACATGTACCTGTTCACGGTGCGGTCGCCGGAAGAACTCGGCTCGAACTCGCTGTTCGGAGTGACCTACATGATCGTGGCCACCTCGATTTCTCTCGGGGCGGCGATCGCGTTGATGCTTTCGTCGGGCCGGCTGCGCCGGGGCGCCTGACCGGCCGTCAGCCCGCGAGCAACTCGCGGACGACGATGAAGTAGCTCTTCATTTCCCGGCCGCGCGCGACGGCCGAGCCGATGAACACCTCGGATGCGACCCGCCGCATGTAGTCGAGCATGTTCGCGTAGATGAACCGCGACAGTCCGGACGTGTTCGGTCGCACCTCGGGCCACGAGGGCAGCGTGCGGGCCGGCAGGCGGGTGTAGTCGAACGCGGCCCCGCCGAGCGGCGCGTCGGGGGTGTCGTGCAGGACGTAGTATCCCGCTCCGATCCAGTGCCGGATCTTCGTCTCGTTGTAGCCCCAGGCCACGGACTCGCCGCTTCCCGATTCGGGACGGAAGCAGATCTTCTGGAACTCGGTGAAGGCCGGCAGCGAATTCTTGCCGTGGAAGATGACCGGACGAAGCGCCGGGTAGTCGGGCGGCACCATCTCGTCGGTCGTGACTCGCTCGGCTCCCGCGACGGCTCTCCACAGCGAGCCTTGAAGGCCGCCGCCGCCGAGCGCGCGCACGGCGGAGATGCGGTCCGCGAGTCCGAGGCCGTCGAGGAACGCCGAGATCTCCGTCGCGTCCGGAGCGGGCCTGCCGACCAGTACCTTGAGCGTGTCGCCGGGCTGTGACATCAGGTCGATCTCCTGCGTGCGCTCGAATCGGGCGCGGCGGGCCGGATCATAGCAGCGAGGAGCCTGAGGGCAACGAACCTGCCGTACCGGGCCCGTTCGCACCCGGGATCGCGTTGTTCGGAGGGTACGCAGCCGCGAAGACTGGACGGGCGCAGGCCCGGGCGGAGGAACCACCGGCGTGCTCGGCGACACATCGATGCGAATCTTGAGGCGCGCGGTCGCGGTCATGAGGCCGCGCGGCGGTGTGTTCGACATCGATGTCGACGACGATGTCCTCGCGTCGATGGTCGGCTTTCTCGAGTACCTTCCCGCTCCGGCCCGGCTCAGCTTCCCTCTCGGGCTCCGCCTGCTCGAGTACGGCCCGTTTCTCTTCCGCGAGGGTTTCCGCACGTTCTCGTCGATGGACGAGGAGACGGCGGCCCGCTACCTGCACCACTGGGAGCGGGCCGGCAGCGCGCCGTCGCTGCTGTACCAGGGCGTGCGCGCCCTCGTGTTCGTCTGCTTCTACCAGCACCCGCGGATCCTCGAGGCGATGGAGGTCGACTGGCAGGGCCGCGCCGACGAGCGCGTGAAGTTCCGTGCCCGCGTGCTGCGCAGCCAGATCCTGCGCAAGGCGGATTCGCAGGCGGACGAAACGGCGACTGCCGGGGAGGTCTCGTGAGCACAACGACGTCCTACAGCACGGCGCCCGAAGACACGCCCCCCGAGTTCCATCTCGACTACCCGAACGTCGAGGACGGGCGCGTCCTCGGCAGCGGCGCGCGGGGACGGCGTCGCTACGTCACCGACGTCGTCGTGGTCGGGAGCGGCGCGGGCGGCGCCCCGGCCGCGGCGCTCCTGCGCGACGCCGGCTACGACGTGATGCTGCTCGAGGAAGGCGGCCTGCACCGGACCGAGAGCTTCCGCACGGACCCCATCTCGTCGCTGCAGCGCCTCTATCGCGACGCCGGAACCAGCTCGATCATGGGCCGTCCGCCGATCCTGTTCGCCGAGGGCCGCTGCGTCGGCGGCTCGACGACGATCAACGGCGGGATGTCGTGGCCGACCCCGGAGCGCGTGCTCGCGCAGTGGAGCGAGGACTTCCATCTCGATGCGACCGACGCGGCGGCGATGGCCCCGTACTTCGAGCGCGCGCAGGACATGCTGCACGTCGAGTACCAGAACCGCGACACGCTCGGGCGCAACGACGAGCTGTTCGTCGCCGGGGCGAAGAAGCTCGGCTGGCGAATCGAGGACAACCCGCGCGACATGCACCGCTGCGTGGGCCTGAACAACTGCGGGTTCGGCTGCCCGACCGGCGCGAAGCGCTCGATGCTCGTCACCGAGATCCCGCGCACCCTCGCCGCCGGCACGACGCTGCTCACCTACGCGAAGGTCAAGCGCGTGCTGTTCCGCGGCAACCGCGCCGTCGGCGTCGTCGGCCATTTCGTCGACGAGCGCGGCCGGCGCACGACGGCCGGCGGCACGCGGCTCTGCAGCTTCGAGATCTACGCCGACCTCGTCGTGCTCGCCGCCGGCGCGCGTTGCTCGCCCGGCATCCTGATGCGCAGCGGCGTCTTCGGCGGGCAGGTCGGGCGCGGGCTGCACACGCATCCGAACGCGAAGGTCGTGGGGGTCTGGGACGAGCGCGTCAACCCGTGGGTCGGCGCGCACCAGGCGCACCAGATCCACCAGTTCCTCGACGACGGCGTGTTGCTCGCCTACGCGGGCGTGCCGCCCGGCATCCTCGCGACGGGGATCCCGGGATTCGGCCGGGAACACGCCGAGCGCATGTCGCTCTACAACTACATGATGACCGCGGGTTGCCTGATCGAGGACACCGGCGTCGGGCGCGTCGGCCTCGGCCCCGACCTCGAGCCGTGGATGAGCTTCCGCCTGTCCCCGCGCGACGTCGAGACGATCCATCGCGGCGTGCGCATGGCCGCCGAGCAGATGTTCGCGGCCGGCGCGAAGGGCGTGCTGCTTCCGTTCGGCGACCTGCCGGAGCTGAAGCGGCCGGAGGACCTGCGCAAGATCGACCTTCGTCCGCGCAAACGTCACAACATCGAGCTGATGACGGTGCACATCATGAGCAGCCTGCGCATGTCGCGCGACAAGCAGGACGGCGTGGTGGACGCCTGGGGACGGGTGCACGGGCTCGACGGCGTCGCCGTCGCGGACGCCAGCATCATCCCCTCGTCGATCGGCGTGAACCCGATGGAGACGATCGTCGCGTTGTCGCTGCGCTGCGCGGAGCGCTGGGCCGACGACCTCGGCCGAACCCGCGGCGCGGCGACGTCCGCCGTTGCCTGACCGCCTGACGGAGCATCATCGTGGCCCCATTCCCTCGTCCCGACGCCGACCTCGTCCGCGACGTCCACCCGGTCCGCCGCATCATGCCGTTCGTGATGCCGACGAGGAACGAATCGTCGGTGCTGTGCCTGGAGCAGGTCCTGGCGGCTCCCGCGCAGGAGTTCCTCGCACGCATGAACGCCAGCCGGCCGCCCGAGCGACCGGCGTCGTTGTTCCACATGGTGCTGCGCGCCGTCGCGCTCGCGATTCACGAACGGCCGCGCGCCAATCGCTTCGTCGCGGGCGGGCGCTATTACCAGCGCCGCGGCGTCTGGATCGCGTTCTCGGGCAAGCGGGGCATGAGCGACGACGCGCCGATCTACACCGCGAAGCGGGACTTCCCGAAGGAGGAGACCTTCGAGCAGATGGTCGACGCCCTCTGGGACCGTCAGCTCGAGGGCCGTTCGGGAAAGGAAAGCAGCACGGACAAGGAGATCAGCCTGCTGCTCCGGATGCCGCCGTTCGTGCTGCGCCGCTTCGTGAAGCTCGGCCGCTGGCTGAACGAACTCAACCTCTTCCCGAAGGCGATGATCGACAACGACCCGCTGTTCGCGTCGGCGTTCATCGCGAACCTCGGGAGCGTCGGCATCGACGCGTGCTACCACCACAACTACGACTACGGCACGATCCCGATCTTCCTGACGATGGGACGCCTGAAGAAGGTCCCCATCGTCGACGAGCACGACCGGATCGTCGCGGCCGAGGTCTTCGACCTGAAGTACACCTACGACGAGCGCACCGAGGACGGCTTCTACGTCTCGCGGGGCCTCGAGCGCGTGCGCTACCGGCTCGAGCACCCCGAAGAACTCTGAGCCGGGGGCGTCGGGACGGCCCGGGGTTCCCATCGTGACATCGCGCGCACGGGGCCGCCGGAGCTGGGTCCCGGGGTGGGAATCGGTCCACCCCTCTTGTTGTGGAGGGCCGGTCGCGCCCTTAATACGCGAGTACGTCGCGACGAAGGGAGCCCGGGGGGGGACTCCGCGTCGCAGGATGTCGTTGGAGGTTCCCCCCGTGTCGGGCAGTGACGATACCGTGAGCCTGTTCGTCGACCTGGTCAGCCGGGCCGACGGGGACATTCACCTGCCGGCCGCCGCGCTCGCGATCGCGCGCATCGCGTATCCCGACCTCGACCTGAACCACTGGCTCGACGAGATGGCTGCGCTGCGGCGCGACGCCCGCCTGGCAGTCGAGCGAGCGGATCACGGCGACCCGATCGATCCGCTCCTCGAGTTCGTGTTCGACGAGCAGGGGTTCGATGGGGACCGCGTCAATTACTACGACCCGCGCAACAGCTTCCTGAACGACGTGCTCGAGCGCCGGCGCGGGATCCCGATCACGCTCGCGACGGTGCTGCTCGAGGCAGCCGACGGGGCGGGCATCCCGATGTGCGGCATCGGTTTCCCCGGGCACTTCCTCGTCGCCCATCCGCCGTCGGGGCGCTACTTCGACGTGTTCCGCCGGGGACTGGTCCTCGACCGCAACGGGTTCCTCGAACTGCTTCGCCGGCAAGGCCTCGGTCCCGACGCCTGGCGCGACGAATTCCTCTCCCCTGTCACGCGTTCGCAGATGCTCGCGCGCATGCTGAACAACCTTCGGCGCCACTACACGCAGACCCGGCAGGACGGCGCGCTGTCGATGGTCGTCGCGATGTCGCACGGGCTCGAAGCGGCCCGGGAAACCGCGGCGGATACGCACGTCCAGTAGGCTCCTCGGTGCACGGGAGTCGCGGCGGGGAGGGCGACCCTCGTCGTTGACTCTCGTTCGCGCATGGGGGACGTGTGCCCGGCCGCGGCGGGAGCCGCGCCACCATCGCTCTGGAGGATTCCCGTGGTCGAGTTCGAAGTTCGAGGCAATGTCGCGGTGATCAGCATCAATCGGCCGGAGGCGCGCAACGCCGTCAACGGCGCGGTGGCCAAGGGACTCGAGGAGGCGATCGATCGCCTCGAGGCGGACGACAGCCTGTGGGTCGGCGTGCTGACGGGCAAGGGGCCGGTGTTCTGCGCGGGCGCCGACCTGAAGGCGATCAACTCGGGCGAGGCCGCCGACCTGCAGACGGAGAAGGGCGGGTTCGCCGGATTCGTCGCGCGCGACCGCAGCAAGCCGGTGATCGCGGCCGTCGACGGGCCGGCGCTCGCGGGCGGCTGCGAGATCTGCCTCGCGTGCGACATGATCGTCGCGAGCCGCGAGGCACGCTTCGGCGTGCCGGAGGTCAAGCGCTCGCTCGCGGCCGCCGCCGGCGCGCTGTTCCGGTTGCCGAAGGTTCTCCCGCGCAACGTCGCGACATGGATGATCACGACCGGCGAGCCGGTCTCCGCCGAGGAGTGCGCGCGCTACGGCATGGTCAACGCGCTGAGCGAGCCGGGCCAGGCCGTCGACAAGGCGATCGAGCTCGCGCAGCTGATCTGCCAGAACGCGCCGCTCGCCGTGCGCGAGAGCCTGCGTGTGATGAAGGAAACCGCGCTGGCCGACGACGCGACGGCGTTTCGCCGCTCGGGCCAGGCGATGATGACGCTCGCCGGCACCGAGGACTTCTGGGAAGGCCCGAAGGCGTTCATCGAGAAGCGCCCGCCGGTCTGGAAGGGCAAGTAATCCCCAGGGCCGACGGACCGTTCGCGTCGAAGGGCGCGGGCGGGGCGAGCCACGGGACGCGCTCGCGCGCAACGCCTTCCGAACGGTCCGGGCGGGCGCGCAAGCGCGTTGCGTCGACGGTCCGCGACGGGATAGGGCGCGACCGCGCAGGCGCAGGGCCGCGCAGGAGGGTTGCCGTCATGCATCTGTATCCGTTTCGCCGCGCGATGCCTGCGACGTTCGTCGTACTCCAGTTCCTGGCGACCCTGGTCGCCGGAGACGAGGTGCTGGCCGCCGAAACGATCCAGACGTCCTCTTCCCGCACCACTTCCAGCATCGTCTCGACGTCTACGTCCTCGTCGCTCCTCGAGGACTACGACAACGACAGGGTGTTCGGCGTCTTTCCGTCCCAGCCGATCGCCAGTCTCACGGTTCGGGCGCGGGCGTATACGGACTACGGAACGGACGACGCGTCCTGCGTCTTCTACGGCCCCGGGTCCGCGGTCACCGGGTTTTACGGGGAGACGACCTTCACGTTCGACGCTCTTTCGAAGGGCGAGCTGGACCGATCCCAGGCCGCGTTCAATTGCAGCTACTACACGCACGAGCCGCACGGCCCCCTTACGGACGACGACATCGGCATCGTGAAGGTCGAGGCCAGGAACTCGGACGGCGAGCTGGTCCCGACGGCCGTCTGCCGGCTGCGGTCGCGGGAGGACGCTTACCCGCTCCCGGCGCAGGGCGATTGCCGCGATGCGTGCGGGGACGCGGCCTGCAACGGAGGGGAGCCGAACGTCTCCGACGCGCTCGCCGTCCTGCGGCGAGCCCTCGGGAGCCTTTCGTGCCTGCTCCGGATCTGCGACACGAACCACGACGGTGAGGTGACCGCCGCCGATGCCCTCAAGGTCCTTCGTCGTGCGGTCTCGCTTCGCAGCGTGCTGCTGTGTCCTCCTTCGCCGGGCGAGTGCGAGGAGGTCGAGGGCGACGACTGGTGGGTGCCGCCAGCCGAGCCGTAGTCCCCGCGGTCGTTCGGACCGTGGGCTCCCCGGGGCCGGACACGCTCGACAGGCAGGCTTCGCGGCGTCAGGACCGCGCCACCGGCCTCTCCACCTTGCGAACCGGAGGATCACGACCGGCGAGCCGGCCTCTGCCGAGGAGTGCGCACGCTACGGCATGGTCTATGACTCGAGCGAGCCGGGGAGGCCGTCGACACGGCGATCGAGCTCGCTCAGCCGATCGGCCAGAACGCGCCGCTCGCCGTGCGCGAGAGGGTGCGCGTGATGAAGGAACCCGCGCCGGCCGACGGAGTTTCGTCGCTCGGGCCAGGCGATGATGACGCTCGCCGGCGCCGTAGACCTCCGGGAAGGCCCGATGGCGTTCATCGAGAAGCGACCATCGGTCTGGAAGGGCAAGCGATCCCCGGGGCCGATGGTGCCTGCGCATCGGACCGCGCGGTTCTCGTTCCGTCGCCGTTCCGCTCTCCGCACCTCTCGGCCTCCGGTACGTTCAGATGCAGCGCGCGACAGGAACGGGTCCAGCATCTGCCTGCCGCTCCATGCGCCCCGGCCGACCCCGGAATATCCCGCACGCCAGCAGGGGGACTCCTCGCCCGGGCAATGCAGCGATGACAGCCCTCCGATCCCGTTCAGCGGGCCTTCTCTTCGCGCGGGCGCGTAACGCCCGGCGAACATTCGGCGCTCGAAGCGCTTTCGATCACGAAGACGGTGGCACGGCCGGGACCGGCAACCACCAGACTTGCAATCTCGCTTGCGGGATTTCCCGGTCGGATGGCGTTTCGTTGGGGAACCGGATCTCCAGCCGTGACAATTGCCCTCCCTGGGAACCCGGCGCTGTGGTAGGAACTCACGAAATCGACCTCCACGCGCACCTCGAGAATCGATCAGGGCTCCTTTTCGCAGGTGGAAACGCGTCGGTCTGCCGAATGGAACTACGGATCCTTTTCCTGGAGGACAGCCAGGCTGATGTCGAGCTCGCCGCCGAGACCCTCGAGGAAGCCGGGTTTCGTGTGGTATCGGAACGGGTGGAAACCCGCGCGGGTTTCTCCGAGTGCATTCAGAGGCATCCGGTCGGCTTCGACGTCATCCTTCTCGACCTGACCCTCCCGAGCTTTGATGGTCTCTCCGCGATCCGGATGGTCCGCGAACGGGACCAGGACGTTCCCTGCATCCTGTTCTCGGGGAGCATCGGCGAAGAGCGGGCGATCGAGGCGCTGAAGGCCGGCGCGACCGACTATGTCCTGAAAACCCACCTGCCGCGGCTCGTCCCCGTCGTGCAGCGCGCTCTCGGTGAGGCGGCCGGCCGCCGCAGTCGCGCGATCGCGGAAAGGGAGGTCCTCGTTCGTGCGCGACAGCACGCGATCCTGGCGGACCTCGGCCAAGTCGCACTGGCGGATTCGAACCCGTCCGAGTTGTTCGACCAGGCCCGGCGTCACCTTCTGGCCGCCACTCCCGCCGACTACGCTCACCTCTGCGTGCAGCCGAGCGATGGCGGGTCGCCGCGAGTCCATGCCACGGACGACCCGGTCGACGCGCGAATCGCAGCTGTCAGCGCACGCGCGCTCGATGGAGACTCCGACGTACATGCGGCCTCGCTGTCCGAGCCGCTGTATCTGAACGATTTCGAGGTCGACACGTCCCCGGCGTGGACTTCCGAACTGCTGGCGCTCGGCCTGCGAAGTTCCCTGAGCGTGCCGATACGTTGCGGCAGCCGGTCGTGCGGCACCATTCGCCTCTATTGTGCTCGCCCCGACGGCTTCACCCCGAACGATCTCCACTTCGTCAACGCCGTCTCCAACCTTCTCGGCCAGACCATCGCGCGACACCGCACCCAGGAAGACCTCGAGCGGCTGCGCCGCCAGTACGAGCTGATCCTACGCTCGGTCGGGGACGGCATCCACGGCGTGGACCTCGACGGCAACATCCTCTTCGAGAATCCTGCCTCGGCGCGGATGCTCGGATGGGAGGCGAAAGACGTGGTCGGGCGCCCGTCGCACGCCACGATTCACCACTCGAGAGCCGATGGTTCAGCGTATCCACGAGAGCAGTGTCCGATCCATCGGACGGTGCGCGACGGACGAACCCGACGGGTGAACGACGACGTGTTCTGGCGCAAGGACGGTAGCTGCATCCCCGTTGAGTACATCACCTCGCCGTTGCGCGATGACGATGGATCGATCACCGGGGCCGTCGTCGTGTTCCGTGACGTCACCGAACGTCGCCGGGCCGAGGACGCGATCCGGACGCACCACCTGGAACTCGAACGACGCGTCGCGGAACGGACGGCGGAACTCGCGGCCGCGAACCGCCAGCTGGAGGCGTTCAGCTACTCGATCTCCCACGACCTCCATGCCCCGGTACGGGCCATCGAGGGGTACGCTTCGATCCTGCGCCGGGACCACGCCGATGGCCTGCAGGAGGAGGCCCGCGAGTTCCTCGACTGGATCTCCCGCAACGCGAGGAAGATGAGCCGGATGATCAAGGGCATGATGTCGCTCGCCCACCTCGGCCGATGTGAACTTCGGTGCGAAAAGGTCGACATGAACGGCTCCGTGGAAGAGGCGCTCCAGACGATCCGGGCCGCCGCTCCCGAGTCCTTCCGGAGTTTCAGCGTGGTGAGAGGGGACCTCTCCACTTGTGAAGGGGATCCGGCCTTGCTGCAGCAGGTGTGGGCGAACCTGCTGGGCAATGCGTTCAAGTACAGCGGCAAACAAGCGGATCCACGAATCGAGACGGGCTGCATCCGCGAACGGAACTCGACGACCTACTACGTTCGGGACAACGGCGTCGGGTTCGACATGGCGTTCGCGGACCGCCTGTTCGGCGTTTTCCAGCGGCTCCACCCGGAGCGGGAGTTCGAGGGGACGGGAGTCGGGCTGGCGACCGTGCATCGCATCCTGGAGCGCCACGGTGGCCGCGTCTGGGCGGAGAGCCAAGCTGGCCTCGGAACGACTTTCTACTTCACCGTCGGCCGGCCGGCGACGCAAGGGGCGACGAGGACGTCGCGGGGAGGAAAAGCAGCATGACGCCGAGAAGCATCCTGCTGGCGGAAGACAGCGAGAACGACGCGGAGTTGACCCGCCTGGCACTCGAGGAAAGCAATCTCGTCAACGAATTATTCGTGGTGCGCGACGGAGCGGAGGCCCTCGACTACCTGTTTCGTCGCGGAGAGTACGCGGAGCGTAGTCCGGAGGATCCGGCCGTGGTCCTTCTCGACCTCAAGATGCCCAAGGTCGACGGCATGGAAGTGCTGCGACAGATGAAGTCCGCGCCCGACTTGCGGACCATTCCCGTCGTGGTCCTGACCTCGTCGCGAGAGGAACGGGACATCCTCGAAGGCTACCGGCTGGGAGTCAACGCGTACGTCGTCAAGCCGGTGGAATTCGAGGATTTCCTGAAAGCCGTCAAGACGCTCGGCCTTTTCTGGGCAGTCGTGAACGAGGTTCCGCCCAGGCCTGAGTCGAGCCGATGATCCGCCGGCATTCGCGTCGTCTCTGAGGAGAAGCCCTTGCGTCGCGAGCACGACATGGAAAAGCCGTTGCCTTGCGATGCCGCGGGCGTTCGATTCCCGACCGCATTGGCATCCACGGCGCTCGTCCTGACCGCAGCGGTCTTCGCGTGGCTGACGTGGAACGCCTACGAGGCGTTCTCCCGGATCGAGAGCGGACGGCTGCGACAGGTCACCATCGAAAGGCTGAGCGCCGATATCTCCAGGTTCGACGAGATCCTGACGATGTCGGCACGTCTGGCGGCCGCCACGGGCGCCGGCGAGTGGGTCGAGCGTTACCGCGAGAGCGAACCGCGACTTGCGGCGTCGATCCGCGAACTCGAACAAGTGGCACCGCCGGCCGCACGACCGGGCCTCGACCGGGTGAGGATCGCCAACGCCAAGCTGGTCGAAGTCGAGCACCGCGCGCTGGCGATAGCGACCGCAGGGCCGATCTCCGAGGCCCTGGCGC
The DNA here is from genome assembly GCA_964476185.1 of uncultured Myxococcales bacterium. Classification (GTDB taxonomy): domain Bacteria; phylum Desulfobacterota; class Binatia; order UBA1149; family CAITLU01; genus DATNBU01. Next base: position 52,962 of record CAYYZO010000017.1, read on the forward strand.
TGCTCTCCGCGCCCGGTTACCTCCGCGACAAGAGCGAGTACGAGGATGGACTGCACGATGTCGTCTCGATCACGACCGCCGATCTCGAGCTTTCCCGCATCGCCGAGCGGAAGGCCGCGTGGAACTCTCTTGCCGGCGTCTGTGCGGCCCTCGTCGTGCTGCTCGGCATCTGGCTGGCCGTGGTCCGCAATGTACGGCGCTGGCAACTCTTGCTCGCCGCTATCGCCGGGCGGCGCGAGACAGCCGAGAAGATGGCCCGTGAGAGCGAGAGCCAGCTCAAGCTCCTGCTCGATTCCACCGCCGAGGGCATCTACGGCATCGACGAGGATGGTCGGTGCTCGTTCGTCAACCGGGCCTGCCTGGAACTGCTAGGCTACACGGAGGCTTCGCAACTGCTCGGCCAGCAGATGCATTCGCTGATTCACCACTCGAGACCGAACGGCGATTCGTACCCGATCGAGGATTGCCCGATCTATCGCGGGCGACTGACCGGCGAAGGCGTACACCATCAGGACGAATGGTTGTGGCGGCGCGACGGCACGGGATTTCCGGTCCAGTACCACTCGTACCCGGTGGTTCGCGATGGAACGATCTCGGGTCTGGTCGTGACGTTCATGGACGCGACGGAACGTCGCAGGGCGGAAACGGAACTCCGGGAAAGTCAGGAACGCCTCCACCTTGCCCTGAGGTCATCGCGGATCGGCACCTGGGACTGGCTGATCGTCGAGGACCGGGTGGTGTGGGACGACTACCTTCCTCCGCTGTATGGCCTGCGAAGCGGGCAGTTCGGGGGGAATTACCGGAGCTTCGTCGAGTTGGTGCATCCCCGCGACCGCGAGCGCCTGACGGCCAAGGTGTCGGGCGCCGTGAAGGAGGGGGTCGATTACGAGGCCGAGTACCGAGTCCTCTGGCCAGACGACAGCGTCCATTGGCTATGCTCGCGAGGGAGAGTCTACCAGGACCCGAGCGGGCGTCCCGTCCGCATGACCGGAGTGACCTGGGAGATCACCGCCAGCAAGGAAGCCGAGACTTCCCTGCGGTGGAGCGAAACCCGTTACCGTTCTCTCGTGCTCGCGACCTCGCAGATCGTTTGGTCTACCGATGCCGACGGGCAGGTATTCGGTGCGCTTCCCGACTGGCAGGCTTACACGGGGCAGTCGACCGACGAGGTACAGGGCCAGGGGTGGTCCGCGGCAATCCATCCGGACGATACCGACCGGGTCCTGTCAGTCTGGCGCCGCGCCGTCGAGTCGGGGAACCTCTACGACGTCGAGTATCGAATACGCCGCGCCGACGGTGCGTACCGTGAGTTTCTCGTCCGCGGCGTTCCGGTTCGCAACCAGGACGGCATGGTGGCGGAGTGGATCGGGACCTGCACCGACATCACCGACCGGAAAGCGGCGGCGGCGGATCTTCAGAAACTCAACCGGGAGTTGGAAGTTCGGGTCGCGGACCGGACTTCGGCCCTGGAGAACGCCTTGGAGGAAGTCCGCCAGCGGGCGGACGAGTTGTCGATCGCCAACCGCGAGCTCGAGAGTTTCTCGTATTCCGTCGCTCACGACCTTCGTGCCCCGCTGCGACACATCGACGGTTTTACGAAGATCTTGATGCGTCGCCGCGCCGACCAGCTCGACGAAACCTCGACGCACTACCTGCAGACGATCACCCAGGCGAGCGCCCGGATGGGACGGCTGATCGACGACCTGCTGGCGTTCTCGCGCACCGGCCGCACCGAGATGGTCCGGAACCGGATCGACCTCTCGAGCCTGATCGACGAAGTGCGGGTGACCCTGGAACCCGACATGGAGGGGCGACGGTTCACGTGGGAACTCGGTCCCCTGCCGGTGGTGATGGCGGATCGAACCTTGATGAGAATGGCCTGGACGAACCTTCTCTCGAACGCGATCAAGTACACCGGACCACGCGACGAGGCGCGAATCAGCATCGGCACGGTCCCCCTCTCGCAGTGCCGCCCGCCGGACAGCGCTCTCGAGCGCCTTGTCGGCTCGAGCCCCGACGCTCCGGTCCTCTTCATTCGCGACAATGGCGTCGGTTTCGACCCGCAGTACAGCCACAAGCTGTTCGGGGTCTTCCAGCGACTGCATGCCGAGGACGAGTTCGAGGGGACGGGGATCGGCCTGGCGACCGTGCGGCGGGTCGTCGAGAAACACGGAGGACGGGTCTGGGGCGAAGGGAAGATCGACGGAGGGGCGACCTTCTACATGATGCTGCCCGCCTCTCCCGTCTCCATCTCGTGAATCGCGCGATCCGCCGTTCGTCCGGAGTTGCGACGGGCCGTATCGTGGGCCGAGATCAGAAGGGGATCGTCGCCGCTCCTGGCGACGATCCGATCCTCGGAGCTTCGGTTCCCGGTGGCATCGGCCTCGGCTCCTTCACGCGAAAGCACGGGACCGGTGGTTGCCCGTCACGCCGTGCGTGCTCGCTGCCGTCGCCGCTCTATCGATCGGAGTAGCGATTCGATCGGCGAACTTGAGACAGTCCAGCGAGGCAGTGTCTCGTTCTGATCCCCCGA
>CAYYZO010000018.1:0-51998 GCA_964476185.1 uncultured Myxococcales bacterium
ACCGACGGCGGCGACGGCTCGCCGGAGACGGAACCGGTGGCGTCGGCCGGCGGCGCGACCGGAACGGCGGCGGACGGAGCGGACGCTCCGGTCGGGTTCGCCGGTCCCGGCGCCTCGATCGCTCCAGCGTCGATCGTGCCGGGAGCGGGTTCGGCGAGCTTGGTCGAGGCCGAAGACCCGGCGGCCGCGGCGCGATCCGCGGCGAGCGCGACGCGCCCGGCGGACGCGGCGAGCAGCACGAACGCCGCGGTACAGGGAAGAAAGCGGTGGAACATGTTCATCGATGGATGCTGCCGCGGCCCGTCCGTCGTCGTGCCGGGTCCCGCGAGCGGCAGCCGAGCGTCGAGCGGATTTCGCGGGCGAAAGCGCAGCTTTTTCGCAGCATCAGCAGGTGTCAAGCCGCGCGGCCGCTTAATTGACATCCTGCCGGTCCGGGAATATCCCGACCCGGGAAAGCCGAGGCCGTCCCTGTCGTTCCAGGCCCGTCCGCCGAGCGGATCTGGCCCGCGACGCGACCTTCTCTTCCCCCGTTCGAACCCATGCTGAAGAAGTACCTTCTCGCGCCGGGACCGACGCCGGTTCCCCCCGAGGTGTTGCTGGCCATGGCAGCGCCGGTCGTGCTGCATCGCACGCCCGCCTTCAGCGCGCTGTTCCGCCGGGTCTCGGACGAGTCGGCCCGCCTGTTCGGCACCGCGCAGCCGGTGCTGACGCTGTCGTCGTCCGGGACCGGCGCGATGGAAGCGGCGATCACGAACACGCTGTCGCCCGGCGACCGCGTGGTCGTCGTCAGCGGCGGCAAGTTCGGGGAGCGCTGGGCGGAGATCTCGCGCACGTTCGGCCTCGTCGTCGACGAGATCGAGGTCGAATGGGGCACGGCGGTCGATCCGGGGCTCGTCGAGGCGCGGCTCCGGAAGCACCCGGAGACGCGCGCCGTGCTGGTGCAGCACAGCGAGACCTCGACCACGGCGCTGCATCCGGTCGAGGAGCTCGCGCGCATCACGCGCGCGACGGACACGCTGCTCGTCGTGGACGGCATCACGTCGGTCGGCGTGGTGGACTGCCCGATGGACCGGACCGGCATCGACGTGCTGGTGACGGGGTCGCAGAAGGCCCTGATGCTGCCGCCGGGCCTCGCGCTCGTCGCGATGAGCGAGAAGGCCTGGGCGGCGAGCGCCACGGCGAGGCTGCCGCGCTATTACTTCGACCTCGCGAAGGCGAAGAAGGCGCTGGCCGAGGACACCTCGGCGTACACGCCCGCCGTGTCGCTGGTCTACGGACTCGACCGCGTCTACCGGCTCGTCGAGGAGAACGGCGGGTGGGGCGAGGTCTACCGGCGCCACCGCGTCCTCGCCGGGGCCGCGCGGCGCGGCGTCGAGGCGATGGGCCTCGAGCTGCTGGCGCCGACGGCGCCGAGCCCGGCGGCGACCGGCATCAAGGTGCCCGCGGGCATCGACGGCGGGGCGCTCGGGAAGTACCTGCGCGACGTGCTCGGCGTCACGATCGCGGGCGGACAGGGCAGGCTGAAGGGAAAGATCCTCCGGCTCGCCCACATCGGATATGCGGACAGCTTCGACGTCGTGGTCGGGTTGTCGGCGCTGGAAATGGCGATGCGGCGCTTCGGTCACGACGCGGCGTTCGGGCGAGGGCCCGGCGCGGCCGGCGAAGCGCTGCTCGAAATGTATTCCTGACAGAGAGGCAAGAAGAACGTGGCGCGAATTCTGGTTAGCGACAAGCTCGACAAGCAGGGACTCGAGATCCTGCAGGCCGCCCCCGGGCTCGAAGTGGACAACAACCCCGGGCTCCCGCCCGACGAGCTCAAGAAGATCATCGGCCGGTACGAGGGGCTCGTGATCCGCAGCGGCACCAAGTGCACGGCGGACCTGCTCGCGGCGGCCGACAACCTGCGCATCATCGGACGCGCGGGAATCGGCGTCGACAACGTGGACGTCGAGGCCGCCAGCAAGCGCGGCATCATCGTCTCGAACACGCCGGGCGGCAACAACGTGACGACCGGCGAGCACGCGATCTCGATGCTGCTCGCGTGCGCGCGCGACATCCCCCAGGCGAACGCGACGCTGCGCGCGGGCCAGTGGAAGCGCAACGACTTCATGGGCGTCGAGGTCACCGGCAAGACGATCGGCATCGTCGGCCTCGGCAACATCGGCGCGATCGTCGCGGACCGCGCCAAGGGCCTTCGCATGAACGTGATCGGCTACGACCCGTTCGTGACCGCCGACGCGGCCGCCCGGCTCGGCATCGACCTCGTCACGCTCGAGGAGCTCTTCGCGAAGTCGGACTTCATCTCGCTGCACACGCCGCTGACCGCGGACACGCGCGGCCTGATCGGCGAGAAGTCGATCGCGAAGATGAAGAAGGGCGTGCGCATCGTGAACTGCGCTCGCGGCGGCATCATCGACGAGGCCGCGCTGCTGGCCGCGCTGAACTCGGGCCACGTCGGCGGCGCCGCGCTCGACGTGTTCGCGACCGAGCCGCCGCCCAAGGACGACCCGCTCGTCCAGCACCCGAAGGTCGTCTCCACCCCGCACCTCGGCGCGAGCACGGGCGAGGCCCAGCTCAACGTCGCGATCGCGGTCGCCGAGCAGATCCGCGACTTCTTCGTGGACGGCACGGTGCGCAACGCGATCAACGTCCCCTCGCTGTCGGCCGAGGCCGCCGGCGCGATCGCGCCGTACATCGTGCTCGGCGAGAAGCTCGGCAGCATCCACGCGCAGCTCTCCGGCTGCGCTCCGAGCGAGATCGTGATCAGCTACAACGGCGACGTCGCCGAGCTCGACACGCGCCCGATCAACGCGGCCGTGCTGAAGGGACTGCTGTCGGCCGTCCTCGACGTGCCGCTGAACGCCGTCAACGCGCCGTTCCTCGCCAAGGAGCGCGGCGTGAAGATCATCGAGGTGATGAACCGCGACGCGAAGGCGTACCGCAGCTCGCTGTCCGTCACGTTCCGGCGCGACGACGAGGAGCGCGTGGTCGAGGGCGCCGTCTTCGGCGGCCACATCGTGCGCATCGTGCGGTTCGGCGACTTCTTCCTCGAGGCCGTGCCGGAGGGGAACATCCTGATCCTGCACAACCGCGACGTCCCGGGCGTGGTCGGCCGGCTCGGCACCTACCTGGCCCAGCACAACGTGAACATCGCGGGCCTGACGCTCGGCCGCACGAAGGCCGGCGGCGAGGCGGTGTCGTTCTTCCACGTCGACTCGCCGCTCGAGAAGAAGCAGCTCGAGGAGCTGCGCGGCCTGCAGGACGTCACCGGCGCCCAGATGGTCCGGTTGTGAGCCGGCGGCCGTGAAGCCTTCCGGAAGCGGCGCCGCAAGCGCGAAGTCCGTCGTCGTCGTCGGCCTGCAGTGGGGCGACGAGGGCAAGGGCAAGATCGTGGACCTGCTCTCCGGGCGCGCCGACATCGTCGTGCGCTACCAGGGCGGCAACAACGCGGGCCACACGCTCGTCGTCGACGGCGAGCAGACGGTGCTCCACCTGGTGCCGTCGGGCGCGCTGCACGCGAGCACCACCTGCGTGATCGGCGGCGGCGTCGTCGTCGACCCGACGGTGCTGCTGAAGGAGGTCGCGGCGCTGAAGAAGCGCGGCCTGCTCGCGCGCGCGGATTCCCTGCTGATCAGCCAGGAAGCGCACGTCATCCTGCCGTACCACAAGGCGATCGACCTCGCCCGCGAGCGCAAGCGCGGCACCGGCATGATCGGCACGACGGGTCGCGGCATCGGCCCCGCCTACGAGGACAAGTCGGCGCGCATCGGCGTGCGGATGGCCGACCTCGTGCGCCCCGACCATTTCCGGAGCGTGCTGCGGGCGGTGCTCGAGGACAAGAACGACTACCTCGCCGCGGTGCTCGCGCAGGATCGCCTCGACTTCGACGGCATGGTCGACGAGCTCGTCGAGTGCGGGCGCCAGCTCGCCCCGATGGTGCGCGACACGGCGGCCTACCTCGACGCCGCGATCCGCTCCGGCAAGAACGTGCTGTTCGAGGGCGCGCAGGGCGTGATGCTCGACGTCGACCACGGAACCTATCCGTTCGTGACGTCGTCGAACACCGGCGCGGGCGGCGTGCCGAACGGCGCGGGCGTCTCGCCGAAGCTCGTGCGCCGCGTGGTCGGCATCTCCAAGGCCTACACGACGCGCGTCGGCAGCGGCCCGTTCCCGACCGAGCTCCACGACGAGCTCGGCGAGCGGCTCCGCGTCGAGGGCGGCGAGTACGGCGCGACCACGGGTCGGCCGCGCCGCTGCGGCTGGTTCGACGCGATGGTCGTTCGCAAGGGCGTGCGGCTTTCCGGCGTCGACGCGATCGCGCTGACGAAGCTCGACGTGCTGACCGGCCTCGAGACGCTCAAGCTCTGCACGGGCTACACGCTCGACGGCGCGCCGATCGACGCGATCCCGCCGCTCGCCGGCGAGTTCGAGCGCGTCGTGCCGGTGTACGAGGAGATGCCCGGCTGGTCCGAGAACATCACCGAGGCGCGCTCGCTCTCCGATCTGCCGGAGAACGCGCGCCGCTACGTCGCGCGGCTCGAGGAGCTCGTCGGCGTGCCGGTCGGGATCCTCTCGACCGGACCCGGCCGCGACCAGACGATGATGCTGTCGGAGCCGTTCGACTTCGCCGACTGAGGATCACCCGGAAATCCGCGGGCGTCGCGCTCCTGTCGCTCGAGGGAGCGCGGATGCGGCGTCCGCGTGGCCTTCGTTCCGGTCGTGGTGGCCGGCGCACGGCTGCACGCCGCGGCAGCGGGTCCGCGCGGCGCGTGTGGCGCGTGTGGCGGCCCGGGCGCGACGCGAGTCAGGCTGGACCGCGCACCCGCCATTCGTGACGCGGCACACCTTGCGACTCGATCGAGGCCGTTCGGAGTAGTGCGGTTCTCTTCGCACGCATTCTCGTCTCGTCGAAGTGTGGAACAGGGAACATCGGGTGCCCCGGCATCCGTCCTCGTTGTGACCCCGAAGACATCGCGTCGTGCCTGCATCGCCACTCTTCGTGAATCAGCTCGCATCGAGGAGCGGCGGCGTTTCTTGCGAGCGTCGCAGCTGGCGACTCCCCTTTTGTCGTTTCTGCGAGATTCCACGTTGCGGTGACGCAAGCGGGTGGTGCGTTGCGCGCACGGTGGCGCCGTGCGCTCGCGGAGCCCGAAGGGTCGCGGCGCATCCATCGACGCGGTTCACGACTGTCTTCGATGGGTTTGTGACCAATATCAATTCCAGGGCGGCGAAAAGCATCTTTCCATCTTCGCGAGGGTGTGCGCGCGGTCTGCGTTCTGCCATAAGCGCGGCAGAGGAGAATCTCCGGCGACGCGCCGTCGCCGGCAGGAGGTGTTCCTTCATGTCCGCGCACTCACCGCCACGGCCCTGAATCCGACGGGTTCGAATCAACGCTTCCCAGGGATTCCTCGCCATCGATGCGAGGTGGGATGTCCGGCATTCATCGCCGAAGCGATCCGCAGGATTGCTCGGGGAGACGGGCGAGTCTGTGCTTTCGAACGGCCGGTTCGCCGAAGGGAGACGTACATGAGAGGGACGAAAGACCCGTTGTCGCGGCGCAAGGCCGTTCCGAGGATCGCTTTCGGGACTGTCGGGTGGATGGCCGCGCTGCTGCTCTGCGGCTTCACGGCGACGCTGTCGCAGGCCGCGGTCACGACCGTCCGGCCGGACGACCTGCTGGCGACGCCGGGGCTCGGCGGATGGTGGTTCGTCGAGGATGCCCCGTCGTCCGGCAATGCGTCGGGCAGCCTCGTGCAGGGGCCGGGTGTTCCGCCGTATGCCGTGGGAAGCGCGCGGCTCCTGCTGGACGGCACGGTGAACGGGCGCATGCTGCTCGGCAGCGCGGATTACAACGGCACGCGTCTCGACCAGCTCACGGCGCTGTCGTACAGCAGCTACCGGGCCTCGGCGGACGCCGGCAACCTGCTTGCCGTCACGCTGCAGATCAACATCGACTACGACCTGACCGATGCGAGCACCGGCTGGCAAGGCCGCCTGGTATTCGAGCCGTACTTCACGGCGGGGTCCGGCACGATCCTCGAGGACACCTGGTACACGTGGAATCCGCTCGACAACGCCGCGATGTGGTACCAGACGGGCAATGCCGTGGTCGGCAACGTGAACGTCGGCAAACCCTGCCCGCAGGCGGCCCCGTGCTCGCTCGCCGCGATCAAGGCAATGTATCCGAACGCCGGCATCCACCTGACGCTCGGCGCGGTGCAGTTCAAGGCCGGTGCTCCCTGGCCGAACTTCGACGGCAACGTCGATGGGGTCACGATCGGGGTTTCCGGCGTCTCGACGACCTTCGACTTCGAGGACGACAAGGTCTGCGCGGCCGCTCGCTACGTCGACGCGACGGGCAGCGACGCGGGCAACGACTGCGACGACTCCGGCACGCCGTGCCAGACGATCCAGTACGCGGTCGACCAGGCCTGCAGCGCAGAGACGGTCCACGTGGCCGCCGGCAGCTATTCCGAGCAGGTCACGATCGAGCAGAGCCTCTCGCTCCTCGGCGCCGGGGCGGGTTCGACGATCCTCGTCGCTCCTGCGGCGGCTTCGCGCGAGCTCCAGGCAGCCGACCACGGCCTCGGCGACCGCAACTACGACTACCAGGTCGGCGTCTTCGGACGAACCGTGGACCTCGAGGTCGCGCCGGACACCGTCCCCGACGAGACCGAGCCGCGCGTGAACGCAGGCGACGCGCCATCGATCTACGGCCCGGATTCGTGGCAGGGCCCGGCGACCGGCAAGACGAACTGGCACGCACGCTACCTGCTCGACGGCGACTACCTGAGCGCGCTGTTCCCGGCCGACGCGGCGACGCTGAAGCTCTCCGACATCGCCTCCATCAGCTACTGGACGAAGCGGCCGACCGGCACACCCGCCGGGCGGGACTGGTGGATCCAGATCTACACCCGGCCGACCGGCTCGGGCGACGCGTCGAGCTGGTACCACGACCGCTTCATCAACAACTACAACGATCACTCGGCGCTGGACGCGTGGACGCGCTACTCGACGAACGGCAGCATGACGTTCAACCTGCAGACGCCGGTCGGTCCCGAGCAGACGCTCGCGCAGGTGATCGCCGCCGAGGGCTGGCAGCTGATCGAGATGATCAGCGTCCAGACCGACAGCGGATGGAACGGGTTCGACGGCTACGTGGACGGACTGGAGATCGAGTTGACGAACGGGCAGGTCGCGCGCGTCAGCTTCGAGGCTCTCACCTCCACGCCTGAGCCGCCGACGGTCCACGTCTCGGGGTTCACGCTCGACGGCAACCTGGACGCGAAGTCGAGCGGACCGGGGACGTTCCGTTCCAGCCAGCTGGCCTTCCTGAACGCTTCCGGCTCGATCACCGACAACGCGCTGGTCGACTGGCAGGACCCCGGCAGCTTCGGCGCGCAGGGCGTCGTGTCGCTGCTGGCCGGCAGCGCCGGCCCGGCCGCGGTCGACATCGAGGGGAACACGGTCACTGGTTACCAGAAGGGCGCGATCGCGGCGCTCGGCACGGGGGCGATGGACGTCGGGATCCGCGACAACGTGACGACGGGCGCGGGACCCATCTCGTCCACGGCGCAGAACGGGATCCAGGTGAGCAGCGGCGTTACCGCAACCATCGAGTACAACGCGGTGAGCGGCAACGACTACACGCCGGCCAGCTGGTGCGCGACGGGCATCCTCGTGGATCTCGCGGACGGCGCCATCGTTCGCAGCAACGACCTCGCGGGCAACCTCTGCGACATCTACGCGTACTCGGACGGCAACACGATCGAGGGAAACAACATGCCCGCCGCCGGGACGTATCCGGTGACGATCCTTGGCGACGACAACGTCGTGGACCGCAACCACGTGAACGGCGCCGGGTCCGACGCCGTCTACAACGACGGCGTCAACAACTCGTACACCTGCAACCGGCTGTCGAACAACGCCGGGAGCGGCATCTACTTCGACACGTACTCGACCGACGGGACGCCGAACACGGCGACGCAGAACGCCGTGTACGGCAACGCGACCGGAATGGACGCGACCGCGGTGGCCGTGATCCCTCCGGTCGATGCCCAGGACAACTGGTGGGGCTGCGCGACGGGCGCCAACACCGTCGGTTGCGACACGGCGGTCGGCAACCTCGACGCTTCTCCGTCGGCGGTGGCCGAGCCTGCCTGCGTGACGTGCGCGGGCGCCGGCGGCGACACCGACGGGGACGGTGACTGCGAGGTTTCGGACAATTGCCCGCTCGTCGCGAACGCCGGCCAGGAGGACGCCGACGGCGACGGCGCCGGGGACGCCTGCGACGCATGTCCGGACGATGCCTCGAACGATGTCGACGGCGACGGGATCTGCGGCGACGCGGACAATTGCCCGGACGACGCGAATGCGGACCAGGCCGACCTCGACGACGACGGCCTCGGCGACGTCTGCGATTCGAACGACGCCGAAGGCTCCCTGATCCTGAGCCAGGTGATGCTGGCGGCCGCGGATCCGGGCAGCGGCAAGCTCGGGAAGATCCGCGTCAACGCCGTGGTGGGCGACAGCGTGGGAAGCACCCTGCGCGACGACCTCGTGCTCGGGGACGTGAACCTCCAGGTGGAGGCCGGGGCGTTCCTGACGACGATCCCGTTCGGCGCCTGCGAGGACTCCGGTCGCCGCATCCGCTGCCGCGACGATGCGTCGTCGACGCAAACCACGTTCGCGCAGCTGGTCCAGGGCGAGAACGGTGTCCCCGATACCTGGAAGGTGCGCGTGCGGCAGAAGCAGGTGGCGGTGAGCGGTACGCCGTCGGCGCCCGCGGTCGTCACGATGGTACAGCCGACGTCGTCGATCGAACGGACGGACGACATCTCGAACTGTCAGGCGAAGCCGGATAGCCTGAGGTGCCGGGAGAACTGAGGAGCGCCCAAACCGGGCCGGCTGCGCTCAACTCCTCCCGAACGCAGCCGGTCCGGAGCTCCCCCGGGAGGAGGCAACCGCGAGGTTGCCTCCTCCGCGCCCTCAATATCCCGCCGGAACGCCGCCCTTGCGCGGGTCGCTCGTGGCCTCGAGCACGCGGTCGTCCCCGCTTCCTTTCACGCGGATCTCCTGCACGGACGCCTTCGCCGGCATCGGCGCGACGTCCTGCCCGGCGCCGCGCAGGTCGCGCCAGGTCTTCTCGGGAAAGCCCGCTTCGAGGAACAGCTTGTCCGGCAGCCACTGGTGGTGGACGCGCGGCGCGCCGACGGCGTCCCGCGTGCTGCGGCCGAAGTCGATCACGCCGACCAGGGCCTGCAGCGTCGACGTGATGATCAGCGGTCCGCCGGACGCCCCCGCGACGACCTCGACGTCGCCGTCGCGAAGGGCGATCACCGGGGTCATGCTCGACAGCGGCCGCTTGCCGGGCGCGATCGCGTTCGCGTCGCTGCCGACGAGGCCGAACGCATTCGGCTTGCCGGGCTGCGCGGAAAAATCGTCCATCGTGTTGTTCAGCACGATGTCGCGGCCCGGCACGGAGAGGCCCGCGCCGAAGCTCGTGTTCACGCTGGTCGTCAGCGCGACCGCGTTGCCGGAGCCATCGACGACCGAGATGTGCGAGGTGCCGCCGTCCCGCGCCGCGTCGCCGCGCGCGGACAGCTCGCGCGCCGGCAGCGCGCGCTTCCAGTCGATGCGCGCCGCGATCTCGTCGCGATGCCGCGCGCCGAGGAGCCGCGCGAGCGGCACGTCGGTGAAGGCGGGGTCGCCGTAGAGCTCGGCGCGGTCGGCGAAGACGTTCTTCATCGTCTCGCCGGCCAGGTGCGCCCAGGTCGGGCCGAGGGGGTCGAGCGCGCCGACGTTCCAGAGCTCGAAGACGCCGAGCGCCTCGCCGAGCACGCCGCCGCCGGAAGACGGCGGCGGCATCGAGAGGACCTCGCGGCCGCGGTAGCGAAGTCGCAGCGGCTCGCGCTCGATCGGCCGGTACGACGCGAGGTCGGCGGCGCCCAGCGGGGAGGCGGGCCGCGTCTCCGCCGCTGCGTGTGGCGGGGAGACGGCGCGCACGATGTCGGCGGCGATATCTCCTTCATAGAAGTCGTCCACGCCCGCCGTCGCGAGTCGCTCGAGCGTCGCGGCGAGCGCGGGTCGCTGGAGCAGCTCTCCTTCGCGTTTCGGCGAGCCGTCCTCGTGCAGGAACACGCGCGCGAGCTCGGGGTCGGCGGCCAGCCGGTCGCGGCCGCCGGCGATCGCCGAAGCGAGATGCGCCTCGATCGCGAAACCGTCGCGCGCGAGGCGGATCGCCGGCGCTGCAGCCTCCGCGAACCGGATCGTGCCGTGGCGCCGGAGCGCGAGATCGAGGCCTCTCGGCTCGGCCGGCACCGCGACGGCCAGCGGTCCCGTGCGGCTCGCGTCGGCGTCGACGGTGCCGTCGGGGCGCACGTACATGTCGCGCGTCGCGCCGCGCGGCGCCGACTCGCGGAAGTCGATCGCGAAGGCCTTCGAGCGCCGCTCGTCCCAGATCACGACGAACCCGCCGCCGCCGATTCCGGAGGAGGACGGGTTGACGACGCCGGTCGCGAGCGCGGCGGCGACGGCCGCGTCGACGGCGTTGCCGCCGCGGCGCAGGATCTCGACGCCGGCCTCCGACGCGAGCCGGTGTTCGGCGGCGACCGCGCCGTGGCGCGCCTCGATGGAGGCGGCGCGCGCGGGAGACGCCGCGAGGACGAGCGCGACGGCGGCGAGAGTCGCGCGAACCCGCTCCGGTCCACGCCCGCGCCGAGCGTCATTGATGGAAACGCGCCGGGTGGTGGATCGCATTCCGCCTGCCTAAGGGGCCGCCCCTTGCGTTGCAATCGCGGTGTTCCGGAGGAGTTCGCCCGGCGGAAGTCAGCCCGGTTCGCCCGGGAAGTGACCCTCCGCACGGAAACGCCGGTTTTTCCGATGCCGATGGGACTTCGCCATTGCGGCCCGGGGGACCGCTCTCCTACCGTCGCATCCTCCATTGCGAGGCGCGCCGACCGATCGGTCGGCCGCGCGACGTGACGGAAGGGAGGATCCGTTCATGCCTCGAATCCACGCCAGCTTATTGCTTGTCGTCGCCCTCACGATCGTCGTGCCGGAACTGGGGGTCGCCGCCCCCGCCCCGGACGCCAGCTGCCGCTCGGCCAAGCTCAAGGGATCCGGCAAGTACGCCGCCACCGTGCTGAAGTGCGCGGCCAAGGCGGCCAAGACCGGCGTTGCTCCGGATTCCGCGTGCCTCGCCAAGGGCAGCTCGAAGTTCACCGACGCGTTCGCGAAAGCCGAGTCGAAGACCGGAGTCGACTGCAACGGTCTCGACGAGACGTCGCGGAATGTCGTCGACGAGGCCGCCGCCGACGTGGATGCCGCCGCGCCGGTGCCGCCCGGCGGCGGCGACTGCGCCGCTCGCGTGCGCCAGGCATCCGGCAAGTTCGCCTCGTCGGTGCTCGGCGCGTGGTCGAAGTTCGCGAAGGCCCCGGACGCAGCGAAGCGGGACGCGGCGATCGGCAACGCGCGCACGAAGCTGGCCGACATGGTCGCCAAGGCCGAGACGAGGGACGGCTGCACGTCGGCCGGCCAGGCCGAGGCCGTGCGCGTCGCGGTCGAGGTCGGCATCGAGACGCTGATCGGTTGTCTCGCGAGCACGGTCCCCTGCGTCGAGAGCGCGGAAGAGGTCGCCGCCGGCGGCACGTCCACGACCGATCCCGGCGCCAGCGGCCCCAGCGGGACGACTCCGGTCGTCGCCGCGGTGCAGACGCCGAACGCCGGTACGGTCGTGCTGCGCGTGATCGACGAGGTCAGCACCCCGCCGGGCGGCTACAACGTCCTCGGGCGCGAGGTCGACATCACCGCCCCCGACGCGACCGCGGCCGATCCGCTCGTGCTGACGTTCGTGATCCACGCTTCGCTGCTCCCCCCGGACCCGAACACGGTGGCGATCACCCGCAACGGCGTGTTCGTCCCGAACTGCACAGGAGCGCCGGGAGTCGCCGACCCTGATCCGTGCATCCAGTCGCGCACCGTACTCGGCGGCGGGGATCTCCAGATCGTCGCGCTGACCTCGCACGCGAGCCTGTGGACGCCGCTCGTCCCGATCGATCCGGCCACCGGCTGCCCGACGATCCTGCTGCTGGAGACGCGCGCCGACGACGGCGTCACCGACGTGGCGACCGAGATCGACGTGGGCTGGAAGGGAGCCGGCCACGACATCGACCCTGTCTCCGGATCGGCCATGACGTTCGCACTCGACTGCAGCGGCGGGACCCCCGGGAACTGTGGAAGCTGCGCGATCACGGGCTTCGACGCTTCGTCGGGCAACTGCCGCTGCCAGAACGATCCGCGCATCGTCTGCGACGAGCCGCAGGCGGCCGACGCGGACGATTGCGGCGGCAGCCAGTGCCAGTGCTACATCCGCGTCCCGTCGCCGGTGTCGGTCTATGGCACGCCGGCCTGCGTCTACAGCCGGGCCGGCAGCGACGTCACCGGAGCCTGGGACGTGGAAGCGGGCAGCGGGTCGTTCACGCTCGACGAGAGACTGCTCGTGCATATCGGGGCGACGTCGTTCGGCCCGTGCCCGACCTGCGACGGGGACGTGGCGCCGGGCGACGGCGTTCGC
The DNA here is from genome assembly GCA_964476185.1 of uncultured Myxococcales bacterium. Classification (GTDB taxonomy): domain Bacteria; phylum Desulfobacterota; class Binatia; order UBA1149; family CAITLU01; genus DATNBU01. The sequence continues at coordinate 12,575 of CAYYZO010000018.1, forward strand.
GACGGCGTCTGCGCGGGCGGGCAGTCGTCGGGCCTTTCCTGCGATGCGCAGGCGAGCGACCCGACCTGGCCGATCCCGGGCGGCGGCTTCTACAGCCTCGACTGCATGCCGACGACGGCATCGAACATCGCGGGTTCCGGCCTCGCCATCACGCACACGGAGACGACCGGAACCAGCACGCTGGCTTCAACGCTGCCGTGCACGGACGTGCCCGGGGACTCGTGCCCGTGCGCGGTGTGCTCCGGCAACCCGTCGGTCGCCTGCTCCAGCGACGCCGGGTGCGCGGCGCTCGGGGCGCTATGCGCCGGCGCGCCGAGTAACGGCGGCGTGCCTTGCAGTGACAACGCGGACTGCGCGTCCGCCGACGTCGGTCCCTGCATCGGCGGCATCCTGAAGTGCTCGAAGAACTTCGGGAGGTCCTGCACGACCAACGCGGACTGCCTCGGCCAGAACGTCGGCCCGTGCAGTCCCCAGACCTGCAGCTCGATCGGCTACGGCGTGGATACGCGGCAGGATGCGTGCGACTCGGCCTGCAACGTGGACGGCAGCGGGGAAGGCGAGTGCGGTCTGGCAACCGTGGAGTTCTGCGACGGCTATCTCGACGAGGACGGACACGGCATCCTGGCCTGCTCGGTGAACTCGGACTGCCAGACCTTCTCGCCGGATGCCGGCAACTGCACGATCGTCCAGCCGCGCGACTGCTTCGCGGCGACGATCAGTGCCACAGGCTTGCCGGATCCGGCCACGCCGCGCACGGTCGCGACGATGTGCGTGCCGCCGACGTCGAACGGCGGCGTGAACACCGTCTTCGGCCTGCCGGGGCCAGGGCGCGTGCGCAACGACTGGTTCGCGACTTTGGTCGAGTAGGTCGCCGCGGCGGGAGCGGCGGCGGCGCGCGGGGATGCCGCCGCCGCTCCCGCCGCCCTGCCCACCCGCCGTTCGGGCGTCAGCAGCCCCGTGATCCCGCCCCGCGCGGCGCCTCGGCCCGCCACGGGGCTCCGCGCGAGTCGCGCCCCGGCGACCGTCCCGGTTCCGGTCGCTTGCAACGCGGCACCACGGCACGTATGCGCGGATTCGGACCGCCGATGCAGCCCGAGCCCGCCGAGAAGCAGTTCTACCTCAAGGATTTCCGCAATCGCGCGATCCTGTTCCACGTCGAGGACGCGCGCGACCTCGACCGCCACGCGCGCGGCGTCCTGGCGGAGCTCGTCGACAACCCGACCCTCGTGATCGTCGTCGCACGCCGCTTCCCGCGCAAGCGGCGGCCGCTTCGCCTCACGCGCCGCGACTTCGAGCGCAACCCGGCGACGCTGGTGCCGCTCTCGGAGCGCCTGATGAAGGACGGCCGCGCGGACATCGCCTGGCCGCGCGGCCTCGCCGGCTCGCGCGCGCTCGCGTATTCGCGGCAGCTGGCGCTGCGTCTCGGCGTCGGCAAGCTCGTCGTCGTCGACGAGCGCGGCGGGCTCGACGCCGGCTCCGGCACGCGCTCGTTCGTGCACGCGGCGGCGCTCGCGCGTTTCGTGCGTGCCGAGGAGGACTGCGGCGACTGGGGCCTGGCCGAGCTGCAGCAGCTGCTTGCCGCGGTGCGTTCCGGCATCGACGCGGTCAACCTGACGACCGCGCCGGGACTGGCCGAGGAACTGTTCACGTACCACGGCTCCGGCACGCTCGTGACCGCCGAGGAGTACTGCACGATCGACCGTCTCGGCATCGAGCATTTCCAGGAGGCGGAGCGCCTGCTCGCCCGCGGCGAGCGCGAGGGCTTCCTGCTGGCCCGGACGCCCGAGCAGAAGCACCGCCTTCTGCTCGCGGGCTACGGCGCCTGGTTCGGCGGCGCGCGGCTGGCCGGCGTCTGCGGGCTCGAGACGGAGGCCTACCGGCGCAACCGCGTCGGCGAGATCGTGGGGCTGTACACGATCACGCGTTTCCAGGGCGAAGGCGTCGGCGTGCGCATCCTCGACCACATCGTGGACGTCTCGCGCGAGCTGAAACTGCGCGCGCTGTTCGCGTGCAGTTCGAACGAGAGGGCGATCACGTTCTTCGAGCGCTGCGGGTTCGTCCAGGTCGACGCGGAACGCGCCCCGGCTGCGAAATGGGTCGGCCGGCGCGGCGACACGCGGCCGACGGTGTTGTGGCGCGACCTGTGAACGAGAGCGGAGGGCGGGCGATGGACGGATATCTTCGCGGGCTCGGATGGCTGCTGGTCTCGCTCGGCGTCGCCGGCACGCTCTGGTGCACGATCGGCGTGTTCGGCGACGAGGCCTACTACGACGCGGCCAAGGCCCTCGAAAAGTACCCGGGCAACGTGCTCTTCACGACCGAGTTCAAGATGGCCGAGCCGCGCCACATGCTGCTCACCGCGGGAGCGTTCGCGTCGGCGCCGATCGGCGTCATCCTCGGCAGCATCTGCATCGGCATCTCGGCTGTTCTGAAGCGGCTCGCGCGCTGACGCCGGTGTTGACCTCCATTGGGGCGGCTGGCACCGTGACCGGATGAGACGGCGTTGCCTCGCGGCCCTGGTCGCGGCCCTTTCCCTGAGTGCTGCGACGGCCCCGGCGGCGGAGGAGGCCGGCTCGCCCCCGAGTGTCGAAGCTGCTCCGGCGGCGGCGGACGCCATCCCGCTCCCGGGCGCGGAGGCTGCTCCGGCGGCGAAGGAAACCGGCCCCACGTTCACGTTCGGCGCGGCGACTTCCTTCGTCTACGACATCAACGAGCCGGACCGCCAGGTGACCGGCGAGAACAAGAAGACCTACGCCGACGGCGAGTCCGAGGAGTCCTTCAACATCGATCTCGTCCAGCTCGGCGTCAGCGGGACGCGTGGCCCGGCGTCCTACGGCTTGAAGGTCGATTTCGGCGACTGGACCAGCCGGGTCGAGGACAACCTCGACGGCGACGTCGCGCTGCAGGAGGCCTTCCTCGCGGTCGACGCCGGCTTCGCCGTGTTCACGGCGGGCCGCATCCCGACGCCGCTCGGCTACGAGGTCGTCGAGCCGTGGGCGAACCCGAACATCAGCCGCTCCCGGGGCTGGTGGTACCAGGCGATCAGCCACGACGGCGTGGCGGTGTCCGGGGAGGTCAAGGGCGTCAACCTGATGGCCGCCGTCGTCAATGGGATGCGCATCAACCAGGGCGGCGAGAACAACCCCGACGACGAGTACGGCGTGATCGGAGCCTTCGGCGTGCCGCTCGGCGACGCGGACCTGCACGTGGCGGCGATCTACAGCGACGAAGAAGACGCGATGCGCCTGTTCGAGCTGAACGGCTACGTGGCGGGAAACTGGGAACGCTGGCGCTACGGGCTCGAGACGACCTGGGTGGACGGGGAAGGGCACGGGCCGCCGCCGGTGCCGCAGGACGTGACGGTCTGGGACGTGACCGGCTACGGCGGCGCGACCTTCGGCAAGTGGAGCGCGGACCTGCGCCTGTCGTACACCGACCAGGAAGGCACCAACGGCAACTACTTCAACAGCAACCACGAGGGCATCGTCAGCTTCACGGCGACCGGCGGCTACGAGATCTACAACGGCATCGTCCTGAGGGCGGAGTACCGCGTCGATTCCTCCGACGACCCGATCTTCGACGACCACAATTCGGGCGCCGACCTGGCCGGGCCGTTCGGGCAGAGCGATATCGTCCAGGTGGTCAACGTCCAGTTGTTCTGGGCTCCGTCGTTCAGCTGGAACTGACCGCGGGTCGCGAAGCCGCCCCCGATCAGGGGGCCGTCGAGCCGGGCTCTCCTCGTGCGATTCCCGCCGGATCCGGCTAGACGCGGATCGATGTCTCCCTCTCATCTGGTGGACGCCCGGGGGCTGCGTTGCCCCGTGAACTGGGCGCGGACGAAGGCGGTGCTCGAGACCGTACCCTCCGGTGCGCTGCTCGAGGTGCTCGTCGACGACCCCCGATCGGAGCGCGATCTTCCCGTCGCCGCGGAAGCCGAGGGGCACGCGGTGCTCGAAATCGAGAACCTCGGCACACACCTGCGAATCCTCATCGAGAAGTGAGCGCGCCCGCGCGCGCCCCGGTTTCGAAACAACCTTGCTAACCCGGTGATCGGCCGGTTACCAAGGGTGACCGGCGTCGAGCGCGACGGGGGCAAGGTAGAGCGCCGACCGCCGAGGCGGAAACCAGAGGAGAGGTTCCCATGTTCCAGTCCAAACGAATGTTCGTCGCCGCGATGCTGGCGACCGGCCTCGCGGCCGTGGCCGTCGCGCCGCTTTCGCACGCGTACGACAGCAGCCAGGTGAAATGCCGGCAGGCGATCTCGAAGTCCGGCGCCAAGTACGCCAAGACCGCGCAGAAAGTCGTGACGAACTGCCACAAGTCGCGCGACAAGAGCGGGCCGAACTCGACCGACTGCAACGACATCGCGACCGCCGACGTGAAGGCGAAGGTGCAGAAGGCGGCAATCAAGTTCGAGACGCAGGTCCTCAAGAAGTGCGCGACCGGGACGCCCGGCGACGTCGGCTACGACGAATGCCCGCTCCCTTGCTCGAGCATCTCGATCGCGACGTTCGGCGATCTCGTCAACTGCCAGACCTGCCTGACGCGCGCGAACGTCGAGTCGATGGCCGATCTCGCGTACGGCCTGCCGCAGGCTCCGATCAGCGACGAGCTCGAGGCGGACTGCCACAAAGCGGTCCTCAAGAACGCGGGCAAGCTCTACGACTCGGTCCTCAAGGGCGTGGGGAAATGCCAGTACGGCGAGGAAAAGGCCGGCAGCGAAGGCGTCGAGGACTGCACGCAGACGAACTTCGCGTCACTGACCGGCGACGCCTACAACAAGGCCTTCACGGCGATCCTCGGCGAGTGCGACGCCGTCGAACTGCCGAGCGCGACCCTCGACGCGTGCGACAACGCCGCCAGCGGTTTCGACCTGGCGCTGTGCGCGGCCGACACGTCGCGCGGGGCCGCCCAGGACGCCGTCGTCAACCAGCTCGACCTCAGCGTCGCCGGCCCGACCACGACCACCACGACCACGACGAGCACGACCGATACGACCACGACGACGACGAACACCGTGACCTCGACGACGGTGCCGCCGGGGGCCAGCCACCCGCAGTGCCCGAATCTCGGCGAGCTCGTGCTCTACTCGAGGAACAGCAACGAGGCTTGCACGTCCAACGGGGACTGCACCCTGCCGCGCACGTGCGACACCTCCCTCGGGCGGTGCACGACGATGGCCGATCTCGACAGCGGCTGGAACGGCGCCGGACACAACGGCGACATCAACGACGGCGTGACCGCGCGCGCGCGGCTCGCGTGCCCCGGACCGCCGTCGCCGGGATGCGGCCAGTGCGCGGTGCTCGGACTCGAGCCGAGCCCGGGCAACTGCCGCTGCGCGAACAACGTGCAGACGAAATGCGACGAGCCGTTCGCGCCCGACGCGGACGACTGCGGCGGGGCGACCTGCAACTGCTTCTTCGGCTCGCCGTTCCCGCTGGCCGCCCAGGGCACGCCGGTGTGCGTGTCGAACCGCTTCTCGGAGGACATCACCGGGACCGCGAACCCGGACCTCGGCAGCGGCGTGATCACGGCGAAACTGCGCACGCAGGTGTTCCTCGGCATCACGACCGACCTGCCGTGCCCGGTCTGCGGCGGCAAGTGCAGCAACGATGCCTCGGGCTGTATCCTCGACAGCGACTGCGACGGCGGCGCGACGTGCGTCCAGGACACGCCGGGGGACGGAGTGCGCGACGGCGTCTGCGTGCGCAATCCCGACACCCACGTCGGCGACGGCACCCCGTGCGACATCGACGGCACGAACGCGAACTTCCCCGCGGTCATCGGCAACCCGGTCCCGGGTTCCGGCGGCGCCGGCTATTCGATCGACTGCCAGCCCGACGTCGGCAAGAACGTCTCCGGCCAGGGCCTGCGCATCGACCTGACGCAGACCACCGGCGTCGCGAGCCTCTCCGCCGGTCTCGATTGCGATGCCGGCGGCGTCGGCACCGACTTGTGCCCGTGCATGGTGTGCTCGGGCGACCAGACGTTCCCGTGCGACTCGGACTCCGACTGCGCGGCGCTCGGAGGCTCCTGCAGCGGCGCGCCGAACGGCGGCGGCGTCGCGTGCAACTCGAATGCCGCTTGCACCGCAGCCGACATCGGACCGTGCAACAACCTCGGTCGTTGTACGAGGAAGACCTCGAAGCTGTGCGGGACCAACGCGGACTGCCAGAACCAGAACGTCGGTCCCTGCAACCTGCAGACCTGTACGGCAGATGGCATGGGCAGCGCGCCCCAGCCGAACTTCTGCACCGACGACATCTGCACGGACCAGGGCGGTGGGCAAGGAACGTGCGCGTCCGGGCCGTCGTTCAAGTTCTGCGACGGCCTCGTGAAGGCGGATGGCGCCGGGATCAACTCCTGCTCGCTCAACGCGGATTGTGCCGGTGGCTACGGCAACTGCACGATCGAGACGCCGGCGGACTGTTTCCTCGATCCGATCGTCGCGACGGGCGTGGCGGATCCCCAGTTCCCGGTCGCCGGCGCGGTGTTCTGCATCCCCCCCACCTCCAACTCGGGAGTGAACGATTCGGCGGGCCTGCCCGGCCCGGGCCGTGTGCTCAGCCAGGGCGCGGCGCGCACGTTCTGCACGAGCAACAACGCCGTCGAGTACAATCCGGGCGGCGTGCCGGCCTGCCCGTGAGGCCGCGGATGCGCTGAGCCCTCCGGAACGAGGTCTCCGGACCAAACGCCCCGTCGTGCCGAACGCACGCCGGGGCGTTCTCGTTGCAGACACCGCATCGCGAACGAGTCGTCCGCGTGGGGTCGAGCGTCCGATCTTCGGCGTCCGGCCCGTTGCCCGGGCCGTCGAGACGCGAGGCTCGTGTCGCACGCTCCGGCGGTGTTCAGCGAGGCCGGGACGATCTTTCCGTGGGGCTTCGCCGGCCGGTCCCCATCGGCCAGGGCGGCGTGGGGAGTTCGCCACAGGCGCTTCCGACAGCGATCGAGCGCCGCCGCGCGGTTGCGGCCACCCGCCTTCGCGCCGCGCACTGTCGGTGCACGCCATATGCGTGGCCGGCGATATCGATGCGTGCCGCCGGATCGACTCTGCCGCACCCGGGCAGGCGCATGCGTCGTTGACGCCGGGCGCCTCCGGTCGCTACGTGAAGGCCACCACAGCGAAGAGGTGCGCCGGTGAAGACGAAGCTTTCGAAGATCCTCTACGACAAGGGCTGGACGGAGATGGAGCTGTCGCGGCGCACGGGACTCGCGCAGAGCTACATCAATCGCGTCAAGAACGCGCGCGTCGTGCCCACGGTCCGCACGGCGCTCCGCATCTGCCGCGCGCTCGACGTCGCGGTCGAGGAAGCGTTCGTCTACGAGGACAAGCCGTACGGCGTCACGCGCACCCCGTGGTTCCCGACCGCGCAGGTGGCCGAGGACTGACCGGAGCAGGACCGGCGCGGCACGGCCGGGGCCGGCCCCGGGGTCGCGCTGCCCGCGGGCTGCCGGCTCCGGCCCGCCATCGCCGCGTCGCGGCGGTTTACCGGGGGCGTTTCCCGCACTATCCTCGGCCGATTCCAGCGACGCGGGACCGTCCGCTCCGCCCGGGATCCAGCGATCATGACTTCCGACCTCGATCTCGTCCGCCCGCTTCGCATCGGGCCCGTCACCACGCGCACGAACCTCGTGCTCGCGCCGATGTCGGGCGTGACCGATTGCGCGTTCCGCACCACGGTGCTCGAGGCGAGCGGCCGGGACGCGGTCGGCCTGCTCGTCAGCGAGTTCGTCGCGGCCGAAGGCCTCTCGCGCGACAACGCGAAGACGATCCAGATGCTGCGCTATCGCGAGGTCGAGCGCCCGTTCTCGATCCAGATCTTCGGGGCGGACGTCGACCGGATGGTGCGCGCGGCCGAGATGGTCGAGGAGGTCGGCGCCGACATCGTCGACATCAACTGCGGCTGCCCGGCGCCGAAGGTCGTGCGGCGAGGCGGCGGGGCGCAGCTCATGCGCACCCCGGAACAGCTGCGCGAGATCGTGCGCGCCGTCCGACGGGCGGTTTCGATTCCCGTCACCGTCAAGATCCGCGCCGGCTGGGACGACCAGTCCCGCAACGCGGTCGAAGTCGCGCGCATGGTCGAGGGCGAGGGCGCGGCGATGCTCGCCGTGCACGGCCGGACCAGGCTGCAGCTCTACAGCGGGGAGTCGGACTGGGACCTGATCGGTGAGGTCAAGAGCCGCCTTTCGATCCCGGTGCTCGGCAGCGGCGACGTCATCGACGCGGCCGGCGCGCTGGCGAGGCTTCGCGGCGGCTACGCCGACGGCGTGATGGTCGGGCGCGGCGCGATCGCCAACCCGTGGATCTTCGGTCAGACGCTCGCGCGGGCTCGCGGGGAGGCCGTGAACGAGCCGTCCCTGGCCGATCGCGTGGAGATGCTTTCGTACTTCGCCCGCGCGCTCGCCGAGACGCGCGAGCTTCGCACTTACGTGGGACGCCTGCGGGGGTTGGCGTGCCACATGGCCAAGGGCTTGCCCGGCGGCGCCGCCACGCGGCGGGTGCTCGGCAAGGCCACCACCGCCGCGGACATCGAGCGGATCCTTCGGGAGTTCCTGCTCGAGGGCCGCCGCTTCGACGACCACGCCGACGCGTCGCACCCGGACTACGGTCGCCGCGTGCTCGCGCCGGACCCCGCGGAAGCGGCGACCGCCGGCGACGGGGACGCGCAGGCCGAGCCCGTGATCTCGCGCGTCGCCTGACCCCGACCGCACCGGAATCCACCCATGCGCACCAGCTTCGAAGTCTACGTCAGCAAGGAATCGTTCAAGTTCAACGCGGCGCATTTCATCGCGTATCGCGGGTTTCGCGAACGTCTGCACGGCCACAACTACCGTGTGTCGGTTCGCATGGAGGGGCCGGTGGGCAGCGACGGCTACGTCGTCGACTTCGGCGACATCAAGCGCGCCGCCCGCGAGGTCTGCGCGGGGCTGAACGAGCGCCTGATCGTCCCCATGCAGTCCGACGTGATCGTGATCGAGCGCGCGGACGGCCAGGTGCGCATGACCTGCGAGGACGGCACGAAGTTCTCGTTCCCGGAGGCCGACTGCGCGCTGCTCGACATCCGCCATTCGTCGGCCGAGGAGCTGGCCGAGTGGCTGGGCGACCGGCTGAAGGCGGCACTGCCGATGCTGGCGGGGCGCGGCGTCACCACGCTGGAGATCGGCGTGGCCGAAGCCCCGAACCAGGAAGCCCGGTTCCGGATCGAACTGTGAGCGTGCCGGCCATCGTCCGCGCCTTTGCGCTCGGGTTCGCCGCGAGCACGCTGCTGCACGCGTGCTCGCAGCCGCTCCCGGAGGAAGGCTCGCCGGAAGCGGAACTCTACCGCGCCCAGTGCGGCACCTGTCATCGCGCGTTCCAGCCCTCGACGATGACCGCGTCGATGTGGCGATACCAGTACGATCGCATGGAGCCGAAGCACCGGGCGGCGGGCACCATCATCACTCCGGCCGACCGCGACCGGATCCTGGCGTACCTGGAGCGGCACGCGGCGAGATGAGCGAAGGCACGCGACGCCCTGGCGGACGCCGTGCCGGCAGGATCTCCGCCCGTTCGGATTGACAGGGCGCCGGGCCAGTCTAGTTTGCGGCGCGTTCGTTTCGCGGGCAGGCGGACGTTCGACCGGCAGCGGGCCGACGGGAAGACGATTTCCGCAGCAGCGGATTTTTCCACTCTCGTTCCAACCCGCGACGATACGGGACGACGATCGACATGGCGGCGACCACAACCCCCGCGCACGCGGGCACGAATGCAAGCCCGGGAGCGCAGGCCCATCATGGCCCGGCTCCCCATCGGCGTTTTTTCGGGCTGCTGAGACCCGAACGGGCCGACATCGTCACGATCCTGCTGTTCTCGGTCGTCAACGGCGTGCTGCTGCTCGCGACGCCGCTCGCGGTCGACGCCGTCGTCAACAACATCGCGTTCGGAGGCCAGCAGAAGGTCTACGTCCAGGCGCTCGCCGTGCTGGCCTTCGCGTTGTTCGCGTTCCTCGCCCTGCTGGCCGTGCTGCGCGCCGGCCAGCACTACGTGATGGAGGTCATCCAGCGCCGGTTGTTCCTGCGCGTGATGGCGGACCTCGCGTGGCGGCTGCCCCGCGTCGAGGCCGCGGCGGTCGAGCAGACCCGGGGCCCCGAGCTGGTCAACCGTTTCTTCGAGGTCGTCACGGTGCAGAAGAGCGCGTCGCTGCTGCTGCTCGAAGGCGTGAACCTCGTGCTCTCGGCCGTGATCGGCCTGCTCGTGCTCGGCTTCTACCACCCGTTCCTGCTCGCGTTCGACATCGTGCTCGTCGCGGCGCTCGTCTTCGTCGTGTTCGTGATGGGGCGCGGCGCCGTCTCCACCAGCATTCGCGAGTCGTACGCGAAGCACGCGGTGGCCGGCTGGCTCGAGCAGATGGCGCTGTTCCCGCTGCTGTTCCGCAGCGAGGGCGCGGCCGAGTTCGGGCTTCGGCGCATCGACGAGCTCGGGCGCGAATACCTCGCCGCGCGCCGGGCGCACTTCCGCGTGCTGCTGCCGCAGATCACGGGGCTGCTGGCGTTGCAGGCGATCGCGAGCACGGCACTGCTGACGATCGGCGCGGCGCTGGTGCTGCGCGGCGAACTGACGCTCGGGCAGCTCGTCGCGAGCGAGCTGATCGTCGGCGCGATCGTCGCGTCCGTCGCGAAGTTCGGCAAGCACCTGGAGAGCTGGTACGACGTGATGGCGGCGGTCGACAAGCTCGGGCTCCTCGCCGACCTCCCCATCGAGCGCGAGCACGGCGAGGCGCCGGTGCGGACGGACGCCCCCGCCGAGCTGGAGCTGCGTCGGGTCACCTTCGGCTACGACCCCTTGCGGCCGCTGTTCGAGGACCTCTCGTTGAAGGTCGAGTCCGGCACGCACGTCGCGATCGTCAGCGCCGCCGGCTGCGGCGCGAGCACGCTGCTCGACCTCGTCTACGGGATGCAGGACCCGCAGCAGGGCATGGTCCTGGTCGACGGGCTCGACCTGCGCCACTGGGACCTCGCCGAACTGCGGCGGCAGGTGGCGCTCGTCCGCGGCACCGAGATCGTCGACGGGACGGTCATCGAGAACGTGCGGCTCGGGCGCGACCACCTCAGCCTCGACGACGTGCGGCGTGCGCTCGAGGCGGTCGGGCTGATCGACGCGGTGCTGCAGTTCCCCGACGGGATGAACACGCGGCTTCGCCCCGGCGGACGGCCGCTGTCGAGTTCGCAGAGGAGGAGGCTCGTGCTGGCCCGGGCGATCATCGGCGTCCCGAGGCTGCTGCTCGTGGACGAGCTGCTCGACGGCCTCGACATCGAGGCGGTCGGGGAGCTGGAAGAGTACCTGTTCGCGGACGGCGTGCCGTGGACGCTCGTGCTGGTCACTCGCGACCCGGATCTCGTCGCACGCTGCGACCAGGTCGTTCACCTGGGGGAATGCCACCTGAGCGAAGCGCGCGGCCGCCCCCGCACCCCGACGGCGACATGAGCACCTCGCAACGACACGAAGAACCGGCCCCGTCCGGCCACGACGAGCGCTCGGCCGCGATGCCGCTGCTCGACCATCGGACGAACCTGCCCGTGCTCGCGATGACGCGTTCGTCGCGCCGGATCGCCTTGTTCAGCCGGGCGATGTTCGGTGCGTTCGGCCTCCTTCTGGTCGGCCTCGTGTTCCTGCCGTGGCAGCAGTTCGTGCGCGGCGCCGGCCGCGTGATCGCCTACGACCCGCTCGAGCGCAGCGTGACGATCGAGGCGCCGCTGTCCGGCCGCGTGAACAAGGCCCACGTGCTCGAGGGGCAGCTGGTCCGGCAGGGCGACGTGCTGTTCGAGCTCGTCGACAACGACCCGAACCTGCTCGCGAACGTGCGCTCGCAGCGCGACGCCGCGATCGTCCGGCGCGAGGCGGCGCGCCAGCGCGTGGATGCCCTGGCGGCGCAGGTCGCGGAGCTCGAGCGCGCGCTCCCGCTGGCGGTCGAGGCCGCGCAGACCCGCCTCGACGCCGCTCGCTACGCGGCGACGACGACGCAGCTGCAGTACGATCGCATCAAGGGGTTGTTCTCCGACCGGCGCGGGCTCGCCTCGCAGCGCGACTTCGAGCTCGCGACGCTCGAGCGCGACCGCGCTGCCGCCGAGCTCGTGCGGGCCGAGGCCGATTACGAGCGGGCGTCGGTCGACATGCGGGCTTCGCTCAGCAGCGTGGCGGCCTCGCGCAACTCGGCGCAGGCGGACCTCGCGTCGGTCGAGCAGTCGCTGGTGTCGCTGGAGATCGAGCTCAGCCAGACGCAGATGCTGCGCGTCGTCTCGCCGCGCGACGGCATCGTGTTCCGCGTGCTGGCGACGGAAGGCACCTTCCTGAAGGCCGGCTCGCCGCTGTGCACGGTGATCCCGGAGACCGACAACCGCATGGTCGAGCTCTGGATCGAGGGCAACGACATGCCTCTCGTGCAGGCGCGCGAGACCGACGCGGACGGCAACGTCGTCCGCGAAGGCAGCCCGGTGCGACTGCAGTTCGAGGGCTGGCCCGCGATCCAGTTCGTCGGGTGGCCGTCCGCCGCGATCGGCACGTTCGGTGGCGAGGTCGTGCTCGTCGACCCGACCGACAACGGCCAGGGGCGCTTCCGCCTGCTCGTCGCCGAGAAGCCCGACGTGATCGCGCGAGGGGACGAACAGGAGAAGGTCTTCGCCTGGCCCGGCGCGCGCTGGCTGCGCCAGGGGGTGCGTGCCAACGGCTGGGTGCTGCTGCAGCGCGTTCCGCTGTGGTTCGAGGTCTGGCGCCAGTGGAACGGTTTCCCGCCTGCGCTGACGGACGATGCGAAGAAGGACGCCGACTTCGCGACGAAGAAATGACGGCGGCGGGAATTCGAATCCTCGTCGCGGCCCTGCTCGCGGGCGGGGCGCTCGCGGCGTTTCCCGGCGCACCTCTTGCCGAGGATGCGCCGGCCGGCGGCGCGGCTTCGACCGCGCCGCAGCCGGCGGCGCCGTCTCCCGCCGGCGCCGCCAGCCCGTCGCCGACCGCCGCGGCGGAGGGGACCTCCCCGTCCCGGGTCGTGCCGTCTCCCGCCGGGGCCGTGGACCTGGCTCCGCCGGCTGCTCCGGCCGCAAGGTCCGGGCGCGTGGTGCTCGGCGACGTGCTCGAGTCCGTTCGCGGACAGTACCCGCCCATGCTCGCGGCGCTGATCGAGCGCGACATCGCGCAAGGGCGGCTGACGAGCGCCGAGAGCGCGTTCGACTTCAACGTCTTCGCGCGCGTGTTCGGGACGCCCGCGGGCTACTACGAGAACGTCACGCTCGACAGCGGCTTCGAGCAGTTCACCGGCATCTGGGGCGCGACGATCTTCGGCGGCTACCGCCTGAACCGCGGGGAGACGCTGCCGGACTACTACGACGACCGGACGCAGAAGGGCGGCGAGCCACGTCTCGGCTTCAAGCTGCCGCTGCTTCGCGACGGTTCGATCGACAAGCGGCGCGCGGCGCTCGCGAAAGCGCGGCTCGACCAGGAGCTGGCCGACCCGTTCATCCAGCGCCAGCAACTCGACTTCCTGCGCGCCGGCGCCGTCGCGTACTACAACTGGCTCGCCGCGGGGGAGCGGCTGCGCGTGGCCGAGGACCTGCTGCGACTCGCGACCGATCGCGTCGGCGCGATCGCGGGCCAGGCCGAGGCGGGCCTCGTGCCGAAGATCGTCGTCACCGACAACCGGCGCCTCGTCGTCGCGCGCGAGATCGGGGCCGTGAAGGCGCGCCGAAGCTTCGAGAACGCGGCGCTCGCGATGTCGATGTTCCTGCGCTCGGATGGCGACGAGCCGGTCGTCGCCGGTCGCGAGCGGCTGCCCGGGGGATTCCCCGAGGCGCGTCCTCCCGTCCGCCGTACACTCGAGGCCGACCTCGAGCGGGCGGTCGCGCTGCGGCCGGAGACGAAGCGCTTCGAACTCGCGCTGGAGAAGCTGGACGTCGACCTGCGCCTGGCGCGCAACCAGTTGTTGCCGGATCTCGACCTCGGCGTGACCGCCAGCCAGGACGTCGGCGAAGAGGTCTACAAGGACAAGGAAGACTTCGAGGTCAAGGCCGGGATCGAGCTCCGGGTGCCGCTGCAGCGACGCGACGCCAAGGGGCGGCTCGCGGAAGTCGAGGCGCAGATCTCGCGGACGCGGCAGGAGCAGCGCTTCGCCCGCGACCGCATCCGGAACGAGACCAGGGACGCGTTCTCCGCGCTCGAGGCGGCGTGGGAACAGACCCGCCAGGCGGGGCTCAACGTGGAACTCGCGCGCGAGCTGCGCGCCGGCGAGGAAGAGCGCTTCCGGCGCGGCGCCGCCGACCTGCTCGCCCTGCAGATCCGCGAGCAGGTCGCGTTCGAGGCGGAAGTGCTCGCCGTCGACGCCTTCGGCGAGTATTTCCGTGCGCTCGCCGACTACCGCGCGGCCGTCGCCGCCGACCTCGAGGACCGGCCCGCGCCTAGGCCTTGAGCGCGCGTTTCCTCAGCCGTTCGATCTCGCCGCGTTCCTTCGCGACGCCGGCGGTCAGGTTCTCGTGCCCGTCCGGCGTGACGAGCACGTCGTCCTCGATGCGGATGCCGATCCCGCGGAAGCGCTCGTCGACCGGCGCATCGGCGCGCAGGTAGAGCCCGGGCTCCACGGTCAGCACCATGCCCGGCTCGAGCGTCCGGGAGGTGCCGTCGAGGCGGTACGAGCCGGCGTCGTGCACGTCCATGCCGAGCCAGTGGCTGGTGTTGTGCATGTAGAACGGCGTGTAGGCGTTCTTCTCGAGGATCTCGTCGGCGCTTCCCGCGAGCAGGCCGAGCTCGAGCAGGCCCTCGACGAGGACGCCGAGCGTCGTCTTGTGCACGTCTTCGATCCGCGCGCCGGGGCGCACGGCCTCGACGGATCTCTTCTGTGCCTCGAGCACGACGTCGTAGAGCGCGGCCTGGGCCTTCGAGAACGTCGCGCCGACCGGGAACGTGCGCGTGATGTCGGCGCAGTAGCCGCCGTACTCGCCGGCCGCGTCCACGAGCAGCAGCTCGCCGTCGGCCAGCGTGCGATCGTTGCTGGTGTAGTGCAGCACGGTCGCGCCCGCGCCTCCCGCGCAGATGCTGCCGTACGCCGGCCCGGCGCAGCCGCCGAAGCGGAACTCGTACTCGAGGATCGCCTGCGCCTGGTACTCCGTGAATCCGGGCCGCAGCGTTTCCATGAGCCGCGTGTGCGCGTGGGCGCTGATGCGGCCGGCCTCGCGCATGCGCTCGATCTCCTCGGGGCGCTTGCGCAGGCGGAACTCGGCGAGCAGCGCCGTGGCGTCGCTGACGACGAGCGGGTCGCCTCCGCGGCGCGGCCGCTCCGAGTTCGCCTCGTGCACGAGGTCGAGGATGCGCTGGTTCACGAGCGGGTCGCGGCTGTGCGCGTAATAGAGCCGGTCGGCGCGGCGCAGGTGGCGCAGCAGCACGGCGGAGGTCTCCTCGATCGCGAACGCGTGGTCCGCGCCGTAGTCGTCGCGCGCGCCCTCGATGCCCGCGCGGCGTCCGGTCCACGTCTCCGAACGGTCGTCGCGAGGCCGGACGCACAGCGTGAAGCCGTCCTCTTCCTTGCCGTGGTTCGTGAGGATCAGCGCGCACGGCTCTTCGAATCCGCTGAGGTAGCGCGTGTTCGTGTCGGGCCGGTACGCGTAGTGCACGTCGTTCGCGTACACGGCCTCCGGCGCTTCCGGCAGGAACAGCACGGCTCCCTTCAGCGCCTCGCGCACGGCGGCGCGTCGTTCGGCGTAGTCGTGGCGGCTGGGGCCGTGGAGCGTCACGAGGCGGCCTTCTCCGGGAACACGTCGAGGAACGGGTGGACCTCGACGGACTCGAACACCCCGCCGGTCCAGTACGGATCCGCGTCCGCCATCGCGCGCGCGTCCTCGATCGACGCGAAGTCGACCACGAGCAGGCTGCCGGCGCCGTCGGTCAGCGGCCCCGCGAGAACGACGTGCCCGCCGGGCACGAAGCGACGCACGTGGTCGAGGTGGGCGGGCCGGAGCCCGGGGCGAAGCGACTTCCCGTCGGGGCCGTCGCGGCCGAGGATCACGAACAGCATCGTGCGCTTATAACGCGGCGGAAGGGGCGCCGGAAACCGCAGCGGGCGGCTGCGCCGCGAGCGCTCATTCGACGACGGGGACGCCGTCGGCGACGGCGAGCACGCCCGGTTCGAGCATCAGCAGGTCCGCGGCTCCGCCGAGCCGGTCGGCAAGGCGCGCGAGGAGCGGCGGCTGCAGCGCCGCGGTCGCGCCGGCGCCGATCTCGGCGATGCGCCCGGCCAGGCCCTCGCCCCGGGGGTAGTGCCGCAGCTGCACCTTGTCGGCGTCGTGGATGCCGGCCGCGTTCGCGGCGGCGCGCACGGCGTCGTCGAACGTGCCGATCTCGTCGACGAGTCCGCGTTCGAAGGCCTGCAGGCCGGTCCACACGCGCCCGCGCCCGATGCGGTCGACGTCCGAGGGCGTCTTCTTGCGGCCGGTCGCGACGCGCTCGAGGAACAGCCGGTACGTCGACTCGATCTGCGCGCGCACGACCGCGAGTTCCTCGTCCGACAGCGGCTTGTCGAGGTCGAGCAGGCCGGCGAAGCGGCCTCGCTGCACCTTCTCGGTGCGCACGCCCGCGCGCGCGAGCAGCGCGCTCACGTCGGGCTTGAAGAACACGACGCCGATCGATCCGGTCAGCGTGCCGGCGGCAGCGACGATCCGGTCGGCGGCCGAGGCGAAGTAGTAGCCGCCCGACGCGGCGACGTCGCCGAGGGAGGCCACGACCGGCTTCTTCTCCGCGGCCTCGCGTACGGCGAGCCAGATCTCGTCCGAAGCGGCCGGCGACCCGCCCGGGCTCGAGACGCGGAGCACGATGGCCTCGACGTCGTCGTCCGCCGCGGCCTGCTGGAGCGCCATCGCGAGCGTGCGGCTGCCCACGTTGCCTCCGCCGGGCCGGCTGTTGCCGGTGGTCACGGTGCCCTCCGCGTGCACGACGGCGATCGTCGGGCCGCGCGCGAGGCCGAGCGAACCCGCGCGCACGCCGGAGTACACCTGCTCCGTCACGGTCCGGGCCGCCTCGCCGCCGCCGAGCTCGCGCAGCACCTGCTCGTGGCCGAGCACGGCGTTGGCGATGCCCGCCTCGACGAACTCGGCCGGACGGGTCAGGCCGCCGGCGATGGCTGCTCCCACTTCGGCTTCGGAGAGGTTTCGCGCGGACGCGAGGGTCCCGTTGAGGAGGCGCTGCAGTTCGTCGAGGATCGAGTCGAGCATCTCGCGGTGCGCAGCCGACATCGACTCGCGCGCGATCTGGTCTCCGGCGCTCTTGTACTGCCCGATCTGCTCGACCTGCATGCCGACGTCGATCTTCGGCCAGACGCCGCCGAGGAACACCGAGGTGGCCTCGAGGCCGCCGAGCAGCGGCGCCGCGGCGGGCGCGACGTAGACCGCGTCGGCCACGGACGCGATCCAGGTCTCGAGCGCGGCCGAATCCATCTCGAGTTCGATCTCGGCGACGACCCGCTTGCCGCGCGCCTTGACGAGGCCGAGCGCCGATCGGATCTCGGCGGCCTGCGCCCAGCCGGCGTCGAGGTTGCCGAGCCGCACGACGACGCCGGCGATGCGGCCGTCGTGGCGCGCCTTGCCCAGGGTTTCGGTGACGTCCGAAAGCGACCGGCCGCGGGAGAGCAGGCGGGAGAGGACACCGGCGGGTCGTTCCTCGGAGAACCGCCCGGAGAGGTCGAGGACGAGGTAGCTGTCCTGCTCGACGTGCGGCCCGCGCACCCAGAACCAGGCACCGGCGGCGAGCAGCGCGAAGCTCGCGAGGCGCAGCAGCCATCGGAGTCCCTTCAGCATGTCGGTGCTTCCCTCGCAGGCTGCCGGACGGGTCTCGCCCGGACAGGTTCGCGCAGCCCGTTGTCGCGCACGGTGGCGGGCGACCGTGCGCGCTCGCGCAGCTTGGCATTTCGAACGGTTGGCGCAACGGTCCGCGCGATGGGCGCGACGAGGCGGATCGAGGTCGACGTCGGCGCCGCCGAGGACCACGGGCAGACGTTCGCGCGCGACCAGTGGATGGCGCTCGGTTGCGCGAACGACGGCGTGGCGCGTGCGCGGGTGTGGCGCCGCGCGGCGGACGGGCTGTCGCTCGGGCGCTTTCATCGGGCGGATCCCGCGGCGGTGGAATCGCACGACCCGGGGGCGGGGATGCCGCCGACGCAGGCCGGCGGTCTTTCCCGGCGGCTGTCGGGCGGACGCATCGTGCCGCTCGGGTCCGGCGTCGTCTGCCTGACGCTGGTCGCGCCGAACGCGAACTGGCTCGATGCGGCCGGAGCGGCCCTGCGTCCCGAGCAGGTGCTGAACCGCGCGTTGCGGCCGCTGCTGGCGATGCTGCGCGGCGAGGGAATCGATGCGACCTATCCGGGGCGCGACCTCGTGACCGTCGCGGGCCGCGCGATCGCCCATGCGTCGTTCACCGTGATGCGCGACGGCACGACCGTCGTCGAGATGCACGTCGCGGAGCTTCCGGCGTTCGCGGGCCTGGCGGGCCTGCTCGATCGCTTCGATCCGGCGGGCGTAGCCGGCGTCGATCGCGACTCGCTGCGCGACGCGACGTGCGTCGTCCAGTGCGGCTCGTCGCCGCGCGACGACCAGGCCTGGGCGGAACTGTTCGCGGCACGCGCGGCGGCGGCGTTCGGCGCCGAGGCGCAGGTCGTCTCGACGCTGCCGTCGGGGCAGGGGGGGACCGCGCTCGAGCCGGGCGCGCGCGTCGCGGCGGTCGGCGTCGAGTCGACGTTCGCGCACGAGAGCGCGGCGCGCGACCTGCTCGCCGTCCCGGGTCCGCCCGATCCCGGGGCCGCGACGGCGGCTGCGGTCTCGATGCTCGGCGTCGTCGAGTGCTCGATGCGGCGGCGCGGCGACCGCATCACGGGGCTCGAGATCACCGGCGACCTGATCGCGCCGTTCCACACGCTCGACGACATCCGCAGCGAGTGCGAAGGCGAGCCGCTGCGAGCGGCCAACGTGCGCAAGGCGCTCGCGCGGGCGATGGCGCGTCCGCGCAGCTTCCTGCTCGGCCTTCGCGACCTCGACGAACTCGTGCTGCGCCTCGCCTGAACCGCCCGGGCGCGCGTTGCGCCGGCTCCTTCGTCGCGGCTGCCGGCGCCGCCGTCGACGGCATGCGTTGCGAGCCGGCGGTTCGCATGGCATCAGTCCCCGAGGACGCGGCCGCGGTCGCGCGAGGAGCCTGCCGGATGACGGAATCGTTCGACAAGAAGGACCACCTGCTCGGGCAGATCGCCGAACTCCAGCGCCATTTCGTCGACGTGATGGACGGGCGGCTTCCCGAGGCCGGCGAGCACGAGCTCGAGCTCTACCTGGGCATCCTCGGCAAGCTGACCGCGAAACTCGAGGAGAGCGACAAGCCGCTGCGCGCCTGCGCGCAGGAACTGTTCGCGGAGGTCGCGGGCCTGATGATGAAGGAACTCGCGCGGTGACGCCCGGCGACGACGGCCTCGCGGTCGAGGACGTGCGCTTCACTTCCAGCGCTTCGCCGGCGGCGCGATTCGGCGTCCCGACTCGGCGTTGGCTGATCCGCGGTGCCAGCCGCGCGGGCCGCGTCACGGTCCGAGCGCGAAGCAGCGACCGGCTTCAGGAAGCCGTGCGGGCGTCGACCCGGGCCCCGGCGGCCGGGACCAGCATGTAGAGCGCGAGGCCCGACAGCACGATCGCGACGAGTCGGTCGGGAGCCGGCCCGAAGGTCGCGAACGTCTGCAGGGCGAGCAGCACGGCCGCCAGCGCCATCCACGCCCGTCGGGCGGACCCGGATCGCGCGCACGAGCGCATCGCGAGCCAGGCGCTCGAGGCCACGAGGCCCATTTCCAGCAGATATGCCGCCGTCGGCAGGTCCCAGAGGCCAAGCCCGATCTTCGCTTCGCCGCCGGCGAGCGTCAGGTCGGGGCGATGCACGACGAGGTCGAGGAACCAGTGCGACAGCACGACGGCAGCGGCGAGGAGCGAGACGCGGCGGTCGAGCCGGAGCACCGCGCGACAGGCGACGAATGCGACGGCCGACCACACGAGGCTGCCGGCCAGGCTGTGGGTCCACGGCATGTCGAACAGCACGAGGGGGTTCGACGCGAGCGAAGCATCGAGTCGTGCGTGCTCGATGCCCGTGAGCACGAACAGCCCCCACAGCACGTCGACGAACTGCGCGGCCAGGAGCAGCACCCACAGGGGCGCTGCCGGAGCGGCGGCCTTCGCGAGGAACGCGCTGGAATAGTGGCCGGCCAGCATGACCCGCAATCGAGCGCAGGCACGGCCGTCATGCAAGGGCTCGCGCGACGCCGTGGCGCGCAACGCGTTCGCGTCGGGTCGTTCGACGCCTCCTCGAGACGGCAGGATCTTGGCCGTGGGGAGCGCGACGCCGCGGCCCGGGGCTCATCGGCGCCCGAGGCGCAGCACGCGTGCGACCAGCGCGCGCGATTCCTCGATCCCCGCGAGCCAGGTCGCTCCGAAGTAGACGACGCCGTAGGGCGCCAGCACGATCGCCGCGAGCGGCAACGGATGCAGCGGCCCTGCGAAGGCCTTCGCCGAGAGGCCGGCGGCGGCCGCGGCGATCGCCGCGGCCCACAGCTTCGAGAGGTGCGAGGCGGGGATTCCGGCCGGCCCGATGCGGGCGCGCAGCGTTCGTCGCAGCAGCAGGTACTCGATCCACCCGGCGATGCCGGAGGAGGCCGTCAGGAACGCCACGCCCCACTTCGCGTCGACGCCGAGGGCGGCCGGGAGGTGCAGCGACGCGGCGTAGCCGAGCATCGTCCCGATCGCGACGCGCGCGGTCGCGAACCGCAGCGGCGTGCGCGTGTCGTGCAGCGCGTAGTAGACCGACGAGTAGAGCCGCCCGAGCGTCGAGGCCAGCAGGCCGATCGACGACCCGGCGAGGATGCCCCAGACCCACGTCGCGTCCGCGGCGGTGAATCGTCCGGTCTGGAACAGCGCCGCCGCAATCACGTCGCCGAGCGCGACGAAGCCCGCCGCCGACGGCACGATGAAGAACGCGACGCGGCCGAGGCCGGCGTCGAGCCGCAATCGCAGCCGGCGCGCGACCTCGTCGTGCTCGCCGACGACGCTCGACATCGCCGGCAGCTCGGCCGCCGAGACCGCCATCCCGAACAGGCTGACCGGAAGCGTGTACAGCGTCTGCGCGTTCGCGAGCGCGGTGACGGCGCCGGCCGGAAGCAGGCTGGCGAGCATCGCGTCGACGTAGGCGCTGATCTGCACGACGCCGCGACCGACGAAGACCGGGCCGAACGTGCGCACCACGGTCGCCGCTCCCGGCGCTCGCCAGTCGAGAGACGGCCGCAGTTCCCCGGCGAGCCGCAGGGCCACGGGAAGCTGCACGAGCAGCTGCAGGAAGGATCCGGCCACCGACGCCCAGGCGAGCCGCACGGCGAGGTCGGGCAGCCCGGTCGATCCGCCGAACGCGATCATCGCGGCGATCAGCACCGCGCTCCAGAGCACGGGCGCCGTGTACGACAGGAAGAAGCGGCGATGGCTGTTGAGGATGCCGAGGCACCAGGCCGACAGGACGAGAAGGCCGGTGCCCGGGAACAGGATCCGCACCAGCCGCACCGTGAGCTCGCGCGTGGCGCCCTCGAAGCCGGGCGCGATCGCGTCGACGAGCAGCGGCGTGGCGAGCATGCCGGCGAGCACGAGCGCCGATGTCACCAGCGCGAGCAGCGTGCCGACGACGCCGGCCACGCGGCGGGCGGCGGCTTCGTCGCCGCTCGCGAGCAGCTTCGAGTAGACCGGGATGAAGGACGCCGACAGCACGCCCTCGCCGAGCAGGTTCTGCAGGAAGTTCGGGATGCGGAACGCGGCGTTGAACGCGTCGCCGGGGGCCGACTGGCCGAAGTAGTGCGCGAACACGCGCTGGCGCACCAGTCCCGCGATGCGCGACAGGAAGATGCCGGCGGCGACGAGCGCGGCGTGCGAGGCCGAGCTCATGCGGCGGCGGCGCTCTCGGGGTGGCAGGTCGTCATCGGCTTCTTCGGCGACGCGGCGCGGGTCAGGACACGCTGCGGTTCATGCGGTCCCAGCGGATGCCCGTCTCGTCGGAGGCATAGTAGACGAACGAGAGCACGCCGACGATCGCGCGGTGCGGGATCGCGCCGTAGATGCGCGAGTCGCGGTCGTCCGCGCGGTTGTCGCTGAGCACGAACACGTGGTCCTCGGGGACCACGGTGGCCGGAAGATACAGCGAGGCGAGGTCGTAGACGCGCCGGGTGTAGTAGCTGCGCCCGCCGAGCGATTCGGTCCCGAGCAGGCAGTCCTCGGCCCGGCAGGCGGCGTCGCAGGACGCCTCGCCCTCGCAGGCGGCGTTCCTCGTGCCCGCGGGGCGGGCGGCGCCGACGGCGCACGCGACCGCCGGGCAGTCCTTGAGTGGCGCCGAAACCACGTGCCCGTCCAGCCGGAGACCGCTTTCCGAGAGCTCGACGCGCGCCCCGGCCGCGGCGACCACGCGTCCGACGTGCAGGCGCGATGGGTCGAACGGGGAACGGTAGGCGATCACGTCGCCGGGAACGGGTGCGCCGCCCCAGGAGCGCACGAGCACGCGCTCGTCGAGCGAGAGAGTCGGCGCCATGTTCGTCGACGACACGCGAAGGGTCCGCACGACGCCGAACTGCCACAGGATCGCCGCCGCCAGGAGCAGTGCGAACGGCACGTTCGCGGCCAGGCGCGACGCCAGCGTCGGGGACCGCCGCGCGGGAGCGCGCGGACTCACGGCGCGGGCCTCCCGAGGGCGTCGACGAGCGGGATCACGATGCGGTACAGGCGCCGCCCGCGCACCACCGACACGAGCACGCTCGCGCTGCTGCGCGCCGCGCCGATCTCCTTGCGGAACGCCTCGACGCTGTCGATCTCGCGGCCGCCGATCGCCGCGATCACGTCCCCGGCCGCGAAGCCGATCTCGGCGGCCGGGCTGCCGGCGCGCACGCGCCGCACGGCGACCGCGCCTCGCGCCTCGGCGACCTCGAGGCCGATGTTCTCCCACGCGAAGCGGTCGATCACCTCGATCGGCAGCGGCGCGATCGCGATCTCGACCGAGCGCTCGACGCCGCCCTCGGTGAGCAGTTGCAGGCGCAGCTGCTCGCCGGCCGCGAGCCCGCGCACGCGCCGGTCGTAGTCGGCGGTGTTCGAGACGCGTTCGCCCTGCACGCGCGTGACGATGTCGCCGGTGCGGATCGTCGAGCGCGCCGCCGGGCTGCCGTTCTCGACGCCGCGCACGAGCACGCCGCTGCCGGGCCGCACGCCGAAGTGCACGGCGAGCTCGCTCGTCAGGTTCTGCACCTCGACGCCGATCCAGGTCGGCAGCACCGAGCCGTGCGTGAGGATCTGGTCGACGACGTGGCGCACGCGCCAGATCGGGATCGCGAAGCCGATGCCCTGCGCGTCGCGGTGGATCGCCGTGTTGATGCCGATCAGGCGGCCGCGGATGTCGAGCAGCGGTCCGCCCGAGTTGCCGGGATTGATGGACGCGTCGGTCTGCACGATGTCCTGGTAGACCGCGCCCTGGGTCTGCAGCGTGCGTCCGAGCGCGCTGACCACGCCGGTCGTGACGGTGTGGTCGAGCCCGTAGGGATTGCCGATCGCGATCACGGTCTCGCCGATCAGGATCGAGTCGTCGCTGCCGATCGGAACGAACGGCAGGCCGCCGGAGCCCTCGAGCTTCAGCACCGCCAGGTCGAAGTCGGAATCGCCGCCGACCAGCTTCGCCTCGAACTCGCGGTTGTCGGCGAGCTGCACGCGGATCGTGTCGCCGCCGACGATCACGTGCTGGTTCGTGACGACGATGCCCGCGGCGTCGACGATCACGCCGGAGCCGGTCGAGACGCGCTCCGTCTGCGGCTGGCTGGGGGTGCGGCGGCGCTGCGGCGGCGCGCCGAAGAACGGCGCGAAGAACGGGTCGAGGAACGGGCTCGCGCCCGGCGAGCGGAACGGCGAGACGTCCTGCGCGACGCGCTCGGTGTAGACGCCGACGACGGCCGGGGCGACGCGCTCGACCGTGCGCACGACGACCGAGCGCCGAAGTTCGTCCGTGACGCCGCCTTCGCCGGCGGCGAGGGCGGGCGGGGCGGCGGCGGTGCAGGCAGCGATCACGGTGGCCAGGACGGCGACGCGGTGGCGGTAGGACATCAAGGCTTCCCCAGGACGAGTTCGATCCCGGTTCGGACCAGGTCCGGCCGGGTAACGGACAGTTTGCCGACTCGTTCGGTGAGAACCGAACGGTCGGGCGTGACGATCTTCGAAACGTGGGAGATCGGGACCTCGGAAGGCCGGTCGCCGCGACGGGAAGAAGCCGCCCAGGTCCCTCGCGGAAACTCGGCGACCTCCCATGCTTCCGGGCAGTCGTTCCCGCGATGCGCGACGCTCAATCTCCTGATTTTGCTGGAACATTCCCCTCATCGACCCCCGACGTCTCTCGGAGTTCTGCCGTCGACTCGCGGCTGCGGTCGCCGTCGTCAACGTGATCTCTCTCGCCACGCCTGGGCGCTCGAGCGCGAGCGGACCACGGCGTTCGCACCCTGCAACGGATACTGGCAAGGACGCCTTGAGTGGCGGATACGACCTCGGCCGCGCCGCTGGCAGGCGGGCCGAGGTCAGCCTGGACTGGCCGGTTCACGGGGCGGTCCGCCAAGGGGAGCGGAATTGGCCCTCGAGTCGCTGGTCATCACCGTCGCCACGAGCGGCGGGCTCACGCTGTCGATCGCGACGATGCTGTGGTGGGCCAGCCGGCGGCTGTACGTGGCCGAGGATCCCCGCATCGACGCCGTCGACGAGCTGCTGCCCCACGCCAATTGCGGGGCGTGCGGCCATCCCGGTTGTCGCCCCTTCGCGGAAGCCCTCGTCCAGGGCGCGGCCAACGTGGCCAGTTGCACGGTCAGCGACGATGCGGGGCGCAGGCGCATCGCGGCCTATCTCGGCGTGGCGGTCGGCGAGGTCCAGCGCCGGGTGGCGCGACTGGCCTGCGCGGGCGGCGCGAACGTGGCCGCGATGCGCGCGCACTATCACGGCCTGAGTTCGTGCGCGGCGGCCAGCGGGGTGGGGGGCGGCGGCAAGGGCTGCGCGTGGGGCTGCCTCGGGCTCGGCGACTGCGAGCGCGTCTGCGATTTCGACGCCATCCACATGGACGAGCAATCGCTGCCGGTGGTGAACGAGGCCGCGTGCACCGCGTGCGGCGCCTGCGTCGAAGCGTGCCCGAAGGACCTGTTCAGCCTGGTGCCCGAAGCGCAGCGCCTGTTCGTGCGCTGCCGGTCCGAACTCGCGGGCGAAGAAGCGCTGCTCTACTGTGACGTGGGCTGCGATGCGTGCGGGCGCTGCGCCAAGGAAGCTCCCTCGCTCATCACGATGAAACACAACCTGCCCCTGGTCGACCCTTCGCGACCGCACGCGCGTGCTGCGATCGAGCGTTGCCCGACCGGGGCCATCGTCTGGTTCGACGCCAAGGACGGGCCGCAGGCGGGCGAGGCCGCCCGGCCTGTCGTACGACACGAAAAGCGACCTGCCGCTTCGACCTGAGGCGGCGAGTCCACCGACGCGGAAAGAGGCCATGAAGCTATTCAGCTCGACGAAGAATCCGACGACGTTCCCCTATCCCGGCACCCGCGCGGCCCAGGACGGCAACAGCAGCGTGATCCTGTGCGAGCGCGAGGCGAGCGACGCGGCCGGCGCGTATCCGATCACCCCGTCGACCCAGATGGGCGAGTACTGGGCCGAGGAAGCGGCGAAGGGTCACCTGAACATCTCCGGCCGGCCGCTGATCTTCGTCGAGCCGGAGGGCGAGCACGCGGCCGCGGCCGTCACGGCGGGGCTGTCGATGACCGGCCTGCGCTCGGCGAATTTCTCGTCGGGCCAGGGCATCGCGTACATGCACGAGTCGCTGTACGCGGCGGTCGGCAAGCGCCTGACGTACGTGCTGAACGTGGGCGCGCGGGCGATGACGAAGGCCACGCTCAACGTCCACGCCGGCCACGACGACTACCACTGCATGGACGACACGGGCTTCTTCCAGCTGTTCGCGAAGAACGCCCAGCACGCCGCCGACCTGAACCTCATCGCGCACCGGATCGCCGAGCTGTCGCTGACCCCCGGCGCGATCGCCCAGGACGGCTTCCTGACCACGCACCTGATCGAATCGCTGATGGTGCCGGAGCGCGAGCTGATCGCCGAGTATCTCGGCCGGCCCGACGACATGATCGAGTGCCCGACGCCGGCCCAGCGGATCATCTTCGGCAACGAGCGGCGCCGCATCCCCGTGCTGTGGGACGTCGACAACCCGGTGATGAGCGGGCTGGTGCAGAACCAGGAGGCGTACATGCAGAGCGTGGCGGCGCAGCGCCCGTTCTTCTTCGATCACATCGAGGAACTCGCCGAGCGCGCGTTCGCCGAGTACCACGCGCTGACCGGCCGCCAGTACGCGCGCGTGATGAGCGCCGGCTGCGACGACGCCGACTACCTGATCGTCGGCCAGGGGAGCATGATCCCGAGCGCCGAGGCCGTCGCCGACTACCTGCGCGAGACCCGCCGCCTGAAGGTGGGGGTGGTGAACCTGGTGATGTTCCGGCCGTTCCCCTCCGACCTGCTCGGCCAGCTTCTGCAGGGCCGCAAGGGAGTGGTGGTGCTCGAGCGCCTCGACCAGCCGCTCGCCGCCGACCTGCCGCTGATGCGCGAGATCCGCGCCACCGTCAGCAAGTGCCTCGAGAACGGCCGCGACCGGGGCGAGACGCCGTATCCGAAGCTCGCGTCGTACGGCAGGCTCAGCGACGCGCCGCCGCTGTACTCGGGCTCGTTCGGCATGGGCAGCCGCGACCTGCAGCCCGAGGGCCTGATCGCGGCCGTCGAGAACATGCTGCCCGACGGCGCTCGCAAGAAGTTCTTCTACCTGTCGATCGACTTCGCGAGCGACGAGCCGGTCTCGCCGAAGGCGTTGCTGCACCAGCAGGACGTCCTGCGCGGCTACCCGGACGTGAAGGGCCTCGCGCTGCGCGGCTCCGAGAACCCGAACCTGATGCCGAAGGACAGCATCACGGTGCGCTTCCACTCGATCGGCGGCTGGGGCGCCATCACCACGGGCAAGAACCTGGCGATGACGCTGTTCGACCTGCTCGGCTACCACATCAAGGCCAACCCCAAGTACGGCTCCGAGAAGAAGGGCCAGCCGACCACGTACTACCTGTCGGCCGCGCCCGAGCCGATCCGCGTCAACTGCGAGTACATCTACGTCGACGTGGTGCTGTCGCCGGATCCCAACGTGTTCCATCACACGAACGCGCTCGCCGGCCTGCGCGAGGGCGGCACCTTCGTGATGCAGAGCGACCAGTCGCCGGAGAAGACCTGGGCGTCGATCCCGGCGCGCTACCAGAAGCAGATCCGGGAGAAGAACATCCAGTTCTACTGCATCGACGCGTTCAGGATCGCGCGCGAGGAAGCCACCGACAGCGAGTTGCAGCTGCGCATGCAGGGCATCGCGTTCCAGGGCGCGTTCTTCAAGACCGCGTCGGTGCTCGAGCGGCAGGGGCTGACGGAGGAGCGCCTGCTCGAGGCGATCCGCAGCCAGATCGAGCACAAGTTCGGCGGCAAGGGCGCGCGCGTGGTCGAGGACAACATGCGCGTGATCCAGCGCGGCTTCGACGAGGTCCGGCGCGTTCCGTGCGTGGACGCGGGAGAGGCGGCGGCGCCCGACAAGGCGTCCGCGCCCGGCCTGCCCGTGATGCTGCAGCACATCCCGCAGAGCGAGGCGGCCGTCTCCGACGTGCACCGTTTCTGGGAGCAGACCGGCAGCTTCTACGCGCGCGGCATGGGGAGCGACCAGATCACCGACCCGTTCATCGGGCTCGGCACGATGCCCGCCAGCAGCGCGGTGTTCCGCGACATGACCGGCATCCGCTTCGAGCACCCGAGGTGGAAGCCCGAGGCCTGCACGGCCTGCGGCAACTGCTACACCGTGTGCCCCGACACGGCGATCGCCGGGCTCGTGCACGACCCGGCGCAGGTCTTCGACACCGTGCTCGCACGGGTGAAGAAACGCGCCGACGTCGTCCACCTGCCGCGCGCCGTGCGCGAGCTCGACCGGCACTTGCGCGCGTTGCTGGCCGAGGCGCGCAACGAGGACAGCATGGAGGGGCTGATCGACGAGGCCCTCGACACGACGCTGCGCAAGAGCGGCCTGGAAGAGGCCGAGCACAAGAAGCTCGCGGCCGAGCTCGCGCTGTTCCGCGAGGAGTTCGACGGCTTCGCGCTCGCGCGCACGCACACGTTCTACGAACTGGCCGAGAAGAAGCAGCCGGGCAGCGGCGGGCTGCTGAGCATCACGGTCAATCCCTACACCTGCAAGGGCTGCATGGAGTGCGTCGAGGTCTGCGACGACGACGCGCTCGAGGTGGTGACGCAGACCGGGGACTCGGTGGACAAGCTGCGCCGGCACTGGAGCCTGTGGCTCGACCTGCCGACGACCTCGCCCAGGCACATGCGGATCCAGGACCTCGAGGACGGCGCCGGCGCGCTGCACACGCTGCTGCTCGACAAGAGCAACTTCATGGCGGTCAGCAGCGGCGACGGCGCCTGCCTCGGCTGCTCGGAGAAGACCGTCGTCCGGCTGTTCGTCGCGACGGTCGAGGCGCTGATGCGCGGCCGCGTCGAGCGGCACCTCGCGCGCATCGACGAACTGGTCCAGAAGCTCGAGGAGAGCGTGCGCCTGCGCTTGTCGGCGGAGCTGAGCCTCGGCGACAGCGGCGCGGTCGCGCGCATGCTCAGCGACCTCGGCAACAAGGACCTGACGCTCTCGCGCGTCGCCGAACACCTCGGCAGCGAGGGCCATGCGCTCGACCGCGCGTGGCTGGCGCGCGTGTCGTCGGTGCTGGACCAGCTCCGCCAGCTCAAGTGGCGCTACGAGCGCGGCGTCACGGGTCGCGGGCGCAGCCCGATGGGCATGGTCAACGCGACCGGCTGCAGCTCGGTCTGGGGCAGCACCTATCCGTTCAACCCGTACCCGTTCCCGTGGACGAACCACCTGTTCCAGGACAGCCCGTCGATCGCGATGGGCCTGTTCGAGGGACACATGGCGAAGATGGCGCAGGGCTTCGCCGCGCTCCGCAAGGCCGAGCTGGAGATCGCCGGCGAGTACCGGCCGAAGGAGCACGACGAGCACTTCCAGCGCTTCGACTGGCGCCAGTTCAGCGACGAGGAGTGGGAGCTGTGCCCGCCCGTGGTGGCCACCGGCGGCGACGGCGCGATGTACGACATCGGCTTCCAGAACCTCTCGCGCCTGCTGATGTCGGGCAAGCCGATCAAGGTGCTGGTGCTCGACACGCAGGTGTACTCGAACACGGGCGGCCAGGCCTGCACGTCGGGCTTCCTCGGCCAGATCTCCGACATGGCGCAGTTCGGCAAGGCGATGCAGGGCAAGCAGGAGGTGCGAAAGGAGATCGGCCTGATCGGCATGGCCCACCGCACGACCTACGTGATGCAGAGCACGATCGCCCACCCGAGCCACATGATCGAGGGCTTCATCGAGGGCATCAAGGCGCGGCGGCCGGCGCTGTTCAACCTCTACACCTCGTGCCAGCCGGAGCACGGCATCGGCGACGACATGGGCGCGCACCAGGCCAAGCTGGCGGTCGAGTCGCGCGCGTACCCGCTGTTCCGCTACAACCCGGACAAGGGCGCGCGCCCCGAGGACTGCTTCGACCTCGAGGGCAACCCCGCGCTCGACGCCGATTTCCCCGCCTACACGCTCGAGTACCAGGAGTACAAGCGTAAGCACACGCTCGAGCTGCCGATGACGTTCGCCGACTTCGCGATCACCGAGGCGCGCTTCCGCAAGCACTTCCGCAAGGCGCCGCCCGACACCTGGAACGAGAACATGGTGCACCTCGCGGAGTTCCTCGCGCTGCCGGCCGACGAGCGCGAGGGCAAGTTCCCGTTCGTCTGGACGGTCGACCGCGAGCAGAAGCTCGGCCGGTTGATGGTCGACGCCGCGATGGTCGCGTCGACCGAGGACCGCCGCGACTTCTGGCGCATGCTGCGCTCGCTGGCCCGCGTCGGCGAGCAGCCGCCGACGACCGGGGACACCGAAGCGCGCGTGCGTCGCGAGATCGTGCAGCGTCTTGCCGGCGCGCTGATGCGGCTTGCCAGCGGCGACGGCAGCGAGGGCACGGCCGAGATGCTCGAGACGCTGGCCGGCGCCGCGGCCGGGTCGGCGGCGCCGCAAGGCAACGGAAACGGATCTGCGCCGGGCGACTACGTCGCGCCGTGGATCGACAGCGACCAGTGCACCTCCTGCGACGAGTGCATCAAGCTCAACCCGCGGATGTTCCGCTACGACGACCGCAAGCGCGCGTTCATCGCCGACGCGGCGGCGGGCACCTACGCGCAACTGGTCAAGGCGGCCGAGCGCTGCACGGCGGGGGTGATCCATCCCGGCCTGCCGCGGGAGCGCGGCGAGCCGGGCACGGACAAGCTGATCGAGCGCGCCAAGGCCTTCAGCTGAGGGCAGCAGGCGTGGGGTTTTTCGGACGAGCGAGCTTTCGCCACGGCATTCATCCGCCGGAGGAGAAGTCGCGCACGGCGCACCTGGCGATCCTCCAGTTCCCGTTCGCGCCGGTGCTGGTCGTGCCGCTCTCGCAGCACCTCGGCAAGGCGGCGGTGCCGGTCGTGCGCGAGGGCCAGGACGTCGTGCGCGGCCAGGTGCTCGCGCGCGCCGACGGGTTCCTGTCGGTCGCGATGCACGCTCCGGCGAGCGGCGTGGTCCGGCGCATCGGCCTCGCTCCCGTGGTGACGGGCAGGATGGTGCCGAGCGTGTTCCTCGCGCCCCATCCGGCCTCGACGCAGGAGGTCGCCGAGGGCACGCCCTGCGATTGGCAGAGCGCCGGCGCCGAGGAGATCCTCGCGGCCATCCAGGCGGCGGGCATCGTCGGACTCGGCGGCGCGGCCTTTCCCACGCACGTCAAGCTCACCGTGCCCGCGGACAAGCGGGTCGACGCGATCGTGATCAACGGCGCCGAGTGCGAGCCGTACCTGACCACCGATCACCGCGTGATGCTCGAGCAGACGTCCGACATCTTCACCGGCATCCGCTACCTGCTGCGCCTCGCGCCGGGCGCCCGCGTGATCGTCGGCGTCGAGACCAACAAGCGCGACGCCGCCGAGGCGCTGCGCAAGGCCCGACCCGACGACCTGCCGGTCGAGGTCGTGGAGATGACGGTGAAGTACCCGCAAGGCGCGGAGAAGATGCTGATCCGCGCGCTGCTCGGGCGCGAGGTGCCGTCGGGAGGCCTGCCGTTCGACGCGGGCGCGATCTGCATCAACGTGGCCACGACGGCCGAGATCGGCCGCCTGCTGCCGCACGGCCGCGGCATCCAGGAGCGCGTGATCACGATCTCCGGACCCGCCGTGCGCGACCCGGGCAACTACCGGATCGCGATCGGCACGCCGCTGCGCTTCGCGCTCGACACCGTCGGGCTGCAGGGCGACGTGAGCACGATTTTCCTGGGCGGCCCGATGATGGGTCCCGCTGTGGCCAGCCTCGACGTGCCGATCGTCAAGGGCACGTCGGGCGTCGTCGCGTTCACCACGGCCGAGGGCGGGGCCGCGCTGCACAAGCCTGAGCGTCCCTGCATCCGCTGCGGCTATTGCGTCGAGGCGTGCCCGCTGTTCCTCAATCCCGCCGAACTCGGCCTGCTGGCCCGCAACGGCGAGCACGAGCGCATGCAGCGCGACCACCATTTGATGGACTGTTTCGAGTGCGGGTCGTGCACCTACGTCTGCCCTTCGAACATCCCGCTCGTGCAGTCGTTCCGCGTTGCCAAGGCCGCGTTGCGCAAGGAAGCCGCCTCGAAGCCGGGGGCCGCCGCGTGAGTCGGGTTCTCGACATCGGCCCGTCGCCGCACCTGCGGGCGCCGCACAGCGTCGAGCGCATCATGCTCGACGTGGTGCTGGCGCTGCTGCCGGCGACCGCCTGGGCGGTTTACGCGTTCGGCCTCGGCGCGCTCGCCGTGATGGCGGTCTCGGTGCTGTCGTGCGTGGGGCTCGAGCACGCCTTCTGCCGCATGAAGGGCGAGGGGAGCACGGTCAGCGACTGGTCGGCGGTGATCACCGGGCTGCTCCTCGGGATGACCCTGCCGCCGTCGCTGCCGCTGTGGATGGTGGTCGTCGGCGCCGTGTTCGCGATGGGAATCGGAAAGCACGCGTTCGGCGGACTCGGGTTCAATTGCTTCAACCCCGCGCTGGTCGGCCGCGCGATGCTGCAGGCCACCTTTCCGGTGCCGATGACGACTTGGCTCGCGTTCGGCGCCGAAGGGCGCTTCGCCGCGCTGCCCGGCAGCACGCTGACCGCGCCGTTCACCCGGCCCGTCGTCGACGCGGTGACTTCGGCGACGCCGCTGTCGGCGTGGAAGTTCGGCGGCGTGCTGGCCGATCCGGTCGCGCTGGCCACCGGCGCGACGATGGGCTCGGCCGGCGAGACGAGCGCGGTGCTGATCCTGCTCGGCGGCGCGCTGCTGGTGGCGCGGCACAGGATGAACTGGCGCATCACCGCGTCGGTGCTGGGCAGCGCGGCGGCGCTGGCGGCGGCGATGCACCTGCTGGATCCGGCTCGCTACGCGCCCGCGTCGTTCATGCTGCTGTCGGGCGGCCTGATGCTCGGCGCGGTGTTCATGGCGACCGACATGGTGGGCTCGCCGATGACGAACACGGGCTGCGTCGTCTACGGCGTCTTCATCGGCGTGCTCGTGATCGTGATCCGCACCTGGGGCGGCATGCCCGAGGGCGTGATGTACGCGATCCTGCTCGGCAACGCGCTGACGCCGCACATCGACGCGCTGATCCAGCCGCGCGTGTTCGGCACCTCGCTGCCACTGCACAGGGAGAAACCGTCGTGAGCGACCAGCGCGAGAGCACGCCGGCCAGAAGCGCGGCGGCCCAGGCCACGCCGGCCGAAGTCCCCGCGTGGCCGCTGTACCGCGCCGTGGTCGGCGTCGGCATGCTGTGCGCGCTGCTGATCGTCGTCGTCCATGAGCTGACGCGCCCGATCATCCTGCGAAACCGCGCCGAGGCCCTCGAAGCGGCCGTGCTCGAGGTGCTGCCCGGTGCGGTGAGGAGCGCGGCGTTCGAGGCGCGCGGGGACGGCTTCGCGAAGTCGGAGGGCGCGGCCGGCGCCGGCCCCAGGGTCTACGCCGGATACGCGGCGGACGGTTCACTGGTCGGCGTGGCCATCGCGGCCGAGGGCACCGGCTATCAGGACACCATCGAACTGCTCTACGGCTACGCGCCCGGCCGGCAGGCGGTGGTGGGCATGGTCGTGTTGCAGAGCCGGGAGACGCCGGGACTCGGCGACAAGATCGACACCGACCCGCAGTTCCGCCGGAATTTCGCGGCGCTCGACGTGGCCCTCGACGAGACCGGCCGGGCGCTGCTCCACCCGGTCGAGACGGTGGCCAGCGGCGCCAAGACCGCGGCGTGGCAGGTCGACGCCATCACCGGCGCGACGATCTCCTCCAAGGCCGTCGCGCGCATCGTCGGGCAGAGCGTGGCGCACTGGGCGCCGCGCATCACCGCGCACGTCGAGGAATTCCAGCCATGAGCGACCAGGTGAGCCCGACCGACGTGTTCCTGAAGGGGCTGTGGCGCGACAACCCGGTGTTCGTGTCGACGCTCGGGATGTGCCCGACGCTCGCGGTGACCAATTCCGCGATCAACGCGCTGGCGATGGGGCTGTGCACGCTGTTCGTGCTGGTCGGTTCCAACGCCGTGGTCTCCTTGCTGCGCCGCTTCATTCCGAAGGAGGTCCGCATCGTCACGATCATCCTCGTGATCGCGACCTTCGTGACCCTGGTCGACTCGCTGCTCGAGGCCATCAGCCTGCCGCTGCACCGCGCCCTCGGCGCGTTCATCTCGCTGATCGTGGTCAACTGCGTGATCCTCGGTCGCGCGGAGGCTTTCGCATCGAAGAACGACCTCGGGCGCTCGCTGCTCGACGGCCTCGGCATGGGGCTCGGCTTCGCGTTCGCGCTGATGTGCCTCGGCGGCGTGCGCGAGGTGCTGGGCAACGGCACGTTCTTCGGCGTGCCGTTGTTCCACGAGGGGTTCCAGCCCTGGGTGATGATGGTGCTGCCGAGCGGCGGCTTCTTCACGCTGGCCGCGTGGCTGCTCGTCTTCTCGGTGTTCAAGGAGCGCAAGGATCGGGCGTCGGCGGGCCCGGCGAAACGGGAGGTGGCGGCGTGAACGACACGAGCCTCTGGTCGATCTTCCTCGGCGCCAGCCTGGTGAACAACTTCGTGCTGGCGTACTTCCTCGGCATCTGCCCGTTCCTCGGCGTCTCCGGCAAGCTGCAGACGGCGTCGCGCATGGGCGGCGCCGTGACCTTCGTCCTGGTGGTCAGCTCGGTCTGCGTGTTCGGGATCCAGAAGCTGCTGGTGTGGGTCGACGCTCCGTACCTGAAGCTGATCTCGTTCATCGCCGTGATCGCGTCGACCGTGCAACTGGTCGAGATGTTCATCAAGAAGACCAGCCCGGCGCTGTTTCGCGCGCTCGGCATCTACCTGCCGTTGATCACGACCAACTGCGCGATCCTGGCGCTCGCGCTGTTCCAGACGAGCAAGGGGTACGACCTCGTCCAGTGCGTGGTCTTCGCGCTCGGGGCGGGCGCGGGCTTCACGCTGGCGCTGGTGCTGATGGCGGGCCTGCGCGAGCGGCTCGACCTGGCGTCGGTGCCCGATGTCATGCGCGGCACGGCCCTGACGCTGACGCTGGCCGGGCTGCTCTCGATCTGCTTCATGGGCTTTGCCGGGCTGGGAGGCGGATGACGATGCTGCTCACCGCGTTCAAGGGCGTGATCGGAGTCGTGACGCTGCTGTCGCTTTGGGTCGCGATCGACCGGCTGTTCCAGAGACGGCTCGGCCGGCGAGCCGCCGGTTGCGGCGATTGCATGGGTTGCAGCGTGGGCTGCAAGAGCGAAGAGGAGGCTTGAGATGCACCTTCAGGAACTGGACACGAGTCACCGCTTCGGCGCGAAGGTGCTGGAGACGCGGCGGATCAGCCCGCCGGGCGCCCGCGCCGAGGTGCGCGAACTGCTGCTGGAACTGGACGCGCCCGGGCTCGAGCTCGAGGTGGGCCAGAGCCTCGGCGTGCTCGCTCCCGCGCCCGCCGATTTCGGCCAGCAGCATCACCTGCGCCTGTACAGCGTCGCCGACCTGCCCCGCCAGGGGCCCGACGGCAAGCCGAGGATCCACATCGCGGTGCGGCGCTGCAGCTACGTCGACGACTACAGCGGCGAGTCGTACCAGGGGGTCGCCTCCAACTACCTCTGCGACCTGCGCGAAGGCGACGACCTCGCGATGACCGGACCGTTCGGCCTGCCGTTCG
Organism: uncultured Myxococcales bacterium; assembly: GCA_964476185.1. GTDB lineage: Bacteria > Desulfobacterota > Binatia > UBA1149 > CAITLU01 > DATNBU01. Next base: position 47,942 of record CAYYZO010000018.1, read on the forward strand.
AGGTGCCGCGAGCGGCCGATGCGAACCTGCTGCTGATCGCCACCAGCACCGGCATCGCGCCGTTCCGGGCGTTCGTGCGCCACCTGCACGAGCGCGCCGGCTTCCAGGGGCGGATCTGGCTGTTCTACGGCGCGGGCAGCGGGCTCGAGATGGTGTACATGAACGACGAGCACGACGATTTCGCCCAGTACTACGACGAGGCGACCTTCCGGGCCTTTCGCGCGCTGAGCCCTCGCCCGCACTTCGGCGACGCGATCGACTGGGGCTCGACGATCCTCGAGCGCGGCAAGGAGGTGTGGGCGATGCTGCAGCACGCGAACACCTACGTTTACGTCGCCGGGCTCTCGAAGACGGCGAAGGCGCTGGAAGGCGTGTTCGCGCAGGTGGCGGACTCGCCGGAGGCGTGGGAGCGGCGTCACGCCGAGCTGGTCGCGGGCAAGCGCTGGGTCGAGCTGACCTGGTGAGCGAAGCGGAGTAGCGCCGCTCCCGCGGCGCGACGACGGGCAGCGAAGGCCCGTGCGCGGCGGGACCTGGCGGCGTGAACGTCGTCGGAGACGGCGCGCTCGCGACTTTACGCCGGCTCGAGTTCGATCCGCCGCGCCGCGAGATCCACCGACGCCACGCGCACGCGCACGCGCTGGCCGATATGGATCACCGCCGACGACACGCGGCTCTGCAGTTCCATCCGTTCGGGCACCCAGTCGAAGTACTCGCGCAGCTTGCCGATGTGGACGAAGCCCTCGACGTACGCGACGTCGAGCTCGACCCAGTAGCCCCAGCGGTCGACGCCGCTGACGGTCCCGTGCAGCCGCCGGCCGACGTGGCGCGCCATGTAGAGCACGCCGGCGGCGGCGGCCACGTCGCGCTCGGCCTCCATCGCGCGGCGCTCGCGCCCGGAGGTGTGCTCGGCGGCCGGCGCCAGCGCTTCGGGGGACGGGAGGGCCTCGCGTCGCACCGGCGCGCCGTCCTTCGCGAGCTCCGCGAGCAGCGCACGGTGCGCGATCACGTCGGGGTAGCGGCGGATCGGCGACGTGAAGTGCGTGTAGCAGCGGCTCGCGAGCCCGAAGTGGATCTCCTTCTCCGCCGAGTAGCGCGCGCGCGTCATCGTGCGCAGCACCATCATGTTGACCTGCCGCGCCTCGGGACGGCCGGCGGCGTCGGCGAGCAGCTTCTGGAAGACGGCCGGCGCCACGCGGCCGCCCTCGCGGTCGAGCCTCAGGCCGACCGCGCGCACGCGCGTCGCGAGCTGCGTGAGCGCGTCGTCGTCGGGCCGCTCGTGGATGCGGTACAGGAACGCGCCGCCGGCGCGGTCGATGCGCTCGGCGACGGCCTCGTTCGCGGCCAGCATGAACTCCTCGACGAGCCGGTGCGCGAATCGGCGCGCGCGGCGGCGGATCGTCCGCACTTCGCCTGCCTCGTCGAGCTCGACGACGGCCTCCGGGAGGTCCATGTCGATCGCGCCGCGCTGCATGCGCCGGCGGTGCAGCGCGTCCGCGCACTCGGCCATCGCGACGATCGCGCCGCGCACCGGCGCGGCGATCCGCGAAGGATCGTCGGCCGGCGCGGGGGCCGGAGCAGGGAGCGGAGCGTCGTCGTCCTCGGCGGCCGCCGCGCCGGGATCTTCGCCCGCGATCTCGGGCTCGTTCTCGTCGTGCGTGCTCCTCGGCGCGAAGCCCTCGTCGTCGAGCACCGCCTGCACCTGCTCGTAGGTCAGCGACGCGACACTGTGGATCACCGAGCGCGCGAAGGAGGTTTCGCGAACCTCGCCGGAACGGTCGATGTCGAGGAACACGGTGACGGCGAGGCGGTCGACGCCGGGGTGCAGGCTGGCGAGGCCGCCCGACAGGCGCTCGGGCAGCATCGGGACCGACCGGCCCGGGAAATAGACGCTCGTCGCGCGCTCGTAGGCTTCGGCGTCGAGCGCGGTGCCGGGCCGCACGTACCACGACACGTCGGCGATCGAGACGGCCAGCCGCCAGCCGCGTTCGGTCGCCTCGATCGACACCGCGTCGTCGTGGTCCTTCGCGTCGACCGGATCGACGGTGACGGTCAACGCCTCCCGCAGGTCCGTGCGCCCCTCGAGGTCCGCCCCGGAAGGCTCGCGGAACGCTTCGGCCTCGGCCTCGGCAGCGGCGGGGAACTCCTCCTCGATCCCGCGCACGAGGCAGGCCGAGCGGATCTCCGTCTCGAGCTTGCCGATCTCCCCGAGCACGCGGTCGACGCGCACGACGAGGTCGCGGTGCGCGGAAGGATACTCGAGGATCGTCGCGGCCACGGCCATGCGCGGCGGCGCGTCGTCGCTGTCGTCGTCGAGCACGACGACGTAGGGGCCGATCCGCTCGTCGAGCGGCAGCAGCCGCCGTTTCGCGATCGGGGAGGCGACGCCGACCACGACGCGATGGGCGCGCTCCAGGATGCGGTGGATCCTCGCGTGGTGCAGGCCGCCGCGCGCGTAGCGCATCGGCTCGACGAGCACGCGGTCGCCGTTCATCGCGGGGCGCAGCGCGCCGCGCTCGATGACGAGCGGCGCGTCCGGAACATCGAGGATCACCAGCGCGCGGCCGGAGCGCTCCACCTTCACGCGGCCGGTCAGCATCCCGGAGCGTTCGGCCGCCGCCCAGCGGTGGCGCGGCATCCGGACGACGTCGCCGGCGTCCTCGAGCGCGTCGAGCGCCCCGCGAAGGTCGTCGGCGTCGGCGCCGGTCGCGCGAAGCAGTTGTTCTTCGGTGGACCCCGGCCGCCGCGCGTCGCGCAACAGGGTCAGCAGGTGCGTTTCGAGGGCGCTGCGGACGACGTCGGCGCCGGCGTGGTCGCCGGGTGGCCGGTTGCGCGCCGGCGCGTCCGTTGGCGTCCGGCGCGGACTCCCGTGGCGGGGCTCCTGACGGCTCTTGCGGCCGTGCGACTTCCTGCGGGAGCCTTTCTTCGCCTTGCTCAGATGAAGACCGGCGCGTCGAACTCGCCGAACGACTGGCGCATCGCGTCCGAGATCTCGCCGAGCGTCGCGTAGGCGCGCACGGCGTCGAGGATCGCGGGCATCAGGTTCTCGGTGCCGGCCGCGCGGCGGCTGACCTCGGCCAGCGCCTTCGCGACGGCGGCCTGGTCGCGGTCCGCCTTCACCGCGGCGAGCTTCTCCTTCTGGCGCTGTTCGATCCTCGGGTCGAGCTTCAGGAGATCGATCGGGTAGACCTCCTTGCTCTGGAAGCGGTTGACGCCGACGAGCACGCGCTCGCCCGACTCGACGGCCTGCTGGTGCGTGTAGGCCGCCTGCTGGATCTCGCGCTGCTGGAAGCCGGTCTCGATGGCCTTGACGGCGCCGCCGAGCTGGTCGATCCGGTCGATGTACTCGACCGCGCGGCGCTCGATCTCGTCGGTGAGCTGCTCGACGAACCACGAGCCGCCGAGCGGGTCGACGGTGTCGGCCGCGCCGGACTCGTAGGCGATGACCTGCTGCGTGCGCAGCGCGGTGGACGCCGCGACCTCGGTCGGCAGCGACAGCGCCTCGTCGTAGCCGTTGGTGTGCAGCGACTGCGTCCCGCCGCACACGGCGGCGAGCGCCTGGATCGTCGTGCGCACGACGTTGTTGAGCGGCTGCTGCGCGGTCAGCGACGAGCCGGCCGTCTGGGTGTGGAAGCGCAGCATCATGTTGCGCTCCTTCTTCGCGCCGAACCGCTCCTTCATGATGCGGGCCCACAGGCGCCGCGCCGCGCGGAACTTCGCGACTTCCTCGAAGAAGTTGTTGTGGCAGTTGAAGAAGAACGACAGTCGCGCCGCGAAGGTGTCGATGTCGAGCCCGGCCTGGCGCGCGGCCTCGACGTAGGCGATGCCGTCGGCGAGCGTGAACGCGACTTCCTGCACGGCCGTGCAGCCGGCCTCGCGCATGTGGTAGCCGCTGATCGAGATCGTGTTCCACGACGGCACGTTCCCGGAGCAGAACGCGAAGATGTCGGTGATCACGCGCATCGAGGCCGCGGGCGGGTAGATGTCGGTGCCGCGCGCGATGTACTCCTTCAGCACGTCGTTCTGGATCGTGCCGCCGACCTTGTCCCAGCTGACCCCC
>CAYYZO010000019.1:0-13623 GCA_964476185.1 uncultured Myxococcales bacterium
TACCGCTCGGGCAAGGACAAGCTGTTCGGCTTCTTCGTCGGCCAGGTCATGAAGGAGAGCCAGGGCAAGGCGAATCCCTCCACGGTCAACAAGCTCCTCAAGGAGCGCCTCGCCGGCTGAGCGTGATGGCCTCCGGCCCCCTCGACGAGCGGGCGGGGAACTCCCGGCCCGGCGACCGCTGACATGCGCGCGAGGCTCGCCGTCGTCGTCGTCCACTTCGGCGAGCCGGCGCCGACCCGGCGCTGCCTCGATTCGCTCGACGGCTTCGACGAAGTCGTGCTGGTCGACCAGCCGCCGCGGCGCTTCGGCGACCATCCGCGCGTCACGCGCCGCCTCGAGACTCCGCGCAACGTCGGCTTCGCCGCCGCCTGCAACCTCGGCGTGGCGGCGACCGACGCCGACTTCGTGCTGCTGCTCAACAACGACGCCTGGCTTGCGCCGCGTGGCGCCGACGCGCTCCGCGCCGCGCTGCCCGACCTCGCCCCCGACGTCGCAGGCGCCTGCCTCAAGCTGCTGTCGCCCGACGCGCGCACGATCCAGAGCGCGGCCGGCCTCGTCTTCACGCGCGACGGCATCGGGTTTCCACGCGGGTTCGGCGAGCGCGACGACGGGCAGTATAACGACCTCGCCGAGGACCAGGTCGGCGTGCCTTCGGGCGCGGCGGCGCTCTACCGCACGACCGCGTGGCGCGAAGCCGGGGGCATGCGGGAAGAGTTCTTCTGCTACTGCGAGGACGGCGACCTCGGCCTGCGGATGATCGCCGCGGGGGGCCGCTTCGCGTGGCTGCCCGGAGTCGTCGCGCTGCACGAGCTTTCGGCGAGCACCGGCGCGCACTCGCGCTTCAAGGCGTTCCACGTCGAACGGAACCATTTCCTCGCGATGGTGCACGTGGCGCCGCTCGGCACGCTGGCGCTGCTGCCGCTGCTGACGCTGACCCGCATCGCCCGCCTGTCCCTCGACGCCCTCGGCGGGCGGGGCGCAGCGGGCGGCCTGCGAAGCGAATCGTCGCTGCTCGACCTTGCGCGAACCCTTGCCCGGGCATGGACCGAGGCGGCCGCGGCAACGCCACGTGCCTGGTCCGCACGGCGCGACCTCGTCCGGCGCCACCCGCGCGCGATCGCCCGCGCAGCCCGCCATCTCGCGTCGCATCGCATCCCCCTCGAAACGTTCCTGCGCTCGCGCTCCAGTTCCTAAGCGCGCCGCTGAACTCGCTCCCGAAGGGGGATTTCCTGTACCGCGTCCGGCGTGGTCCGCCGGACTCGTCGTGCCGGCTCCCGCCACCGCGCGCTCGCATTGCCCTGCGGAAACGTGACCCAGGTTGCTTCAACTCGGCGAACCGGGACAAAGGGAACGTCGGACGAAGCGACGGGCACACTCCGTCCTCGCGAATGTTCCCGCTCGAATTGCCGAGTTCGATGTCCCGCAGAGGAACGTCCACAGACCGAACAGGCATTCCGGCCCTGGAGGCCGCCGACAGAGACATGGCCGGCACGTTTCCCAGGATCGAGGATCTCCAGTCGGTCAGCTCCGTGCTGCTGTCCTCGAACGATCTCGTGGTGATCGGCACGGACGCGCAAGGAATCGTCCGCATCTTCAACCCGGCAGCCGAACGCGTGCTCGGTCATCGGGCCGCCGAGGTGATCGGCCGGCGTCGCGCCGACGAGTTCCTCGAACCGGCGGAACTGGCGCTCCGACGCAAAGGACTCTCCCGCGACCAGGACCGGGACTTCTCGTCCGCGCCGGAGTGGGAGTTCCTGGCCGGCGCGAGTTCGGAGGACGCGCCGCGCGCGTGGACCGTGCTCCATGCCGACGGTTCCAGGCTTTCCGCCGTGATCTCGTTCCGTGTGCTCCACGACGAAACGGGAAAGCCATCGGGCACCCTCGGCATCGGGCACGACATCACGACGCTCGTGCGCGACAAGGAATTCGCGCTGCAGGCGGCCCTCGAAGATGCCGAACGCTCCCGCGACCTGTTCGAGTCCCTGGCGACACGCGCGCCGACGGCCGTGTTCCTGATCGACCGGAAGCAGGGAGCCCGGTTCTTCAACGCACGACTCCAGAATCTCCTCGGCGTCGCCGAGGAAGAACTGACCGGGTTCGGCTGGCTCGAGCGGGTGCACCCCGAGGACCGGCAGGCCGTGCGAGACGCCGGGCGACGCACGTACGACGACGGGGAGACCTCGAAGGTCGAGGTGCGCTTCCTGCGCCCGGACGGTTCCGTGCGGTGGGCCGTGATTCGCTCGTCACCGCTGAACTCGGTCGACGGCGGAGCGCGCTCGGCCGTCGGCACCGTCACCGACACCACGCAGCGCAAGCTGCTGGAGAGCGCCCTCTACTGCGTCGCGACCGAACTGTCGGCGCCGCGCCTGGAGTCGCGCGCGGTCTTCCGCACGGCCGCCCTGCGCATCGCGGAACTGCTGTCGGCCGAGATCGCGTTCGTCGCCGTCGTTCAGGGCGACGACGCGCGCACCGTAGCCGTCACCGTCGACGGCCAACCGGTCGACGACTTCTCGTATTCCCTCACCGGCACCCCCTGCGCCGACGTGATGCACCAAACGGTGCGCTTCGTGCCGAGGGACCTGCGCCGGCTGTTCCCGGACGACCGCGTCGCAGCCGACCTCGCGGCCGAATCGTACGCCGGGATCTGCATTCGCGACTCCGCCGGCATGCCGATGGGCCTGCTCGCGGTCGCTTCGCGCCGCGAGATGCCGTCCCCCGAGGACGCGACCCCGGCATTGCACGTCTTCGCGAGCCGCATCGCCGCCGAACTCGAACGCGAACGCAGCGAACAGAACTACCGCGACCTCTTCGAGTTCTCGCCCGACGCGATGCTGATGAGCGCCCCGGATGGAACGGTCGTGCTGGCCAACCGCGCCGCCGAGACGCTGTTCGGCTGCGGGCGTGACGAACTCGTGGGGCGGCCGATGGGCGACCTGCTGTTCCCGGAAATCGACCAGGCGTTGGCCGGCGGCGATCTCGTGCCCGACCCCGCGCTGCCCTGGTCCGGCAGCAGCGCGGCGGGAACGATGCACCGCAAGGACGGCGCCGCCGTCCCATGCGAGGTCAGCCTCGGCCGGCTCGCGACGCCGCGCGGGACCATCGTGGCGGCGGCAGTGCGCGACGTGAGCGAGCGCCGCCGCGCCGAGGAAGCCCAGGCCCGGTTCGCCGCCGACCTCGAGCGCAAGGTCGCGGAGCAGACGGCATCGCTGGCCGCCGCGAACCGCGAGCTCGATGCGTTCGCGGCTTCCGTGTCCCACGACCTGCGCGCGCCGTTGCGGCGCATCCAGGGATTCGCGTCCCTGCTTTCCGCGCAGCTCGAGGATCGCCTGACGGACGAGGAACGCGCATGGATCGGCAAGATGTCCGAGTCGGCGAGCGAGTTGAACGTGCTCATCGGGGCGCTGCTCGACGCCGCACGTTCGGCCCGCGCCGAGCTGCACCACGAGGAACTCGACCTCGCCGCGATGGGTGCGGAGATCATGGACGAGCTCCTGACGGAGGAACGCCTCCTGCACGTCCGTTTCGGGGTCCAGCCGATCCCCGCCGTGCTCGGCGACCCGGTCCTGGTCGAGCAGGCGCTGCGCAACCTGCTGTCCAACGCCGTCAAGTACGCGCGCCCGCGCAGCGAAGCGGTGGTTGAACTCGGCTGCGACGGCATGTCCGACGGACGCGCCGTCGTGTTCGTGCGCGACAACGGCGTCGGGTTCGACATGAATACGGCCGACAGGCTGTTCGAGATGTTCCACCGCCTGCACCCTTCCGATGAGTTCGAGGGCACCGGCGTCGGACTCGCGAACGTCAAGCGCATCGTGGAACGCCACGGCGGCCGGGTCTGGGGTGAAGCCGCACCCGGCCGGGGCGCGACCTTCCGCTTCACGCTCGCGCTCGCACGGTCGCGCCAGCAAGCCTCGCGAGAACGGGGCTGACGCGTCCCGCGGCTCAGTCGCGGAGGCTGCGACGACCCAGCTCATCCCGGATCATGTCGCAGAGGGCCTCCATCGTGTCCGGCTTTTCGACGACGACGCTGACCCCGACCTCGGCCGCCCTGCGCTCCAGCTCGTCATCGACGTATCCGGAAGCGAGGATCACCGGCAGGTCCTCGCGAATCTCGCGCACCGCCCGCGCCACGTCGATCCCGCTCGCTCCCGGCATGTTCTGATCCGTGACCACGATGTCGAACGCCGTCGGATCCGCGACGACCGCGGCCAGCGCGTCGGGGACGTTCGAGAACGCTCTCACGCTGTAACCGCGCAGGGCGAGCAGGCGCTGCGCGAGGAAGACGAGCGCGTCCTCGTCATCGATGTAGAGGACACGTGCGCCGGCGCCCGCCTTCCCACGGTCCCCCTCCGCAGCGGCCGGCGGCGGCGCGGCGGGCATAAGGACCTCGAACGTCGCCCCGGCGCCCGGCGCGCTCGAGACCGTGATCGTGCCGTTCATCTGCCGGACGACGCCGTCCACGACCGACAGGCCCAGGCCTGCGCCATCGCTCCGCAGCCTTGTCGTGAAGAACGGTTCGAAGATCCGCTGCCGGATCGTATCGTTCATCCCGACGCCGTCGTCGCGGACAACAAGACGCACGCGGGCGCCTTCCGTGGCATCCCCCGCGGCTTCCAGAAGGACGTCGATGCGCCCTTGCTCGCGGCCTTCGATCGCCGCCGACGCATTCGCGAGCAGGTGGTGCACCAGTTGCTGGAGCTGCACGGCGTCCCCGAGCACGTCGGGCAGCGGCGCGCGCGCGACCAGCTCGATCCGGGCGCCACGAGCCAGCGTCGCACGACGCTCGGCGATCCCGGCTTCGACCACCTCCGCGATGGACACCGGCACGAGGGACGGGCTGCGGCGCCGGCTGAACGTCTGCAACTGTTGGATCAGCTGGCCGGCGCGACGGCTCGCGGCCGCGATCTGTTCCAGGTTGGCGCGCACGGGCAACGGCAGGTCCGGCTGCATCTGGGCCAGCTCGGTGTTGCCTCCGATCACGCTCAGCAGGTTGTTGAAGTCGTGCGCGAGGCCGCTGACGAGGGTCGCGACCGCAGCGAGCTTCTCGGCCCGCACGCGTGGCTCCTCCTCGGCCCGCTCGCGCTCGCGCTGCGCGCCGAGTTCGGCCAGCGCGCGCTCGAGCCTCTCGACCTCCTGCGCGAGGTCGCTCGACCCCGCGGACGTTCCGGACTCCCTGGTCGTCATGACGCCCCTGTCCTCTCCTCGCCAATTTCCGCCAAGGCTAGCCCCACCCGCATCCTCAGGCCAGATGGCACTTCGCCATGCGGCCGTCAGGCAGAATCCGCGGGCGCGACGAGTCCGAGCCGCGGCGGGGTCAGCGGCACCGTCGGCACCGACAGCAGGTCGTAGATCATCGCCTGCACCACCGAGAACAGGCCGGCGGCGGTCGTGAACGCCGCTACCATCACCGTCCCGGCCGTGGCGGGCACGCCGGCTGCGGAGGACGCGGCCCAGTGCCGCGCTCCGAAGACGAAGCCGAACAGGCCGAGCGGCACGCCGATGCCGAGGAGCAGCGCCACCGGCGAGAAGTCGAGCACGACGTGGCGAAGCCACAGCCGGCGCGCGAACGCGCGCGCGTGCTTGGCCGCGAACTCGACGACGCTCTTCGCCACCGAGAGGTGGCTGGACTCGTCGCCGTAGCGCGCCGGGATCGCGACGTCGGCGCACACGGCGCGCGCGAGCGACAGTTCGGTCAGCATGCTCGACTCGAAGAAGTACCCGTCGTCGACCTGGTCGAGATCGACCGCGAGCAAGGCCTCCCGCGAGGCCGCCGTGTAGCCGTTGGTCGGGTCGAGCAGGTTCCAGTATCCGCTCGACAGTTTCGAGAGCAGCGAGAGGGCCGCGTTGCCGGCCAGGCGCAACGGCGGCATCGCCCGGATCTCGCGCGTGTGAAGGAAACGGTTGCCCTTCGCGTAGTCCGCGCGGCCGAGCGCCACGGGAAGGACGAGGGCGGCAAGGCATCCCGGATCCATCTGGCCGTCGGCGTCCATCTTCGCCACGATCTCGGCCCCGGCATCGAGCGCGCGCCGGTAGCCCGTCCGCATCGCGGCGCCCACCCCGCGGTTGACGGGATGGTCGACCCGCGCGACGCGCGGGTCGACGGCCGCGGCCTCGTCGACGAGGCGCGCGGTGTCGTCCGTCGCACCGTCGACGACGACGATGATCGTGCGAACGAAGGCCGGGATGCCGGCCAGCGTCGCCGCGACCTGCCCCCCGGCCTGGAACGCCGGCACCACGACCGCGACGTGGAGCCGCGAGAGCGCTTCTTCGTTCGGGGAGGCCACGGATCGACCGCGTAGCCGCTGGCCGGGACGCAGGCAAGCCGCGCCGCCCGCCCCCGAAACGGGAACGGGCGGCGTGTCGCCACGCCGCCCGTCCCCATTCCGCGGTGCCGGCTCCGGCCGCGTCAGTCGTGGATGACGACCGAACGGATCGAGTCGCCCTTGGTCATCTCGGTGAACGCCTCGTTGATGTCGCCGATCTTGATGCGGCGCGAGACCATGCCTGCGAGGTCGAGGTCGCCGGCCTTCGCGAAGTTGATGAACTTCACGAAGTCCTTCCGGACGTCCGAGGAGCCGTACATCGTGCCGAGCACGGCCTTGTTCTGCAGCGGGATCATGCCGCCCGGGACTTCCGTGTCGTCCATGATGCTCGGCACGCCGACCCAGCAGCAACGGCCGCCCGGGCGCGTCATGTCGACGGCCTGGCGCTGCAACTTGGGGTGGCCGACGACTTCGAACGCGAAGTCGGCGCCGCGGTTGTCGGTCATGCCCTGCACGAACGCGACGGGATCCTGCACCGCGGGATCGCAGGAGTGCGTGGCGCCGAACTTGGCGGCCGTCGCGCGCTTGGCCTCGTTCAGGTCGATCGCGATGATGCGGGCGGCTCCCGCGATGCGGGCGCCCTGGATCACCGACTGGCCCACGCCGCCGCACCCGATCACGGCGACGGTCGATCCCTTCGTGACCTGGGCGGCGTTCAGCGCGGCGCCCACGCCGGTCGTCACGCCGCAGCCGATCAGGCAGGCCTGCTCGAGCGGGAAATCGGAAGGAACCTTGACGAGCGCGGCCTCGTGCACGACCGCCTCCTCGGCGAACGTCGCGAGGCCGCCCACCGCGCCGAACAGGCGGCTGTCGTCGCTGCGGACGAACGGGAAGCGGCTCATGCCGATCATCTGGCCCTTCTCGCACAGGAACGGCTGGCCGTTCGTGCAGAAGAAACACTCGCCGCAGATCGGGACGAAGTTGCCGACGACGTGGTCACCCGGCTGCAGGCCGCTCTGGCTGTCCACGGCGGAGACGACGACACCGGCGCCCTCGTGACCGAGGATGCAGCCCGGGGGAATCGGCAGCTTGCCTTCCCAGATCGACAGGTCCGAGTGACAGACTCCGCTCGCGACCCACTTCACGTGGACCTCGCCCGGCTGCGACGGCGGGTCCAGGGTCAGTTCTTCGACACACAAGGGTTCGTGGTTGGCGGTGAAGACGCAGGCTTTCATGGGCCGCGTAGATACCGGGGGCGTCCCGCAAAGAAAAGCTGACGCGGGCGTCACCGAAAGGCGTTGCGGGGCCGTCGGGGCGCCCCGCAGCCGCCACGCGGGCGCCCCGCGAATTGTACGCAGCACGCCGCGCCCGCTACTCTCCCGCCGCCGCGCCGCTGGCCCCGCCCGCCGCGACGGCAAGGTCGCATTCTGGCCGATGCGGCGGGGAAATGAGCACGAAGACCGTATCCGACACGACCGGACCGACACCCGCGGCGCCCGCCGTCCGCGATTTCGACAGTCCGGTGGTGCGCCTGGAACTGAGCACCCTCGTCGCGACGATCGCCGAGCGCTTTCTCGCCGTCCCGGCCGAGCGCCTCGCCAACGAGATCGCCGGGACCCTCTCCGCGATCGGCCGTTTCGCGGGCTTCGACCGGGTCGCCCTCGCCCTGTTCGACGAGTCGGGGGAGCGCTTTTCCATCGACCACGACTGGCACGCGCCGGGCCTGTGGCCGCTCGCCGGGATGCAGGAGCACATCGCCCCCTTCCGATGGGGACTGCCCCAGCTCCTGGCCGGTTCCCCGATCGAGATCCTGAGCACGGACGGGCTCCCGCGCTCGGCGGCCAACGAGTCGTTGCTGATGCGCGGGCTCGGCGTCGGCGCCTCGATCAGCATCCCCATCTACCACGGCGGCCGCATCGTCGGCTTCATCAGCGCGTCGACCAGCGAGCCGCGGACGCAGCCGTGGCCGAAGCCGTTCGTGCAGCTTCTCGAGCTGCCCGGGCGCATGATGGTCCACGCGATCGAGCGCGGCGTCACCGAGCGCCGGCTGCGCGCGAGCGAAGCGCGCTGGGCCAGCCTGTGCGACAGCAACGTCGTCGGCGTGTTCTCGATGCGAGAGAGCGACACCACGATCATCGCGGCCAACGAGGCGGGCCTGAGACTGCTCGGCCGCTCCCAGGAGGACATCGCCGCCGGCGGCATACGCTGGCGCGACTACTCGCCGCCGGAGGAGCTCGCCACCGACCGCCGCATGCGCGGCATCCTGCGACGGACCGGCCGCGTGATGCCGTGGGAGAAACAGGCGATGCGCGCCGACGGCGCGCGGGTCCCCCTGCTCTGCTCTCTCACGTCCCTCGCGCCGCAATCCGACGAGTTGCTGTCCGTCGCCATCGACCTGAGCTCGCGACGGCGCGTCGCCGATGAGCTGCGCCGCCGCGACACGATCGGTCGCCTGCATGCGGACCTTTCGCGCCGCCTGCTCGATCTTTCCGGAGAAGAGATCGAGGCGGCCGTTCGCGAAGCTCTCGGCGAGATCGTCGGCGCGTTCGGCTTCGACGGCGCCGTGGTCTTCGACGTCGACGAGAATGCCGAGCTGGCGACGCGCAGGTCATGGTGGAATCGGCCGGAGCTCGGTCACGTGGCCCCCGAGGCCACGGTGGACCTGACGGAGCGCAGCTGGTGGCGCGAACGCCTCCGGGCGGGACGGACGAGCTTCCTCGCCGGCATCGATTCGCTGCCGGAGTCGGCGCGCGCGGAACGGGAAGCGATGCAGCGCTTCCGGCTCGAGGCCTCGGTCAGCGTCCCGCTGCTCCCCGGGGGAAAACTGCGGGGACTCATCCTTCTCTACTCGGTCCGCCGGATGGAGGTTGCCGACGACCTGCTCGCCGCGTTGCGCACGTTCGGCGACATCGTCGCGAACGCCTACGAGCGACTTCGCGTCGATCGCGAGATCGACGAGGCGGTCGCCGCCCTCGAGCGTCGCGTCGAGCTTCGGCGCTCGCAGCTCGAGACCAGCAACGAAGAGCTCGAGGCGTTCGCGTACTCCGTCTCCCACGACTTGAGGGCGCCCCTGCGCCACATCGACGGCATGTGCTCGGTGCTGCGCGAGGATTGGCCGGACGAGCTCGGCCCGGAGGCGCTCGCGTTGCTGCGACGGATCCAGGGGGCGACCCGCCGCATGGGGCACCTGATCGACGGCCTGCTGCAGCTCTCGCGCGTCGTCCGCACGCCGATCGAGTGGGCCGAGGTCAGCGTATCCGACCTCGTGGAAGGCGTCGCGGAAGAGCTGCGGCAGGCGAACCCCGACCGCAAGGTGGAGGTGCGGATCGCCGCGGGCATGAACGCCGTCGGTCATCCGCAGTTGCTGCGCATCGCGTTCGAGCAGCTTCTCGACAACGCCTTCAAGTTCACGAGTTCGCGCGACGCGGCGCTCGTCGAGGTCGACATGGAAGCGGACGAGGGGCGCAGCGTCTTCCGGGTGAGCGACAACGGAGTCGGCTTCGACCAGGAGTTCGCCCGCAAGCTGTTCGGCGCGTTCCAGCGACTGCACGGCGTCGACGAGTTCGAGGGGCACGGCATCGGCCTGGCGACGGTCGAGCGCGTCGTCCGCATGCACGGCGGCTCGGCATGGGCGGAGGGCTCGCCCGAGCGCGGGGCCACCTTCTTCCTCGCGATCCCGCACGCGCCCGGGAGCGCTCGATGAACGGACCCGCCGCCGGCATCGACCTGCTCGAGTCGGCCCGTGCGCGGGCGGCGGAGGTGCTGGCGCGCAGTTCCGGCGACGCCGCCTCGCTCGAACGCGAGATCGGGTACCAGTCCCTGATCGCGGAACTGACCTCGAGCTTCCTCAGCGCGGTCGGAAGCGACATCGAGGAGCTCCTCGGCCGCGCGCTCGAACGCATCGCCCGTTCCGTGGGCGCCGAACGCGCCACGCTCGTGCGCCTCGAAGGCCCTTCCCACATCATCCGGGTCACGCACGAATGGACGGCCATCGGCGAACCCGCCGGGCTCCGGTCGATGCAGGGACAGCGCGTGATGCGCTGGACCCTGGAGCGCCTGTCGGCCGGCGAGATCCTGCACTTCGAAGACCCGTCGCGGCTGCCGCCCGAGGCCACGGAGGAGCGGGTCGCCTGGGAACTGTTCGGCTTGCGGTCGGTCCTCGCGGTGCCCGTGCGCACCCGGGACGGGTCGCTGCTCGGGTTCGCCGTGTTCGCCACGATGACGCGCGAGGCCGGATGGTCGTCCGGCATCCTGCCGTTGTTCGAGCTGGCCGCCGACATGCTGCGCAGCACCTTCGAGCAGCAGGTGCTGCGCTCGAAGCTGGAGCACAGCGAGCTCCGCCTGACGAAACTGCTCGAGTCGGGCGTGATCGGGATCCTTTCCGCGGACGCCGAGGGACGCATCTGGGAGGCCAACGACGCGGCGCTTCGGGTGCTCGGGGCCTCTCGCCAGGACCTGCAGGCCGGACGCCTGCGCTGGGACCAGATCACCCCGGCCGAGTACCTGCCGATGACGATGGGCGCGCGGGAGCAACTCGAACGCACCGGCTGCAGCGAACCGTGGGAACAGGACGTGTACCGCTCGGACGGCTCCCGCGTCTCGCTCCTGGTCTGCATCGCCCGGGTGATCGAGCAGCCGAAGCAATTCCTGATCTACGCCGTGGACGTCACGATCGACAAGCAGGCCGAGCACGAGCTGTCGTTGCGCAACCGGCTGTCCCGATTGATCACGCTCTTCTCGACTCGGCTGATCGCCGTGGCGCCCGAACGGATCGTCGAGACCGTCGCGGAAGCCCAGCGGGAGATCGGCGGCGTGCTGGGCCTCGACAGCAGCAGCGTCTGGCTGGACGTGGACGAGACCAGCGGCCGCGCGCGCTGCGAGATCGTCTGGGATCGCAAGCGCC
This sequence comes from uncultured Myxococcales bacterium, assembly GCA_964476185.1. Lineage (GTDB taxonomy): Bacteria > Desulfobacterota > Binatia > UBA1149 > CAITLU01 > DATNBU01. The sequence goes on from CAYYZO010000019.1 coordinate 11,164, forward strand.
GCTTCGCCGGAGCCCCCCCGATCCCGATGCTCGAGCGAATCCAGTTCGCGAAGTGGAGCGACGACTTCCAGCACCGGCGCCCGATGATCGTCCGTGATGTCGAGCGCGATTTCGCGGTGGGCAGCCCCGAGCGGGAGTTCCTCGAGACCAACGGCGTGCGGTCGGGCGTCGCGGTCCCGCTGGTCGGCGCCGACCGGCCGATCGGCTTCGTCACCTTCGACAGCCGCCGGGTTCTCGACTGGCCGGACGCGATCGTGTCCCTGCTCTGCGTCTTCGGCGAGATCGTCGCGACTGCGATCGTGCGGGGCCGCGTCGAGGAGAAGCGAAGGCGCGTCCACGATCGCCTCGAGCAGATCGTCACCGACCGCACCAAGCAGCTGGCCGGCGCGAACCGTGAACTGGAAGCGTTCAGCTATGCGGTTTCGCACGACCTTCGGGCGCCGCTGCGCAGCGTGGACGGCTTCAGTCGCATCCTCGTGGAGGACCACAGCCAGGGCCTGCCCGAGGAGGCTCGCGCGGTGCTCGACCGCATCCGGGCGACGAGCCAGCGGATGGGCGAGTTGATCGACGCCTTGCTGCGCCTGTCGCGAATCAGTCGCTCCGAGCCCCACCCCGAACGCACCGACCTGAGCGCGATCGCACGCGAGCTGGCGACCTCGCTGTCCGCGAGCGACCCGCAGCGCCGCGTCACGTTCGAGATCGCCGACGGCATCGTCGTCGACGGAGAGCCCCGGCTGCTGTCGGCGATGCTCGAGAACCTGCTTCGCAACGCGTGGAAGTTCACGGCGCCCAAGCCGTCCGCCTGCATCGAGTTCGGCAGCGAAACCCGCGACGGGCGGCGCGTCTTCTACGTGCGCGACGACGGGATCGGGTTCGATCCGTCGCTCGCCGACCGCTTGTTCACGCCGTTCCAGCGCCTGCACGACCCGCGGCAGTTCGACGGACACGGGGTCGGCCTCGCGACGGTCCGGCGCATCGTCGGCGTGCACGGGGGCAGCGTCTGGGGCGAGGGCCAGCCCGACAACGGAGCCATCATCCGCTTCACGCTGGGGGACTGAGTCCCGAGCCGGCGAGGGACGAACATCCAGACGCCACGCGGCGGGAGAGCTCTCCCACGTCCTCCCCCCCGACGAACGAACGTCGCGACCGTCGTCAGCTCGTGTACGCCGAGTTGAAGTGCACGTACTCGGGCGTCAGGTCGCTCGTGATCACCGTCGCCGTGCCCGGACCGGCACCGAGGCGGATGTCGAGCACATACGCGTCGGTCTTCATCACGCGGCGCGCGGCCGAAACCGCGTCGTCCGAGATCACGACCCCGCCCTGCACCAGCGCGACGTCCCCGACCCGCACCTCGAGCGTCGCGAGGTCGAACGCCGCGTCCGTATTGCCGAGCGCCATGACCAGGCGTCCCCAGTTCGGGTCCGCGCCGGTGATCGCGCAACGCACGAGCGGCGAGTTCGCGATACGACGGGCCACGCGATTGGCCTCCGCGTCGTCGGCTGCGCCGCGGACGACGATGTCGACCATCTTGGTCGCCCCTTCCCCGTCGCGGACGATCATGCGTGCGGTTTCCTCGAGCACGGAGGCGACGGCTTCGGCCAGAGACGCGTACCCCGGGGACGAGGGTCCCTCGATCGTCGTGCCCGCGACCTCGCCCGAGCACATCAGCACGCACGTGTCGTTGGTGCTCGTATCGCCGTCCACGCTGATGCGGTTGAAGCTCCTCGCCACGCCGGCCTCGAGGATCGAGCGCGCCGCGGCCGGCGACACCTTGGCATCGGTCAGCACGAACGAGAGCATCGTCGCCATGTTCGGTTCGATCATGCCCGCGCCCTTGGCCATCGCGGCCACGTGGACCTCGATGCCTTCGACCTGCGGACGCCGCTCGGCCCACTTCGGGAACGCGTCCGAGGTCATGATCGCGCGCGCCGCGGCGCCGAAACCGCGCTTGCTCAGCGAGTCGACGCCGAGTGCGATGGCCCGCGCCATCACCCGGTGGTCGAGCTGGACGCCGATCACACCCGTCGAGCACGGCAGGACGAGCGATGCCGGCACCCCGAGCCGCGACGCGAGTTCGTCGCAACTCCAGCGCGCCAGCTTGAGCCCCTGCTCCCCGGTCGCGCAGTTCGCGTTGCCCGAGTTGATCATGATCGCCTGGAGCTGTCCGTCGGCCGCGTGCTCGCGCCCGACGACGACCGGCGCGGCCGCACAGCGGTTCTGCGTGAAAACAGCGGCCGACGCGCACGGTCGGTCGGCGACGATCAGCGCGAAGTCTCGCCGGCCCTTCTTCTTGATGCCCCCGTGAACGCCGCAGAACCGGAATCCGCGGACAGCGGCCGGCGAGGAGACTGGTTCGATCTTCACGGGTTCACTCTCCGCGGTTTTCCGTCTTCTCTTCGAGGCGTCTCACGCCAGCATTCCAAGGCGCTTCACGCCGGCCATCCCAAGGCGCTTCACGCC
>CAYYZO010000019.1:13723-47906 GCA_964476185.1 uncultured Myxococcales bacterium
CCAAGGCGCTTCACGCCGGCCATCCCAAGGCGCTTCACGCCATCTTGCCATGGCACTTCTTGTACTTCTTGCCGCTGCCGCACGGGCACGGGTCGTTGCGCCCGACGTCCGAGGACGCCTGCACGGGCCGGGTCGCGCCCTGCGGCTTGTCGCCGTGCGAGAGGATCATCTGCCGCTCGGCGCGCAGCCGCTGTTCCTCGAGGCGCTGCTGGCCGAGCCGCTGCGTGGCGGCCCGGCGCTCGGCCTGCACGCGCTCGGCAGCGGCGGCGGCCGCCGCTTCACGGTCCGGCTCCACTCCCGGCTCGCCGGCGCCGTGCTCGACGGCCTGCGCGGCCTGCTCGGCCTCGGCCTGGGCCATGCGCGCCTGCGCCTCTTCCTGCGTGATCGGCCGCAGCGCGAACAGCTTGTCGACCGCGTCGTCCTCGAAGCGCACGATCATCGCCTCGAACAGCTCGAAGCCTTCGCGCTGGTATTCCTGCAGGGGATTGCGCTGCGCGTAGCCGCGCAGCCCGATCCCTTCCTTCAGGTGGTCCATGCCGAGCAGGTGGTCCTTCCAGTGGTGGTCGATCGCCTGGAGCAGCACCCAGCGCTCGAGCTGGCGCACGACCTCCTCGCCGAACTCCCGTTCCCGCGCCTCGTACTGCGCCTTCACGGCCTCGACGATGCGCTCCTTGACCTCGGCGGGCCGCAGCGTCTCGCGCTCGCCCTCCGGGATGTCGAACGACATGTGGAAGTGGTTCTGGACCGCCTCGACGAGCGCCTGCCAGTCCCAGCCGCTGCGGCGATCGCCCGGCAGGTAGGTGTCCGGCAGCGATTCCGCCTGCTCGGTCGCGAGCGCGATCGCCTCCTCGCGCAGGTTCTCGGCGGTGAGGTACGCCTTGCGCCGCGCGTAGACGATCTCGCGCTGCTTGTTCATCACGTCGTCGTATTCGAGCAGGTGCTTGCGCATGTCGAAGTTGTGGCCTTCGACCTTCTTCTGCGCGTTCTCGACGGCGCGCGAGACCATCTTCGATTCGATCGGCACGCCCTCTTCCATGCCGAGGCGCGACATCAGGCCCTGGATCCGCTCCGCGCCGAAGATGCGCAGCAGGTCGTCCTCGAGCGACAGGAAGAAGCGCGACGAGCCGGGGTCGCCCTGGCGACCGGAGCGCCCGCGGAGCTGGTTGTCGATGCGCCGGGATTCGTGGCGCTCGGTGCCGAGGATGTGGAGGCCGCCGGCGGCCATGACCTCCTCGCGCTCGGCCTCGCACTGGGCCTTGAACTTCTCGAGCATCTCGGGGAAGCGCGCGTCTTCCTCCCCGAGGGAGCACGCGGCGCGCGCCATGAACGCCGCGTTGCCGCCCAGCACGATGTCGGTGCCGCGACCGGCCATGTTCGTCGAGATCGTGACCGCCCCCTTGCGGCCCGCCTGCGCGACGATCTCGGCTTCGCGCTCGTGCTGCTTCGCGTTCAGCACGTGGTGCGGGATGCCCTGGCTCTTGAGCTGCGCCGCGAGGAACTCGGACCGCTCGATCGAGATCGTGCCGACCAGCACCGGCTGTCCGCGCTCGTGGCAGTCCTTGATCTCCTCGATCGCGGCGTCGTACTTCTCGCGCGCGGTCTTGTAGACGACGTCCGGGTGGTCCTGGCGGACCATCGGCCGGTTCGTCGGCACGACGATCACGTCGAGGCCGTAGATCTTGCGGAATTCCTCGGCCTCCGTCTCGGCCGTCCCGGTCATGCCCGAGAGCTTGTCGTACATGCGGAAGTAGTTCTGGAACGTGATCGTCGCGAGCGTCTGGTTCTCGCGCTCGATGCGCACCCCTTCCTTCGCCTCCACGGCCTGGTGCAGGCCGTCGCTCCAGCGGCGGCCGGGCATCAGGCGGCCGGTGAACTCGTCGACGATCACGACCTGGCCCTCGTGGATCATGTAGTCCACGTCGCGCCTGTAGATCGCGTGCGCGCGCAGCCCCTGGTTCACATGGTGCAGGATCTCGATCGCGCTCGGGTCGTAGAGGTTCGGGACGTTCAGCAGCTCCTCGACCAGCGCGACCCCTTCGTCGGTGAGCATCGCCGAGCGCTGCTTCTCGTCGATCGTGAAGTGCTCGTCCTTGTGGAGGCGCGGGAGGATCGAGTTGATGACGTAGTACTTCTCGGTCGACTGCTCGGCAGGCCCCGAGATGATGAGCGGCGTGCGGGCTTCGTCGACCAGGATGGAGTCCACCACGTCGACGATCGCGTAGTGCAGATCGCGCTGCGCGAACGACGACACCGAGAACTTCATGTTGTCGCGCAGGTAGTCGAAGCCGTACTCGTTGTTCTGCCCGTACGTGATGTCGGAGCGGTAGGCGGCCATGCGCTCCTCGTCCGGCATGTCGTGGTAGATCACGCCGACGCTCATGCCGAGGAAGCGGTAAATGCGCCCCATCCAGTCGGCGTCGCGCCGGGCGAGGTAGTCGTTGACCGTGACCAGGTGCGCGCCCTTGCCCACCAGCGCGTTCGCGTAGAGGGGAAGCGTCGCGACCAGCGTCTTGCCTTCGCCGGTCTTCATCTCGGCGATGCGTCCGGCGTGCAGGATCAGGCCGCCGAGCATCTGGGTGTCGAAGTGGCGCATCTGCAGGACGCGCTTGCCGGCCTCGCGAACGGTCGCGAAGGCCTCGACGAGCATCTCGTCGAGCGGCTCCCCTCGGTCGAGGCGCTCGCGGAACCGCACCGTCTGCGCCGCCAGCTCGGCGTCCGACAGCTCGACCATCTTCGGCTCGAGGTCGTTGATGCGCGCCACGACGGGACGCAGGCGCCGGATGAAGCGGGTACTGACGTCGCCGATGATTTTCTTGCGGATGGTGTCGAGCATGGAAATGCGGGCAGCGCCTCTTCCCTGGACCGGGGAGGACGTCCCGGTCGGCCGCGATCTGGCCGGCGACCCGTCCGGGCGCGCTCGGTCAGAGATAAATGAGGACGACCACGGTGGCGGCCCACAGCCCCACGGTGGCCAGCAGCGGCCGGTCGCCGAGGAGGGATTCCGTCGGATTCCCGCCCTCGTCGCGGCCGTAGATCAGGAACAGGTACCGAAAAATCCCGCAGACCACAAAAGGCACCGTCAGGTAGAGCTGTCCGGTTCCGAGACGCGCGGCGACCTCCTCGTCGAGCGTGTACTGGGTGTACAGGGCCACGACGAGGAGCGCGAGGGCGGCCAGCACCGGATCGAGGGGAACGCGGCCATAAGCCTCGAGCGCAGGGCGGTGCCGGGGCGCCTCCCGGCCGAGAGAGGCGAGCTCGGCCCTGCGCTTGGCGAGCGCGAGCAGCAGCGCCAGCAGGAACGTCGAGAGGAAGAGCCAGGCCGACATCTGCGCCCCGGCCGCGACCACGCCGGCGGCCGTCCGCAGCACGAAACCGCTCGCGATCGAGACGGCGTCCACCACGGGGACGTGCTTGAGCCAGAGCGAATAGACCGCCTGGAGGGCGAGGAACGCGCCGAGGCAGGCGAGCATCGCCGGGCCGAGCGAGGCGGCCCCCGCGACCGCGCCGGCCGCCAGCGCGGCCGCAAGCCTGGTCGCGGCCCCCCGCGAGACCCGGCCCGCCGCGATCGGCCGGTCGCGCTTGTCCGCGTGGACCGCGTCGCGCGAGGCGTCCAGCAGGTCGTTCCAGACGTACGCCGAGCTCGAAGCGAGGCAGAAGACGACGAAGGCGACCAGCGTTCGCGCGACCGCGACGGCGTCGGTCAGGTGCAGCGAGAAGACGAGGGCGGCCAGCACGAAGCCGTTCTTCACCCACTGTGCAGGGCGCAGGCACGCCCACAGGTCGCCGGCCGTCATTCCGATGGGTCCGACGACTCCGGCTCCGGCTCCGTCTCGATCGCCGCGCGGATCCAGCGCCAGACGTCGTCGATGCCCGCTCCGCCCTGCGACGACGTCGGCAGCACCGCCGACGGCTGCACGGCCGCGCGAACGCGCGCCACCTGCTGCGCGAGCGCCGATCGCTTCAGCTTGTCGGTCTTGGTGGCGACGAACGCGTAGGGCACGCCGACCGAATCGAGGTAGTCGGCGAGCTCGGACTCTTCCTCTTCCGGGCCTCGCCGCACGTCGACCAGGATCAGGACGCCCGCGAGCTCCTCCCGCGTCGCGATGTAATGCTCGACGAGCTTCTTCCACGCGAGGCGCTCGCTCTGCGACCGACTCGCGTAACCGTAGCCGGGGAGGTCGACGAGCGTCATCCAGTCGTCGACGTCGAAGAACAGCAGGCCGCGCGTGCAGCCCGGCGTCTTGCTCGTGCGCGCGAGGCCGCGACGCCCGGTCATCGCGTTGAGCAGCGACGACTTGCCGACGTTCGAGCGCCCCGCGACCGCGATCTCCGGATGCACGGCTCGGGGAAGCGACGACACGGTGGTCGCGGCGGCACGGAATTCGGCGCGATGGACTCTCATGCGACAGGCGGGGCTCCAAAACACGCGAGGCCGCCCCCTTGCGGAGACGGCCTCGCGGAAGTCGGGTCGGAGCCCGGTTCAGCTCCCGATCTGCTTCTTGATCGCGCGCACCTGGTTGACGAAGCTTTCCTTGATCGCGCTGCGTTGCACGTCCTCGGAGATCGGAAGCGCGACCTTGTCGGTCTGCTTCGCCTCGTACACGTAGAGGGTCTTCTGGCCGTCGGGCGACGGCTCGAGATGGTACGCCCCGTCGATGTCGGCGATCGTCGACGTGAGCGTCTTGATCTTCAGCGTCTTGTTCGCGTCGTCGAAGTCCATCGCGACGGTGAGCTGCTGCAGGTTGTCGAGCGCCATCAGGTGCAGTTCGAGCTCCTTGTGGGAACCGTCGTCCTTGAGCAGCTCGCTCTTCTTGTACTGGTCGCTGTTCTCCGAGAGCCGCTCCGGGTGCTTCATCGCCTCCCAGACCTTGTCGGGCGAGGCGTCGATGCGCGAGGTCATGTGGATGGTGAAGACTTTGCCGTCCTTGGTGATGTCGGCCGAAGCGATCTCCTCGATCGGACCTTCCCACTTGACCGCCGCGCTCTTGGCGCGGAAATAGCCGGAGATGGCATCGCAGCCGGAAAGCGCCGCGAGGGAGGCCACGGCGGCGGCGACGACGAACAGACGTGCTGGGTGCTTCATGAAGTTCCTCTCGAACTGACGGCGCGCAGCGCCGGAATTGGTGGTTCGCTCCTCGTCGCGCCGCCCGCCCTCGACGGGTCAGTCCTCGCGCCGCGACGAGCAGCGAAGCTAGCCGGTCCCCCGGCGCCAGACAAACCCGCCGGGGGGTGCGAGACGGCCCGATCCCGGGCGTGCGCGCGGCGGCTCCGGCCGGCGCGACGCCCGGCGAGGCGGGCCGGCCGCGGGATCAGAACGCCGAGTCGTCGCCGGTCGACCTCTCGTCGGCCGACGCCACGAACGCGTTCTCGTCCCGGACGCCGTTGAAGTGCACCGCTTCGCGGCCCGTCATGTGGCTCGTCGTCAGCACGTAGTCGCCGCCGAGCGACGGAACCCAGACCCCCTCGGCCACCTCGCGGTTCGCCCCCGAAAGCACGTACGCCAGGCTGCCGGTCACGCCGCCGAGCACGCCGTAGGTGACCTTCACGGGCATGTACACGAGGTTGGCCAGCACGGTGACCACCCCGATGCCGAAGTCGGAACCTGCTTCCTTCGAGTTCGAGTCGCGCGCGTACGCCGCCACGGGCGAGCACAGCGCCGCCGCCAACACGCCCGCGAGCACGGTCGTCGATCGTCTGTTGTTCATGATTCTGACCTCCACTCCACAACCAGCAGCCGCCTCGCGCGGCCGCCCACCACATGGCGCGCCGATCGCGCCGCGCGAACGCGACGCCGTCACGGCGCAAGACCGGATCCGACCCTGACAGACTGCCACGTTGCCCGGCGGCAGCAAGAGTCGAACGCCGGCCGACCGGCATTGTTCCGTCCGGTCGGGGGAACGCCGATGCCCTTCGCGACCGTCCGTGCGGCGCAGCCGTTCGCTTCGGTCGACGCCGGGGACCGCGATCGCGCGACCAACGGCCGTTCGTCCAATTTTGAACGAATCGAGGCGTGCACCTCAGGATTCGACGCGGTACACGCAGCCGGCGGGAAGGCGCGCGACGAGGTCGGCCAGCGCACGCTCGACGTAGGCCTCGTCCTTCGATTCGAGAGTCAGCCGCACGCGGTACTCGGGGTCGGACAGCTTCGGATACGAGCCGAGCAGCAGCTCCGGGAACGCGGACAACGTCGCGTTCAGGAACTCGGCGATATGCGTCTCGTTGTCGCGAACGAGCACCTGCCGGAGGAAGTACGGCCTCGTGCGGAAGCGGTCGCGCAACGCGACGATCTTGGCCTGGAACAGTTCCGGGATGCCGGGAAGGACGTAGACGTTGCCGACCAGCACGGTCGGGAACGCGAGCTTGTCGTCGACGATCAACTCGGCGCCTTCCGGGATCCGCGCCATCTTGAGATGGGCCGCGTTCACGCGCGGACCGACGTAGCTCTCGATCGCGCGCCGCAGATCGACGTGCTCGACGAGCCGGCGCGAGAACGCAGCGGCCACGCCGTCCATCGTGACATCGTCGTGCGTGGGACCGACGCCGCCGGACGTGAAGACGACGTCGTAGCGGCGCGAGAACCCGGCGACCTCCGCCGCGATCTGCTCGAGCACGTCCGGGATCACGAGGACCCGCTCGAGCGACACGCCGAGGCTGCGCAGCTCGCGCGCGAGGAACGGCGTGTTCGTGTCGGTGACCTTGCCCGAGAGGATCTCGTTGCCGATCACCACCAGACCTGCGGTCAGATCGTCGTGCACGGCGCCGCAGCCTACCACGCCGGCCATCATCCCACCATGTCCTGGTCGAGGTCCCGGACCTGGGCGACGAGATACTCGCGCAGCTTTCTCTTGACCGCCGATTCCATCTGGCGAACGCGCTCGCGGCTGACGCCGTACCGGTCACCGAGTTCCTGCAACGTCAGGGGGTCCTCCGCCACGAGCCGCTCGCGGTAGATCTCCGCCTCGCGGCCTTTCAGCCGCGAGCCGAACTCCTCGATCTTCTCCTTCATCAGCGCGTAGAACTCGCCCTCGGAGACGTCGTCCTCGGTGCTGCGGCCGGGCGACGGGAGGAGGTCGAGGACGGTGCCGGCGCCGCTGTCGTGCCCGAGCGGGGTCTCGGTGGAAACCTCCGACGTGCTGGCGAGGCGCTGGTCCATCTCGAGCACTTCCTTCTCCTTGACCCCGAGCACGTCGGCGATCTGCTTGGCCGACGGCGTGAAGCCGAGCGCCTCGAGCCGCGCCTTTTCCTTCTTCAGGTTGAAGAACAGCCGGCGCTGGGCCTGCGTGGTGCCGACCTTGACGAGGCGGAAGTTGTTCATCACGTAGCGGATCACGTACGCGCGGATCCACCAGACCGCGTACGACGGGAACCGCACGCCGCGGTACGGATCGAACTGCTTGACCGCCTCGAGCAGGCCGACGTTGCCCTCCTGGATCAGGTCGAGCAGGTTGTGGAACGCGCGCTGGTATTCGCGCGCGACGATCACGACGAGCCGCAGGTTCGCGGTGACCAGCCGGATCGCCGCTTCGGAATCGCCATGGTGGAAATAGCGCAGCGCGATCTCGTGCTCCTCTTCGCGGGAGAGCACCGGGTAACCGCGGATCTCCGCGAGGTAGCGCGACAGCGAGTCGGTCGGCGCGAGCGCGCCGGCGTCGGGACTGGACGGGACCGGCAGGTTCGGCTCGCCCGGCGAAGCCTCGATCTCCTCGCCGCCGTCGCCCTCCGGCGAGACGTCGTCGCCGAAGTGCGCGTCGAGCACCTCGGCCTCGAGCACTTCGGGCTCAGGATCGCCGGATTGGACGGAGTCGTCGTCGGCGTCGGGCGGCTCGTGGTCGGCCGCCGGCGCTATCGAGCGGGACGAGGCTGTCCGCGGCTTCTTCGGCGCGGACGATTTCGGCTTGGGGGTTCGGCGAGCGGCCATGGCAGAACCGGCGGCCTCGCGCGGGAGCGGCCGGCCGCCGCCGCCGCCTCAGATGCCCGACGTCGGGTCGGAAACCGGCGAGACCACGCCGGTCGCGATTTCCCGCAACGCCGTGACGACTTCCTTGTTCTCGGTTTCCACGAGCGGACGGGAACCGCGCAGGAGCTGCTTCGCGCGACGGACAGCCACCGTGGCGAGCAGGAAACGATTGTCGACCTTTTCGAGACAGTCTTCTACGGTAACTCTGGCCATCGCACTTCCTTAAGGGATTTCGCGACCCTATGGTCGGCCAGCGTTGAAGTCAACGAACTGGGCCGAACCGGCGGGGCCGCGCAGGGCCTCGAGGGCCTCGAGGGCCGGGCGGCGGCCGGAAGGCGGACCCCCTGAAGATCCGCGAGGAGCCCGCATGGACCACGCTTCGTCCACGACCCTTACCATCCTGCTGTGGACCGCCGCGTTCGCGGCTTCCCACATCGGCCTCTCGTCGATGCGCGTCCGGCCGCGCCTGGTCGCCCTTCTCGGCGAACGGGCCTACCTCGGCGTTTATTCCGTGATCTCGTTCGCCACGTTCGTGCCGCTCGTCCGCGCCTGGCTCGGGGGGATCCACACCGGGCCGATGCTGTGGAACCTGCGCGCGGCGCCGGGTGTGCTGCCCGCGGGCCTCGTCGTCTCCTGGATCGCGTTCACGCTCGCGCTCGCCGCGCTCGTCCAGCCGAGCCCGGCGGCGATCGGGCCGCGCGTGCGCACCCGCGCGTACGGCCTGACGCGCATCACCCGCCACCCGCTGTTCATGAACGTCGGGCTCTGGGCGTTCGCGCACCTGGTCCTCAACGGGTTCCTGAACGACGTGCTGTTCTTCGGGGGAGTCTTCCTGGTCGGCCTGCTCGGCTGCATCCACCAGGACGCGCGCAAGCGCGAGACGGAGCGCGGGACGCTCGACGAGTTCTTCGACGAAACGTCCCTGCTGCCGTTCGTCGCGATCGCGTCGGGACGCAACCGGCTCGAGTTGTCGGAACTGCCGTGGCTCGGCATCACCGCGGGCGGCGCGATCTCGACCGTGCTGTACGTCTTCCATTCGCGCCTTTTCTTCGGCGCTTCCTGAGCCGGGCTTCCGTAGCGACCGGGATCGGTCGCCGCTTCGCCGGCGCGGTTGCAACGCTTCCGGCCTCTGGGCAAACCGGCCCGATGCGCACGCGAGGCCTCGTTGCCGCGATCCTCCTCGCCGCGTTCCTGCTGCGCCTCGCTTCCAACCGACTGCTGACGGTGCCGCCGCCGGTCCTCGACGCCGACGCGCTCTGGTACCACTCCTCGGCCGCCTCGATCGCCGCCGGGCTCGGCTACGTCCATCACCTGACGCGGCTCCCCACGGCGGAATGGCCGCCCGGCTACCCCGCGATCCTGGCGGTGCTCTACCGGATGCTCGGGCCGGACCCGGCCTGGGCCTACGCGCTGAACGCCGTGGCCGGAACCGCGACGTGCTGGCTCGCCGGCCGCATCGCGGGCCTCCTCGGCAGCCAGCGCGACCGCATCGTCACGACCGCGATCGTGGCGCTGCTGCCGAGCCACGTGCTGTTCGCGTCGGTCGTGATGAGCGAGACCGTGTTCACGACGATGATGACCGCGCTCGTGCTCGGCGCGCTCGCTTGGTCACGGTCGGCCGGCGCAGGCGCGGGCTCGAGCGGCCCCGGCCGCCTCGCCGCGCGCGACCACCTCGAAGCTGCCGCGTCGCGCCGCAACCAGTCGACCCTGCGCTGGGTCGCCTGGGGCGCCCTTGCCGGCGCGGCCTCGCTCGTGCGCGCGGAAGCCGTCGTGCTGCTCGCGTTGCCGCCGATCGCGCTCGCCGCCGCGGGCGCCTCGTGGAAGCGCATCGCGACGGCCGGCGCGCTCGTCGTCGCGACCACCGTCGCGATCCAGCTGCCGTGGCTCGTCCGTAACGCACGGCTGTTCGGCGAGATCGTCCCGGTCAGCAACAGCTTCGGCCGCACGCTGCTGATCGGGCACAATCCCTCGGCCGACGGCGGGATGAACCTCTGGTCGCCGGATCCGACCGCCGACCAGCGCGACCGCCTGAAGGGCAACCCGCGTCTCGACCTGGCCGTCGACCGGCGGTTGCGCGAGGCGGCGCTGCGCTACATCGCCGAAAATCCCGGGCGTGAACTCGAGCTGATCCCGAGGAAGCTCTGGCTGATGTTCCGCGGCGACCGGGTCTGGAGCGAGTGGTACGTGCCGTCGAACGAATCGCGCGTCCAGGCCGCGGGGATCGAGCGGCTGGGCCGCGTCAGCAACCTCTTCTACTGGGCGCTGATGCTCGCGGCCGCGCCGGGCTTCGTCGCGGCGCTCGTCTCGCGCGGCCCGCGGATCGTCCTGCCGGCGCTCGTCGTGTTCTGGACCGCGTTCTTCGTGGTGATCTTCTACGGCAGCCAGCGGTTCCACTTCCCGCTGATGCCGCTCGTGGCCGTGCTCGCCGCTCAGGCCGTCGGACGCCGCGCGAACAACAGGTACTCGACGTTGCCCTCGGCCCCGCGCACCGGCGACTCCATCGTCGCGACGACCTCGAGCCCGGCTTCGCGCACGGCTTCCTCCACGCGCGCGAGCGCGCCGGCGCGCACGGCGCCGTCGACGACGATGCCGCGCTCGGTATCGCGGGCGGCCACCTCGAACTGAGGCTTGACGAGCAGCACGAAACGCGCGCCCGACGGGTCGGCCAGCGCCGCGAGACTCGGTAGCACGCTCGCGAGCGACACGAACGAGAGGTCCGCGACGACGAGCGACGGCCGCGGATCGAGCGCCGACGGGTCGACGCCGCGGATGTTCGTGCGCTCCATCAGCACGACGCGCGGATCGGTGCGCAGCGACCACGCGAACTGCCCGTAGCCGACGTCGACGGCGAAGACGCGCGCCGCGCCGCGCCGGAGCAGGCAGTCGGTGAATCCTCCCGTCGAGCACCCGGCATCGAGGCAGACGACGTCGCGCACGTCGATCCCGAAGCGCTCCATCGCCGCGTCGAGCTTGTCGCCGCCGCGCGAGACGAAGCGGCCGCGCTCGCGCACGACGAGCGCGGCATCCGCGCGCACCGTTTGCGACGGCTTGTCGATGCGCTGCGTCGCGTCCAGCACGAGGCCCGCGAGCACGAGCCGGGCGGCCTCGTCCCGCGTGCGCGCGAGCCCGAGCGCGACGAGACGGTCATCGGCGCGAACGCGAGCGGCCATCGGCGAAGGATCAGACGCCCGCGCCGCGCAGCGCGGGCGCGACCGCGTCGGTCGCGACCTGCACGATCGCGGAGGGGTCGCACGACAGCGCGTCGAGCGCCCCGAGCGCCGCGGCCAGTTCCTCTCGCAGCAGTTCGAGCGAGCGCGGGACGCCGAACAGGGAGGGATACGTGAGCTTGCCGGACAGGCGGTCGCCGCCCTCGCGCTTGCCGGTGACCGCGGTCGGCGCGGTCTCGTCCTTGATGTCGTCCGCGATCTGGAACGCGAGGCCGAAGCGCTCGCCGAATGTCGTCAGGCGCTCGAGGTCGGCCTCGGCCGCGCCGGCGAGCATCGCGCCGGCGCGCGCGGCGACGCGCAGCAGCGCGCCGGTCTTGCGAGCGTGGATGGCCTGCAGCAGCGCGACGTCGGCATCCTCGAATCCGGCCGGCACCGGCGCCCTTCGGTCCGCGCCCGGCACGATCCCGTCCTGGCGCGCGCCGCCGTGCAGCCCGTCGGCCATCAGGTCGGCCGCCTGCCCGCCGACCATTCCCTCGCGGCCCGCCGCGAGGGCGATCTCGCGCACCACGCGCGCCTGCACGCCGGCCTCGGCGACCGGCTCGAGCATCACGATGAACGCCTCCGTCAACAGCGCGTCGCCCGCGAGGATCGCCATGCCGTCGCCGAAGACGACGTGGTTCGTCGGCAGGCCGCGCCTCAGGTCGTCGTCGTCCATCACCGGCAGGTCATCGTGGATCAGCGAATAGGCGTGGATCATCTCGAGGCCGGCCGCGAAGCGCACGAGCCGCTGCGCCGGCGTGCCGAGCGATTCCGCGACGGCGAGCAGCAGCAACGGACGCACGCGCTTGCCGGGCGTGCGCAGCGAGTAGCGCATCGACTCGACGAGCCGGTCGACGCCGAACGTCGCCGCGCCCCGTCGCACGAGCGGCGGCAGCGACGACTCGAGCGCCTCCTCGACGAGGACGGCCAGCCGCGCGACGACGGACGGTGTGCGCGGCGAGGCGCCGGTCATTCGGGATCCTCGTCCCCGGCCTCGTCGTCGTCGTCGTCGCTGTCCTGGTCGTCTTCGTCGCCGTCGACTTCGTCGCCGTCGGCCGGTGCGGCGAGCGCGCCGGGGACGAGCGAGGCCCCACCGCCGGGCCCCTGCGTCAGCTCGTCGATCCGCATCTGCACGGCGTCGAGGCGCGCGTGCAGCGTGCGCACCAGCGCGATGCCCTTCTCGAACGCGGCCAGCGACTGCTCGAGCGCGAGGTCGCCGCCCTCGAGGCGACGCACGGTCTCCTCGAGTTCGACGAGCGAACGTTCGAAGTCGGGAGCCTCGGCGCTCTTCTTCTTTCTGGTAGTCATGAAGATCCGTTCGCGCGGGACGTCCGCGCCTGCAGGACGCGGCGTCCCGTTCGTTCCCGCGGCGCCGCTCCCGCGGGCATCAGCGTCGCCTCGCCGCCAGCGCCGCGAGGTCCGCGGGTCGGTTCACGTTGTGCATCTCGCGCGCGTCCGTGACCTCGACCTCGAGCGCCCCGAGCCGCGGCAACAGTCGGTGCAGCGCGCGCTGGCCTCCCCTTAGCTGAGCGCAGAGGAACGGCAAAGCCGAGCGGGGGTAGAACGCGACGAGCGGCTCGAGGCCGCGGCGGCTGCGCACGACGACCGGACGGCCGGCTTTCCGCGCCAGCGAACCGACCGCGGCGAGCGTGCCCGCGCGGACGAGTGGGGCATCGCAAGGCAGCACGACCACGCCCCGCCGCGAGCGCAGCAGCGCACCGACGATCCCGGCGAGCGGCCCCGCGCCCAGATCGGCGTCGGCGACGGCGATCGCCTGCACGGGGCGGTCGAAGGCGTCGGCGCCGGCGACGAACACGTCGCCGTCCACCGTGCGCCGGAGCAGCGCGAGCGCGTGCTCGGCGAGCGTCCGGTCCTCGAGCCGCGCCCGGCGCTTGTCGCTGCCGAAGCGGCGCGAACGGCCGCCGGACAGCAGCAGGCCGTCGAGGCGCGCGGGCACCGGCGGTCGAGGCGCCGCGACGCCGGCGGTGTCGCCCCAGGGATTCCGCACGTCAGTAGTCGTAGTCGCTGGTGCGGTCCTTCTCTTCCTTCGGCGCGCGCCGGTCGCCGCTGATCGAGGGCACCTTCAGCGTGATGCCGGGCAGGCTGACCGGATCGACCTCGGCGCCGGCCAGGCGGGCGCCGAAGTGCAGCGTGTCGCGCGAACCCATCGTGCCGAGGACGAGGCCACGCTTCGCCCACGTGCCCTCCTCGACGAACACCTCGCCGAGCCCGAAGTAGTACGTGTAGAGTCCCATCCCGTGGTCGACGACGACGATCTTCGAGCCCGGCCCGGAGGCCACGAGCGCGACCGTGCCGACGTTCGCCGCGATGACGTTGCCGCGCGCCGCGAGGTCGACGCCCGTGTGCGGCGCGCCGAGGCTCGTGTCGCTCGCCCGCCGCATCGCGAACGTCGCCGTCATGCGGCCGTCCGACGGGGCCTGGAACGCGCCGCTCCAGTAGCGCTCGAGCGTGATGCGGTTGAACAGCGACACCAGGCGCGGGTGCGTGCGCACGAGCTTCTCGACCTGCAGGTCCTCGCGCGACAGCGACGTGACGTCGCGGCCCTCGAGGTCCATGCGCCGCGCGCGCACGGTGACGATCTCGCTGCCGTGGCGCGATCCGACGTCCCAGGCCAGCTCGTACGGCCCGGGCAGCGTGTCGATGTCGACCGCGAAGTACGCGACGAACAGGTTCTCCTCGTCGATCTGGCCGACGTAGCGGCGACCCGCGATCGTGACGCTGCCGCTGCTCGCGCCGGCCGGCGGCCTCACCTGCAGGCGCATGATCGCGCCGGGGTAGACGATCGGCGGGTCCATCGCCACGTAGTACGGCAGGTGACGCCCGAACTCCTCGGCGCGCGCGTCGCTTCCGGTCAGCAAGCCGGCGACGAGGACGAGCGCGAGCGCCGTCGCCGTTCGCCATCGGCGGCGGGTCGGTTCGCTGTCGCCGCGCGCCGCGCGCGCGCAGGACAGCCCGGGCAGCGTGGGCGTCGTCGGTGGGAAATCGGTGTGCGTTGGCATGATGGGCGTCTCGTTCCTCGGCATCGTTGGCGTCGCGCGCCGTTCTCGTCGCGTCCGGCGCGCGGCCGCGGCGGCGAAAACCGCGCGGCCCGCGCCCCTGGTTTCTCGACCTCGTCTCAACTCCGGCCCGCCGGCTTGCGAGCCGGTCGATCCCCCGACGTGCTCCGGGTCCAGACGACATCCGCTCCGGCGCGCCCCCGGTGGAAGCGCAGCTCGATCCGGTCGCCTTCCCGCAGCTGCGCGGCATCGCGCACGAGGCGCCCGTCGGCGGTGGCCGCGAGGCTATAGCCCCGTTCGAGCACCGCAAGCGGGCTGAGTGCGTCGAGCGCGGACGCGAGGCCGGCCAGACGGCGCGAGCGCGCCGCCACCAGCGACCGCAGCGCGCGCTCGAGCAGCATCGCCGAGCGGTCGGCTCTCTGGCGAAGCTCCGCGATGCGGGCCGACGGGTGGCGCAGGCGCCCGGACGTCGCCTCCACGCTGCGCCGCAGTTCGGCCAGGCGGCGCTGCATCGCGGACACCAGCCGGCGCGTGGAGGCGTCGACCGTCGCCAGCAGTTCCTGGCGCAGCGGCACGACGGCCTGCGCCGCGGCCGTCGGGGTCGCCGCGCGAAGGTCGGCGGCAAGGTCGCAGAGCGAGACGTCGACCTCGTGCCCGACCGCCGAGACGACCGGCACGGGGAAGCCCGCGACCGCCCGCACGACCGCTTCGTCATTGAACGCCGCGAGGTCCTCGGCCGCGCCGCCGCCACGGCCGACGATCACGACGTCGCAGCCGCCCCAGGCCGCGAGCCTCGCGAGCGCCGCGCAGAGGCTGCGCGGCGCCTCGGCGCCCTGCACGAGCGCCGGCGCCACGACCACCTGCACGCCCGGGAAGCGCCGCTTCATCGTGACGAGGATGTCGTGCAGCGCCGCGCCGGTGCGCGAGGTCACGACGCCGACGCAGGCGGGCAGCATCGGCAGCGGCCGCTTGCGATCGGCGGCGAACAGGCCCTCGTCGGCCAGCCTGCGTCGCAGCGCCTCGAGCGCCTTCTGGGCCGCGCCGGCGCCGACCGGCTTCATCGCCGACACGTAGAGCTGCATGCGGCCGTTGCGCGCGAAGATGCCCATGCGGCCGCGAACGACGACCTCGTCGCCCTGGCGCGGCTGGAACGCGAGTCGCAGCGCGTCGCCGCGCCAGATCACGCCGTCGATCGAGGCCGCGTCGTCGGAAAGGGTGAAGTAGACGTGGCCGCTCGCCGCGCGGTGGACGGCCGTGAGCTCGCCGAGCACGAGGATCTGCGAGTACTCGCGTTCGAGGCTGCCGGCGAGCAGGCCGACGAGCTCGCCGACCGAAAGCGGCTCCTCTTCCTCGAACTCGGTCAGGGAAATCGACACGCTCGAAGCGTCCTCCCGCGGTCTTCCGGACGGGTCCGAACGCGCGCCCGCGGTCGCGTCAGCGCGACGCGTGCGCCTTGGCCGTCGTGCGCGCCGCCGCGGCGGCGGCTTCCGCCTTGGTTTCCTCCGACAGCTGGAAGCCGGCCACGCCGCCGATGCGGACGAGGTCGCCCTTCCACGTGCGCATCGTCTCGACCGCCTTGCGAAGCTGCGCGTCACTCTCGAGGTCGAAGTCGTCGCGCGAGCGCAGCTTGTCGTCCTTCGCCTCGGGGTCGACCTTGGCGGGCTCGACGACCACGTCGGGATCGATGCCGTGCTCGTGGATCGAGCGGCCGGACGGCGTGTAGTAGCGGGCCGTCGTCAGGCGCAGCGCGGTGTCCTCGCCGAGCGGGAGGATGGTCTGGACCGAGCCCTTGCCGAAGCTCTTGACGCCGACGATCAGCGCGCGCTTGTGGTCCTGCATCGCGCCCGCGACGATCTCCGACGCGCTCGCCGAGCCTTCGTTGACGAGCACGATCATCGGCACCATGCGCCGCGTGCCGTCCTCCTTGGCGAAGTAGCTCGTCGTCTGCGACTCCATGCGACCGTTCACGCGCACGATCAGGCCCGCGTCGAGGAACAGGTCGGAGATCGACACCGCCTGCGTCAGCAGCCCGCCGGGGTTGTAGCGCAGGTCGAGGATGATCCCGTCCACCCCGCCCTTCTTCTGCTTGTCGAGCTTGTCGAGCGCTTCGACGAGCTCCTCGCTCGAGCCGTCCTGGAACCCCGTGAGCTTCACGTAGGCGTAGCGGCCGTCGACCAGCCGCGGCGCGCGCACGCTGCGGATGTGGATCACCTCGCGCGTCAGCTCGACGTCGACGAGGTCGTCGACGCCCTTGCGCTTCAGGCTCAGGCGCACCTTGCTGCCCGGCTTGCCGCGCATCTTCTCGACCGCCTCCTGCAGGGGCATGTCCATCGTCATGTCGTCGTTGATCTTGATGATCTGGTCGCCGGGCTTGATCCCGGCGCGGAAGGCGGGCGTACCGTCGATCGGCGTGACGATCGTCAGCAGGCTGTCGCGCACCGTCAGCTCGATCCCGAGGCCGCCGAACTCGCCGTGGGTCTCGATCTGCAGTTCCTTGTAGCCCTCGGGCGTCAGGTAGGAACTGTGCGGGTCGAGCGAGGCGACCATTCCCTTGACCGCCCCCTCGACGAGATCGTGGCTGCCGACCTCGTCCACGTAGTGGCGCTGGACGATCGCCATGATGCTCGCGAACGTCTCGAGCTCCTCGTACGTGTCTTTCGACGCAGACGCGGCCCGAAGCGCGGTGGCGGTCAGGAGGCTGCCGAGCGCGCCGGCGACCGCCAGAGAGAGAAGGAAATTCCTGCGGTTCGAGGGGGGAAACACGCGCGGAGTATAGGCACAGCCCTTCGGGCTCTCAACACGGGTTTGCGGGCGCGACGTCCCCCGCGCCCCCGGCCGGGCCGCTACTGCGGCGCGGCTCCCGGCACGCCGCGCAGCCACGGCAAAGGATCGACGGCTTTTCCACCGTCGCGAAGCTCGAAGTGCAGGTCCGCATTGTCGTCGGGCAGTTCCCCGAGGAGGCTTCCGCGGTCGACGTTCTCTCCCTCCTTGACGTCGAGGGATCCGAGCCGCGCGTAGACCGTGTGGTACCGCCCTCCGTGGCTGACGATGATGGTGTTGCCGAGTCCCGGGACCTCGCCCGCGAACGACACCTTTCCTTCGGCGACCGCCCGGACGGGATCGCTGTGGGCCGCACGCAGGATCACGCCGCGGTACGTGGCGCCGCTCTTGTGCTGCTGTCCGTAGTTCGCGACGACCTTGCCGGGCACGGGCGGCGGCAGTTCGCCGCGCGACGACGCGAACGCATCGGCCTGGCGGTCGCTGCCGAACATTCTCGAGAGCAGCCCGCGACGCCGGGAATCGGACTGCTCGGCCGTCCTCGGCGCCTCGCCGGGAGCGGCGGTCTCGTCCTGCACCCCGGGTTCTCGCGTTGCCGCGTCACCGGACCCGGTGGCGCCCGGATCGCCGGCTGCCTCGACCGTCGTCTCGCCCACCGCGTCGCCGGCGGCGCGGGCCGTCGCCCCGCCTGCCGTGTCGTGCGGCGTTCCGGCTGCCGCGGCGTCCGCCGCGTCGTCGGAGATTTCGCCCGCCCCGGCGTCGCGCTGCGTCTCGCCTGCCACGGTGGCCGCCGTCTCCATCGACTCCTGCGCGGCCTTGCGCGCGTTGTGCTCCGCGAGTTTCGCGAGCGCCCGCTGCACCGCCATCGCCGAATCCTCGTCGGCGGCCTCTCCCGGCAACGGCTCTCCGCGCGCGGCCGCCAGCAGCGCCTCGTCGCTGACCGGCTGGCCCTCGCCGTCTTCGCCGACGCCGGTCCCGGGCTCGCCCTCGACCCCGGGAACCTGGTCCGCGTCGAACCCGTCCGGCGCGGCGGCCTCGGCCGGGGCGCTCCCGGCGAGGTCCGCTTCCGCCCCGTACATCCCGGCCGGCGGGGAGTCGCCGGCCT
Organism: uncultured Myxococcales bacterium; assembly: GCA_964476185.1. Classification (GTDB taxonomy): domain Bacteria; phylum Desulfobacterota; class Binatia; order UBA1149; family CAITLU01; genus DATNBU01. The sequence continues at coordinate 31,787 of CAYYZO010000019.1, forward strand.
CGATTCCGGCGATCTCGCCGGCGCCACCCGGAGCAGCCTCGGCGACCGCCTGCTGGAGGCGCGCCGCGGCCTCCGCCCGTTCCGCTTCGAGCACGCGAAGCTCGGCCGCGGCGGCGGCTTCGGCGGACCGCTCGCGATCGAGCGACGCGATCACGCTGCCGTACTCGACCTCGACGACTTCCTGGCGGGCTTGCTGGACCTGGGCGATCGAGGCCAGGTAGCGCGACAGGCGCACTCCGCGCGTGGGCTCGGCGTACCAGCCCGCCGCGCCGGTGCCGAGTCGGGCGCTGCGGTAGACGGCTTCGACGCGGGCCCGGTTCTGCTTCTGCACGCGGGCCACCGAAGCCGCGAGTTCCTCGCCGCGGGCCTGCAGCTTCTCGCGCGGCCCGGCCATCTCCTGGCTGCGCCGGTGGCGGTCGGCGATCTGCGCTTCGATGGCGGCGACGCGCTCGCGGGCCTCGCGGACCGCCGCTTCGAACGGGTCCTCGTCCGGCTGGCCGGGTTGCGCGCGGTCCTCGATCTCGCGGCGCTTCAGCAGGATCTGTTCGCGAATCTCGCGGGCCTTCTCGACCCTCGAATCGGTCGCGGCGGCAGGGCTCGCGCCCTCAGACAGACAAAGCGCAAGAACAAGCAATAACAGGTACTTGCGCGACATCACCGCAACCATCGGTCGAACAGGACTGCGGCGTCGGGAGGACAGCAGCCCGTGGGTCGCGCGCCCCCTCAGCGCCACTCGGACACCCGGCGCATTCCCACGGCGCTGCCGACGCCGCCGAGCGCCGCTCCCCACAACAGCAGCGTCAGGCACTGCTTCAGGTCGAGGAACGCGATGCGGTCGGCGAACACCGGAAGGCTGGACCGGATCGGGATCGCCACGGCCTCGTAGGCCAGGAACAACACGACCAGCGCGAGCAGCGCGGCGACGGCTCCCTCGAGGATCCCGGCCAGCACGACCGGCCCCCAGTAGCCGCGCCCCACGGCGCCGACGAGCCGGAGCACGTTCATCTCGTCCCGCCGCGTGAACGCGGCCAGTTGGAAGGACGGCAGCACGATCATCAGCGAGGCGGCCAGCGTCAGGGCGCCGAGCGCCCAGGCCACCCACCGCACGATGTCGGCGGCCGTTGCGCCGGTGACCACCGCCGCGCGGGTGGACTGGATGTCGGAGACCGCGGGCAGGCTGCGCCAGGCCGCCAGACGCGCCTCGACGTCCGAGTCGGTGAGGTCGCGCTCGAGACGGATCTCGAGCGACGCCGGCAGCACGGCGGGAGTCAGCCCGGCGAGCAGTTCGGCGGAGTTGTCGAGGCTCTGGGCGAGGAACTGCCAGGCTTCCTCCTGGCTGACGAAGCGCAGGTCGACGACCGCGGGGTCGGTCTCGATGCGCGTGCGCGTGGCGACGACGTCCGGCTCGTCCGCCTCGGGCTGGAAGTAGACGGAGACGTCGATGCCCGAGGCCGCCCAGCGAGCCACCGAACGATACGCATTGGAGGTGACGAGCAGGACCGCCCCCGCGAACAGCACGCTGCCCGCGATGCTCGCCAGCGCGACGCCGGAAGCGACCGGGGAAGCCTTGATGCCGTCGAGCGCGCGCCGGAAGTAGTACTCCATCGAACGAAACGGCCGCCGGCCGTCAGGCGTGCAACTCTTCGAGGCCGGATTCGTCGACGAGACGCCCGCGATGGATCACCAGCACGCGGCCGCGCATCACGCTGAGCGCCTCCATGTCGTTCGTCGACATCAGCACGGTCGCGCCGTCGCGGCAGGCCTCGGTCAGGATTCTCATCACGCAAAGGGACTGGTCGGGGTCGAGACCGAGCGTCGGCTCGTCGGCCAGGATCAGGACCGGCTTGTTCACGAGCGCCCGCGCCAGCGCGATGCGCTGCTTCTCGCCGGCGCAGAGGTCGCGCGCGAAACAGCCGGCCGCCTCCCCGAGTCCGACGCGCTCGAGCGCTTCCTCGGCGAGGCTTCGGGCTTCGTGACGGCTGCGCCCACGGACCTGGGCTGCAAGTGCCACATTATCGATCGCCGGCAACCCCTCGATAAGACGAGACTCCTGGAAGACCAGGCCGAGGTCGCGCCGCAACTCGGCGATGCCGCCGGCGTCGAGGCGCCCGAGGTTGCGGCCGTTCAGGACCACTGAGCCCGAATCGGGGACCAGCTCGCCGATCAGGATGCGGAACAGCGTCGACTTGCCGGAGCCGCACGGTCCGGTCAGGGCCGCGAACTCGCCCTCGGCCACGCGAAACGTCACGTCGCGCAGCGCGTGGCGCGACGGCGAGAAGCTCTTGGAAACACCGTGGACCCGGATCATCTGCGCCTCGAGGACTCGTCCGCCTCTTGTCCGCCCCTGCCATGCGAGCGCCGCACGCGGGCCTCGCCACCACCCCAGTCCGTCTCAGCCGAGCAGCTCTTCGATCCTCTTGGTCAGCTGCGGGGCTGCCGACCCCGCCTCGTGCGGCAGGGGTCCGATGATCTTGTCGCGAAGCTTCCCTTCGCGATCGACGAAGAACGTTTCCGGATAGCCGGTTATACCATAGGCCGTGCCGATCACACCGCCCGGATCGAGCAGGACTTCGAATTTCACCGGAGATTTCGCGATGAAGTCGTGCACGGTCCTCGGGTTCTCGTCGCCCGCGACGGCGAGGATCACGAGCCCGCGCTCGCCGTACTTCGCGGCGAGCTGATCGAGCACCGGCAGTTCGGCGATGCACGGCGGGCACCACGTGGCCCACAGGTTCACGAGCACGACCTTGCCGCGATAGTTCGAGAGCTTGCGCGGCGTCCCGTCGAGCGACTGGAGCACGAACTCCGGCGCGCGGTCGCCCGCGACCGGCGCCCCGCCTCCCTGGCAACCGGCCAGCGCCGCGAGCGCGGCCGAGCACAACATGGTGGCCAGGGTCCGTTTCATGCGCTGGCTCCTTTGGGCGCCGGCGACGCGGCGGCCGCCCTGCCGGTCACGCGGGGCGCCGGTTCGGCTCCCCGAAGACGGACCAGCCACAGGGCGCCCACGGCCGTCATCGCGAGCCCGATCAGTTGGGCCTGCGTCAGGCCGAACGCGACGCGCGGCTCGATGCGGATGAACTCGACGAGGAAGCGCGCGAAACCGTTGCCGACCAGGTAGGCGGCGAACAGCGACCCGAGCGGCGGGTTGCGGTGCCGCCACTTCCACAGCAGCGCGAACAGGGCCGTGTAGGCCGCGGCTTCGTAGAGAGGGGTCGGGTGCACGGAGATCCCCGGGGGGTGCTCCCACGGCGCGATCCCGTTCGTGTAGGCGACGCCCCAAGGCAGCGTGGTCGGCACGCCCCAGTCGCCGTCGCCCGAGATGTGGCAGCCGAGACGGCCGAACGCCTGCCCGAGCAGCAGGCCGGGGGCGCAGCAGTCGGCCAGCGTCACGAAGTCCATGTGACGCGCCCGGCCGAGCAGCCAGGCGGCGAGCGCGCCGCCGATGAACCCGCCGTACCAGACGAAGCCGGAGCCGGCGAAGACCTCGGCGAGAGGAGCCTCGAAGAACGCCTGCGGGTTGTTGAAGATCGACCAGACGCGCGAGCTCGCGAGGCCGATCAGGAAGACCCACACGAGCAGGCTCCAGAGCGCCTCGCCGTTGCCGCCGCGACGCTCGTATTCCTTCACCGAGACGAGCGAGCCGAAGTAGAAGCCCGCGGCCATGAGCACGCCGAAGCTGTAGATGGTGATGGGCCCGAACTCGAGGATGACCGGATACACGGTCGTCCGATCTTAGGGCATCGCAGGCCGATTCCAAGTATCCGGCGCACAGCTGCGCGCGCGGCGACGCACGCGCGACCGCGAACGGCGCGGCGCGCCCGTCGAGGCCAGGCCGCGGGTGGACGGGAAACGGCGCCGTCGAGCGGGCGCCTCGCCGGATCGGCCCCGAAGCGCATCTCCCCCGCGGGAAGCCTCCGGATCAGACCGTTTCGATCCGGGGCCGCACCGCGAGCGCCTGCTCGATCGTCGCGTTGTCCTCGAGCATCGCCTGGTACTCCATCACGAGGCGCGGACGGCGCATGCCGACGACGCCCGCCAGCTTTCCCTCGCGCGCGAACAGCGCGACGAAGCGGTACTCGTCGAAGACGCCGTCGACCAGGTGCACCTCGTCGTCCGGCGCCGGATGGCCGGCCATCTGGATCTTGACGCCGAACTGGTCCGTCCAGACGTACGGCACCGGGTCGTAAGGCTCGACGGACTCGCCGTGCAGCAGGCGCAGCGCGGCCGCGCGGCCCTGCGCGCTCGCGTGCGTCCAGTGCTCGACGCGCACGCGAAAGCCCGCGCGCCGCGCGCTCGTCCAGCGCGCCACGTCGCCGGCCGCGACGATGCCGGGCGCGACCGAGCAGCGTTCGTCGCAAACCACCCCGTCTTCCAGTTCGAGGCCGGAGCTCTCGAGCCAGCGCGTCTCCGCGGTCACGCCGACCCCGACGACGAGCACGTTCACCGCGAGCGTTTTGCCGTCCGTGAAGCGCACGCGCTCGACGCGGCCGTCGCCCTCGATCGCGGCCAGCGTCGTCGAGCAGCGAAGGTCGACGCCGTGGTCGCGGTGCAGCAGCGCGCAGAGGCCGCCGATGTGGCGCCCGAGCGCGCGCATCATCGGCACGCCGAGCGGCTCGATCACCGTCACGTCGAGGCCGCGCTGCCGGCACGACGCCGCGACCTCGCAACCGATGAAGCCCGCGCCGACCACGGCGACGCGCGCGCCGCCGCGCAGCGCCGCGGCTTCGAGGTCCGCGCGCAGCGCGAGCGCGTCGTCGAGCGTGCGCAGGTAGTGCACGCCCTCGAGCCCCTCGGCCATCGCGAGCCGTTTCACGCGCGCGCCGGTCGCGATCACGAGGCCGTCGTAGCGAAGCTCTTCCCCGCTCTCGAGCGTGACGACGCGCGACTTCGGATCGAGCGCCGCCGCGCGCGAGGCGCGTCGGAACTCGAGGTCGAGGTCGTCGAGCCCGCCGCGCCTCAGCACGATCTTGTCGGGCTCCCACTTGCCGGTCAGGATCTCCTTCGAAAGGGGCGGCCGGTCGTACGGCAGGTGGCCCTCGGCGCCCACCAGCACGATGCGACCGCCGAAGCCTTCCTCGCGCAGCGTCTCGCACGCGCGCAGGCCGGCCAGCGACGCGCCCACCACGACGACGGTCGAATCGGTTTTCGGGATGCGGTCGTTCACGGCGCGCGACTATGCGAGGAATCGGCTTCGGCTTCGAACGATCGCGGCTGCCCTGCGCCGTGCCGGCAGCGGCCACGGGGCTCGAATCGGTCCTTGACCTGCCCCTGCGCGGCGCCGATCCTGTGCGCCGGCCGCGGCCCCGGACGGCAGCGCGCGCCTCCGTGCGAAGCGCCTGCCGAGGAGATCCGACATGAAGAGACTCCGCCGACCGACGACCTTCCCCGCAGCCGCGACGACCCTGGCCCTCCTGTCGCTCTGCGTCTCGCACGACGCCCGCGCCTCGGTCGTCCCGGTCGGCGAGGCGGTGACGCTCGGGACATCGACGATGTCGCTGGAGCCGAAGCAGGTGACGTGGGCCGCGAACCGCTTCGCCGTCGTGCTCGAGGACGGCGACGCTGCGTTCGGCCGCATCCTGCTGCGCTACCTGGAGCCGCGCTCGTCCGAGGCCTCCGAACCCGTCGAGTTGGCGGCGACCGGCGCGTGGCCGGTCGTGGCGTCGTTCCCCGATGGTTCGCTCGTCGTCGTCTGGGCCGGCGAGGGGGAATGGTACGTGCGCTTCGTCGACGCCGGGGGGCAGCCCGCCGGAGACGCGATGCCGCTCGGCCTGCCGAACGCGAGTCGCATGAGCATCGCGGCCGGCAGCGAGGGGAACTGGGTGCTGGTCTTCCAGCGCCACATCGCCGAGTCGATGCAGACCGACCTCGTCGGCTGGAGGTTCGAAGGAACGGAGCCGATGACGGAGACGCCGTTCGTGATCGGCGCCCCACCGTTCTGGAACTCGGCGGCGATGCTGCCGGACAACCGCTTCCTCGCGGCCTGGACCGACCACGTCTGGCACGACGAGTGCGACGACTGCGGCTTCGAGTGCTGCTACGACTGGACCACGACGTACCTGTACGGGCGGGGATACGACGGCGCAGGCGAACCGGTCGCCGACGCCGCCCCTCTCGGCAGCGACTTCCATCACGACGAGCAGGGCAAGGAGGGGCACGACGTCGCGCGGCTCGGCGACGACGGATTCGTCGGCGCCTGGCTGGATTCGTTCGAGATGGACTACGACGAGCCGACCTACCTCGTCGTGCGCACCTTCGACGGGAACGGCGTGCCGGCCGCCGCCTCGCGCGTGCTCGCCGGCTTCGACCGCTACACCGCATCGACCTCGGTCGTTTCCACGAACGCGCAGGTCGTCGTCGCGGTCTCGGCCTCGGTCCACGAGGACAGCGCCAGCTCGGACATCGAGTTCTACTCGACGCCCGTCGAGGACGGGCCGGTCGAGAAGACGACGCTCTCGACGCCCGACTCGCCATACGACCACGCGCCGCTGCTGGCGGCCGACGGCAACGGGACGCTGCTCCTCGTCTGGAGCGAGAACGTCGACCTGACGCCGGTGGACCACATCGTCGCGCGCCCGTTCTTCGTCGCGGCGTCCATCGTCTGCGGCGACGCGAGCTTCGACGGACGGCTGACCGCGGTGGACGCCCTGGCCGCGCTGCAGGCCGGAGTCGGCAGCCGGTACTGCGCTCCGTCGGTCTGCGACACGACGGGGGACGGCGCCGTCACGGCGTCGGACGCCTCGCGAACGCTGCACGCCTCGATCGGGATCGACGTCGAGCTGCTGTGTCCTCCAGCCGGGGTCGAGGTCCCGGCGCCGTTCCCGAACCCGTGGTGGTAGCGGCCCCGCCGCGACGCTCAGAACTTCAGCTGCATCCGCGTCAGGAACGCGTCCTCGCTCGGTCGGTCGCCGTCTTCCGCGCCGCCGCCGAACATCGTGCGCTCGTAGTTCAGGTGGAGCGCGACGTGGCGGTTCAGGTACCAGTTGACCGCCAGGCCGAGCGCGTCGGCGTGGCGCGCGGAGCGCTCGGGGTTCGCGAACTCCTTCTCGAAGACCTCCGGATCGACGTCGAGGCTCGACCAGCGCATCCCGACTTCGAACGCGCCCCAGTGTCCCCCGCCGAAGTCGAACGGCGCGTTCGGGATCACGTCGTCCATCGTCGCGCGCTCGCCGGTCAGCATCGCCGTGGTTCGCACCTGCCAGGCCTGGTTCGAGACGCGCCCGCGCTCGTCCACGTCGTCGTTCGCGACCTGCTGGGTGCTCCGCACGTATTCGCCGAGCACGCCGACCGGCCCCTCGAACCAGCTCATCTGCGGGGAGACGCGATAATGGTCGCCGTCGGCGTAGGAGTCGCCGTCCCAGCGGAAGAAGTCGCGATCGCCGGAGGTCTCGTACGACGGCAGGCGGTCCTCGTCGTCGGGATCGCCCTGGTCGCGGCCGTACGTGCCGGCGACCCCGAAGCCGAGGCCGCGCAGCGGCGAGAACATGTTCGGGGCCCACGGCGTCGCGAACAGGCGGGCGACGACATCGACGCCGTCGTTGACGTCCGTGTCGTCGTTCGTGCCGTCGGCGACGCCATTCAGGACCGCGAGCGCGTACTCGAGGCCGCCGCCGAACACGCTGCCGCGCGCGCGCACGCCGACGTCGCGCCCCGGGATCAGGTTGTCGGTCAGCGCGCGCTCGACGAACGGCAGGTCGGACGCGCCCTGCAGGCGCTCGATGCCGAACGGCGTGCGCAGCTTCCCGGCGCGCACGTCGAGCCAGCGCGCGAAGTCCACCTCGATGCTCGCCTCCGGCAGCGACAGGCTGCCGCCGGCGAAGTCGGGCTCGACGCGAAGCTCGAAGCGATCGAAGAGATCCGCCCGGAACTCGAGCCGCGCGCGGCGGATCAGGAACTCGTCGGTGTCGTCGCCGGTCGAATCGTCGGCGAACCAATGGCTGTCGGCCTGCACGTAGCCGTTCATCCTCAAACGGTAGTCGCCGTCCGCGGTCCGCACGAAGAAGCCGTCGCGGTAACCGGCCAGCGCCTTCGCGGAGCCGTCGCCGGCCGGCGCCGCGGGCGCGTTGCCGCTGAAGCCCTGCAGTCGCCCGTCCGGGCGGCGCGTGTCGTCGGGCGCCGCCGCCTCGGCGACGGGAGCGGCTTCGGCGGCAGGCGGCGCCGCGCTTTCGGCCGGCACGGCCGTTCGAGCCGCGCGGACGCGACCGCCCGGCGCGGCCCCGCACTGTTCCTTCACTTCGGCCAGCGACTTCTCGAGCGCCTCGATGCGCCCGAGCAGCTCGGCCACCGTCGGTTCTTCGGCGCTCGCGACACCCGCGGCGGAAAGCAGCAACGAGAGCACGGCGGACGACAGGCAGGCCGCCGTGCGGGGAAAGGGCTTCGATTTCGGCATCGTGGTCCTCGGGGCATCCGGCTGTCCGGATCGCCGTCGTTCCTGCGCCGCCCGGGGGCGCGCGCCGGCGCATGATGTCCGCCGCCCCGGCGCGCGGCAAAGAAAGGACGTGTGCAGACGCGGGCGTTTGGGAGCCGCATCAGGCCTGCTACAACCGCTGCTTGCGGAGGAACCCATGAGCCAGACGGAACGTTCCCGACCCGAGTCCGACGAGCGGCTGTTCGACGTGATGTGGACGTGCCGCGCGATGCGGCGGTTGAAACCCGACCCCGTGCCCGAGGACGTGCTGCTGCAGCTCGTCGACGCCGCGCTGCACGGCCCGAGCGGAAGCAACGCGCAGAACTGGCGCTTCGTGATCGTCCGCGACCGCGGCCAGAAGGAGAAGATCCAGGCGATCTGGCGCAAGGCCTGGGGGTTCTACACCGACACGTTCGCAACCGCGTCGCTGCGGCCCGGCGAGACGCTCGAGCAGCGCGAGAAGATGCGAAGCGCGGCCGACGACCTCGCCACGAGCCTCGCCGACGTGCCGGCGCTGATCTTCGTCGGCGTCGCCCGCGACGAGCAGCTCGCCAAGGTGCTCTCCTCGCCGAACACCCTCGTCAAGCTCGTGCAGCACTTCGGCCTCGGCGGTGCGCTGCGCGTGGCGGCCGGCGGCCCGCGCACGTCCGGCCTCGCCGACGGCTCGACCGCGTATCCCGCCGTCCAGAACCTGCTGCTCGCCGCGCGCGCGCTCGGGCTCGGCGCGGTGCTGACGACGCAGCAGTTCTTCGTGCCCGGCGAGTTCGAGGCCGTCGTCGGCCTTCCGTCCAGCGTGACGCTCGCGGCGATCGTTCCCGTCGGCTATCCGAAGGGCCGCTTCGGGCCGGTGCGACGGCCCGACCCGCGGGCGGTCGTGAGCTGGGACCGTTACGACGGCTGATCCGCGCACGAGCCCGCCGAACCGGCGGCGCGAAAACCCGCATGCGCGGCCCGCGCGCGGGGACTTCGTCGCCGGCTGGAACCGGATGCCCGCAGCGGATCGGATCGCCCGTCCACCCAGGCCCGCCATCGTGATCGCGTGAGCACGTCCCACCTTCCCACGCTGCCGATCGACGAAGTGCTCGGCGGGATCCGCGCCTCGCTGGCGCAGCGGCCGAACCTCGTGCTGAAGGCGCCGACCGGCGCCGGCAAGACCGTGCGCGTCGCCCCGGCGCTGCTCGACCTCGCCGCCGTCGAGGGCGCGGTCGTGCTGCTCGAGCCGCGCCGCGTGGCCGCGCGCGCCGCGGCCCGTCGCATCGCGTTCGAGCGCGGCTCCGCGGTCGGCGACGAGATCGGCTACCACGTGCGCTTCGACCGCAAGACCGGACCCGCGACGCGGCTCGTCGCGATGACGACCGGCATCTTCCTGCGGCGCCTGCAGGACGACCCGTTCCTCGACGGCGTCGGCGCGGTCGTGTTCGACGAGTTCCACGAGCGCAGCCTCGACGCCGACCTCGCGCTCGCGATGGTGCGGCGCACGCAGGCGGAGGTGCGGCCCGCGCTGCGCATCGTCGCGATGTCGGCGACGCTCGAGACCGCGCCGGTCGCGCGCTTCCTCGGCGACGCGCCGGTCGTCAAAAGCCGCGGCCGCGGCTTCCCGGTCGAGATCCGCCACCACGCGGTCGAGGCCGGGCGACCCGGGGAATGGGCTGCCGCGCGTGCCGAGGAACGCGCGATCGCGCCGGCCGTCGCTTCCGTGCTCGACGGGACGGGCGGCGACGTGCTCGTGTTCCTGCCGGGACTCGCCGAGATCCGGCGCACGAAAGCCGCGCTCGAGCCGCTCGCCGCCCAACGCGGCCTCGACCTCGTGGAACTCTACGGCGACCTTCCCGCCGAGCAGCAGGACGCGGCGCTGCGCCGCGGGCCGCGCCGCAAGGTCGTGCTCGCGACCAACGTCGCCGAGTCGTCGGTGACGATCGAGAACGTCTCGGCCGTCGTCGACACCGGGCTCGCGCGCGTGATGCGCTTCGACGCCCGCGTCGGCGTCGACCGTCTCGAGCTCGGCCGCATCTCGCGCGCGTCGGCCGACCAGCGCGCGGGACGGGCCGGACGCACGGGCCCGGGCGTCTGCGTGCGGCTCTGGAGCGCGCACGACGACCGCGCGCTGCGGCCGGCCGAGGAACCCGAGATCCGTCGCGTCGACCTCGCGCGCGCCGTGCTCGAGCTTCGCGCGTGGGGCGAAGCGGACGCGCGCGCGTTCGCGTGGTTCGAGGCGCCCGATCCCGCCGCGCTCGACGCCGCCGAAGCATTGCTCGAAGCGCTCGGCGCGGTCGCCCCGGGCGGCCTGACACCGGTCGGCGCGCGCCTCGCGCGGCTACCGCTGCCGCCGCGCATCGCGCGCCTGCTCGTCGAGGGCGAGCGGCTCGGCGTCGCGTCGCGCGCCGCGCTCGCGGCCGCGCTGCTGACCGAACGCGACCCGATGCGGCGCGACACCGCCGTGCGCGCGACCACCGCGCACGAGTCCGACCTGCTCGAACGCGTGCTCGTGCTCGAACGCTTCGCCGCGTCGGCCTCGCGCTCCGCCGCGGCGTGGCCGGAGCTGCACGCGGGCGCGGCGCAGTCGGTGCTGCGCGTCGCGCGTGACCTCGAAGCGCAGCTCGCGGCATCGCGCGACGACGATGCGCCGGCCAAGAGCGCGCGAACGAAGCGGCCGGGGACCGGGGCGCCGATGAGCGCGGCCGACCGCGACGACGCGTTCCTGCGTGCGCTGCTCGCGGCGTTCCCGGACCGCGTCGCGGCAAGACGCGCGCCCGGCGTCGTCCGCGCCGACCAGCGCGGCGACGCGGCCGGCGCCGACCGCGCCGTGATGGTCGGCGGACGCGGCGTGCGGCTCGCGCCCGAGTCCGTCGTCGCGACCGCCGGGCTGTTCGTCGCGGTCTCGGTCGACGCCGGCCGGCGCGGCGAGCGCGCCGAGAGCTTCGTGCGACAGGCCTCGGCGATCGAGCGCGAATGGCTGCCGCGCGCCGCCGTGGCCACGGGGGTCGAGGTGGAGTTCGACGGGGATTCGGAGCGCATCGTCGCGTACACGCGCACGCGCTACCGCGACCTCGTGCTCGACGAGAAGACGGCGCCGGTGCCGCGCGAGCAAGCGGGCGCGCTGCTCGCCGACCACGCCGCGCGCCGCCCGTCGCGCGCGCTCGCGCTCGACGAGCCGGAGGCCGCGGCCTGGCTCGCGCGGGTGCGCTCGCTGGCGCAGTGGATGCCGGAGCTGGCGCTGCCCGCGTTCGACGACGCCCAACTCGCCAACGTCGCGCGCGAGGCGGCCACGGGCCGACGGTCGTTCGAGGAAATGCGCCGCGCGCCGCTCGTCGAGCTGCTGCGCGCGCGCCTCGCGTGGGACCAGCAGCAGGCGCTCGACCGTCACGCGCCCGAGCGCATCCGCGTGCCGAGCGGCAGCCAGATCCGCCTCGAGTACGAACCGGGCCGCCCGCCGGTGCTCGCCGCGCGCATCCAGGAGCTGTTCGGCATGGCCGAGACGCCGCGCATCGCCGGCGGCCGCGTCGCGGTCGTGATGCACCTGCTCGCGCCGAACCGCCGACCCGAGCAGGTCACCGAGGACCTCGCGAGCTTCTGGAAGACCACCTACGCGGAAGTCCGCAAGGAACTTCGCGCGCGCTACCCGAAGCACTCGTGGCCCGAAGACCCGACGACCGCCGAGGCCGAGGCGCGGCCGGGACGGAAACGAAGCTGAGCGCACCCCGCCTCGTCCGTTGAGCCGGCGGCGGCTTGCCGCCCGCGGCCCCCGGCTCTACAAGCAGCAGCGATGCGTGCCCGACCGCGATTCCTGCTTCTGGCGGCCTGCCGGTCGACGACGGCGCCGGCCCTTCTCGCCGCCGTCGTCGCCTGTGCGCCGTTGCTCGCCGCCGCTCCGGCCGCCGCGGGGCCGCATCCGTCGGTCGTCGCGACCGACGGGTGGTTCGACGTCGCCAAGATCGACCCGGTCACGTTCTCGATCCACGAGCCCCACTACTGGCAGCGCAACATCCTGTACGTCCTCAAGGGCGAGGAGCGCTCGCTGCTGATCGACAGCGGCTCGGGCACGCGCGACGTCGCGTTCATCGCCGACAAGGTCACGAAGAAGCCGATGACGGTGGTCGCCTCCCACCTGCACTACGACCACATCGGCAGCCACGCGAGCTTCGAGCGCGTCGCGATGATCGACCTCCCGGAGACGCGAGCGCACGCGAGCGCCACGGACGGAGGCAACTGGTACTCGCCGCCCGTGGCGACGAGCCTGTGGGCGTTCACGGGCGGCTTTCGCGTCACCGAGTGGTGGAAGCCGGGCGACGTGATCGACCTCGGCGGCCGCAAGATCGAGGTCGTGCACCTCCCCGGCCACACCAACGATTCGATCGCGCTCGTCGACCGCGCGAAGGGCTACGCGTTCGTCGGCGACCACCTCTACGGCGGCACGCTGCTGGCGAACCTGCCGGGCTCGGACCTTCAGGCCTACCTCGAGTCCACGCGGCGACTGCTGCGCGACTACCCCGAAGTGAAGGTCGTCTTCGGCGCGCACGAGCCGGGGCGGCTGACGCGCGAGTCGCTCGTCGCGCTCGAGAGCGCGCTGGCCGGCGTGCTCGAGCACCGCGTCGCCGGCGAGCCGGTGTGGTGGCTCGCCTGGACGTCCTCGCGTTACCCCGGCAACGGCTTCTCGATCCTCGCGCCGTGACTCCCCCTGCCCGCCGCGCCCAGTCGCTCGTCGTCTCCGGGTTCCTCGGCAGCGGCAAGACGACGCTCGTGCGACGCCTGCTCGAGGAAGGCCAGCGCGACGGCATCCGCACCGCCGTCGTCTCGAACGAGTTCGGCGAGCTCGGCATCGACGAGGCGCTGCTCGCCGGCACCGCGCGAGACGTCGCGGGCACGAGCTTCGTCGAGCTGTCCGGCGGCTGCGTGTGCTGCCGCCTTTCGGACGACCTGCTGCGCACGCTGCAGGAGCTCTGGGAGCGCGTGCAGCCCGAGCGCGTGATCGTCGAGACGTCCGGGCTCGCGCTGCCGTACGACACGCTGCTGAACTTCTGGCGCGACCCGGTGCGCGCGTGGTCGACCGACGAGAGCTCGGTCGTCGTCGTCAGCGCCGAGCAGGTCTCGGCCGGACGCGACCTCGACCGCACGTTCGAGGACCAGGTTGCCGCGGCCGACCTGCTGCTCGTCAGCAAGACCGATCTCGTCGGCGACGACGACGCCGCGCGCGTCGAGGACTTCCTGCGGCGCCTCGCGCCGGATGCGCCGATCGTGCGCGCGAGCTTCGGCGACGTGGACTCGCGGCTGTTCTTCCCGCCCGAGCCCGGCTCGCGCCTGGCGCGGCAGCCGGCCGCTGGTTCGCACGGCGCCGGCGACCCGGCAGCGTCTTCGCGGGAGTCCGCCGGGTCGTCGCGGTGCGAGCCGACCCGCGGCAACGGACACGACGAACACGACCACCGCGACCACCCGCACGACGACTACGCCTGCACCGAGCTCGCGTTCGAGGCCGGCGTCGACGAGGACGAGCTCGAGCGCACGCTCGCGGCGCGCGCGGCGCTGCGCGCGAAGGGCTTCGTCCGCACTGCGCGCGGAGTGCGCGTCGTGCAGGGCGTGGCCGGCCGCGTCGAGTTCAGCGACCCCGTCGAAGAGCCGCCCGCGCACCTGGTCGGCCGCGTCGTCGTGATCGAGCGGCGCCGCGCCGACGACGCCGACCACGCGAACCACGCCAACGCGACGACCGATCGCCGCCCCGCCCGGGAGGAGCACCGATGACCCAACGACGAGGCTCGCACGACGAAGGCCTGCGCGCGCTGGCCGAAGCGCCTTACTCGCTGCTGACGACGTTCAAGCGCGACGGCACCCCCGTCGGCGTGCCGGTCTGGCAGGCCGTGGGCGGCGGGCGCGTGTACGTGTTCACCGAGGCCGGCTCCTGGAAGGTGAAGCGGCTCCGCCGCAACCCGCACGTCGAGATGACGACCTGCGACTGGCGCGGCACGCCGACCGGCGCGCCGGTCTGGTCCGGACGGGCGCGGGTCGTCAGCGACCCCGCCGACGTCGCGCGCGCCTACGAAGCGCTCGACCGCAAGTACGGCTGGCAGAAGTGGCTGGTCGACCTGCTCTCGCGGCTGTCGCTGCGCTACCACGCGCGCGCGATCCTCGAGATCACGCTCGACGAGGACGTCGAATGAGCGACGCGGCCCCCGGAGGCTGGAAGGACCACTTCAGCCACGCGAGCGACGACTACCGCCGCTGGCGTCCCGGTTATCCGCCGGAACTGTTCGAGTGGCTCGCGTCGCTCGCGCCCTCGACCTCGCTCGCGTGGGACTGCGCGACCGGCAACGGCCAGGCCGCCGTCGCGCTCGCGGCCTGCTTCGGCCGCGTCGTCGCCACCGACGCGAGCTCCGCGCAGATCGCCGAGGCCGAGCCGCACGAGCGCGTCGAGTACCTCGTCGCGCCGGCCGAGCAGTCGCCGCTCGTGGACGCGAGCGCCGACGTCGTCACGGTCGCGCAGGCGCTGCACTGGTTCGACGTCGACCGCTTCCACGCCGAGGCGCGGCGCGTGCTGCGACCGCGCGGCGTCCTCGCCGAGTGGGGCTACGGGCTCGCGCGCATCGACCCCGCGATCGACGCCGCGATGCTCGAGTTCTCGTCGGTCACCGTCGGCCCGTACTGGCCGCCCGAGCGTGCGCTCGTCGAAGCCGCGTACGCGGACCTCGCGTTCCCGTTCGAGACCGTCGAGGCGCCCGCGTTCGCGATGACGGCCGCGTGGGACGTGGACCGCTTCGTCGCCTACGTCGGCACCTGGTCGAGCGTGGCCGGCTACCGCCGCGCGCTCGGCCGCGACCCGCTTCCCGGGCTGCGGGCGAAGCTCGCGCCGCTGTGGGGCGACGGCGAACGCGAGATCCGCTGGCCGCTCGTGCTGCGCGCCGGTCGCGCCTGAGCGTGCGACGCGAGCGCGCGGCCTGCGATTCCGGGAGAGCCCTGCGATGATTCCTCCGTACAGCGGCCCGATGGTCTTCGAACTCGGTCCGGTCGCCATCCCGCTGTTCGGGCTGCTCGTCGCGACCGGCGTCGTCGTCGGCCACGAGCTCGCGCTGCGGCTCGCCGCCGCGCGCGGCATCCGCGTCGACGAGATGCGCAACGCCGCGGCGTGGGCCGTCGGCGCCGGCTTCGTCGGCGCGCACGTGATCGACGTGCTCGTCTACCGGCCCGAGAAGCTCTCGCAGGACGGGCTCCTCGCGCTGCTGAAGGTCTGGGACGGCATCAGCTCGTTCGGCGGGTTCTTCGGCGCGCTCGCGGGCCTGGCCGGGTACTTCGCGTGGAAGGGACGCTCGTGGTGGACGGAGGCCGACCTGCTGATGCAGGGGCTCGTCGCAGGCTGGCTGTTCGGTCGCCTCGGGTGCACGCTGACGAGCGACCACCTCGGGCACCTGTCGGGCTTCGCGCTCGCGTTCGCGTACCCGTCGGGCGCGCGCCACAACCTCGGGTTCTACGAGCTCGCGTGGACCGCGGCGGTGCTGGTGCCGGCGATCTTCCTGCTGCGCGCGCGCGAACGCCGCGCCGGCTACCAGCCCGGGATCTACGTGGCCGTCGTCGCGGCGCTGTACGCGCCCGCCCGGTTCGCGATGGATTTCCTGCGCGCGACCGACATCGCGCACGCCGACCCGCGCTGGTTCGGCCTGACCGGCGGGCAGTACGCGAGCGCGGCCCTGCTCGCGTTCGCGCTCTGGCGGCTGCGGGCGATCCGTCGGACCA
>CAYYZO010000019.1:48006-50511 GCA_964476185.1 uncultured Myxococcales bacterium
CCGACGGAGGTCGGCGCGTCCATGCCGAGGTCGAGGTACCAGCCCGCCTCGTTCTGGAACGCGAGGCCCGGGATCGCGACGCGCGTGCCGTGCATCAGCTGCGTGTCGACGACCGAGTACGCGTACGCGAACATGCGCGGCTCGTCGTACGTGAACGCGACCTTCGGGTTTGGCTTCTTGTCCACGCGGAAGCTGATCATCACCGTCTTCCAGAGCTGCCCGGACGGGTCCTGCAGGTCGGAGTAGCCGATGATGTTCGACTCCTTGTCCACGTAGATGACGCGGCTCGAGTACGCGTAGCCGGGGAACTTCGACCTGCCCTGCACGATGTAGACCGACGGGCGGATCTCCCACGGCTCGCAGAATGTCATGCCGCCGTCCGTCTCGCAGGTCTTCGGGGGCAGGCGCTGGCCGTGCAGCGACA
This sequence comes from uncultured Myxococcales bacterium, assembly GCA_964476185.1. Lineage (GTDB taxonomy): Bacteria > Desulfobacterota > Binatia > UBA1149 > CAITLU01 > DATNBU01. Next base: position 48,431 of record CAYYZO010000019.1, read on the forward strand.
TCAGCAGCGGCTTCTCGCCGAGCAGCTTCCACTCGAACCACGGGATCTGGCCCGCGTAGCCGCCGAAGCTGTCGACGTCGATGTCCTGGCCGAACAGCGCGTCGCTGCGCTGCGTGCTCGACATGCGCCGCACGCGGCGCACGAACGGAAGGTAGAGCCAGGTGTCGTCGTGGCGCGACTGGTCCTGGTAGCGGTACGTGACGCCGCCGACGCCCTTCAGGTCGAACGGTTCGATCAGCGGGTACAGGCCGGCCTTGTGGAAGGTCTTGTCGTTGTTCGGCAGGATCAGCGGCTTCGGGTCGTTCTTGATGCGGCCTTCGTATCGGAAGACGCGCAGCCACTCCGGGACGAAGTGACGCTCGACGTTGTAGTGGCGGTTGCCGTTGGCGTCGATGTAGAGCGAGCCCGTGTCGGCGTCGGTCAGGTTGAGGTCGAGCGTCTCGGTGAAGTAATGCGTGCGCTCGAAGTTGTACATGATCTTCTGGGCGGCCTGCGGATCGCTCGTGTCGATCTTCGGGAACGGTTTTCCCGCCACCCAGTTCTCGACCATGTTGTTCGAGTTGAGCTTCACCTGCCCCGAGTACTTCTCGGTCGCCGCCTGGTAGTCGGCGGGCACGTCGATCTTCTCGTACGGGACGATGTCCATCTCCATGCCGTTCTCGACGCACCAGCGCACGCCCGGGGAGACGAGGTCCTTGACGCGTTCGGCGTTGGCCTTGGAGATCTTGTCGCCGGGCTTCACGCCCGCCGCGTTCTGCCCGCTCGGCACGACCGGCTCGGCAACGGCGCCACTGACGGGGGCCGTGTGTTTCGGGCGGCGACCGCCGCCCTCGCCGTCGAGACTGTCATCCTGGGCCGCGGCACGGGTCGCGAGGCCGCCGGCGAGCAGGACGGAGACGAACATCAGGAAAAAGGAATGCATCGCTTGCGCGTACGCGCGTCGGGGGAAGGCGTCAAGGGGCTGCATGGCGGCGATGTTGCCTTGCCGACATCGTGTAGGCAACGCCCAAGGTGCCGGGGAGGCGGGTCTTTTCCGTCGATTTCGGCGTCCCGGCCGGCCCGGAATTTCGCGCTTTGGAAACACGTTCCAGCGGACATACCGCTCGTTCAAGGGATTTGCCCGCGGCCTTTTCACGGTCGGCGGGCAAATGCCGCGACTTTCGGGGAAGGACCGCTCGGGCCAGGGTGCCCGATTCCCGCCGAAACGCCTTGCCCGACAACCATTTGCGCGATCGGCGCCCCGGTCTGCCGGTCCGGGCACGCGCATTGCTACCTATAGGACGCGTCGCAAGACCGCCGGGCTCGACGAAGGAATGGGAGCTCCTTCGGAGAGCGCCGCGGGGCTGGCGACGGAGGACCCTCGGAGGAGGGGGTTCGTCGTGGGCTGATGTGCGTATCGGGGACCAGGATAGTGCTCGCGCAACGCGGCCCATCCGGACCCCACGCCGCAGAGGCAAGAGGTCGCAGGCGGGAGGAGAAATACGCGTCGTTCGTCGGGGGATGGACGGAGCGGATCTGCAGGCGACCTTTCTCTGATGGGCAAGACACGCGCGGCGGCCACCCGCCACGACGAGCCTCGAGGAGGGGCGAGCAAGAGTCCGTCAGCGCCTTCGGGCGCGGGACTCTTGCCGCACCCTCCCGCCGAGGGATCTCCCCCTCCTTTCCATCCCGGATCCCGACGAACTATCCCGGCAAGTGTGAACTGCGCGGGTCGCGAGTGTCGCCTTCTTCACGATGTGAGCAGGTCCGCAAATGCCGCGTGACCCGATTCGCACTGACGATTTCTAACACGCCGGATTTCCACGACCTCCGCGATGCGCGGCCTGGATCGCAGCCGCGACGACCACGGGTTGCGCGGGCGCCGAATCGGGCGAAGCCGAAAAAGAATGCTTGTTCCGTCTCCGCACCCCGTTGACGCCCGGCGAACCGGCGAACATGGTCGTGGTGCGCATCGGCCGATCCGGCCGTCGAGACGTGACCAAGCTCTTCGTCCCCCCTTGGGGCTTGGCCATGCAGTTCTGTCCCGCAGAAACGCCTGTACTCCTCTCGAAAGCTGGTCGGCCGATGCGCGCGTTGCTCAC
>CAYYZO010000020.1:0-14182 GCA_964476185.1 uncultured Myxococcales bacterium
CTGCGCTGCGCCGACCCGATCCCGTACGACATGGAGTACACGCGCGACCTCGGCTACTGCGCGGCCAAGTTCCTGCTCGAGGGCGGCAACGCCGCGATGGTCTCGATGCAGGGCGGCAACTTCGTGGCGGTGCCGTTCGCGTCGATGCTGGACGCGAAGACGGGCAGGGCCCGGGTGCGGCTCGTCGACGTCACGTCGACGCGCTACGCGATCGCTCGGCGCTACATGATCCGGCTCCGGCACGACGACTTCACGAGCGACCAGGACCTCGCGTCGATCGCGGACGCGGCCGGGATGTCGACCCCGGCGTTCCGCGAGCAGTTCGGCTATCTGGTGGAGCACGAGTCCGAACCCCTGCACCTGGTGAAGGCCTGACCGCGCCCGCGGTGCGCCGCCCTCCAGGAGATCGAATGCGACGCACCGGCCTCGCCGTTTCCGTTCTTCTTCCCGTTGCTCTCTCCGGTGCGCTTTCGGCCGGTTGCGGCGGCGGCGAACCCAAGGCCGGGCCGCCCGCGCGGCCTCCCGTCCTCGTGCGCGTGGCCGCCGCCGGCAGGATGGACGTCCCGTTCGTCGCGCGGGCGCCGGGACTCGTGCTCGCGAGCGAGACGGTCGGGGTGCACGCCCGCATCGACTCGCAGGTGATGGAGGTGCACTTCCGGGAGGGCGACCGCGTCGAGGCCGGCGAGCTGCTGTTCACGCTGGACGATCGCGCCGTCTCGGCCGACCTACGCCGCCAGGAAGCGACGCTCGCGACCGGCGTCGCGGAGCTCAACAACGCGCGCCGGCAGTTCGAGCGCGCGCGCAAGCTCGCGGCCGGCGGCTTCGAGTCCACCGCCGAGCTCGACAAGGCGCGCGCGGACTTCGAGGCGGCCGAGGCCCGCACGGTCGCCACGCGAGCCGAGATCGAGCGGCTCCAGGTGCTGCTCGGCTACACGAAGATCCGGGCGGCGATCGACGGCCGCGCCGGCGCGATCTCGGCGACGGTCGGCAACACCGTGAAAGCGAACGACGCCGGCGCGCCGCTGGTCGTGATCAACCGCGTCTCGCCGATCCTCGTGCAGTTCGGCTTGCCGCAGCAGCTGCTCGCGCCGCTGCGGGAGCAGATGGCCGGGGGCGAAGTCGAGGCGCGCGTGATCCGCGACGGCGTCGAGCTTCCCGAGCACGGCCGCGTCGTCTTCATCGACAACGCCATCGAACGCGCGACCGGCTCCTTCGAGGGGCGGGCGCGATTCGGGAACGAGAGCGAAGCGCTGTGGCCCGGCATGATCGTCGAGGTCGTGCTGCCGCTCGGCCTGGACCGCGACGTGATCGCGGTTCCCGAGATCGCGGTGCAGCACGCCTCGACGGGGGATTTCGTCTTCGTGATCGCCGAGGGCGTCGCCCGCCGCCGTCCGGTCGTCGTGCGGCGCTACGGCGAGGGCCTCGCGGTGATCGCCGAGGGGCTGTCGGAGGTCGAGCAGGTCGCCACCGACGGGATGCTGTCGCTGTCGGAGGGCACGCCGGTCGAGATTGCCGGCGCGAAGGCCGCGGCCGTTGCGCCGGGCGGCTCGAAACCGCCACCCGGCGCACCCGCGAAGGAGCCCCCGTCGAAATGACGCTGTCGGATTTCTGCATCCGGCGCCCGGTCTTCACGATCCTGTTGATGGCGGCGCTGCTCGTGGGCGGCGTCGCCGGTTACCGCACGCTCGCTGTGAGCGCGCTGCCGAGAGTCGACTTCCCGACGATCTCGGTGACGGCGCAGCTTCCGGGCGCGAGTCCCGAGACGATGGCGTCGGCCGTGGCGACGCCGCTCGAGCGTCAGTTCTCGACGATCGCCGGCATCGAGTCGATGACCTCGACGAGCTTCCTCGGGCGCAGCGAGGTCACGATCCAGTTCGACCTCGACCGCGACCTCGACGGGGCCGCGCTCGACGTGCAGGCGGCGATCTCGGCGACGCTGCGACGGCTGCCGCCGCAGATGACGACGCCGCCGTCGTTCCAGAAGGTGAACCCGGCCGACCAGCCGGTGCTGTTCGTCGCCCTGTCGTCGGACACGCTGCCGCTCTCGCAGGTCAACGAGGTCGCCGACACGATGCTCGCGCAGCGCATCTCGACGCTGTCCGGCGTCGCGCAGGTGCTGATCTTCGGCAGCCAGAAGTACGCGGTGCGCATCCGGGCCGATGCGAACCGGCTGCTGTCGATGGGGATCGGCTACGACGACCTGAGGCAGGCGGTCGCGGCGGCGGCCTCGAACGCCCCGGTCGGAGTGATCAGCGGCGAGAAACAGCTGTTCAACATCGACATCGCGGGTTCGCCGAAGGACGCGGCGACCTTCCGCGACGTGATCGTCGCGTGGCGAGCCGGCGCTCCGCTCCGGCTCGGCGACATCGCGACGGTCGAGGACTCGGTCGAGGACGACCGGTCGGTCGGCCGCTTCGACGGCCTTCCCGCGATCGTGATCGCGATCCAGCGCCAGCCGACCGCGAACACGATCGAGGTCGTCCGTTCCGTCCGGGACCTGCTCGCCCGCGTGCGCGACGACGTGCCGGCCGGCATCCGGATGACGCAGATGCTCGACCGCTCCGTGTCGATCGAGCACGCGGTCGAGGACGTCGAGTTCACGCTCGTGCTGACGATCATTCTCGTCGTCGCCGTGATCTGGGCCTTCCTGCGAGACCTGCGCGCGACGTTCATCGCGGCCACGGCGGTGCCGCTCTGCATCGTCGGCACCTGGGCCGGCATGGCGCTGCTCGACTTCAGCGTCAACAACGTCTCGCTGCTGGCGCTGACCCTGTGCGTCGGGTTCGTCGTCGACGACGCGATCGTGATGCTCGAGAACTGCGTGCGCCACATGGAGGACGGGCTGTCGGCGATGGAGGCGGCGCTGCGCGGCGCCCGCGAGATCCAGTTCACGATCCTGTCGATCACGTTCTCGCTCGTCGCCGTGTTCATCCCGATCCTGTTCATGGGTGGCGTGGTCGGGCGCATCTTCCACGAGTTCGCCGTCACGATCAGCCTGGCGATCCTGATCTCGGCGTTCGTGGCGCTGACGCTGACCCCGATGCTGTGCAGCCGCCTGCTCCGGTCGGCGCCGGAGGACGCCGACCACGGCCACGCCGCGGCCACGGTCGGCAGCTTCCAGGCGCTGACCCGCGGCTACGCCCGAACGCTCGACTGGACGCTCGCGCACCGGCCGCTGATGCTCGCGATGACCATCGGCACGCTGGTGGCCAGCGTCTGGGGGTACGTCGCCGCGCCGAAGGGGTTCTTCCCGCTCGAGGACATCGGCTTCGTGTTCGGCCAGGCCGAGGCGGCGCAGGACATCTCGTTCGACGCGATGGTGGCCAAGGCCCAGCGCGTCAGCGACATCGTCCGCGCGGACCCGGCCGTGGACAGCATGTTCTTCGGCGTCGGCGGCGGTCGCGGCGCGAGCAACGCCGCGCGCATGTTCATCAGCCTGAAGCCGGGCGACGAGCGTGACTCGATCTTCCAGGTGATCGGCCGCCTGCGCGGCGCGATCCGCGAAGTGGAGGGGATCAACGTCTTCTTCCAGCCCGTGCAGAACCTGTCGGTCGGCACGCGGCTGGCGAAGAGCCTGTACCAGTACACGCTGCAGTCGACGGACTTCGGGTTGCTCGCCGAGTGGTCGGAGAAGCTCCGGGAAGCGATGGTCGTCGACCCGCGCTTCCGGGATGTCACGAGCGACCTGCAGTTGCGCAGCCTGAAAGCCAGGGTGGAGATCGATCGGGCGAAGGCCGCCTCGCTCGGGATCACCGACGACGACGTGCGACGCGCGCTGTACTCGGCCTGGGGCGACGCGCAGATCGCGACGCTGTACACGCCGGCGAACCAGTACGCGGTGATCCTCGAGCGCGACGCCGGCCGCGAGCCGACCCCGGAGGATCTCTACAACACGCCGGTCCAGGGGGCGGGGCCGACCTCGGTCTCGCTGTCGTCGATCGCGACGATCACGCGCGGGGTGGGGCCGCTGTCGGTGAACCACCAGGGCCAGCTTCCCTCGGTCACGCTGTCGTTCGACCTCGGGGCGGGCAAGGCGCTCAGCGACGCGGTCACCGGCATCGCCGAGTTGTCGCGCGGGATCGGCATGCCGTCGGGGATCAACGCGGGGTTCGCGGGCTCGGCGCAGGTGTTCGAGGATTCGGCCAGGGGGCAGGGCGCGCTCGTGCTGCTCGCCGTCATCGTGATCTACATCATCCTCGGCATGCTCTACGAGAGTTTCGTTCACCCGGTCACGATCCTGTCCGGCCTGCCGTCGGCCGGCATCGGCGCGCTGCTGGCGCTGTGGCTGTGGGAGATGGACCTCAGCGTGATCGCCTTCGTCGGCGTGATCCTGCTGATCGGTATCGTCAAGAAGAACGCCATCATGATGGTCGACTTCGCGGTCGCCGCGCGCGAGGACGGCGACGATGCGCTGACGGCGATCCGGCAGGCCTGCCTGCTTCGCTTCCGCCCGATCATGATGACGACGATGGCCGCGTTCTTCGGCACGCTGCCGATCGCGATGGGCATCGGAGCCGGGGCCGAGCTGCGCCAGCCGCTCGGCATCGCGGTCGTCGGCGGGCTCGTCGTCTCGCAGTTCCTGACGCTCTACATCACGCCCGTCGTCTACCTGTACCTCGAGTCGCTGTCCGCGCTGCGCCGGCGCTGGTGGGCCGCCCGCGCCTGAAGCGGCACCCGCGCGCGATGAAGTCCGCCACCGAGCGAACCGCCGAGGCGTTCTGCGCCCTCACGCTGACGAAACCCGAATGGACGCACTGGGCGCACCTTCGCGTCGGCTTGTGGCACGTGCTGTACCACACGCAAGACGCGGCGCTGGAGCTGCTGCGCGAGCGCATCCGCGCGCTGAACGAGCGCCACGGCGTCGCGAACACGCCAACCGGCGGCTATCACGAGACGATCACGCGGTTCTACGTGCGGTACATCGGCGTGTTCGTGGAAGCCGCCGGGCGCGATCTTCCGATCGATGCGCTGGCGATGCAGCTCATCCTGAAGCACGGGGCCAAGGAGCTGCCGCTGCGCTACTGGACGAAGGAGCGTCTGATGTCCGCGGAAGCCAGGCTCGGGTGGATCGAGCCGGACCTGCGGCCGATCGGGCTCGCGATCGACTGACGGGTGGCGGGACTTCCTGTAGCCACAGTGTCGAAGAAGCTGGACAAGAAGTTGAAGAAGCTGAAAGCGATGGGCGGGATAGTCACCACCGTGCAGGACTTCCGCGGTTTCACGAACGAAGAGATGGCCGTCATCGAGGCGCGGCTTGCCCTCGCCAAGGCGATCCGGGATCAGCACGAGGAGGCGGGGCTCACTCAGGCCGCGCTCGCCAAGAGCCTCGGGTCGAGCCAGGCCCGCGTTGCCAGAATGGAGGGCGGCGACCCGCAGCTGCTCGCCATGGCGCTGATCCTGCTGTTCGCGCGGCCCGCGTTGCCAAGAGGGAGGGCGGCGACCCGCAGGCCAGCCTCGACTCGACGGTCCGTGCACTCGCAGCCTTAAGCGGGCGCGTGAAGCTCACGAGCGAGACGCAGGGCCGCGTGAAGGAGGCGCTGCAAACGGCGCGTGGTGAGTGGGTGCGAGCAGCGCGAGGGCAGAGGCGAAGGGACAGGTGGGTGTATCGTCGATAAGCGCTTCAAGCGGCGATCCCTTTCAATCCGCCCCTATGGAAAGCTCCAGTATGTAAACCACGTTGTGCTCTGGGCACCCCGCAATCTGCGGGACGCTCCTCGGTGCCGGCCAAGCCGGCTTCGAGGGTTCACGACGCTGGCCGAGAAGGACCCGGCCGCGACACTCGAGTTCGCGCGCGAACACTGTGTGGCGCTGCCCGGGACGGTGCTCGGCCAGCAGCTCCCGGCGAGGGTCTACGGGCTGGACGATCCGAAGCGGCGCTGAGGCCCGGGGCCGGTGCGGCACACAGGCGGGACACGGCCCGAGGCCAGGCCAGGCGCAGACGACGAGGGAGGCACGTAGATGAGCGACGACGAGAAGCGCAAGAGGGGACTCGAGAAGTTCGAGCAGCTCATGCGATTCCCGGCCCCGGATCTTCGGGCCGACGCCTTCGTCGACTGCACGATGGATCACCTGTTCGCCGAGGTCTGCCCCGACTCTGACCTGGCCGTGCGCGACCGACGCCTGGTGACGCTCACGGTCCCCGCGTGTCTCGGCAACGAGATGACGATGAAGCTGCACTTCGGCGCCGCGATGAGAAGCGGAGACCACTCCGACGACGAGCTCGACGCGGTCATCGTGCACCTTGCGCACTACGCGGGCTGGCCTACCGCGGCGGTTTTACCGGGCGTCGTGCGCCGGCTTCGCGCAGAGCGCTGACGAAGCGCGATGACCAGAACCGCCGCCAGGCATCCCGTCAAGCTCGCGCTGTCGCCGCGCACACGAAAGCGCCGGCCGCACGCCGGGCGACGCGCAGAGACGCGCGCGAAGATCCTTGCCGCCGTCGTCGATTCGATCGCGGAACGCGGCTTCCAGGGAGCCACGGCCCAGGCGATTTCGGCCCGCGCTGGCGTGACGTGGGGGGCTGTACAGCATCAGTTCGGTGGCAAGGGCGGCATGCTTCTGGCCGTGCTCGATGATTCGTTGAACCGCTTCGCCGCGCGTCTCGCCGACATCGAGCCGGGCGCGACGCCGCTCGACGAGTGCGTATCCCAGTTCTTAGATCGCGCCTGGGAGCACTTCCGCAGCTGCCACTTCCGCTCGACCTTCGAGATACTGCTCTCTTACCTCGGTCGCGAGGAGCACAGGGGCGCCGGCAACTGGAGAGGCCGGATGGCGGAGGCCGGGGACGGTGTCTGGACGCGCGTGTTCGTCGACGCCGCGCAGACGCTCGCCCGCAGTGCCGCGCTCCAGAACTTCACGATCTCGGCGCTCTCGGGACTCGCGCAGACAGCGATGCTGGCGGGGCCGTCCGCCGGAACACTGAGGGCCGAGCTGGAGCTGCTGAAAGGCACGATCGTGGGCGCGCTCCGTTCCTGAGCGGCTCGAGCCCACGGGGATCCAAGGGGGATCCATCCGAGCGAAACCGGGACACCGATCGGAATTGACTGAACTCGCAATGGCGCGCTACCATATTCGTCAGGCCGTCTCGAAACCGAGAGGAAGTCGACGGCGGCCCGCTTCGAGACAGACCGTTCCGCGGGGTCTCCGGTTCTCGCGACGCCGACCTTAAACCTCCTGGCGCCAGTCCGACGGGCCAGAGACGCAGTTCACGGGGCGCGTACATCCAGCGGCCCGGGGGAGCGAGGCGATGAAAGGTCCGACCAGCCTTGGCTGCCGACACTCGCGGCGGGGAGTCCTTTTCGCAGCGCTGCTACTGACCGGCACGGTCTCGTTTGCGTCCCCGCCGGTTCCGGATCCGAACGCAGCGCTTGCCGTCCGGATCGAAGCCGAGGACCCCCAGTCCCTTCCACAGCTCGGCGCCCCCTTCGACGTGTATCTCGAATTCGTACGCCAGCCCGGCACGGACGAGGTGACGCTCGCGCTGCGCTCGATCGACGCCCGCGTCGAAGTCGATCAGACGCAACCGAATCCACCGATCACGTTTCTCGAGGCTTCCTCGGCGTGGGATTTGTACTCGATCGACGTCACGTCCTTGCCGGAGGAAGTCCCGAGCCAGGTCTACTTCACGTTCACGCCGGTCGGGGAGGCCGGTGCCGGAATGAGCGCGCTCGTCTGGGACGCAACAGGCGGATCCGACGAGGCCTGGCTGAATTTCCCCGTTGACGAGTTCGGCGTCGTACAGCCGAGGGCGAGCGCCGGAGAGATCGGAGCCGCGCAGCTTGCCCGCTTCGCGTCCGCCGACCAGTGGGCGAAGCAGCAGGTTCAACTCGAGGAGACTCTGCCTTGGGTGCCGTCAACCCAGGAACCGGACATCTACCAGGCGACCGATCGTCGCACGCGACACTACGTTCGCTGGCCGTCGACGGGTTTCGACGTTCGCCGTCTGTCGCGCCGCATCCACCGCGACTGGGACCGCGGACGAGACCGTGGAACCGGAGTGCGCTTCTCCGGCAGGCTCGCGTTTCGCGACGACGCCGGCTGCAACCCTCCGACTGGCGCTCACATGGTCTCGTGGACCGACTGCCACGCGTTCAAGGGGCGCATGGACTCGAGCGGTGCAGCGTTCACGGATAACGTCCAACTCCAGCCAGCCTATCGCCCGCTGCCGGGAACTCTCGCGATCGAGTACGAGGTCTGGCGCGACGGTATCCTCGAGAAGCTCTGCGATCTCACGACCTTCCAGGTCAACGCGTCCGGTCGCTTTCATGGCGAACTGTTGCCTTGCAACGTGGCTCCCGGCGGGGACCTCGAGTACCGCGTCATCGGCACGCTCATCCTGGACAGCCAGGTCTACGGGCTTCCGGACGACCCGCTCGACGAAACCGGTTACGTGCGGGGGGCGTGGCCGGTCTCGACGATGCGTACCCTGTTCCCGCCGAGTCCGAGCGGGGCGGTGGTCCGCTGGAACGAGTTCGATGTTCCGAATGGCGACGGTTCCTCCACGAGGCACGCGATTCCGGCGCTGCAGTTCACGCACGCGTTCGGAGGCCCGGAGCCGGTGGGCGGCCTCGTGCAGATGGGGATGCGAATACTCGCATCAGACCGCATCGCTTCGTACAACTACCTGCGCAATGTCCTCTCGGCCTACACGACGATGGTGCAACTTCACCATCGCCTGCAGATCCTCCTCGCGCCCGAAATCTACCTGAAGATGTTCCGCCACCCTGGATTCGGCGGGCGCGCCAACCGGCGAAACTACATGGTCTGGTTCAACAGCAATGCCGGAGCCTTCGGGTGGGCCGGTGGCATCAGTCTGCTGGCTCCACAGGTCACCGTGACCGAATCGCTGCTTTCGGAAACCGGCGTGCTCGCACACGAGTTCGCCCACTCGGTACACAACGCGATCGCGCCGCAGTCGATCGACGGCACATACGACTACGATTTCGCCGACAGCATGATGCTGCCACCAGGATCCATGAATCCGCGTGGCCCCGTCTACACATGGGGACACGGGCCTGGCCAGTATCAGGAACTCGGGGCTGCCTTTGTGGAGGGCGTCGCCGCCGGGCTGGGACAATACATGCTGAACGAGTGCCGCAACTCGATTCCTGCGCGCCGCACGATCGGCTCGGTGGCGCCGTCGTTCGCATTCAATATGTGGAGCGGGGCAGGGCCGGACGTGATGAATACGATGCTCGCGCCGTCCATCCATCACTACCGCTGGTTCATGAACAACCGGACCACCGCGCGCGAAGGCAGCGCTACGTACACCGAACGCCTGGCACGTCTACGGGGACTCACGAATACGACATTCGCGAACGGCCACACGATCGTCAAGACCAATGACGAGGGGCGTATCGGAATGTGGCTGTGCGACCTGCTCGACGCGGACTCGGACATCTCTTACGTCGCCGCGCTCTCGCCGCCACTGACTTCGTATTCGGTCGACTTCACGCACGATGCCTGGCGGGTCATGTCCGGAGTAGCCCGCAACTCCTCGCCGACTCGCATCGAACCGTGGCAGGGGCCGGCCGGTCCGGAGACGATCCAACTCGACGTCGACGAATTCCTCGATAGTCTCGCGAACTTCTGCCCGACCTGTCCCGAAGCTACTCCCGGCTCCGAGTACGGTCCGGCGAGACTCTCCACGACCACCGGGCGGCAGTCCCCTCAGGCTCTCGCCAAGTTTCTCAGCGCCGCCGGCCTCACGACCCCGGATGCGGTTCGGGATTCGTTGAGGGCCAATTTCATGGAGACGTACGGCCTGCCGTAGGGCTGATCGCTCCTTCCGCCTGGTCGTCGCAGCTTCGGACCGACACCACGCTGACCACGCCGCAAGTCCTCGTCCGGCGGACGGTAGCAAGCCCCACGTATCGCGGGAGAAGCTGGACGTTTCCGTTTGCGGAAGGATACGCTGGCGCGGGTGCTGCGCGCTTAGCGAGTCCGAAGGATTCGGGTCGCTACGGTCGCCGCCGAGCGTTCGCCGTCGTCGCGTTGTTCCTTTGCATCGAAGGAGTGGATAAGCGCTTCAAGCGGGGATCCTTTTCTATCCGCCGACGTCCGACAAGACCCGTTCTGTAAGCTTGCCTATCCTGTCGCCACGCCTGGTGCCTTCCCTACCGCCCGGGCCCCCGGACCTACCCTCCTGCTGGGGCTCTCGCAATTCGGCGCCTTCGCAGAAACGGTGGTTACGCCAGAGAAACGTGAACGATTCCACACATCACGCCCCGGACCACGGGCTGTGAACCTTCAATCACCCCTGATTGGGCCGGGTCTTTTTGCGTCGGCCAAGCGAAGGACTGAAGCGACGAGAGGCACCTTCGCGCCCCTTTCGGCCGTGGGAGCGGCTCCCGAGTCTGCGCGCCCGCTTCGGTTCTTGCCGTAACCCCGTCGCCCCCGTATGAGCCGCATGGCCCACGTTGTGGAATCTGCATCGGAAGCGATGCGGTCGCGCGGCAACCCAGAATCTCAGGGGAGCAGAGGAGACCATCGAGAATGCTTGGAATCACAAGGCGAGTCGTATCCGTGCTGACTGGTTTTTTCTTTGCACTTCACGGCGCTGGGTGCGGCCCGACCACCTTCTCCAAGGAGAGGATGATGTTCGACGACTATTCGGCGGCGGAAGCGAAGCAGTCGCGTTCGAATGTGGTCGTTGAAAGGCAGAAGGTGACGTCGCTCCCCGCGGAGTTCTTCACCATGACGGGCTACTGCAGTGCTTTGAGCGGCCAACCGGCCACTGACACGCAGGGCCGTCCACGCAAGCAGCGGATGTCGCTGGCTCCCGCCGCTGCCATCATCGAGAAGATCTCCATTTCGAACAACACAGGGCACATTCTGCGCCTCGATGGCGCGGTGATGGCGATGTTCGATCCCGCGGACAACGAGAATCAATCCCTGGACAAGGACCAGATCGCCTCGCTGCTCGCGCTAGAGAACCCGTGCGCGATCTCCAGCGATCTCACGACGGGGCTGAAGCTCGTCAAGCTGATCGACCGGAACACCCGGATCCTTCCCAGCCGTACCACAGAGGGCTACCTCATGTTCACGCCGGCAAGCCAGAGCATGCCGGGGATGTGGAGGCTTTCTCTATATGAGTTCCCCGTGGCCTACGATGCCGCCGGCAGGGTGACGAAAACCGTCCAGTTCGATTTCAATACTCAGGCCAAGCGGTGCATCGAGACCTACCGGCGCGACAGTCCGATTTCTCCGCCGGTGCTTGTCGGAACGAACTGCGATGCGCAGTGACCAGTCAAGTGCCCTGACGGAGCGCTAGTCTTCGCCGAATCTCGGTCAGTAGTGATCAGGTGCAACATGAGGCGACGGCGAGCTCTTGAATTCGTCCACTCGCGATACTGTGCACGCCCTCTGCCGAAGGCGGAGGATTGAGCATGGCCGCGCGAGCAAGCCTTGCTGTGTTTTTCGTAGGGCTCCGTCTCGCGAGGGAGTGTACGGAGGGCTTCTTCTCGCTACCTTGGTCTCCGCCATTCCATTCGAGAACGTCGGGGGTATCCGGAGGCAGACGCCGGATCGCAGACCGCTTCTTGGCGCGACGCGGAACTGTGTCTTGCAATCCTCTCCTATGCAGGGAAGCTTACGCGTCGCCGTACAGGCGGTGAAATCTCAGCCCGCTTGCCGCCCCGAAACGAAAACGGCGGGCCGGGATCGCTCCCGGCCCGCCGTCGTTCGGTCGGGCGGTGTCGCGAAGCCGCCGCGTCAGGCGGCGCTCTTCTCGCGCTGCTGCTTGATCAGCTCTTCCTGCTCGGCCTTCGGCAGCTGGGCGTACTTCGCGAACTCCATCGTGAAGTTGCCCTTGCCCTGCGTGCTCGAGCGCAGGTCGGTCGCGAAGCCGAACATCGTGTTCAGCGGCACCTCGGCGATGCAGATGAACGCGCCGTCCTCGGTCGTGGTCTCCATGACCATGCCGCGGCGCTGGTTCACCAGGCCCACCACCGATCCCTGGAACTCGCCCGGCGCCTCGACCTCGACCTTCATGATCGGCTCGAGCAGGACCGGCTTCGCGCGCTCGAAGCCCTCGCGGAACGCCATCAGCGCGGCGGTCTTGAACGCCATTTCGGACGAGTCGACCGCGTGCGCGGCGCCGTCGTCGATCACGCAGCGCACGCCGACGACCGGGAATCCGGCGAGCGAGCCCTTCTTCACGGCTTCCTTGAAGCCCTTGTCGCAGGCCGGGATGTACTCGCGCGGGATCAGGCCGCCGACGATCTCGTCGACGAACTCGTAGGTCTCGACGGCATCCGTCGGCAAAGGCTCGACGTACCCGCCGACCTTCGCGTACTGGCCCGAGCCGCCGGTCTGCTTCTTGTGCGTGTAGTTGAACGCGCCCTTCTGCGTGATGGCCTCGCGGTACGCCACCTGCGGCTTGCCCGCGATCACCTCGCAGTTGTACTCGCGCCGCATGCGCTCCATGTAGATGTCGAGGTGCAGTTCGCCCATCCCGCTGATGATCGTCTCGCCGGATTCCTCGTCCTGCGAGACGCGGAAGGTCGGATCCTCCTTCGTGAAGCGGTTGAGCGCCTTCGAGAAGTTCTGCTCGCCGGACTTCTCCTTCGGCTTGACGGCCAGCGAGATCACGGCCACCGGGACGTGCATCGACGTCAGCGTGACGTTGAGCTTGCCGTCGGTGAACGTCTCGCCGGATGAGCAGTCGACGCCGTAGAACGCGACGATGTCGCCGGCCGAGGCCGACTGGATCTCCTCGCGCTCGTCCGAGTGCATGCGGAACATGCGCGGCACGCGCACCTTGCGCAGCTGGTTCGACGTGTTGACGATCGTGTCGCCGGTGCGGACGGTGCCCTGGTAGATGCGGAAGTACGTGAGCTGCCCGTACTTGTCCTGCGTGAGCTTGAACGCGAGCCCGACCATCGGCTTGTCCGGGTCGGACGTGAGCACGATCTTGTGCTCGCCGCCGGTCTGGTCGAACGCCTCGTGCTCGTTCTCGTTCGGGCTCGGCAGGTAGGTGCAGACGGCGTCGAGCAGCAACTGGACGCCCTTGTTGCGGAACGCCGAGCCGCACATGACCGGGGTCAGCTTCAGCGCCAGCGTGCCGCGGCGCAGCGCCGCGCGGATCTCGTCGGCCGAGATCGGCTCGCCGGCCAGGTACTTGTCGGCGAGCTGCTCGTCGTGCTCGGCGATGTCCTCGATCAGCTTGTCGTGCGCCGCGTCGGTCTTCTCGACGAGATGCGCGGGCACGTCTTCCTCGCGGATCGTGTCGCCGTCCTCGCCGTCGAAGTAGTACGCGCGCTTGGCGATCGCGTCGATGATGCCCTCGAAGCGGTCCTCGGCGCCGATCGGCACCTGGATGCGCACCGGGTGGTGGTGCAGCTTCTCGCGCAGCATGTCGGCGACGCGCTCGTAGTTCGCGCCGGGGTTGTCCATCTTGTTGACGAACGCAATGCGCGGGACGTGGTAGCGCTTCATCTGCCGGTCGACGGTGATCGACTGCGACTGGACGCCCTTTCCGGAGTCGAGGACCAGGATCGCGCCGTCGAGCACGCGCAGCGCGCGCTCGACCTCGATCGTGAAGTCGACGTGCCCCGGCGTGTCGATGATGTTGACGTTGAAGCCCGGCAGGTGGTTCTTCGAGCCGTTCCAGAGGCAGTACGTCGCAGCCGACTGGATCGTGATGCCCTTTTCGCGCTCGAGGTCCATCGAGTCCATCTTCGCGCCGACGCCGTCCTTGCCTCGCACCTCGTGGATCGCGTGGATCCGACCGGTGTAATAGAGGATGCGCTCGGTCAGCGTCGTCTTGCCGGAGTCGATGTGGGCCGAAATGCCGATGTTGCGGATATGGTCGAGGGAGATGCTTGCCATAAGCGGCGAAGGGTGCCTGAGGTCGTGGGCGAAAACGAGCGCGTTTTGAACCGGTGCATCAGAATTTTTCACGGTTCCCGCGTGGCCGGCTAATGCGCGCGGGGAGGCCGGTCGCTGGGGGCGGCCGACCGTCTCTTCGGGGCGGGGCGGCGTCCGGGCCCGCGAGCCGATGGCGGACCCCGCCTCGACGGCAACGGAGCGGGGCCGGCGGGCAGGCGCGGCTGCGGGCTGAAGCCCGCGGGTAGCGCTTCGGCGGAGCCCGCGACGGCTGTCGCGGGCGGATACCAGGGGTAGCGGGAGTCGCCCTCGGAACATCCCGGCTCGACCCACCGACCCACCGACCCACCGACCC
>CAYYZO010000020.1:14282-49394 GCA_964476185.1 uncultured Myxococcales bacterium
GAGTCGCCCTCGGAACATCCCGGCTCGACCCACCGACCCACCGACCCACCGACCCGCCGACCCGCCGACCCGTCAGGAGGTCCGGGAACGCCAGCCTCGGGGGTCGTTGCAGCATCGCGCTTCCGGTCCTGACGGGCATAGGCGGTGAGAAGGAAGGCGGTGGCAACCCGGGCTGGCGTGGCCCGATGTCAGGCGCTACAGAGCTTCGCGGAAAGCGACCGGGGGCCGCGTCGTCTCTCGTCGCGGGCTGCGCCTCCTTTTCGCGCCAAGGGGCATGGCGGCGAACGAACACGAATCCGCGCCGGCCGCCGTGCCGGCCGATGCACTGGACGACCTGCAGCTGGCCAGGCGGCTGCGCGCCGTGCTGTTCGCCCTTCTGGTCACCTGCGTCGTCGTCGGAGCCGCGAGCTGGTGGCTGTGGAATCTGCAGGGGCTCGGGACATCGTTCGCCGGGGTCGTGGTCGTCGCGGCGGCGTTCGTCCTGCTCGGCCGGGGACTCACCGACTCGGCCGTCTTCCTGCTGCTGACCGGGATGCTCGTCGCGTCGACCGCGACGATGTCGGTCGGGGAGGGCGTCCACGATTCGGGGATGATCCTCTACCCCACGATCGTCGTGATCGGCGGCCTGCTGCTGCGGCCGCGCACCAACCGGATCCTCGTGGCGCTCGTCGTGGTGTCGGTGGCCGCGGTCTGGTGGCTCGGCTGGATGGGCTGGATCGCCGGCGAGTTCCGGCACCTGACGGACGTCGCCGACCTTCTTGCCATCGTCGGCGTGATCGTGGTGCAGGCGATCACCGTCAACGTGCTCGCGCGCGGGCTTTCCCGCAGCCTGGCGGCCGCGCGCCTCGAGAACGCGGAGCGGCAACGGGCCGAGTCGGAGGTGCGTCGCCTCAACGCCGAGCTCGAACGGCGGGTGGAGACGCGAACGGCCGAGCTCGCCGCGGCCAACGAGGCGCTGGAATCGTTCTCGTACTCGGTTTCCCACGACCTGCGCGCGCCGCTGCGCGTGGCGCGGAACTACGCGAGCATCCTCGCCGACGAGTTCGCCGGCGAATGGCCGCAACCCGCGCGTGGATTCCTCGAGCGGATCCGCCTCTCGCACGAGCGCATGGACCTGCTGATCGACGACCTCCTTCGCTTCTCGAGACTCGGGAGGCAGCCGCTCGATCGGCAGAAGGTCGACATGGAGGCGACGGCGCGCGAGGTCGTCGAGTTCCTCGCCGCCAGCATTCCGGGCCGGCGCGTCGACTGGAACGTTTCGGCCATGCCCGCCGCGATGGCGGACCCCGCACTGGTCGAGTGCGTCTTCTCGAACCTGATCGGCAATGCCCTGAAGTACACGGGCGGCCGGGAAGTGGCCCGGATCGAGGTCGGCTTCGACGCGGACGGCGGAACGCCGAGCTACTTCGTGCGCGACAACGGCGTCGGTTTCGACATGCAGCACGCCGACCGGCTGTTCGGGGTGTTCGAACGCCTGCACGATGACGACGAGTTCGAGGGCAACGGCATCGGCCTCGCCACCGTCCACAGGATCGTGGGCCGGCACGGCGGCCGCGTCTGGGCGCAGGGGACGCCCGGGAAGGGCGCCACCTTCCGGTTCGAACTGCCCCGGGCCCTCGCGTAGCGTCGTCGCTGGATCTCCCTGTGCCGATGGCCACGGCTTCCCCAGAGCGCACCGCTGCGGTGCGCGAAGCGCTCCACGTGCTCGGCGTGCGTCGCCTGATGCTCGGCATCCACGACAGCGCGTTCCCGCCGGGTGCGGCGGATTGCGGCTACGGATCTCCTCACGCCTCCGGCGACGGCCTGTTCTCGTTCGCGGCCAGCCTCGGCTTCGACGCCGTCCAGCTGGGCCCGGCAGGCCAGGTCGCCGACGCGAACGCTTCGCCCTACGACTCCTGCGCGTTCTCCCGCAACGTGCTGCACCTCGATCTTGCTGCGCTCGTCGATCCGTCGCTCGGGCCGCTCCTCACCGAGTCGGAGCTCGCCGACGCCGTCGCCGGCGAAAGCGCTGCCGGAGAGAGGGCCGACGCGGCGCGCGCGCGTCGCATCGTGCGGCGAGCGCTCGGGTTCGCGACCGTGCGGTTCGCGACGATGCGCCGGGACCAGCCGGCGCATCCCTCGGTGCTCGCGTTCGAGCGCTTCCGCGCGGAGGCGGGGGAATGGCTCGAGACGGAAGCGCTCTTCGAAGGCCTGTGCGAACGTCTCGGGCACGACGATCCGGACCGGTTCGATCCGGCCATCCGCGCGCTGTTCGCGAACTCGGCCGAAGCGGCGGACAATCGCGTCCGCGTCGCGTCGAGCCTCGGGGCTCCGTTCGATCGCGCGCTCCTCGCGCAGTGGCTGCTCGACGCGCAGAGGCAGGAAGTCCGCCGCGCCGCCCACCGTCGCGGCGTCGCGCTGTATGGCGACCTGCAGATCGGCTGGTCCGTTCGCGACCGGTTCCTGCGGCCGTGGATCTTCGCGCAAGGCTGGTCGCTCGGCGCTCCACCGAGCCGCACGAACCCCGATGGCCAGCCGTGGGGGTATCCCGTCCTCGATCCGGACCAGCTCGACGATCCCTGCAGTCCCGCCCGCCGGACATTCGCGTTGCTCGTCGAGCGGATGTTCCGCTCCTGCGACGGGATCCGCGTCGATCACCCGCACGGCCTCGTCTGCCCGTGGATCTATTCCACCGACGATCCCGATCCGCTGCGAGCGGTGCAGGGCGGGACGCGCGCGTTCGAGTCTCCGGACAAGGACGATCCCGCGCTGCGGCGCTGGGCGATCGCACGACGCGAAGACCTCGACGCCACCGTGCCCCGCCACGCGGACGGCTGGGTCCGGACGCTCGACGACGCGCAGGCGGCGCGCTACGGCCGTCTGGTTCGCGTGCTGTACGAAGCGTCGCAGGCCCACGGTCGCGACGCGCGGGCCCTCGGCCTCGAGGTGCTCAGCACGTGCCCGTTCCCGTTGCGCGCCGTTCTCCGGCGGCACGGGCTCGGGCGGTTCATCGTCACGCAGAAGGCCGATCCGGGCAATCCTCACGACGTGTATCGCAGCGAACTCGCCAGGCCCGAGGACTGGGTGATGCTCGGCACGCACGACACGCCGCCGATCTTCGCGCTCGCGGCCGACTGGCACGCCGGCCCCGCTGCCGAGGCCCGTGCCGCCTGCCTCGCGCCGCTTCTCGAGCCCGTTGTCGAACGGCGCGCCGACAGGGTCCGTGCGTGGACTTCGTCGCCGGGCGCTTTGGTGCAGGCCGAACTCGCCAGCCTGTTCGCCTGTGAAGCGGAGCACGTGTGCGTGTACTTCACGGACCTGTTCGGCGAGACCGAACCGTTCAACCGCGCCGGCATCGTGCATCCGCGGAACTGGACGCTTCGCCTGCGTGCCGACTATGCGCGCGTGTACGAAGAACGGAGAGAACGGGGGGAAGCGCTGGACATCCCGCATGCTCTCGCTCTCGCTCTGCATGCGCGTGGCGCGCGAACGGACCTGCAGGCGCGACTGAGATCCTTCTGATGTCGTGAAGACGTTTCGCGTCGGCGATTGCCGTGATGTTGCAATCGGCCCATGTGTCCGATACCAAACGATGGCAGTCGCATTCCGCTTCGCGGAATGTCCAGGCCTGCTCGGACGAACGGATGCCACGCCAACCGCGATCAGGATCGCGGGAAGCCGTGTCGCAAGCCCAGGATGCGGCTCCCGCTTTCGAGCAAACGCAACGACGCGTCGTCGTCGAGCGAATCTCCCCCCGAGTCGATGATGGATCCTTCCCGGTCAAGCGTGTCCTCGGGGACGTGCTCGAGGTCGGGGCGGATCTCGTCGCCGATTCTCACGACATCCTCGGTGGACGCGTCTGCTACAGGACGCCGGAGGATCGCGCGTGGAACTTCGCCGTCCTCGCGGGCCGCGGCAACGACCGCTACGTCGCGTCGTTCCCGCTCGGCGTGCTCGGCCGCACGAGTTTCCTCGTCGAGGGGTGGATCGACGAGGTCGCGAGCTGGCGCCACGTGCTCGAACGCAAGATCGCAGGAAGCGAGGAAGCCGAGGTCGTTTCTCACCTGCAGCAGGGCGCGGTGATGGTTGCGGCGGTCGCGAAGCGCGCGGACGGCGAGGACCGGCGAGCGTTGGCGGCGGCGGCCAAAGCGCTGGCCGCCGCCGCTGACGAACAGCCCGCTGCGATAGCCGCGGCACTGGACGACGACCTCGCGGCGCGCGCCGCGCGCCATCCCGACCTTGCGCGTGCCGCGCGCTCCCGCACCTTCGAGGTGGAAGTCGAGCCGCTGCATGCGCGCTACGGAAGCTGGTACGAGTTCTTCCCCCGTTCCTGCGGCGCCGGCGGCAAGCACGGACGGTTTCGCGACTGCGAGGACCGCCTTCGCTACGTCGCGTCGCTCGGCTTCGACACCGTCTACCTCCCGCCGATCCATCCGATCGGCAAGAGCTTCCGCAAGGGCAAGGACAACAGCCTCGTCGCCGGCCCCGGCGATCCCGGCAGCCCGTGGGCGATCGGCGGCGAGGACGGCGGCCACAAGTCCGTTCACCCGGAACTCGGCACGCTCGAGGACTTCCGGTGGTTCGCCGGGCGCGCCGCCGGGCTCGGCCTCCGCGTCGCGCTGGACGTGGCGATGCAGGTCTCCCCCGATCACCCTTACGTGAGCGAGCATCCGGAGTGGTTCGTGCACCGGCCCGACGGAAGCATCCAGTACGCGGAGAATCCTCCGAAAAAATACCAGGACATCTACCCGTTCGATTTCCAGTGCGCGGACGCGCCGGCCCTGTGGGTGGAGCTGACGGGCATCTTCCGGTTCTGGATCGGCGAAGGCGTGCGCACGTTCCGCGTCGACAACCCCCACACCAAGTCGCTCGAGTTCTGGCGGTACTGCATCGCCGTGATCAAGAAGGATCACCCCGACGTGGTGTTCCTTGCCGAGGCGTTCACGCGCCCGAAGCTCATGTACGCGCTGGCCAAGCTCGGGTTCTCGCAGTCGTACACCTACTTCACCTGGCGCAACACGAAGCGGGAGCTGGTCGAGTACATGACCGAGCTGACGCAGACGGAAGCCCGCGAGTTCTTCCGGCCGAACTTCTGGCCGAACACTCCCGACATCCTCCCGGAGTCGCTGCAGTGGGGCGGGCGGCCGATGTACGTGCAGAGGCTCGTCCTGGCGGCGACCCTCAGCAGCAGCTACGGGATCTACGGGCCGGCCTTCGAGTTGATGGAATCCGAGGCCAGGCCGGGGTCGGGCGAGTACCGGAACAACGAGAAGTACGAGCTGCGCGACTGGGACGTCGAGCGGGCCGACAGCCTGCGCGACGTGATCGCCCGGGTGAACGCGATCCGCCGCGACCACCCCGCGTTGCAGGACAACCGCGAACTGCGCTTCCATGCCATCGACAACGATGCCCTGCTCGCGTACAGCAAGGCGGCCGGGGACGACGTGGTCCTCGTCGTCGTGAACCTCGATCCGCACCACACGCAGAGCGGTTTTCTCGAGCTCGACCTCCCGGCGCTCGGGATCGACCCGCAGGACGCCTACCAGGCCCACGATCTCCTCGGCGGCGGCCGTTACGCCTGGCACGGCGCCCGCAACTACGTCGAGCTCGATCCGTCCGTCTCCCCGGCGCAGGTCTTCCAGCTGCGCCGCCGGCTGCGGACCGAGCACGACTTCGACTACTTCGTGTGATGAACCGCATGCCCAAGAACGCATCGAACAGTGTCAGCCTCGTGCGCAACGATCCGCTCTGGTTCAAGGACGCGATCATCTACGAGATCCACGTGCGCGCCTTCTGCGACTCGGACGGCGACGGGATCGGCGACTTCAAGGGCCTGATCTCCAAGCTGGACTACCTGCAGGACCTCGGCGTGACGGCCCTCTGGCTGCTGCCGTTCTATCCTTCCCCGTTGCGCGACGACGGCTACGACATCGCCGACTACACGAACGTGCACCCGTCCTACGGCACGCTGGCGGACTTCCGGCAGTTCCTGGGCGCGGCGCACGCTCGCGGCCTGCGCGTGATCACGGAGCTCGCGATCAACCACACCTCGAGCGAGCACCCGTGGTTCCAGCGCGCCAGGCGCGCTCCCAAGGGGAGCCGGGCGCGGGATTTCTACGTCTGGAGCGACACCCCGACGCTCTACAAGGACGCGCGGGTGATCTTCGAGGACTTCGAGTCGTCGAACTGGTCGTGGGACGCCCTCGCGGGGCAGTATTACTGGCACCGCTTCTACTCGCACCAGCCCGACCTGAACTTCGACAACCCCGAGGTCCAGCGGGCGGTCCTGCGCGTGCTGGATTTCTGGATGGAGCTCGGTGTCGACGGGATGCGGCTCGACGCGATCCCGTACCTGTTCGAGCGCGACGGGACCAACTGCGAGAACCTCCCGGAGACGCACGAGTTCCTGAAGCGCCTTCGCGCGCACGTCGACTCGCGGTACTCCGACCGCATGCTGCTCGCGGAGGCGAACCAGTGGCCGGACGACGCCGCCGCGTACTTCGGCGACGGCGACGAGTGCCACATGAACTTCCACTTCCCGGTCATGCCCCGGCTCTTCATGTCGGTGCAGCTCGAGAACAGCTTCCCGATCATCGACATCCTGCGCGACACGCCGAGGATCCCGGAGAGCTGCCAGTGGGCGCTGTTCCTGCGCAACCACGACGAGCTCACGCTGGAGATGGTCACCGACGAGGACCGCGACTACATGTACAAGGCCTACGCCGAGGACCCGAGCATGCGCGTCAACGTCGGGATCCGGCGCCGGCTCGCCCCGCTGCTCAAGCTGCGCAGCAAGATCGAGTTGATGACGAGCCTGCTGATGTCGTTGCCGGGGACGCCCGTCATGTACTACGGCGACGAGCTCGGCCAGGGCGACAACGTCTATCTGGGCGACCGCAACGGGGTCCGGACGCCGATGCAATGGAGCGCCGACCGCAACGCCGGCTTCTCCCGCTGCAACCCGCAGAAGCTCTACCTCCCGGTCATCATCGACCCGGAGTACCACTACGAAGCGGTCAACGTGGAGACGCAGCAGTCCAACCCGGAGTCCCTGCTGTGGTGGACGAAGCGCATGATCGCGATGCGCAAGCAGCATCCCGTGTTCGGGCGCGGGGACATCCGCTTCCTCGAGCCGGACAACACGAAGGTCCTCTGCTTCGTTCGCACCTGGCAGGGCGACCAGGTCCTCGTGGTCGCCAATCTTTCGAGGCACGCGGAGTTCATCGAGCTCGACCTCTCCGCGTACAAGGACAAGACGCTCGTGGAGATGTCGGGCGGCACGGCGTTCCCGCCGATCGGCGACCAGCCGTACATCCTCACTCTCGGCGGTTACGGCTTCCTGTGGTTCCTGCTGCAGCCGCGCGCCGTGGCACGGACGTCGGCGGCGCCGGCGAGCGTTCCGCTCGTGGAGGGCGCCAGCCTGGAGTCGCTGCTGCTCGGTCGAATGCCGAAGGCGCTCGAGAACGCGCTCCTCGGCTGGCTCCGCGAGCGGCGATGGTTCCGGGGCAAGGCGCGCAAGATCAAGGCGACCCGCGTCGTCGAGCACGTGCCGTTGTCGACGGGGGACCCGAGGCTCGAGCTCGCGATCCTGCAGGTCGACTACGACGGGGGCGCGTCGGAACGCTACGTCCTGACGCTCGGCCTGCGCCGCGCGGACGCGGGAGGGGAGGGCGGCCAGCCGGGCACGATCGCCCGACTCCGGCTCGATCGCACCCGGCGCTCGACGAAGAAGGCCCGCGAAACCACCGACTGGCTGCTCTACGACGCGACGGGCAGCCGGGAGCTCAGCGCCCAGCTGCTGCAGCTGCTCGTGAAGAAACGGAGCCTCGGCGGCGCCGCCGGCGGCGAGCTTCGCTCGGAGCCCGATCGCGCGCTTCGTACGCGACTGGCCGACGGGCCGGTCCTCGAAGGCCGGGTGCCTTCGCTCGAGCAGTCGAACACGACCGTGTTCTACGACGAGGAAATCGTGCTCAAGCTGTTCCGCCAGATCGACGCCGGCGTGAACCCCGATGCGGAAATGACCCGCTTCCTGACTGCGCGCGGCTTCCCGGGCGTCGCGCCGGTGCTCGGCCTGGTCGAGTACGACGGACCGGGCCTGGCGGACGCGACGGTCGGGCTAGTGCAGAAGTTCGTGCCGAACCAGAGCAACGCGTGGGACCTGACGCTGCAGGCGCTGGGACGGAGCCTCGAGCACGCGCTCACGCTGCGCTACAGCGGCGAACAGGCCGTGTTCCCGTCGGGCGACCTCCTGGATGCCGCCCGCGAGACGCCGAGCGAGACGACGGCCAACATGATCGGCAGCTACATGGAGACGGCCCGGATGCTCGGCCGGCGCTGCGCCGAGCTGCACGTCGCTCTCGCGTCCGATCGCGAGGACCCGGCGTTCCGGCCCGAGCCGTTCGCGGGCCACTACTACCGCTCCGTGCTCGAGGCGGCGCGCGACCGGCTCGAAAGATCGTTCGAGCTGCTGCGGCGCAGCTCGTCGCGCCTGCCCGCGGCCTCGCTCGAGAAGGTGCGCGAAGTGCAATCGGCCGGTGCGCGGCTCAACGACAAGCTCGCGACGCTCGCGCGCATCAAGGTCGATGCGCTGCGAATCCGCTGCCACGGCGATCTCCACCTCGGCCAGATCCTGTTCGACGGACGGGACTTCGTGTTCCTCGACTTCGAGGGCGAGCCCGCGGTGTCGCTGAACGTCCGCCGGCTGAAGCGGGCCGCGCTCGTCGATGTCAGCGGCATGGTGCGCTCGTTCCATTATGCGAGCGTGCGCGCGCTGCGGGACCCGCAGGTCCGCCCCGAGGACCTCGGGGTCCTGGCGCCGTGGGCGCACGCCTGGTACCGCTGGGTCAGCGCGGCGTTCCTCGCCGCGTACCGCGAGACGGCCGGGCAGGCGGACTTCCTGCCGAGCACCGACGAGGGATTCTCGGCTCTCCTCGACCTGCACCTCATCGACAAGTGCGCGTACGAGGTGAGTTACGAACTGAACAACCGGCCGGAGTGGATCGACGTTCCACTGGCCGGTTTGCTGGCCCTGGCCGAATGAGCCGGAGAGGAGGCGCATGCCCGACCTGAAGCGCGACCCGCACGCCTACGCCGGATCGGTTGGAGAGACCGATCTCCACCTCTTCAACGAGGGCAGTCATGCGCGACTGTACGAGAAGCTCGGCTCCCACCCGGTGCGTCGCGGCGGCGCGGTCGGGACGATGTTCCGGGTCTGGGCGCCCAATGCCGAGCGGGTCAGCGTCCTCGGTTCGTTCAACGACTGGAGCCCCGGCGCGAACGCGGCCGAGGCCGTCGGCGATTCGGGCCTCTGGGAGTGCTTCGTCGAAGGCGTGACGCGCGGCGCGACCTACAAGTACCGGATCGAGTCGCGCGTCGGCGGCTACGTCGTCGACAAGGCGGATCCGGTGGCCTTTCATGCCGAGACGCCGCCGAAGACCGCCTCGGTCGTCTGGGACCTCCACCACGACTGGAGCGACGACGAATGGATGCGCACGCGAGCAGCGAGGAACGCGCTCGATGCCCCGATCAGCATCTACGAGATGCACCTCGGCTCGTGGCGGCGACCGGGGCACGAGGGCGGCCGTTCGCTCACGTATCGCGAGCTGGCCGAGCCGCTCGCCGACCACATCCAGCAGCTCGGCTTCACGCACGTCGAGTTCCTGCCGGTCATGGAGCACCCGTTCGCCGGCTCCTGGGGATACCAGGTCACCGGGTACTTCGCGCCGACGAGCCGGTTCGGCACGCCGCAGGACCTCATGTACCTGATCGACGTGCTCCACCAGCGCGGGATCGGGGTGATCCTCGACTGGGTCCCGGCCCACTTCCCGAACGACGAGCACGGGCTCTCCCTGTTCGACGGCACGCACCTGTACGAGCACGCCGACCCGCGCCTCGGGTTCCATCCCGACTGGAAGAGCTGCGTGTTCAACTACAGCCGTCACGAAGTGCGCTCGTTCCTGCTCTCGAGCGCGCTGTTCTGGCTCGATCGCTACCACGCCGACGGCCTGCGCGTCGACGGCGTCGCGTCGATGCTGTACCGCGACTACTCGCGCAAGGCCGGGGAATGGATCCCGAACGAGCACGGCGGCCGGGAGAACCTCGAGGCGATCACGCTGCTGCGGGCGATGAACGAGGCGGTGTACTCGGAGTTCCCGGACGTGCAGACCTACGCGGAGGAATCCACGAGCTGGCCGATGGTCTCGCGGCCGACGTACCTCGGCGGCCTCGGGTTCGGCTTCAAGTGGGACATGGGCTGGATGCACGACACGCTGAGCTACATGCAGAAGGAGCCGGTGCACCGCGCCTGGCACCACAACCAGCTGACGTTCCGCTCGCTGTACGCATTTCACGAGAACTTCGTGCTGCCGCTGTCGCACGACGAGGTCGTGCACGGCAAGGGGTCCCTGCTCGGCAAGATGCCCGGCGACGAATGGCAGCAGATGGCGAACCTTCGCCTGCTGCTGGCGCTGATGTTCGCGCAGCCCGGCAAGAAGCTGGTCTTCATGGGGGCGGAGCTGGCCCAGCGAAGGGAGTGGGACCACGACGGCAGCCTCGACTGGTCCCTGCTGGATTCGCCGATGCACGCCGGCGTCCGGGACCTGCTCGCCCACCTCGCGCGGACGTATTCGGGCGAGCGCGCGCTGCACCAGCGCGACGTGGACGCTCGCGGGTTCGCGTTCGTCCAGGCCGATGACGCGCGCGACAGCGTGCTCGCGTTCGAGCGCCGGGGGCTGGACGAGTCGGAGATCGTGCTGGCGGCCTTCAACTTCACGCCGGTGCCGCGCCACAACTACCGACTGGGAACCGACCTCCCGGGGTTTTATCGGGAGATCGTCAACACGGACGCGAAGGAGTACGGGGGCAGCGGGCAGGGGAACCTCGGCGGCGTCGAGTCGTCGCCGGTTCCGTGCCACGGGCGGAGGAACTCGCTGACGGTGACGCTGCCGCCGCTCGCCGCCGTCTACTTCAAGCGGGCCTGACCGCTCGCCGCGCTCGGGCCCGTCGACCGGAGCGCGCGCCGCGGACCTTGGCGCCGCGCTCCCGATCAGCCGAGCAGGCCGTCGATGATCGCGTTCAGCGTCGGGCTCGGCCGCATGGCCGCCGACGTCTTCGCGTCGTCGGGCTGGTAGTAGCCGCCCATGTCCACGGGCCTGCCCTGGGCGGCGAGGAGTTCCTCGTTGATCTTCGCTTCGTTGTCGGCGAGGGCCTTCGCGACCGGCGCGAAGCGCGCCCGGAGCTCGGCGTCGTCGGCCTGGCTCGCGAGCGCCTCGGCCCAGTAGAGGGCCAGGTAGAAGTGGCTCCCGCGGTTGTCGATCTCGCCGACCTTGCGCGCCGGCGAGCGTTCGTTGTCGAGGAAGCGGCCGATGGCCTGGTCCAGGGTCGCCGCCAGCACCCCCGCCTTCGCGTTGCCGAACGTCTCCGCGACGTGCTCGAGCGACGCGCCGAGCGCGGAGAACTCGCCGAGCGAATCCCAGCGCAGGTAGCCCTCCTTCTGGAACTGCTGCACGTGCTTCGGCGCCGAGCCGCCGGCCCCGGTTTCGAACAGGCCGCCGCCCGCCAGCAGCGGCACGACCGACAGCATCTTCGCCGACGTCCCGACCTCGAGGATCGGGAAGAGGTCGGTCAGGTAGTCGCGCAGCACGTTGCCGGTCACGGAGATGGTGTCCTCGCCGCGCCGGATGCGCTCGAGGGAGAGCTTCATCGCGTCGACGGGCGCGAGGATGCGCAGGTCGAGCCCGCTCGTGTCCTCCGCGGCGAGCGCGGCTTCCACCTTGCGGATGACCTCGGCGTCGTGGGCGCGCGCGCGGTCGAGCCAGAACACGGCCGGCGCGCCGGTCGCTCGCGCGCGGCGCACCGCCAGCTTCACCCAGTCGCGAACCGCGACGTCCCGCGTCTGGCAGGAACGGAAGATGTCGCCGGCCTCGACGGCCTGCTCCATCAGCACGGCGCCGCTCTTCTCGTCGACGACGCGGACCGTTCCCGCACCCGGCGCGAGGAACGTCTTGTCGTGGGAGCCGTACTCCTCGGCCTTCTGGGCCATCAGCCCCACGTTCGGCACGCTGCCCATCGTGGCCGGGTCGAGCGCGCCGTGCTCGCGGCAATCGTCGAGGATCGCCTTGTAGATGCCGGCGTAGCAGCGGTCGGGGATGAGGGCCTTGGTCTCGTGCAGCTTGCCGTCCGGCCCCCACATCCTGCCGGAGTCC
Source organism: uncultured Myxococcales bacterium (assembly GCA_964476185.1). Classification (GTDB taxonomy): domain Bacteria; phylum Desulfobacterota; class Binatia; order UBA1149; family CAITLU01; genus DATNBU01. The sequence goes on from CAYYZO010000020.1 coordinate 26,465, forward strand.
CGCACGACCACCGGCATCGACGCGTCGATGATCACGTCGCTCGGAACGTGCAGGTTCGTGATGCCCTTGTCGGAGTCGACCATCGCGAGCGCCGGCCTCTGCGCGTAGCAGGCGACGAGATCCGCCTCGATCGCGGCCCGCTGGTCGTCCGGCAGCTCCCGGATCTTCGCGAGCAGGCCGCCGAGCCCGTTGTTCGGGTTCACGCCGAGCCTGCGGAATGTCTCCGCGTGCTTCTCGAAGACCGGCCGGAAGAAGACCGTGACCGCATGGCCGAACATCACGGGGTCGGAGACCTTCATCATCGTGGCTTTCAAGTGCAGCGACAGCAGCAGTCCCTGGGCCCTGGCCTCGTCGATCTGCTCTTCGAAGAACCGGCGCAGCGACGCGACGTGCATCACGGACGAATCGAGGATCTCGCCGGCCGTGACCTTCACGCCCTCTTTCAGCACCTTCGCGGCGCCGGACGCGTCGACGAACTCGTAGCGGACGCTGGTTGCCTCGGGGACGGTCAGCGACTTCTCGCTCCCGTAGAAGTCGCCGTCGGTCATGTGCGCGACGTGCGCTTTCGAGTCTTTCGACCAGGCGCCGAGCTTGTGCGGGTGCTTGCGCGAGTACTGCTTGACGGACAGCGGCGCACGGCGGTCCGAGTTGCCTTCCCGGAGCACCGGGTTGACCGCCGAACCGAGCACCTTCGCGTAGCGCGCGGCGACCTGCTTTTCCTCGTCGGTGGAGGGATTGTCCGGGTAGTCGGGAACGGCGTACCCGTGGGACTGCAGCTCGCGGATGGCCGAGACGAGCTGCGGCACCGAGGCCGAGATGTTCGGCAGCTTGATGATGTTGGCCTCGGGCCGCAGCGTCAGCTCGCCGAGGGCCGCCAGGTGGTCGGGCACGCGCTGGGCCTCGGCGAGGCGATCGGGGAACGCCGCGAGGATGCGCCCCGCCAGCGAGATGTCGCGGGTCTCGACCGAGAGACCGCTGCCGCGCAGGAAGGCGTCGACGATCGGCAGCAGGGAATAGGTCGCCAGGGCCGGCGCCTCGTCGATCTTCGTCCAGACGATGGTGTGGGTTTCGTTGCTCATCGGTGTGCGTCGCTCGTGTTCGTCAGCCCGTCGCTCCCCGGCGGAGTGCCGGGGCCGCGGGACGGCGTTCGGGGGATCCCGGTCCTTAGCCCGAGCGGGCGCACGATGGGAACGGCGTCGTGCCGGATCGGCGCCTCTCGAACCGTCTCGGCGGCGGGGCCGGTTCACCGTCGGGCTCGAATCGTCGGGGGACGGCGAGGCGCGAGTCCCGGTGGTGGTTGCGCCCCGTGCGTTCGCGGGCCGGCCGGACTCGTGCCACGCTCGGACGCGAGATGTCCGATCCCGACGGCGATTCGACGCCGCGCCTGACCTGGTCGCGGATCCTGGGGCTCCTGCTCCTTGGCGTCGTGCTGACCACCGGCGCGACGGTGCTCGTGGTCCGTTCCTTCCTGTTCGCGCCGGCGTTCTCGCCCGTCGAACTCAGCCGGCAGGAGGAGCAGGCGCTCGACGAGAAGCTCGAGCGGCTGGAGCGCGTCGCCGGGGCTCCGTCCTCCGGCCAGCCGCAGGGCGAGCCGCCGACTTCGCTCCGGCCGCGCAGGCCTGCGGCGGATCCGCAGCCCTATCGCGAAAACGATTCCGATCGGCGCGTCGTGCTGACGGAGCGGGAGGTCAACGCACTGCTGGCTCGCAACACCGATCTCGCGAGCACGATCGCCATCGACTTCTCGGACGATCTCGTCAGCGCGAACGTGCTCCTCCCGGTCGATCCGGAGGCGCCGTGGATCGGCGGCATCACGATCCGCGTCCACGCGGGCGTGGCCCTGGCCTACGAGAACGGCAGGCCGGTCGTGATCTTGAAAGGGATCAGCCTGATGGGCGTGCCGATCCCGGGCGCGTGGCTCGGTGGGGTCAAGAACATCGACCTGATCGATCGCTATGGCAGGGATGAAGGGTTCTGGAAGGCGTTCGCCGCCGGAGTCGAGCATCTGCGCGTCGAGGACGGCGCGCTCGAGGTCGAATTGAAGGACTGACCCTCTCCTGCGCCGGCGGGTCGGGGGCCTCCTGCACCGCCGGCGTCGAGCACCCGGGCGCTCGCGCCGTGCGACGAACATCCCGGTCGAGGCCGCCCGACGCGCGCCTCGGTCGGGAGCGGCACCTGCTCGCGCCGCTCACGACCGAACCGCCGTTGTCCATAAGGTCAGGTTGTGCCGCGAAAGAGGATCAATCGATTGGACGGATTGTGCCCCGGTGCGCTACCCCTTGGCCCATCGCGTGCGCCGTGTCCGCACGGACGCCACGCGAATTTCCAAGGACAGGAGGCCAGCCCCATGAACCGTCCCGCACGCCCTGCCAGCCCCGCCGTCGCCACCGCACGAGGCGCCGCGATGCGACGCCTGTGCGCTCCCGTGTTCGTCGCCGTTCTCGGCGCGATCGCGACGGCCAGTTCCGCCCTCGCGCGGATGGAAGTCGCGCCGAACCAGTTCTGGTGGCCGGAACGACTGGACCTCGCGCCGCTGCGCCAGCACGCCGTCGAGTCCAACCCGCTGGGCGACGACTTCGACTACGCCGCCGAGTTCGCCAGGCTCGACCTCGATGCGGTCAAGGCCGACATCGCCGCCGTGATGAAGACGTCGCAGGACTGGTGGCCCGCCGATTACGGTCACTACGGCCCGTTCTTCATCCGGATGGCGTGGCACAGCGCCGGCACGTATCGCGTGGCCGATGGTCGCGGCGGCGCCGGCGGAGGCCAGCAGCGCTTCGAGCCGCTCAACAGCTGGCCGGACAACGCCAATCTCGACAAGGCGCGTCGCCTGTTGTGGCCCGTGAAGAAGAAGTACGGACGCGCGATCTCGTGGGCCGACCTCATGGTGCTGACCGGCAACGTCGCGCTCGAGTCGATGGGCTTCGAGACGTTCGGATTCGCCGGCGGGCGCGAGGACGACTGGGAAGCCGACCTCGTCTACTGGGGGCCGGAGAAGAAATGGCTCGCCGACGAGCGATACGAAGGCGACCGCAAGCTGAAGGGGCCGCTCGCCGCGGTCCAGATGGGACTGATCTATGTGAATCCCGAAGGGCCGAACGGCAACCCGGATCCGCTCGCGGCCGCCAGGGACATCCGCGAGACGTTCGGCCGCATGGCGATGAACGACGAGGAGACGGTCGCGCTGATCGCGGGCGGCCACACGTTCGGCAAGGCGCACGGCGCGCACAAGCCCGCGGAATGCGTCGGCCCCGAGCCCGCGGCCGCGCCGATCGAGGAAGCCGGGTTCGGCTGGAAGAACAAGTGCGGGACCGGAAAGGGCGTCGACGCCGTGACCAGCGGCCTCGAGGGCGCGTGGTCGGTGACGCCGACGGCGTGGAGCTCGCAGTACCTCGACAACCTCTTCGCGTTCGACTGGGTCAAGACGAAGAGCCCGGCCGGCGCGACGCAGTGGATTCCCGCGAAGGGGCAGGCCGCCGGCCTCGTCCCGGACGCGCACGATCCGGCCAGGCGCCACGCGCCGATCATGTTCACGACCGACCTCGCGCTGAAGGAGGACCCGGCCTACCGCGCGATCGCGCTGCGCTTCAAGGAGGATCCGAAGCAGTTCCAGCGCGCGTTCGCGAAGGCCTGGTTCAAGCTCACGCACCGGGACATGGGACCGCGCGCGCGCTACGTCGGCGCCGAGGTTCCCGAAGAGCTGCTGATCTGGCAGGACCCGATCCCCGCGGTCGACTACGATCTCGTCGGCGAGCGGGACATCCGGAAGCTCAAGGCCGCGATCCTGGCGTCGGGACTCTCCGTGCAGGACCTCGTGCGCACGGCGTGGGCGTCGGCGGCCAGTTATCGCGATACCGACCGGCGCGGCGGCGCCAACGGCGCACGGCTTCGGCTGGCGCCGCAGAAGGACTGGGCGGTCAACGATCCGGAGGAACTCTCGAAGGTCCTCGCCACGCTCGAGGGCGTCCAGCGCGAGTTCAACGAGTCGCAGCGCGGCGACAAGCGCGTCTCGCTGGCGGACGTGATCGTGCTCGGGGGCACGGCGGCGATCGAGAAGGCGGCGAAGGACGCCGGGCACGATGTCGAGGTGCCGTTCCGGCCGGGGCGGGCGGACGCGAGGCAGGAGCAGACCGACGTCGCCTCCTTCGCCGTGCTCGAGCCGAAAGCCGACGGCTTCCGCAATTACTACGGCGAGGGGAGCGCGTCGTCGCCCACGGAGATGCTCGTGGATCGCGCGAGCCTGCTGACGTTGACCGTGCCCGAGATGACGGTGCTCGTCGGTGGCATGCGCGCGCTGGGCGCGAACAGCGCCGGGGTGCAGCACGGCGTCTTCACGGCGCGGCCGGGCACGCTCACGAACGACTTCTTCGTGAACCTGCTCGACATGTCGACGGCGTGGTCGAAGTCGGAGAACACGCCCGGGATCTACGAGGGACGCGATCGCGCGACGGGGCAGGCGAAGTGGACGGCGACCCCGGTCGACCTGATCTTCGCCTCCCATTCCGAACTGCGTGCGGTGGCCGAGGTGTACGCCGCCGACGACGCGGACGGGAAGTTCGTCGCGGACTTCGTCGGTGCCTGGACGAAGGTCATGAACCTGGACCGGTTCGGCAGCTGACCGGCCGGCGGCCGGGCTCGCGGACGCGCTGCGTGGCGGCGCGTTCGCGAGCCCGGCGCCCTTGTCGAGAGGCCGCCGAGGCTATCGGCACGCGCGCTTGTAACAGGACAGCGCCCGGTCGCAGTAGGAGGCGTAGGTCCACCGGTACCGGCCCGACCGGGCATAGGCGCAGCGGCGATCGGTCGGATCCGACCTCCGGCACATCATCGCCAGGCCTCCCTTCGAGCACTGGATCTTCCAATGCTTCGGCGCGAGGACCGGTCCGAGGTGATCGGCGCGCGGCGTGGCCGCCGACGGAAGCTGTGTCGTTGGGGTCGGCCCCCGGACAGCGGGGACGTCGGTCCCCGGCGACTGGGGGCCGGTCTTCGCCCCGCAGCCGATCAGGACAGTGAGCGCGCCGCAGGACAGCAACAGGGATAGTCGCACGCGCGGATAGTATCTGGTTCGACGGCGCCGGAAAGCCTTGCGACCGCTGCGACGACGACCGGGACGTCTGCGGCTTGACCGGTCGGAGTCGCCGCGTCGGGGCTCCCTCCAAGATCGCGTGACGGTCGAGTGCTACAGGTCACGCAGTGGGGTGCGATCGCATTGCTCCCATCCCGTCGGGTCGGATAGGAGGATCTCGTTCCGCACTCCGGTTGTGCCGCGGAAACGGGAGGAATCCATGCCGAGTCGACGAACGATCCATTTTCTTGCAGGGAACGGTCAGGCTGTGCGTTCACGGCCACATCTGGCTGGAGCAATGGCCGCGGTGCTCCTGGTCGCTTCGGCGACCGCGGGATCGGCGCAACCTGCTGCTCCGCAGGCGCGCTCGCTTCTCGAACTCGAGAAGCGCAGCGGCGCCCCGCTCGTCGTGATGCGTTCCGCGACGACGGGCCTTCCGGCGTTCCTGGGCGCCGGCCCCGGCCGGTCGTTCGACGTCGGGGTGGACGAGAACGCGCCGGCTTCCGAACGCGCCGCCGCCTTTCTCGGCCTCGCTGCGCCGGCGTTCGGCCTGCGCGGCGCCAAGGATTTTGAGTTCGTCGCGACCAAGGGCCCCGACGAGGTGGCGATGGAGCACGTTCGCTATCGCCAGGTCCACGAGGGCGTGCCGGTCGCCGGCGCCGAGCTGATCGTCCACCTGCGGGGCCGGTCCGCGACGAGCGTGAACGGCCTCGTGCTGCCGGACCTCGACGTCGCGACGACACCGACCCTCGACGCGAAGGCAGCCGCCGCGATCGCCATGGAGCGAGCCCTTGCAGCCAGGAAGGGGAGCGGCGACGACCCCATCGGGTTGAGCGAGGCGCGCCTGGAGATCTTCGATGCCGGGTTCTACCTGCGACAGGCGCCCGGCCGTGCGAGACTCGCCTGGTTCTTCGAGGCCAGCGCGATCGCCTACCGCGAGTTCGTCTGGATCGACGCGCACGACGGCAAGGTGCTGCAGCAGTTCAGCCAGCTCACCGACGCGCGCGATCGCCGCGTCTACACGGCAGGAGGCGGATCCAGCCTGCCGGGCACTCTGATTCGCAGCGAGGGCGGCGCTGCCAGCGGAGACGTCGACGTCGACCAGGCCTACGTCTATTCCGGAGACACCTACGATTACTTCTGGGGGCAGCACGGTCGCGACAGCTACGACGGCTCGGGCGCGACGCTGAGCTCGACCGTCGACTGGTGCGACGCTGGACTGTGCGGCTCGTGTCCGTGCGAGAACGCGTTCTGGGACGGCACGCAGATGGTCTACGGCGACGGCTTCCCGGCCGCCGATGACGTGGTCGCGCACGAGCTGACGCACGCGGTGACGGAATACTCGGCCAACCTCGTCTATTGCGTGCAGTCGGGTGCGCTCAACGAGTCGTTCTCGGACATCTTCGGCGAGACCGTCGACCTGTCCAACGCGGGCGGGACAGATACGCCCGCCGTACGGTGGCTCATGGGCGAGGACGTCCCGGGGATCGGGGCGATCCGGAACATGAGCGATCCGACGACGTTCGGTGATCCGGGCAAGACGAGCGACCCGGAGTTCTTCTGCGCGACCTCGTGCTTCGACTACGACAACGGCGGCGTCCACATCAACAGCGGCGTGCCGAACCACGCGTTCGCCCTGATGGTGGACGGCGGCACCTACAACAGCATCACGGTGACCGGAATCGGGCTTACCAAGGCCGGCAAGATCCAGTACCGGGCGCTGACCCAGTACCTTACGGCGAACGCCACGTTCACGGATGCGTATTCCGCCCTCACGCAGTCGTGCACGGACCTGATCGGCACGGCCGGGATCGTCGCCGGCGACTGCACCGAGGTGGCCGAGGCGCTCCAGGCCGTCGAGATGGACCAGCCGGTTTGCGTGCCGGCCGTCTGCGGCAACGGCAGCGTCGAAGGTTCCGAGGGCTGCGACGACGGGAACCTGACCAACTGTGACGGTTGCGATGCGAACTGCCGTCCCACCGGCTGCGGCAACGGGCTGACGGCCTGCGGCGAGACCTGCGACGACGGCAACCTCACCAACGGCGACGGTTGCGAGGACGACTGCTCGCTCTCGCCAGGGTGCGCCATCTACACCGCGGCCGATCTGCCCGCCGCGATTCCCGACCTCGGCTCGGCCACGTCGGTGATCAACGTGCCGTCGGGATCGGACGTTGCCGACGTCAACGTCGTGAACCTGTCGGGAACCCACACGTACGTCGGGGACCTCGAGTTCCGCTTGACCAGCCCCGAGGGGACGATGTCCGTGCTGGTCAACAACGTTTGCGGAGGCTACCCCGACTTCTCGCTCGGTCTCGACGACGAGGCCGGATCCGCGATTCCCTGTCCCCCGACCGATGGACAACTGCACCTGCCCGCAACGCCGCTCGCGGCGTTCGACGGCGAGGGGAGCACCGGCAACTGGACGTTGACGGTTCTCGACCAGGAGGGCGGCGACAGCGGCTCGCTGGCATCGTGGGGATTGCTGATTTGTGAATCGCCGTGCGGCAACGGCACGATCGACGCCGGCGAGCAGTGCGACGACGGCAACGTCACGAGCTGCGACGGCTGCGACTCGAACTGCACGATCACCGGTTGCGGCAACGGGGTCGCCGCTTGCGGAGAGGCTTGCGACGACGGGAACCTCGTGAACGGCGATGGTTGCGAGGACGACTGCTCACTCGCGGAAGGATGCGTGCTGGTCACCGCCACGGATCTTCCCCAGACGATCAACGACTATTCCTTGACGCAGAGCACGATCGACATCGCGCTCACGGGCCTCGTGACCGATGTGGACATCGTGGACCTCGCGGGGTCGCACACCTTCGTGTCCGACCTGCAGTTCGACCTGGCGGGTCCGGCCGGGACGACCGTTCGCGTCCTGGATCGGGTCTGCGGTTCCAGCAGCGACTTCGACATCGACCTCGACGACGAGGCCGGCGGCGCGGTTTCGTGCCCGATGACCGACGGCCAGAAGCATCTGCCGTCCAACGCGCTGTCGACGTTCGACGGGACTCCCGCCGAGGGGACATGGACGCTGAACGTGACCGACGTGGCCGGCGGCGACGTCGGATCGCTCCTGTCCTGGGGGCTGCTGGTCTGCGCCGCGCCGGCCTGCGCGCCGGAGCCGCTGTCCTCGGGCTGCCTCGAGGCGGGCAAGGCGTCGTTCGCGGTGGCCGACAACGCCAACGACGAGAAGGATTCGATCAAGTGGAAGTGGATCAAGGGGGCGGAGGTGCTGGCAGAGGATCTCGGCGACCCGAATTCTTCGACATCCTATGCGCTCTGCGTCTACGACCACAGTTCGGGCGCACCGACGCTCTCGGCCTCGCTCGTCGTGCCGGCCAGCGGGCTGTGGGACGACAATTTGCCGAAGGGCGTCCTGTACAAGGACCGCACGGCCTTCGCGTCGGGCGTCACGAAGGTGAACCTGCGAACCGGCGCCACGGGCAAGTCCAAGGCGCAACTCGGCGCCAAGGGCGTGAACGTCCCGATGCCCGCGGCGTACGGCCCGGCGGAGATGTTCGACGCGGATCCGGACGTGACGGTGCAGTTGGTGAACACGACGGGAAGCTGCTGGACGAGCAGCTTCAGCACGATCACGAAGAACACGTCGGCGCTGTTCAAGGCGAAGGCTCCATAGCCGTTCCGGCAGCGGGCAGGGACGGTCCTGCCCGCTGCCGGAACGAGTTGGCGGCAGGAAACGCGAGACTGTAGAAGGCGGCTCGTCACGGATCGTCGTGCACGAGCCTCCGGGAGCACAGTCCACGTGAACACTTCGTTTCTTCGTGCCCTGCTCGCGACGTTGGCAGCCATGCTGCTCGCGGCAGCGCCCGCGACGGCGCGAACGCTCGACGATGGGCAGCTCTGGCTCGTCGGTGTGGCGAGCGGGCCCTTCCTGGCGGAGCACGACCGCATCCTCGGTTGGCTCGAACTCCAGACCCGTTTCGGCGACGACATGGGCGACCTCTCGCAGACACTGGCGCGCGCGGCGCTCGGCTGGCGCGTGGGCCCGCGTCTGGACCTGTACGCCGGCTACGCCCGCATCGACACGCTGCGCGACGGCGCGGAGGACATCGGCGAGAACCGCTTCTGGCAACAGGCCCTCTTCCAGATCGCCAGGCCGTTCGGCGGCGCGCTGTCGGGACGGACGCGGCTCGAGCAGCGCTGGGACGAACGCGGCGACGACGTCGGCTGGCGCTACCGGCAGTTCGTCCGGTACGGGTACCGGTTCGAGGGCACGCGCTGGTCGCTCGTCCTGTGGGACGAGGTTTTCTTCGCGCTGAGCGACACCGACTGGGGAGCGCGAGCGGGCTTCGACCAGAACCGCGGCTTTCTCGGCGGCGCGTTCCACCTGACGGACGCGGTGAGGGTGGAGGCCGGGTACATGAACCAGTTCGTCCGCCGCAGCGGGCCGGACCAGCAGAACCACGTGCTGTCGCTGAACCTGCTGGCGGCGCGGTGATGCGCGGAGTTGCGGCGCCTGTCGCCTCGTGAGATTGGGAGACGACGTCGTGACCGAGTCGCGCGGGCTCGGCGTCCATCCGGCTTCCTCCGGCATTGACCGGCTTCGACCGGATCGAACCGGTTTAGAGATGATGGACCGCGCGCAATCTGCCTGGCACGAATTCCCCCCGGACGACGTCTTCGAACGTGTCGGCTCCTGCGCGGCCGGCCTGAGCAGCGCGCAGGCCGCCGACGCGCTTGCTCGATACGGCCCGAACGAACTCACCGCGTCGCGCCGCGTCTCGGCGTGGGCGCTGCTCCTTTCCCAGTTCCGCAACGTGCTGATCCTGCTCCTGCTGGTGGCCACCGCCGCCTCGGCGCTGCTTGGCCACGGCACCGAGGCGATCGCGATCACCGTGATCGTGCTGTTCGCCGTGCTGCTCGGCTTCGTGCAGGAATTCCGGGCCGAGCGCGCGCTCGAGGCCCTCGGCGAGATGGCCGCGCCGCAGGCCCGCGTGCTTCGGGACGGTGACGACCGGATCGTGCCGGCGCGCGACCTCGTTCGCGGCGACGTCATTCTGCTCCAGGCCGGCGATCGCGTTCCAGCCGACGCGCGGCTGTTCGAGGCCGTGAACCTGAGGGCCGAGGAGGCGGCGCTGACCGGCGAGTCGGTGGGCAGCGAGAAATCGACCGAGCCCGTGCCTGGCGGGGCCGGTGTCCCGGTCGGGGACCGCACGTGCATCGTGCACGCCGGCACGAACATCAGCTACGGTCGCGGCCGCGCGGTCGTCGTCGAGACGGGGATGGGAACCGAGTTCGGTCGCATCGCCCGGATGCTCGAGACCGTCGCGACAGCGAAGACCCCGCTGCAGAAGAACCTCGACCGCGTCGGCGCCATCCTCGCGCGCGCCGCATTGCTGATCGTGGCGGTGATCGTCGCGGTCGGCGTGCTGCGGGGACAGCCGCCGATCGAGATGCTGATCTTCGGCATCGCGCTCGCGGTTGCGGCTGTCCCGGAAGCCCTGCCGGCCGTGGTGACGATCTCCCTGGCCCTGGGCGTGCGGCGCATGGTCAGGCGCAACGCGCTCGTGCGCCGACTCCCGGCCGTCGAGACCCTCGGGTCGACGACGGTGATCTGCTCGGACAAGACCGGGACGCTGACGAGGGACGAGATGACCGTGCGTCGCCTTCGCGTCGCCGGGGTCGACGTCGACGTCTCCGGCGCCGGCTACGCTCCGGAGGGCGAGTTCTCGGTCGCCGGCTCGCAGGCGCTGCCCCGCGAAGCGCTCGACGAACTGCTTCTCGGCGCGGCGCTCTGCTGCGACGCGACGATCGCGCGCGACGACGAGGGGCGCTGGCGGGCCAAGGGAGATCCGACGGAAGCGGCGTTGGTCGTCGCCGCGGCGAAGGCAGGGCTGGACAAGGCGGAGATCGAGTGCCGATTCCCCCGGGTCGGCGAGATCCCGTTCAGCTCCGACACCAAGCGAATGACGACGATGCATCGCGACGCCGAGGGCGTGCGATGCTGCTCCAAGGGAGCGCCCGAGGTCCTGCTGCAGGCCTGTTCCCACGAGCGCAGCGCCGACGGCCTCGCGCCGCTGGACGAGCGGCGCCGCGACGAGATCCTGCAGGCCGCGCGCAACATGGCGACCGGTGCGCTGCGCGTGCTGGCCATCGCCGCCAAACGCGGTGCGGACGGGGCGGACGCGGAATCGGGCATGACGCTGCTCGGACTCGTCGGGATGATGGATCCGCCGCGACCGGAGGCCCGCGACGCGATCGCCACGTGCGGCCGGGCCGGCATCCACGTGGTGATGATCACCGGCGACCACCCGGTCACGGCCAAGGCGGTGGCGGCCGACCTCGGGATCCCCGCCGCGGACCGCGTGGTCACCGGCGTCGAGCTCGACGCCATGGGCGACGAAGAACTGGCCGGCATCGTCGAGAGGACCGGCGTCTTCGCGCGCGTCAGCCCTGCCCACAAGCTTCGCCTCGTGACCGCGCTGCAGGCTCGCGGTCACGTTGCCGCGATGACGGGCGACGGCGTCAACGACGCGCCGGCCCTGAAGAAGGCCGACGTCGGCATCGCGATGGGCATCGCCGGCACCGACGTCAGCAAGGAAGCGGCGGCGGTGACGCTGCTCGACGACAACTTCGCGTCGATCGTCGCGGCCGTCGAGGAAGGCCGGGCGATCTTCGCGAACATCAAGAAGTACCTGAGCTACCTGCTGTCCTCGAACATCGGCGAGATCGGGCTGATCGCGGGCGCCTCGGCGCTCGGCTGGCCGTTGCCGCTGACCGCGGTGCAGATCCTCTACGTCAACCTGGCCACCGACGGCCTTCCCGCCCTCGCGCTGTCGGTCGATCCCCACGACCGGCAGCTGATGGAGCGCCCGCCGCGCGAGCGCTCGAGCGGCGTGTTCACTCGGCCCGTGGTTGCTCTCGTGATGGCGGGCGGCGCGTGGTCGACGCTGACCAACCTCGCGGTGTTCGGCTGGGCGCTGGGCTCGGGCCGGGGGATCGACGAGGCCATCACGATGACCTTCGTCTCGCTGGTGCTGATCCAGTTCCTGAAGGCCTACAGCTTCCGCTCCGAGGACCGCCCGGTGCTCGAGAGTCCGTTCGCCAACCGCTGGCTCAACCTGGCCGTGCTCTGGGAGGCGGTGCTGCTGGTGGTGATCGTCTACACGCCGCTGCTGCAGGAGCCGTTCGAGACCTTCCCGCTGACGGCGATGGATTGGGCGATCGTGTTCGTGGCGGCGGCGACGATCGTGCCGTTCCTCGAGGTCGTCAAGGCGATCGTGCGACGGGTCGAGGGCTCCGCCAGCGCGGCGGGCTGACCTCCGGGCCGGAATCCGCGACTTCGCCCGGCTGCCACGGCCGGCCGTATGGCCGGCGAATCTCGGGCGTCAGGCGGCGGGCGCCGCGGCCTCGTTCGCCAGGTCGTGCTCGAGCTGCTGCGCTCTGGCTCGCGCGGACTCGAGCTCCGCTTCCGGCGAGCCGGCCCCGCTCGATTCCGCTGGGGATTTCTCGAGTTCCTCGATGCGGGAGCGCAGTTCGCGCAACTCGGACTTCTTCTTTTCCTTGCGTTCGGCCTGCTCGGCCTTGTCGAAGGCGATGTCCTCGGCCGTTACCACGGCGGTTTCGGCAGGCGGCTCGGCCACGGGGTCCGACGGCACGACGCGGGACTCCGGGGCAAGTACCCTCTGCGCCATGAACGTCGGCGAGAGGATCTCGATCCCGGCCGCGTGCAATTCGTCGAGGACGTGACGGCGCAGGTCCGAGCGGGTGCTGAGAAGGGTGCGAACCTCGGCCAGGAAGCCCGAGACCCGATAGCCGACCGAGAAGTTCCCGAGTTCGGTGACGTGCACGAACGCATCCTCGAGGCCCGCCTTGCCGGCGGCGCGCAGCAGCGGGCCGTCCACGTCCTGGTGCCGGTTGTCGTACCCGAGAGAGACGTCGCAGGAGACGATGGTCCCGGATTCGCGAACGACGGTCACGGGAGTCGAGACGAGGTAGAGGTTCGGCAGCGTCGTCAGGTCGCGATCGGCCGTCTGGATCTCGGTGTGGAACAGCCCGCGCACGGTCACGCGGCCGAAGTGTTCGCCGGCGCGCACGTAGTCGCCCGGCCGCATGTTGCCGACCGAGCGCAACATGAGTCCTGCCATGACGTTGCCGACGAAGGTTGCCGAGGAAAGGGTCAGCGCAGCGGTGACGGCCAGCCCCAGCAGGCTCAGGAGCTGCCCGCGGGTCGATTCGGAAACCGGCAGCACCAGCACCACGACGATCACGACGACGAGGGTCAGGCCCGCCATCGCGATCTGGCGACCGAATCGCTTCTCGCCGGAGCCGCCGCGCAGGCGCTGGAGCATCAGGTAGTCGGATCCGTAGAGCAGCGCGGCGCCGACGACGAGCGCCACGAAGGTCGGGAGGAGGCTCGGCAGGGAGGGAAGGGAGTTGGCGGCAACGTCCATGCGTCGTGCTCCCGCGCGCGGGTCCGACGCGCTCGGGAACATAAGGCCGCTGAACGATCGACGAGGCAAGCGGGCGGGGACGGCGTGGGCGAACCGTTGCGGGCCGCGTCGCCGCACGGTCACGCGGCGAGCGCCGGCGAGTCAGTGGCCGCCGGATCCGGGAGCGCGAACCGGTCTCCCGTGGGAACGGACCCCGGTTCCGTTGCAGCGCCAACCGTGCCGGTCCGAGCGCGACGGGGCAGTCGCGCGATCAGTCGACGCGCCGCAGCCAGCCCCCGGGGTTGAACGTCAGCACCATCGCCTCGCGGCTCGCGTCCTGGCGGAAATGCGCGCCCTCCGGCGTCTTCAGGAAGTCCTGCACCGCCGCGGTGGGGCCGAGGGAGCCGGGCCAGATCGGCACGCCGTCGGAGTTAGTGTCCTCGACCACGAGGTAGCTGCCCGGCGTGACGAGCGGAGCGTAGAGGTTCAGCTCCGCCAGCACGTGGTCCTTCTGGTGCACCGAGTCGAGCACCACCATCACGCGCTTGCCCTGCGCCGCGTCGCGGATCTTCTGGACGATGGCCGGATCCGTCGAGCTGCCGAGCAGGAAGTCGACGTGCTTCTGCCACAGGGGATGGCGCGAGGCCTCGGCTCGCGCGTCCTCGATGTCGACGGTGACGACCCGGGAATTCGCGAGGCCCATGCTTTCGAGTGCCTGTGCGAAGTACAGCGTGGCGCCGCCGCGGAACGTCCCCGTCTCGACGATGAGGTCGGGCTTCGTCTCGTAGATGATCTGCTGCATCATCCACAGGTCGCAGGGGTTCTTCTGGATCGGGATCCCGAGGAACCACATGTTCCTCCAGATCGACAGGTCGTGGAAGATCCGCGCGATCTCCTTCTGCTTCTCGATGGGGATCTTCACGTCGCGCTGGGCGACGATGGCCTCGAAGGCCTTCTGCATCCTCTCCGCTTCGCCGGATTCGCCGACGTGGGGCGTGTTGTGCAGCGAGTAGTACGTGCGCTGGGATCGCTGGTACTGCCAGACCCCGAGCAGGGCCGCGATGCTGGCGAGCATCGCGGCGATCCGGACCGCAGGACGAGAGTTCATCGGTCGTTCCTCCCCTTGCCCGCGGGGCTGGGGGCCGGCGCGGTCCGGTCCACCATACCGGGCAGGCGCCGAGATGCCAGACGGTCGAAGCCCGCCAGCGCCGCGGGCAAGGGGTAACCCCGGGGTGTCTACCGGGGTTACCCCTTGTCCGCGGCACGCGACCCGCGCTGGAGTACGGGGATCTCTGGGCTTCCACCCTCTTGAACTTTCCCTAGAATGCCGAAATGCGTCACCGCTTCGCTTCCCGTTCCTTCCAAGGCTCTCCGGCCTCGCCCGGTCGTGGCCACCGCGCAGCAGTCTCGTCAGCACTCGGGTCCAGCCCGTCGTGAGCGCGCTCCGCCGATCCGCCCGCCGACCTCTCCTGATCGCGCCGTTCGCGGCGTTGGTCCTCGGCGTGCTCGCGCTGCCCGCGCGCGCCCAGACTGCCGCGGAGATCAAGTGCCGGGACGCGATCGCGAAGAACCTCGGCAAATTCGTCTCGACGGCCCTCAAGGACGTGACCGGCTGCCACGCCAAGCGAAGCGCCGGCAAGATCCCGTTGTCCGTCAACTGCAACGACCTGTTCTCCATCCCGGGCAACAAGAGCATCGCGGCGTACGCGAAGGCCTCCAAGTCGATGAGTGCTGCCTGCCCCGACTCGCTCACTTCGGTGCTCGCCCAGTACGCACGTTGCCCGAGTCCGCACTCGGTCCTCGACGACGACGGGGCCACCGACGGGATCGACTCGTTCAAGGAAGCCACGGACTGCGTGCTCAACCTGGCGGCCACGCTCACCAACGGCGCCAGCGCCACCGTGCTCGGCTATCCGCGGGAGCTGCCGACCAAGGACGCGGCGAAGTGCCAGCGCACGGTCGGCAAGAGCCTGCGCAAGCGCATCGTCACCATCGGCAAGACGCGACGCTCCTGCCAGAAGACCGAGGACCAGCAAGGCGGCGGCGTCGGCTACAACTGTTCCGGGTACGACGACGGCAAGATCGAAGCGGACCTCGTGAAGATGAACGCGAAGATCGCGAAGTCCTGCGACGTCCCGCAAGAAGATCTCGTGCCACTCGGCGGTTGCGGCCAGACCGCCGGCCAGTACGAGGAGTGCGCCGGGAGGATCTCCACGCTTCTCGGCGGCGGTCTGGTCGCGGAAGCCTACGAGTTGCCGTCGACCTGCAGGCTCGGCGGCGCCGCGCTGTTCATCAACGCCGGCATCGGGAAGAAGAGGACGACGACCAGGTTCGAAGTGGGCTACAACGGCCTCGGGCACGGGGTCGACCTGCTCGACGGGTTCGAAGGCGCCGTCAAGCTCGATTGCAACGACGACTGCGTGAACTGCCAGGTCACGATCGACCCGATCAAGGATCGTCCGAACTCGTTCTGCCGTTGCGAAGGTGACTCGACCGTTCACTGCGACACCGTCAACGGCCCCGACGCCGACGACTGCGGCGGCGGGACCTGCACCTGCATGTTCGCTCCGCCGTTGCCGCTTTCGGCCGCGAACACTCCCGCCTGCGTGGTCAACAAGCTGGTTTCCGAGCTGGAGGGCGTCGCCGACGGCGGTACCGGCGTCTCGACGACCCTGGTGCGCAACACCTCGGTGGTCCACCTGGGCATTTCCCAGACCGCTCCCTGTCCCACCTGCGACGGAGACGTCGCCCCCAACGACGGCCTGCTCAACGGCACTTGCTCGGGCGGTGCGCGCAGCGGCTTGTCCTGCGACGAGAACGCGGCCAGCCCCGATTTCGGTCCCGTCAGCTACGACTGTCTTCCGTCGGTCGGCCAGAACATCAGCGGCGGAGGACTCAAGCTGCGCTTCGACATCACCTCGGTCGCGACCGCCACCTTGGGAGCGACGCTGCTCGACGGCGGTAATCCGGTCTTCTGCAAGCAATGTTCGGGGGATCCGGCGATCGGCTGCAACTCCGATGCCGACTGCGCCGCGTCGTCGGCCGGGACCTGTTCAGTCAACACGGGGCCTCCCGCCCGCGCCAACGGCTGCGACGACGGGATCTGTTCGTCGGCCGACGAAGTGCACACCGGCATCTGCGAGGCCAACGACCTCGATGCCTTCTGCGACGGCATCACGCGTGTCGACGGCAAGGGGTTGATCTCGTGCAACGTCGATGCCGACTGCGACGCACTTGACTCGATCTGCCCGGGCTCGGACTGCGGTTCGTGTTCGTTGTTCCAGCAGAGGTCCTGCTTCCCCGATCCGGTCGGCGCCGTGGGGTCCGACGGGGTGGTCGGCACGACGCCGTCGAGCGGAGTCTACGGCGCCGACCTGGTCGGACTGCTGTGCGTCCCGCCGACGAACAACTTCGGCATCAACACCTCGGCCGGGCTCCCGGGGCCGGCCCGCCTGCTTCTCAATTTCGATTTCGAGGGCCGTTGCGCGTCCGATCGCCGCGTCGTGTACGACATCCCCGGAGGGGCGAACTGCCCCTGAGCGCGGCTGCGCGCGGAAGCCGCCCGGCGGCGTGCGACGGAGATCGAAGGTCGGGACGATCCGCTCGTTCGTCGCCCGGAGCCGGGGACGCGAGGCCACGGCGGCTCGTGTCGTGACCGCCGCCCGCGAGGGGTGTCAGTTCCCGAAATCCCAGCCGTCGCCGACCCGATAGGCCTTCAGGATGTTCTTCGCGATGAGGATCCTGTGGACCTCGTCGGGGCCGTCGGCGATCCGCAGCGTGCGCGCGCCCTGGTACATCTCCGAGAGCGGCAGGTCGCCGGAGACGCCGGCGCCGCCCCAGACCTGGATCGCGCGGTCGACGACGCGGTGGTACGCGGCCGGCACGAAGATCTTGATCGCGGAGATGTCGGTGCGCGGGTCGCCGCCGCTTTCCATCTTCTCGGCGCAGTGCAGCGTCATCAGGCGCGCGGCCTGGATGTCGATGTAGCTGTCGGCGAGGAAGCCCTGGATGAACTGCTTGGTCTCGAGCTTGCCGCCGTGCACCTCGCGCATCATCGAACGCTCGACCATCAGGTCGAACGCACGCCACATCTGGCCGATCGAGTTCATGCAGTGGTACACGCGGCCGGCGCCGAGCCGGTCCTGCGCGGCCTGGTGACCGCTGCCCCGGCGGCCGAGCGCGTTCGCGAGCGGGACGCGCACGTCGTCGTAGTAGATCTCGCAATGGTCGCTCTCGCGTCCCCACACCGTGATGCCGCGCGCGATGCGAACGCCCGGGGTGTCCGACGGGACGATGATCTGCGTCATCCTGCCGTTCTTCTCGGCGGGGCCGTTCGGGTCTTCCGTCCGGCACATCACGATGAAGAAGTCGGCGCGCTTGCCGTTCGACGTGAACCACTTGTGGCCGTTGATGACCCACTCGTCGCCCTCGCGGCGCGCGGTGGTGCGGATCGAGCGCGGGTCGGATCCCGGGCTGTCCGGCTCGGTCATCGAGAATCCGGACTCCATCCCGCCCTCGATCATCGGGATCAGCCACTTCTTCTTCTGCTCCTCGGTGCCGTACTTGACGAGGATCGACTGGTTGCCGCTGTTCGGCGCGACGACGCCGAACAGAGCGGCGGCGCCGACGGCGTACGCGAGCACCTCGTTCATGTAGGCGTGCTCGAGGAACGTGAGGCCCGCGCCGCCGTACTCGCGCGGCAGGTGGGGCGCCCAGAGGCCGGCCTGCTTCACCTTCTCGCGCACCTGGGCGCGCAGTTCGTGCGCGCGGCGGCGCGCGGCTTCGTCGGCCGAGGCGCCCCGACGACCGACCCACAGTTCACTTTCGTGCGGGAGGATCTCGTGGTTGACGATCCTCGCAGTCAGTTCGCGGATCTGGTTGATGCGTTCCGAGACGGTCGGGATCGGGCGGACGTTCATGCGCACGGCGGACTCCTGTTGGGGAGCGCGCGCTCGCGCGCCCTCGGGGCGTCCGGCCTGCGCATCTCCCGTCGCTGCCCGAGGCTGCTCTTCCGACAGCTCGAGGCGACGGCAACCCGCATATCTCCCGAGGCGGCTTCGCTCAAGCTCGCCGGCCAGTGATCGAGATTCGTCCGGAAGGAAAGGACATCGTCGCTCCATCCGGCCGGGCGCCCGTGCTAGGCAGCGGGCAGGAGACGCCGCCGCCGGTCGTGGCGCGTCGCGAAGGAGACCGACATGAGGCATCGCGTGTTCGCCAGTGTGATCGGGACGGCGTTCCTCGCCATGACGATCGAGGGCGCCGGAGCGGCCTCCGGGAGCTCCCCGGCTCCGACGGCCGTGCAGGTTCGCGGCGACTACGATTCGGGGGCGGCATTCGTCGACGTCCGCACCGACGACGAATGGAACGCCGGGCACGTCCGAGGCGCGCTGCACCTGCCCGTCGACACGATCGGAAACACGGCGGCGGCTGCCCTCCCGGACAAGAACCGGAGGATCGTGGTCTACTGCCGGTCGGGGAAGCGCGCCGAGCGCGCGGCCGAGACCCTGCGCGCGGCCGGGTACGGGAACGTGGTCTCGATCACGGGAGGCTACGAGGACCTGAAGGCGGCCGGAGTCCCGGTCGAGCGATGAGAGGGGACAGGGAGGGACGAGAGGCGCGGGGGCCCGCCCGCGCCTCGTGACAGGCCGGGCGCCGATCCCCGCCTTCGCGCGGCGGGAAGCGGCGTCGCGGGCCAGCGAGGTTCGCATGTTGTTCCGTCAGCTCTTCGATCCGGCGTCTTCCACCTACACCTACCTGCTCGCGGACGCGGCGACGCGGCGGGCGCTGCTCGTCGACACGGTCTTCGAGCAGTACGAGCGCGATCGCGCGCTGCTCGTCGAGCTGGGCCTCGAACTCGTCGCCACGCTCGACACGCACGTGCATGCCGACCACGTGACGGGCGCCTGGCGGTTCCGCGACGGGCTCGGCTCGAAGATCGTGATCTCCGCGAACAGCGGAGCCGAGGGCGCCGATGTCTACGTGGGCGACGGCGACATGATCGAGTGCGATTCGGCCACCGTTCTCGTTCGCGAGACGCCGGGGCACACCGCGGGTTGCATCACGTACGTGACGAAGGACTACCGCATGGCGTTCACCGGCGACGCTCTGCTCATCCGCAGCGCCGGCCGCACCGACTTCCAGCAGGGCGACGCGCACGCGCTGTTCCGTTCGATCCGCGAGCGGATCTTCACGCTGCCCGACGATTGCCTGCTGTACCCCGCCCACGACTACTCGGGCCGCACCGTGACGACCGTCGCCGAAGAGAAGCAGTGGAACCCCCGCATCGGCGGCGAGGCGAGCGAGGGCGACTTCGTCGGCTACATGCGCAACCTCGGCCTGCCTCATCCGAAGCAGATCGACGTCGCCGTCCCTGCGAACCTGAAGTGCGGGCGGCCGGAATCGGGCGCGACGATCGAGCGTCCCGCCTGGGGCCCGGTGGTGCAGACGTTCGCCGGCGTGCCGGAGATCGACCCGGTCTGGGTCGCCGAGCATCGCGATCGCATCACGCTGCTCGACGTGCGCGAGCCGGCCGAGCTCGCGGGCGACCTCGGCCGCATCGAAGGCACGGTGCACGTCCCGCTCGGCGAGCTGCGCACGCGCGCGGCCGAGGTGCCGCGCGACAAGCCCGTCGTCTGCGTGTGCCGGTCCGGCCGCCGCTCCGCGCAGGCCTGCGCGATCCTCGCGAAGGAAGGCGTGACGGACCTCGCGAACCTCGCCGGCGGCATGGTGCGCTGGCGCGCGCTGCGACTGTGATCCGCGCTCTCCTGGCTTCCCCGCTGGGCTTCCTGATCGGGCTCTCGCTGGGCGCGCTCGGGAGCGGCGGGTCCATCCTGGCTGTCCCGGCCCTCGTCTACGGCGCGGGGCAGAGCGCGCAGGAGGCGACCGGCGCGAGCCTCCTGATCGTCGGCGTCGCGACGCTCTCGGCGTTGCCGCAGCACTGGCGTGCGGGGCGCGTGCGCGCGGGGACAGGCCTCGCGTTCGGGCTGTCGGGCATCGGGGGCTCGATCGCGGGAACGGCGATCAATCGGCAACTGGACCCCGACCTGCTGTTGTTCGTGTTCTCGGGACTGATCTTCGTCGCCGCGTGGCGCATGTTGACGGCCTGCCCGAGCTGCACCCGGAGCGGCGAAGAAGACGCGCTCGGCGGGGGCGACGCCGCGGCGGAGCCGCCGCGCATCGACCTGTCCCGTGTCCTGCTGATGCTCGTCGCGGGCACCGGCGTCGGGCTCCTGACCGGGTTGTTCGGCGTCGGCGGCGGCTTCGTGATCGTGCCGGCGCTGACGCTGCTGTTCGGCTTCGCGATGCCGCAGGCGATCGGCACCTCGGTGCTGATCGTCGCGATCAATGCGGCGGTGGCCCTTGCCGCGCGGCTCGGCAGTGCGCAGATCGACTGGGCGGTCGCGGGAGCGTTCACGGCGACGGCGATCGCCGGCACGATCGCTGGCGCGCGCCTCGCGACGCGAATCGACGCCGAGCGCACGCTGCGCGTGTTCGCGGCGGCGCTGGTCGCCCTTGCGCTGTTCACGGCCGGTTCGGCCGCGCACGGCGTCGGATTGTTCTGAGGACGAGGCATGGAGCACTTCACCCCGGTTACTTCACTGCTCGGCGGCATCCTGATCGGACTCTCCGCGACCGCGACGCTCGCCCTGCTCGGGCGCGTGGCCGGCATCAGCGGCATCGTCGGCGGAATGCTCGCCGGCGATCGGGCCGACCTCGCCTGGCGCGCGGCGTTCGTCGCGGGACTGCTCGCGGGCGGGAGCCTCGCGCTGGCGGTCCACCCGGTCGCGTTCGCGATGACCCTCGAGCGCTCCACGCCGGCGCTCGCGGTCGCGGGATTGCTCGTCGGATTCGGTTCGCGGCTCGGCAGCGGCTGTACGAGCGGCCACGGCGTTTGCGGCATCGCCCGGTTCTCGCGGCGCTCGATCACGGCCACGCTCACGTTCATGGCGACCGGCGCGCTGACGGCGCTGGTCGTCACCCAGGCGTTCGGGGGACGGATCTGATGGCTGCGCTGCTCGTCTCGTTCGCGTGCGGCCTCGTGTTCGCGTGCGGCCTCGTGCTGGGCGGCATGACGCAGCCGTCGAAGGTCGTCGGGTTCCTCGACTTCACGGGCGCCTGGGATCCGAGCCTCGCGTTCGTGATGGGCGGGGCTCTCGCGACCCATGCGCTCCTGCGCGGCCGCGCCGTGCGGGGCGACCGACCGGTGTTCGCGCCGTCGTACTCGCTGCCGACGCGATCCGATCTCGACGCGCGGCTGGTCGCAGGGGCCGCGCTGTTCGGCGTCGGATGGGGACTGGGCGGGTTCTGCCCGGGGCCGGCGCTCGTCGCTCTCGGGGCGGCGATGCCGGCGGCCCTCGTCGTCGTGCCCTCCATGATCGGCGGCATGCTGCTGCACGACCTGTGGTTCGCGCGCCGGTTCGCGGCAGCGACGGGCGAACCCCGCGTCGCGGCGCCGACGACGGCCGGGATCGTGCGCGACGGTTGAACATGGCGGCCCGCGTTCCCTCGCCGTGTGTCGTCGCCGGGCCATCCCGGCGCGCGCTCGTGCACCGGTCCGCGTCGTCGACGGACGCCGCCGGACGATCCTGGACGGACCTGGCGTGCGTTTGCGTCGGCGCGCGACCGGCCCAAGGAAGGAATACGAACCCGCCGCGTCGGTGAGCGACGTTCGCGCCGACCCGGCCCTGCCGCAAGGAGGTCCTGCCGTGAAATCATCGCGATTCGAATCGATCCTGAGCGAAGAAACGACGGTCAGCCGCCGACGGGTGCTGGCTGGAGCCGCGGGAGCGGCCGCCGCGTTGCTGGCCGGCAGCGCGTTCGCCGCCGACGAGCACGCGGGGCACGCCGGTCACGGCGACGGCAAGTACACCCCGGGAGTGCGTAACAAGAAGCACGCCGACCTTGCCGCGGCCGTCGCCAACTGCACGGTGAAGGGCGAGGCGTGCCTGAGCCACTGCATGGAAACCTTCAAGGAAGGCGACACGATGATGGCCGAATGCGCGGACGCGGTGCAGCAAATGCTGCCGGTCTGCCGCGCGATGTCGTCGCTGGCCGTCTTCGACAGCAAGCACCTGCCCGACCTCGCCCGCGCGTGCCTCGGCGTCTGCACCGACTGTGAGAAGGTCTGCCGCGAGCACGCCGACCACCAGAAGGAGTGCAAGGACTGCGCGGACGCCTGCGCCGCCGTCATCCGGGAAGTGAAGAAGCTGCTGGCCTGACCCGGGGCGCGTCGCGGCCGGTTGGCGCGGCCGGGACGCCGGGATCGCAGGGTGGCCACTCGCCTTCGGGCGAGCGGCCTTCAGCGCTCGAGGTCCGCTCCGCGCAGGCGCAGCGCGTTGCCGATCACGCTGACCGACGACAGCGCCATCGCCGCCGCCGCGGCCGCCGGCGATGGCAGGAGCCCGAAGAAGGGGTACAGCACGCCGGCCGCGAGCGGAATGCCGGCCACGTTATAGGCAAAGCTCAGAAACAA
>CAYYZO010000021.1:0-24939 GCA_964476185.1 uncultured Myxococcales bacterium
GACTCGTTGCCCGGCGCCGAGTCGCGGCAATTCCCTGTACTTTCGCCTAGGAACAGGGATTTCCGGAGCCAGGTCGGCGGAGAGCCCGACGCCGAGGACTCCGCCCACCGCCATTTCATCTCCTGCAAACTCCCGGTTCGCCCGGCTGGCCGTCGGAATCCCCGCCTTGCGCCGGCATCCCCGCGAGCGTGCCCCGAAGGCGCCGCCCCCGCCGCAACTCACGTCCCGCAACCGGCGAGCAGCCTCTCGAGTTCCGCCACGCGCTCCCGAAGCGGCCTCGTCGACCGCTCGACCTCCTCGAGCGTGAAGCGCGGGGTGATGTGCTGCGGGCAGTTCCAGTCGAAGCCGGCGACCTTCACGACGATGGCGCGTTCGACGACCGCCTTGTAACCGGCAACGGCGAGACGTGATTCCAGTCCGGCGTCTTCCCCTCGCGCGACGATGCTGGCGTGGCCGAACACCTTCAGCCGGCGACGATTCGCGTAGTCCATCAGGAACAGGCAGACGCGCGCGTCGGAGCGAAGGTTCCCGACGGAAACGTACTGGCGGTTGCCGCGATAGTCGGCCCACGCGACCGTGCGCTCGTCGAGCACGCGCAGGAAGCCCGTCGGCCCGCCGCGGAACTGCACGTACGGCCAGCCGGTCTCCCCGACGCTGGCAAGGTAGAACCCGTCGCGCGACGCGAGGAACTCCGTCTCCTTCGGGGTGAGGTTGTCGTTCGTCGCCCCTTCGGCGGCAAAGCGGGCGTAGCTCTCGCGCGACCCGTGCGCCGACTGCTCGGCCTGCACGACGGGAGTGAATGCGATCTCCGCGAAACGGTTCGTCATCGGACTGTGCTCCTTGCGGCAGCGGCGCCGCGGATCGAGGGCTTCGACCCGCGGCGGCGCCGCCGTCACCGGCCGTGCTGCGGCCTTCCCGCGCTGCTTCGACGCTCAGGACCCGACGGCGATGAACTCGACGCGAACGCCTCCGGGTATCCGGACCATCATGTGACGGGTCGGCCCGCCGCCGAGCGGTTCCGGCGGGAACTCGATCGCGACGTCGTCGCGCCCGGCCAGGCGGGAACCGAGCGCCTCGAGCGAGGCGTGCCCGTCGAGCGCGATCGCGAGATGGTGAAGTCCGACGTTCCGGGCGCGATCGAACGGAACCGCGGCGGCGCCGGCCTTGGCCTGCCAGAGCGTCAGCAGCGTCGTTCCGTCCGTGAGGAAGACGGCCGGATAGTCGGCGACCTCGCCGCGTCGCTCGTAACCGAGGTCCTCGACGAAGAAGCGTTCGGTGGCGGCGATGTCCGGCACCGTGAGACCGACGTGGTGCACGCCGCGCGTGGAAATGGGGGTCGACATGGTTCGTCCTCCGGGTCGTCGTGAATCGACGGGTTGGGGGTAAGAGAAACCGGCCTCGCTGCGGCTGCGCCGCGAGCGGACCGCTTCGACGGGCCTCCGCCCGGCGCGGCTAGCGATGCGCGACGAGCTTCTGGATGGCTTCGTCGCAACTCCACACGTCGCTGGCGATGAAACGGTAGTTCGTGATCGCGGCGTCGTAGCCGTCGAAGCCGGGGACCTGGGCGGCGGCCGTCGCGTCGGCGACCACGGCGACCTCGAACCCCTGCTCGACGAGCTCGCGCAGGTGCGACTCGACGCAGAGGTTGGCCGACATGCCGGCCAGGATCACCTGCTCGATGTGTCGCTTGCGCAGCTGCAGCACGAGGTCGTTCGACTGCGGGCCGTAGACCTTGTGCGGGCTGCACACGACGGTGCGGCGGTCCTGGATGAACGGCTTGTAGGCCTCGAGCCAGTCGGCCCCGGAGTTCGCGAAGCCGTTCGTGTCGAGCGGGCCCGGACGATCGAACATGTGGATGTCGTGCATCAGCCGCTCGGCCGCGCCTTCGAACGCCCAGCCGTGGTCGTGCGGGTAGTAGTAGTGGGGGCTGATGAACAGCGGGATGTCGTGGCCCTTGGCCGCGGCGAAAAGCTGGCCGAGATTCTCGACGGTGCGGTTCGCGGTGACGCTCCGGCCGACGACCGACCACGTGACGCCCTTCGGAGAGAGGAAGTCGACCTGGGGATCGGTGACGACGATGCCGACGTGCCCCCGGCGAAGCTTCATCCCGGGTCGGGGAACGGGCGCGTCGGCCTTTCGGCCGGTTCCGTAGGCGATCGTCGATGCGGCGGTGCTTGGGGTGTTCTGGTTCATCGGGTTCTCCTTGGGCGGACGGTCGACTGCTGCCGGGTTCTCGTCTCGCCGCCCTTCCAAGGGCAACGACCGTGCCAACGAGAGAAGCGCACAAGTCGCTGGAATCCCTCATCTCCCGCCAGAACCCGGATCACGAAACTTCGTGGAACCACGAACTTCGTGACAGCGACCACGAAGTTCGTGATAGTCGAGGCGCATGAATCTCGACGGACTCTTCCCGGTGGCGCTGGCGGCGGCCGAAGCACGGGAGCCGGAAACGGTGCTCCAGACGATCGTCAAAGGACTCGCCGAGGACCTCGGTCTGGCGCTCGCGCGCATCTGGCTGGACGGGCCCGGCGACCAGTGCTCGACCTGCCCGATGCTGTCGGAATGTTCCGACCGGACCCGCTGCCTGCATCTCGTCGCCAGCGCCGGCAACCCGCGAACCGAGAGCCCGCGGCGATGGGCCCGCCTCGACGGTGACTTCCGTCGCATGCCGCGGAACGCCAGGCGCAAGGTCGGCCAGATCGCGACCACCGGACAAGGCCTGCTCGTCGAACACATCGAGAAGGGCTCGACCTGGATCGCGCGCCCGGACTGGGCACGCGACGAGGAGATCCGCGGCTTCGCCGGGCATCCCCTCGTGTTCCGCGGCGAGGTGCTCGGCGTGCTGGCCGTGTTCTGTCGCGGCGCCATCGAGCGCGACGCGTTCGAACAGCTGCGCGCGTTCGCGGCCCAGGCGGCCGTCGCGATCGCGAACGCACGCGCGTTCGCCGAGGTCGAGCGCCTGCGCAGCCAGCTCGAGCTCGAGCGCGACTATCTTCGCGACGAGGTCCGCGCCGCCCGCGCGAGCGGTGACATCATCGGCCGCAGTCCGGCCTTCCTCCGCGCGCTCGACCAGATCGCGCTCGTGGCTCCGACCGAGGCCAACGTGCTGCTGCTCGGGGAATCGGGGACGGGCAAGGAGCTGGCGGCCCAGGCAATCCACGAGAAGAGCGCGCGCGCCGAGCGTCCCCTGGTGCGGGTGAACTGCGCCGCCGTTCCGCGCGAACTGTTCGAGAGCGAGTTCTTCGGCCACGCGCGCGGAGCGTTCACCGGCGCGGTTCGCGACCGCGTGGGACGCTTCGAGCTTGCCGACGGCGGCACGCTGTTCCTCGACGAAGTCGGCGAGATCCCGCTGGAGCTGCAGGGCAAGCTCCTGCGGGTCCTGCAGGAGGGGACGTTCGAACGGGTCGGCGAAGACCGGACCCGACGCGTCGACGTGCGCGTGGTGGCTGCCACGAACCGCGATCTCCCGCGAGAGATCGAGGCGCGGACGTTCCGCGAGGACCTCTACTATCGCCTCGCGGTGTTCCCGATCCAGCTGCCGCCCCTGCGCGAACGCCGCGAGGACATCGGCCTTCTCGCCGCGCGCTTCCTCGCGCAGGCCTGCCAGAAGCTCGGGAAGCGCTCGCCCCGCCTCACGCCCGGCGACGTCCAGGCGCTCGAACGATACGACTGGCCGGGCAACGTCCGGGAGCTTGCCAGCGCCGTCGAGCGCGCCGTGATCCTGTCGCACGGTCCACGCCTCGTCTTCGATGCGCTCGTGCCGCGCGCCGGCCGCGGGGCCTCGCCGCGCGTCGCACCCCGCGCCGAAGTACCCGAGCGCACGGGCACCGGGTTCGAGAGCGCCGCGGAGCGACGGCGGCGTGATCGCCAGGTCATCGAGGACGCGCTGGCCAGCAGCGGCGGCAAGATCTACGGCGCGGGCGGCGCCGCGGAACTCCTCGGCATTCCCGCGACGACGCTCGCCTCGCGCATGAAGGTGCTCGGGATCCGGCGGCGCTAGCCGTCGCGCCGCGGCAACGCCCGCTCCGCAAGCGGGCACCGGCCGCCGGAACCGCGCGATCCCGACACGGGAGTCGCGAGGTCAGCACCCGAAGTCCCGATCCGGGCCGCTACAGTTGCTGCCAGGTATGATCCGGGTTGCAGTTGCTGTAGCTGAGCGTGACGTTGATCTCGAGGTACGGGTCGTAACAGAGGATCTTGACGATGCAGCACTGCGAGAGATCGAAGCACTCGACGCCCTTTGCGCGACACGACTTGTAGCCCGTCGGTTCGCCGCCGAGCGTCTCACCCTTGGTGAGGGCCCACGTCGTGGCTTCGACGAGGTCCTTCACCTCCGGCCCGTCGCCCTCGGACCAGCAGGCGCCGCCGGCCTCCAGCTTGCCCCACTTCGCGTCCAGCTTTTCCTCGCACTTCGTGGACTGCGCGGCGTACTTCTCCGAATCGCCGTTGAGAACCAGCGACTTCTCGGCTTTCAGGAGGCAAGCCGCGTACTTCCCGGCGGCGTCGGTCTTCCCGGCGCCGCATTTCGCCTCCGGGGCCGGCGCAGCCGACGCCGACGCGACGAGCGAGCCCAGAAGCGCGAACGTGAGGAACGTCATCGAAACCGCTGCTCTCGAAACCATGTTGTCCTCCCGACTTGGCCAGTGTGGACGTTGGGGGCTTTCCGCCACCGGATACGACGGGCGTCGGAAAGCCGACCGACGCCAGGCCGCTTGTGGCGCTGCCGCCCGCTTCGAGTCAAGGCGCGCGAGCACGCGACGGCGGAGTGGAACCGCACCGGGCGGTCGCCTTGGCGTTCCATCGCCCCCGCGAGGTCGATCGCGAACGACGCCGCATCCGCCTCCTGGCAACCGCGGCCTCGGTTCCCGCCGCGGCACGGGCGGGGACCGACGCGCCGGCCGACAGGCTCACCGCCCGTCGCTGCAGACCTTCTTCGGGTTCATCGCGTGGACGCGCGTGAGCTCGACCTCGAACTCGACGACCTTGCGCTCCCGCCCGCTCTGCGACGGACGCGCTGGACGCAGGCTTCCGGGCAGCTCCCGCGCGCGGCCGTACAGGATCGCGACGGCGCCGTCGGCGTTCCAGGTCGTGAACGACACGCGGGCGTTGCCGGCGAGGTCGCGGCGGCGCACGGCGTCCTCGTACACGAGCACGCGAAGCGACGCGCCGTGCAGCTCGGCGTGCACCGGCGCGCTGTGCGGATGCCCGCCCCTTCCTACCGTCGTCATCGAGACGAGCCGGATGCCGCGCCAGAACTCGAACAACTCCGCCGCGTTCATCCGGCGCGGCGCATACCCGACCGAATCGGCAAGCGCCGGGCCAGCGGCCGCGGCGCTCGCCGCGAGCAGGGCTTCGAGGGCCGCGAGCGTCGCTTCGGTCTCGACGGTCTTCATGCGGCAATCAGCAGGAATGGCACGAACGGCAGGGACGGCACGAGGGATCTCACAGGTTCTCGAGATAGACGGCGCTGGCCGCCTCGAGCTCGGCGCACTTCAGGAACACCGCCTTCGTCGCTTCGTCGGGTTCGGCCGCGGCGAGGTTCTTCCAGAGCAGCTCGCCCGCGCGCTCGGCCGCTGCCTGCAGCAGGTACTGCTCCTCGATGCTGCGTCCGTTGGACGACTCGGCCACCTCGCGAAAGAGGCCCTGCATCAGCGCGCCGGAATCGTCGGGCTGCTCCAACTCGGCGTCGAAATTCCGGCGGATGGTGGCCGCGATGTCATCCTCGCGTTCCGCGCACGCACGCAGGCCACGAGCGAGGTCCTCGCGCCCGGCCCCGGCGGCCCACTCGCGGTATCTCGAGGCCGCCGCGCTCTCGAGCATCGCCGCGAGGTACAGCAGCTGTCCGCGCGGACGGCCTTCGAACAACGGCCGGATGCGGGCTACGAACGTTTCCGGGTTCTTCACCTGTCCCCCCCGCAGCGGCTGATAGCACCTCGACCCTCCTCATGCAGCCCGCGGCGGTGCGCCCGGCCGGTCCGCGCCCCTCGCGCCGCCAGCCGGCACACGCGGCGCTCGCCACCGCGGCCCGTACCGGGAATAACCGGCCTGCTCTGTCCCGGCCGCCGGGCGGCCCAATTCCGCGGAAGAGCGCAAAGGAAACAGACCATGCCCCGAATGAACCTTGCAGGCAGCTCCTCGATCGTCACCGGCGGCGCGTCCGGCATCGGCGAGGGCTGCGCCCTCCAGCTCGCGGCGGCCGGCTCGAAGGTCGTCGTCGCCGACCTCAACGCCGAAAAGGGCGAGGCCGTCGCGTCGAAGATCGGCGGCGTCTACGTCAAGTGCGACGTGACGAGCATCGAAGACGCCGACGCCGCCATCGCCGCGGCCGGCAAGCTCGGCCCGCTGCGCGCCGTCGTCAACTCGGCCGGCCTCGGCTGGGCCGGCCGCACCGTCGACCGCGGCGGCAACCCGTTCGACCTCGAGCGCTTCGAGTTCGTGATCAAGGTGAACCTGATCGGCACGTTCAACATGCTGAGCCGCGCGGCGGCGGCGATGTCGAAGACCGAGCCGCTCGACGCGGACGGCGCGCGCGGCGCGATCGTGAACCTCGCGTCGGTGGCCGCGTTCGACGGCCAGATCGGCCAGTGCGCGTACTCCGCGTCCAAGGGCGGCGTCGTCGGCATGACGCTGCCGATCGCTCGCGACCTCGCGGCGCTCGGCATCCGCGTGAACACCGTGGCGCCGGGCCTGATCGACACGCCGATCTACGGCGTCGGCGAGGCCAGCGAAGCGTTCAAGGCGAAGCTCGGCGAGTCGGTGCTGTTCCCGCGCCGCCTCGGCAGTGCCGAGGAACTCGCGTTCATGGTGATGGAGTGCATCACGAACCCGTACATGAACGCGCAGACGGTACGCCTCGACGGCGGCATCCGCATGCCCCCGAAGTAAGGCGACGCCGCCTGATGTCCCGTTCCGGGAGGCAAGGCGACATCGTCTCTTCGGCGCGACGCGACGACGTGCGCCGCGCGCCTTTCGCGCACTCCCGCCGCATCCGCCGCGGCGGGAGTGCGCCGATGGCCTCCCTGTCCGACGAGCGCCTGCGGGGTACGGATCCCCGCGCAACAGGCTACGGCCGGGGAACCTCGATGATCTTCGGCCCGGGGTTCGCGCTCCCGGCCGGGCGCTGCGCCGGCGCGGTGGGCCGGCCGTTCTGTTCCGGCAGCGGACAGCCCGTCCTGGCCGCCAGCGCGGAGAGCGGCAGCGCGCCGCCCGCCCGCGAACCGTCGCCGAAAGTCCAGGTCGGATAGCTTCGTATTCCGAGGTTCGCGCACTCCGGCGCCGTCTCGTTGCCGCCGCCATCCACGGAACAGTCGACGTAGCGCACGTGCGTCATCGCCGCCCCGAGCAGCTGGCGCTGGGCCTTGCAGTACGGGCACCAGGACGTGCCGTAGAAAATCGCACCCTCGCGCGTGAGGCAGCGTCCGAAGTCCGGCAGGCCCGCGGCCAACGAGACCGACGCGAGAGCGAGCACGACACCGAGGCTCGCGAATGCCTGCCCCCTCCGGCCCGTGATGCGTCGACGGGGTTTCATGCTGTACCTCGAGCGGCCACGGGAATGACGCAAGGCGGCGCTTCGCCTCGCCGCACCGATCCTGCAGCGCCAGGCGACCTGAAGGAAGTGGAACAGCGACGAACAAAGCGAGCTTTCCGCTTGGACCACCCTCTGCGCCTGTCTATCTTCTTCCTGCCGACTGTTGCGCCCACGGCAGAGACGAATGCGTCGACCTGGGCCGACCGCCTGCGAGACCCGCCGGGTTCGAGATGAACGCGATCGAGATCCTGAAGCAACGGTGTTCCGCGCTGGCCGGCCTCGACGAGGCGGAAAGGGCCGCGCTCGTCGAGGCGTCCTCGATCGAAGAGATTCGCGCGACCGACGCGCTCTACGTTGCCGGCCAGGAGGCCGTCGCGGCCTACGTCGTGCTGCAGGGCCGCGTTTCCACGATCGTCGCGCGCGACTGGGGCTCCGACCACACCGTCGAAGAGGCCGGCGCCGGCGAACTCGTCGGGACGGCCGAGTTCGCCAGCGGCGACCGCAGGCTGGCCGAGGTGCGCGCGCTCGAGGACGCCTGCGTGCTCGCCGTTCCGCGCCGCACGTTCGAACTGTTGCTCGACAGCCACGACGCGGTCCGGGCGCAGGTGTCGGCGCGTGCTCGATCGAGCATCTGCCGTATCCTGACTTCGCGCCATCTCAGCCGGATCCTCGGCCCCTCGGGACTGCAACTGTCGGATCCGCAGCTGCGGCTGCGGGCGGAGCAGGAGTGGCTCGAGTTCGAACGCGACGTGCTCGAGGACCTCGAGCGGCACGTCTCGTGGGTGACGCTGCGTCGCGGCGAGCACCTGTTCCGCCAGAACGATCCCGCCGAGGATGCGCTGGTCCTCGTCTCCGGCGTGCTGCAGGTCAGCGTGAACGAGCCGTTCTCCGGCGAACTCGCGATCGGCGAGGTCGGCCCCGGCGAGATCGTCGGGGAAGTCGCGCTCTTCACCGACCAGGCCCGCACCGCGTCGCTTCTCGCGATGCGCGACTGCGAGTTGTTCCGGATCCCGCGCCACGTCTTCGCGCGCATCTCGGAGAAGTACCCGCAGATCCTGCTCGGCCTGTACCGTTCGAGTTTCCAGCGGCTCGTGCGCCACAGCACGGCGGGAACGTATCGCCCCCGACGCCCGAACACGGCCCTGCTGCGGGCGCACGCCGACACCGACCTCCAGCCGCTCCTCGAGGAACTGCTCGTCGCGATGCAGCAGTACAGTTCGATCGCGCACCTGACGAGCGCGTCGGTCGACGAGTCGCTCGGCAAGCCCGGGATCAGCCACGGCAGCCGCGGCGACGCTTCGGAAGTTCGACTCGTGCAGTGGCTCAACGCGCGCGAGCAGCGCGTCGACCGCCTCGTCTACGAGACCGACACGTCCTGGACCGGCTGGACGGACCGCTGCGTCCGCCAGGCCGACCAGGTGCTCGTCGTCGCCGACGCGACCGACGAGCGCGCGCTGCCGTCGTTCCGTGAACGACGCGCGGTGGCGGGGCAGGACTGGAGCCTCCTGCTGTTGCATCCCGAGGGCGCCGACCGGCCCCGCGACACCGCCAGGCGGCTCGACCAGGCAGGAATCGATTCGGTCTACCACCTGCGTCGCGGCAACGCGCGGGACCTCGCCCGCCTGGCGCGCATCCTCTGCGGGCGCGCCATCGGTCTCGTGCTCGGCGGCGGCGGCGCGCGCGGCAGCGCTCACGTCGGCCTGCTGCGCGCGATGGAGGAACTCGACATCCACGTCGACATGGTCGGCGGCACGAGCATGGGGGCCGCCATCGCGGGCTGGGTGGCGCAGGGGTGCACGGCCGACGAGGTCCAGGCGATCGCGAAGCAGACCTTCTCGTCGCTGCTCGACCCGACGCTCCCGGTGACGTCGCTGCTCGCCGGCAAGCGCATCACCGACGCGATCCGCGCGAACGCCGGGTCGTGGGATCTCGAGGACTTCTGGCTCCCGTACTTCTGCGTCTCGACGAACCTGACGACGGCGACGCAGGTCGTGCACCGCCGCGGCAGCGCGCTGCGCGCGGTCCGCGCCAGCACGTCGATCCCCGGCGTGCTGCCTCCCGTGCCGGACGGCACGGACCTGCTCGTCGACGGGTGCGTGCTGAACAACCTCCCGATCGACGTGATGCGCACGATGAATCCCTCGGGGCTGCTGATCGCGAGCGACGTCGTCGCTCCGCGCGGAGTCGGGGCCAAGGCCGACTACGGCCTGAGCGTCTCGGGCTGGCGACAGGCGCTGCGCCGCTTCACGCCCTGGCGACGCACTCCGCCGACGCCGCCCGTCGCGGTCGTGATCCTGCAGTCGACGATGGTCGGCTCCGAGCTCGCGCGCCGCCGCGTGCTGGAGCGCGAACTCGCCGATTACTACCAGAACATCCACGTGCCGGGCCTCGGCATGCTGCAGTTCGACGCCGTCGACAGAGCAGCCACGGTCGGATACCAGGCGACCATCGGCCCGCTCGGCGAGTGGAAGGCTTCGGGGTTCCAGCACCTCGTGGTCGCGGCCTCTTCTTCCGCCTGAGCAGCTTCACCGCCGCCGGCGATTGAATCGGCCGCGCCGCTCGGACATTTTCCAGTCCTCGTGAAGACGAACCGCATCTCGAACGTCGCCGTCGTGGGCAGCGGCCCCGGCGGGGCGGTGGTGGCCGCGTGCCTCGCGCGCGCGGGCGTCCGCGTCGGGATTTTCTCCACGGGAAAACGGCCGCCGATCATCGTCGGCGAGTCGCTCGTGCCGGCGGTGGTGCCGATCCTGCGCGACCTCGGCGTCGAGGAAGAGATCGCCTCCTACAGCGTGCGCAAGACCGGCGCGACGTTCGTCTTCAACTCGCTCGAGCGCCTCAACATCCGCTTCGACGACGTGCGCGGGGCGCGCACGACGTATTCGTTCAACGTCCCCCGCGACCGCTTCGACGCCACCCTGCTCTCGGCGGCCGAGCGTCACGGCGCACGCATCATCCGTGAGTCCGGCCACGTCGAGCGCGTGCCCGGCACCGAGCGCGTCGCCCTCGACGGCCGCTCGCTGGAGGCGTGGTGCGACGCGACCGGAGCCGACGGGCCGCCGGACCTCGTGATCGACGCGACCGGGCGCAAGCGCACGATCGCCCGCCTGCTCGACCTCCCGTACTCCGAGGGCCCGCGTCGCGACATCGCGCTGCACGCGCACCACACCGGCGTGGACGTCGAACTGGCCGGCAACGTGCACACCGACCGGCTCGACCGCGGCTGGGCCTGGAGGATCCCCCTGCCCGACCGCTGCTCGGTCGGCATCGTCGTCGACCCCTCGGCGCTCGCCGGGCTCGGCGACACGCTCGAGGAGCAGTACGACGCGTTCCTGCGCCGCGACTCGATCCTGAAGGACTGGATCGCGCCGGCCACCCGCGTGACGCCGGTCGTCCGCTATACGAACTACCAGCTGACCACGTATCGCGGGTACGGCGAAAACTGGGCCCTGGTGGGCGATGCGTTCGGCTTCATCGACCCCGTCTTCTCGAGCGGCGGGCTGATCGCGCTCGAGAGTGCGCGCGACCTCGCGGCGGCGCTGCTCTCCGGCCACGACGACGCGCTGGAGCGCTGGCAGGCCGACGCGCTGCGACGTTTCGATTCGTGGCGCCGCGTCGTCGACATCTTTTACAACGGCCGGTTGCTGACGCTGCTGAAGTTCGGCGACAAGGTCCGTCGCACGCTTCCCGGCAAGATGATGGACTGGCACTTCCGCAAGCACATGCCGCGCGTCTTCACCGGCGAGAACGTGACGAACGCGTACAGCCTCGGCCTGCTCACGTTCATGGCGCAGCACGGCCTCTGGAACAACGATCCGGAGAAGCTCCGCGTGCTTTGACGCGCGCCGCCGGGCCTGCTTCCCGAAGCGCACCCGGGCACGGCGTCCCCGCACGGCGCGCGCGGGCCCTCTTCAGGCGCCGCTCCGGTCCTTCGCTTCCATCTCGCGGCGCACGACGCGGATCCACTCGGCCGAACGGCGGCCCATCTCGGTCGCCTCGGCGGGAAACATCCTCGACCAGACGCGCTCGAACGGACCGCCGTACCAGTAGTTGCGGAAGTAGGTCTTGCGGACGAGGAACTCGACGGCGCTCACCGCCGCCATCCAGCCCCAGATCCCGGCTCCCGCCACGGTCCTCCACATCCCCGTCGACGCGAACAGCGCCGCCCACGCGAGCGCCGCGGCGTTGACCAGCAGGACGAGTCCCCAAAGCGCCGTGACGCGCCGGCAGTACGGACCGATGAACGGAGGCGCCATCGGCTGGATCATTCGCGCGCCGCGCTCGACGGCCGAGCTTTCGCCGCGAAGGCTCGCGAAGAACGCGGCCGAGACGGCGGCGTGCACGAACGACGGCAACAGGCGCAGCGGGGCATCGCCCCCGGTCGCCGCGGCCGACGCGCACAGTCCCGCGACGAACGCCCCGGCGAGCGCACGGGGCGCGGCGTCGGCGCGCGCCGCGGCGACGAGCGACCCGAGCGCGAACGCGACCGCGGGCAGCCGCACGCCGAACCGCGACGTGAGTCCCTCGAACATCGCGGGCCACGCCGATGCGGCCAGCACCGCCACGCCGAGCGCGGCTGCGTACAGACGGTTGTCCCAGCCGGCCGCGGCCCTGGCGAGATCGCCGCGATCGAGTGCCCGTGGATCGATCGAAACGCCGTCTTCGGCTCTTTCGCCCGGGCCACGATCGGCCCCGCCGCGACGCATCGGGTCGCCCATCACCGCGGACATCCCACGAGATACGTCACGCGTGTCGGCCCCACGCGCCAGTGCCCCACGTCCCACGCGTACCCCGGGACGTCGATCCGGCGGGTCATCGCGCGAAGCTCGTCCGGCGAGTACACGCGCAGCCACGAAGCGAGACCGTCCCAGAGCGCGACGAGCGGCGCGATCGGAAGAAGGCACGTGACCGCCAGCGATCCGGGGCGGAGCGGCCGCGCGAACGGCGCGAGCAGCACCATCCACAGCGGCGAGAGCAGGACGCCGAGCAGCGTGAACGCCGAGCGCTCGACGAACTCGACGATCGCGATCGGCCGGCCCGCCTCCGCCGCGTCCCGCAGAATCCGCTCCGCCTCGTCCGGCTCGAAATGATGGAACGCGTTGAACATCGTCCGCACGCCGACCATTTCCGGCGGGACGCGGGTCGCGTCGAGGGGCTCGCCGCGGAACGCGACGCGCCCGCCGGACGCGCGCGCGAGTTCGTCGAACGACTCGACGTCGGGAAACAGGTCCGTCAGCAGCACGTGCGCTTCGACGCCCGAGGCGGCGAGCGCGGCCGACAGGTCGGCCGCGACCCCCCCGCTGCCCGAGCACAGGTCCACGATGCCGGCCTGCCCGCTTCGCGCGAGCAGGTCGGCGACCGCCGGTACCACGGGTCGCACCTGCCGCGTCAGCCGCGAGACAAGCCGCAGGTAGCCCGTCACCGCGCGCCGGACGGCCGGCGGGCACCAGGGCTGGTCCTCGAACTCGAAGATCGCAAGGCGGCGCACGGCCGGGAACGCGAGGCCTAGCCGCGTGCGGCCTTGAGGATCAGAGCGGTCACGTGGCCGGGCGTGAGCACCTCGGTGTTCAGCACCAGGTCGTAGTGGGTCGGCAGTTCCTGCTTCACCTTGTAGAAGCTCCGGAAGTAGCCCTCGCGGCCGGCATCCGAATCCGCGATCACCTTCTTGGCCTCCGACGGCTTCAGGTCCCTGTCTTCGGCCAGGCGCGCGGCCCGCACCTGCTCGGGCGCGGTGATCAGCACGCGAAGCACCCCCGGCGTGCCCGCCAGCGCGTGGGACGCCGCGTGCGCGCCGATCACGGCCTGCCCGTGGCGCGCCACCTCGCCGATCGTCTGGCGGATCAGGCTGCGCAGGTCCTCGGTCTGGGTGCCGACGGTCGCGGGCGCCGACGACCCGTCGCCGGGCGCGGCGCCCGAGCCGGTGACGCTGCCGCTCATCGCGGTGGCAGCGGCGATCGCCTCGAAGATCCGGGCGAGGAACGGCTGCTTGCGCTCGGCCGCCGCGACGACTTCGGGATCGACCTTCGCCGTGCGCGCCGCCCGCAGGATGATCTCGTCGTCGACGAAGCGGTATCCGAGGCCGAGCGCGACCGCGCGCGCGATGTCCTTGCCGCCGGACTCCTCGGTGTGCGAGATGCAGACGACGCTGAATGCCATGACTCGACCTCGTCCGCCGCTCAGTCGAACGGGCGGTAGTCGTCGCAGTCCGGGGGATTCGGCGGCACGCTGTCGGCCGACCCGGTTCCGCGACAGCGCGCGACGATCGATCCGCCCGGCTCGTCGTAAATGATCCAGGTCGCGGTGAAATCCTTGTTGCCCGAGAAATAGAAGAGGCCCGTCTCGTACTCGCCCGTCGCCGGCGACTCGACGAACGAGAACGCCTGACCGCACATCTCGCCCGTGCGGAAGACGCCGTCGGCGGCGGTCCAGCAGAAGTCTTCCTGGCTCTCCCAGTGACGGCCGATGCTCAGGTTCTCGCGCGTCTCGGTGCAGCCGCCGGAGACGCGGCGGCAGGTGCGCTTGACGTCGAACGTGCCCGGTTGCGCGTCGCGCTCGAACGCGTACTCGGCGGCCGTGCAGGCCGGGCCGAGCACCGGGCTGTAGAAGGCGATCTTGTTGTACGCCGCGTCGCAGGTGGACTTGGCGACGCAGCGGCACGATGTCTCGGGATTCAGTTCGTCGTTGTCGCAGACCGCGCTGCCGGCGCAGTCCTTGTCCAGCGCGCACGGCTCGCCGATCTCCTGGCGATCCTCGCGGAAGCTGCCGGCGTCGGCGCAGACGTTCAGGCACTGCAGCGTGCAGCCGTCGACGCCGACGTCGCAAACGCCGGCGTAGCCCGGCTCCGGCGCCGGGCAGACCCCGCCGGGGTTGTCGCAGGCGTCGATGAAGACTTCGTCGCAGTTGCCACCTCCACCACCGCCGCCGCCACCGCCTCCTCCCCCTCCGCCGCCGCAGTTCGCGAGCAGCAGGGAGAGCAGCACGGCCCCCGTGGAGACGACGGCCTGAGGCCAGCGACGACTGGAACGATCCGGGACGGTACGGTTCATGACAACCCCTCCACGGGCGATATCCCCGATCTGCGCCGCTGAATCCACCTCGCGGGTGCTCGAGGCCGGCGTCCACGCCGGCGGTGAAAAGCGGCCCGCGCATACGGGTGGCGACGGATCCGCCGCGATCCCGCCCGCGGCGACCGGCGAGCGCATCTCGCGTCCGGACCACGGCGGCGCGTTGTGCAGACCCGGCCCGAAGGGCAAGACAGCCCCATGGTCATCGACCGGCGCCTCCGGTTCGCGACACCCGCCCTCGCGCTGCTGCTCGCGGCCTGCTCCGGACCGCAGGGACCGGACCTCATCGTCCATGGCGGACCGATCCTGACCGTGGATGCCGCCGACGCCGTCGTCGAAGCCATCGCCTGCCGCGACGGCACGATCACCTCCAGCGGAACTGCATCGGCCATCCTCGCCACGCGCTCGCCGTCGACGACGGTGATCGACCTCGAGGGTCGCGCGCTCGTGCCCGGCTTCGTCGCGGCGCACGAGCACCCGACGCTGACCGCCGTCTTCGGCGGCGCCGTCGACGTGAGCGGGTTCACGCACGCGAGCGACGAGGACGTCTGGAGCGCGCTGCGCGCGGCCGTGGCCGCGACGCCGAAGGGCCGGTGGATCCATGCGATGGGGCTCGACCCGGTCCTCGTTCCCGATCTCGTCCTGCCGACGCGCCGCGGCCTCGACGAGATCGCCCCGGACCACCCCCTCGTCGTGATCTCGCAGACGATGCACTCGTTCTGGGCGAACTCGAGGGCGTTCGAAGCGGCCGGCATCACGCGCGACATCCCGGACCCGGGCCGAGGATCGTTCTACGGACGCGACGAGTCCGGCGAACTGACCGGCTTCGTCTCCGAGAGCGCGGCCGCGGCCCCGATGCTCGAGCCGCTGAAGTCGCCGTGGCGGATGATCTCGCGCTACGAAGCGGCGCTCGACGAACTCGTCGCCGCCGGCTTCACGAGCGTGGGCTCGCTCGGCTTCAACGTGCCGCCGCTGCTGGCGCGCTGGGCGTCGTCGAAGGGCGGCCGGCCGCGCATCCGCCAGGTCGTCTACACGGCCGACGTCGACCGGAGCTACCTCCCGGAGCGGCCGGACCGCGGCGACCCGTTCTTTCGCATCCAGGGGGTCAAGCTCTGGCACGACGGCTCGCCGTACACGGGAAGCATGTTCCTCGACGAGCCCTACCTCGACACGCCGCTGTCCCGTGCGCTCGGCATCGCGCCCGGCTCGCGCGGCGAGGCGATGATCGCGCCGGACGAGCTCGTCGCGCTGCTGCGACGGCACAGCGAGCAGGGATGGCAGGTCGCGATCCACAGCCAGGGCGATGCCTCGAACCGTGAAGTGCTCGACGCGCTCGAGCAGGTGCCCGACCGCCCGGACGTCGCCCCGCGACGGCTCGAGCACGGGGTGCTGCTGCCGAAGGACGCGCTCGCGCGCATGGCCGCGCTTCGCGTCACGCCGAGCTTCCACGTCAACCACCTGTGGTACTACGGCGACGCGCTCGTCGAATCGATCCTGGGCCCCGAGCGCGCCGCGCGGATCCTGCCGATCCGCTCCGCGTTCGAACTCGGCCTGCGCCCGACGCTGCACGCGGACTCGCCGATGTTCCCGCCGGAGCCGCTGTCGCTGATGCGCACCGCGATGCTGCGCCGCACGCGCGGCGGACGCGTCCTCGGCGAGGACGAGGCGATCGACGCACGGCAGGCGTTGCGCGCGATGACGATCCACGGCGCCGCGCAGCTCGGCCTCGAGGACCTCGTCGGCAGCCTCGAGCCCGGCAAGCAGGCGGACTTCACGGTGCTGAGCGGGAATCCCTACGAGACGCCGGCCGAAGGAATCGACCGACTGCGCGTCGAGGACGTGTATCTCGCGGGTCGCCGCGTCGGCCCCTGACGAGGAAGGGTCGCCGGCCGTCGCCGCGCGAAGCGGCGACGGCCCAAGGTGGGATCAGTGACCGCCCTTCTCCTCGGGCTTGCGGAAGTCGTCGTGGCAGCTCTTGCAGTTGCCGAACATCGTGTTGGCCGCGGCCTTCACGTCGCCCTGGGCTTCGGCGGCCGCCGCGAGCGCGGCGGAGGTCGTGCCGAGCTCCTTGCAGAGGCGCTCGAACTCGTCCCACTTCTCCCAGATCTCGGGCCTGGCGCGCGAAGCCGGGTCCACGCTGCCCTTCGGGAACAGCGCGCAGGCCTTGCCGGCGTCGGCCTGGATCTCGCTGGCGGCCTCGACGACCGGCTCGAGGTTGCCGCTCTTCAGCGCGTCGCCGATCGTCTTCGCGTTCTTGCCGATGTTCTCCATCAGCTCGTGGCGGTCGCGGATCGGGCCCGCGGGCAGTTCCTTCTCGTCGGTGTGGCCGATGCCGGATCCGGCGAGGAGGAGCACCGACGAGAGCGCGCAGCAGAAGACGGCGGGGAGAAGGGATCGACGCATGGGTTCCTCCGTGGTGGTGCGTTGTGGCTATGGTCCGTCCAGGTCGTTGTCAATCGGCGCGACGCCGAGGACGTAGTCGGCGATCGCGCGCAGATCGGCTTCGGGGGCGTCCTCGTACCCGGGGCCGCCGCCGACGCCTTCGACGACGTCGGCCATCGAGCCCTGCACGTTGTCGAAGTTCGGCAGCATCGTCGTCCGCAGCAGGTTCACGACGTCGGCGGCGTCCCAGCCGGCGATGCCGGTCTCGTGCGGCGTGACGTTCGGGACGACCTCGCCGCCCGGCCCGTCGGCGGTGCCGGCGAGGTACATCGACTCGTCGAGGGCGCCGAGCGCGTTGCGAGGCGTGTGGCAATCGCCGCACAGCGAGACGTGATCGGCGAGGTAGCGCCCGCGATCGATACCGCCCGAAGGCGCTGCCGCCGGCGGCGCCGGGGGCCAGAAAAACAGCCACTGCCAGCCGAGGTACGCGAGCCGTGGCAGCGGCAGCAACCCTTCGTGCTCGCGATTCTCGCGCCGCACCGGGGGCAGCGTGCGCAGGTACGCGATCAGGTCGCGGGCGTCCGCGTCGCTCATCCCCGCATAGAGCGGGTACGGCATCACCGGCGCCTCGGCGCCCTTGCCGCGCACGCGGCCGCGACGGATCGCCGCGTCGATCTCCTCGTCGGTCCACGCGCCGATGCCCGTCTCCGCGTCGGGCGTGATGTTGGTGCTGTAAAAGGCGCCGAATGGAGTCTCGATCCGCGTGCCGCCCGCGCCGACCGGCCCGCCGGTCGGCGTGTGGCAACCGCAGCCCGCCGCCAGCGCGAAGAGCGTCCTTCCACGCTCGACCGAGCCGGCGTGCGCGACGACAGGCACGAGTGCGAGCACGATCGCGCCGGCGAGCACGCAATGCGCGAGGCGGCGGCTCCGTCCATCCGTTCGTCGCGTGGTCACCTGGCGGTCGAGGCTACACCGCTGCGGACACCGGAGCGAGATCGCGCAGCAACTCTTCCGCGCCGAGCACGGCCTCGAGATGCGCGCCGCCGGAAACGGCGGCGAAAGCCGGCCGCAGCAGCAGGACCGCTTCCTCGCGGCGCCCCTGGCCGTCGAGCAGGCGGGCGAGGTCGGTCGCGGCAAGCAGAGCGTGCCAGCGGATCCCGCGCAGGTCGGCGAGGTCGAGCGAGCGCCGCAGCAGGGACTCGGCCTCCGCCTCCGCCGCCGCCCCGCCCTCGACGACGCGCCGCTTCGCGCGCAGTCGCAGGATCTCGCTCTCGGCGAACAGTTCCCCCCTGGTCGTGAGGAACTCCGCCGCTTCGTCGACCAGTTCGTCGGCGCCGTCGCGCCCCGCGTTCATCAACGCGTCGGCGAACAGGCAGCACATCGCGCTGTGGTCGACCCACTGCCCGTCGCCGCGACGGCCCTCGAGTCCCTCGCGAACCTTCACGATCCCGTCGTCGACACGGCCGCCGAGGATCTCGGACATGCCGATCACGTACAGCGGCCTCGTCGTCCAGGTCCGGAAGCCTTCGGCGACGGCGATCTCGAGCGATCGTTCGGCGATCGGGACGGCCTCGGCGTAATCGCCGACGATCGCGAGCGCCCACGAAACCAGCGTCCCGGTCACGCACTCGCTGTACTTGCTGTGCTCGCGGGCGAGCCGCATCGATTCGTGCGTGAGGCGGCGGACCTCGTCGGGACGTCCGGCGAGGGCGACAGCCGGCGCGTACTGCGACATCAGCAGCGCATCCATCTCGGCGCCGGGGATCGGGTCGCCGACGTGCCGGATCCGGAGTCCGGCCTCGAACATCGCGCAGGAATCCGCCATCGCGCCCATGCGGTAGCGCGTCGTCGCGGCGGTGAACAGGAACGTCTTGCGGGCGTCGGGATCCTCCACGCGGCCGACCAGCGGGAGCGTGCTGCGAATCAGTTCCTCGGCCTCGGCGTAGCGGGCGCTGACGCACGAGACGATGATGCGGCCGGCTTCGGCGATGAGCCGCTCGCGATCGTCCTGGTTGGCCGCGGCCAGTTCGCTCGTGCGCAGCCAGAGCTCCGCGACCTGCTTGTCGATGAAGCCGAACGCGAGTTGCCTCGCGTGAGTCAGATAGACGAGGACGTGCAAGCGGACGTTCTCGGCGTCGGGCATGCCCGGGGCGGCGTCGATCAGCTCGATCGCGCGCTCGAGGATCACGATCGCGTCGCGGGGCGAGTCGCGGTGCATCGCCTGCCGGGCCGACTCTCGCAGGTGCCGCACGGCGCGCGAGGGATCGCCGCCGGCCTCGTAGTGCAGCGCGAGCAGCGACGAAACCGACTGCGGGCGCGCGGAGTGCTCGCGCTCGAGCTGGTCGGCGGCCGCGAGATGCAGGCGCCTGCGACGCGCCGAAGGCAGACCGGCCGCGACCACCGCCTGCACGGTCGCGTGCAGGAACGCGTACTGTTCGGCGAGCCGCCCGTCGGCCGCGATGGCCTCCCCGCAGGCCCTCAGCAGTTGCCCGCGCTGCGCGACCCTCTCGCAGACCGCGTCGACTTCGTCCGGTTCCATCGTGGCCGCCGCCGCGATCGACGCAGGATGGAACGGGCCGAAGCGCACGCTCGCCGCTTCGAGCACCGCGCGCTCGTGCGCCTCGAGGCGCGCGACCTGGCGCTCGAGCAGCGCGCGCAGGCTGTCGGGCACGGTGCCGCGCATCTCCTCCGGCGCGCCGCGAAGCGACCAGCCGCCCGGCGACGGCTCGACCATCCCGCGCGCGATCCACTCGTCGAGGACGAGGCGCACGAACAGCGGGTTGCCCGCGGTCTGCTGGAGCAGCCAGCCGAGGATCTCGCCGTGCCGCTCGAGTCCCGGGCAGCGCGCCGCGAGGTACGCGCCGAGCTCGTCGCCGACGAACGGCACGAGCGCGATCTCCTCGGCGGCTCCGCGCGAGACGAGGTCGCGGCGCACCGCGACGATCGGGTGCTGCAACGCGAGCGCCTCGGCGCCGCGCTGGGTCACGAGCAGCAGCAGGCGCGCCGGGTCGCGCCTCTTGCCGAGCGCGCCGCACGCGTCGGTCGTCGCGAGGTCGGCCCAGTGGGCGTCTTCCAGCACGAGGACCAAGGCGTGCTCCCGCGCGAGTTCGTCGACCGCCGTCACGAGCTCGCGCAGCATGCTCCCGGGAGCAGGCGCGGCCGCCTCCGGCGGGGCGGCCAGCGTAGGCATCTGCGCGATCCACGACGGCGCGCACCGGCGAAGCACCGGAGTGACGCGATCGCCCCAGCGCGGATCGCGGCAAAGCCGCTCGAGCCCGTCGAGAAGAGGAAGGTAAGGTTCGTGCGGGCCGGTCGTCTCGAGACACTGGCCGTGCAGCACCAGCGCGGCGCCGCCGTCCGTTACGCGCACGAGACGGTCCAGGAAATGTTCGACGATCGTCGTCTTGCCGGCGCCGGCCTCGCCGGTCACGAACGCGACCTGGCGCCGGCCCGCCCGCGCCCGGGCGAAGAGCGCATCCAGACGGGCGATCTCGTCGTCACGCGCCACGATCGGCGCGCGCTCGACATCGCCGCCCGCGTCGTCGGCGGCGACGCCGAACGGCTCCGGCGCTGGCGGCTCCGCTGGCGCCGGGCGGCGAGCGCCGCCGCGAGGCACGATCGTTGCCGCGCCGATCCATCGATAGCCGCGCCGCGGCACGGTCTCGATGCAACTCGCGTCGCCGCGACCGTCGTCGAGCGCCACGCGCAGTTCGCCGATGGACTTGTTGAGGGTTCCCTCGCTGACCGCCGTGTCGGCCCAGACGAGATCCAGCAGTTCGTTCTTCGTGACGAGGTCCCCCGGCCGCTCGGCCAGGGCACACAGCACGTCCCAGGTCTTCGGCCGCAACTCGACGGGGCGACCGTCGACCCGCAGCCGGCCGGCGGCCAGGTCGATCACGACCCGAGGTTCCGACGATGGGGGACGGGAGGCCACGAGGCCGCGGATTACGCCGCCCGCCAGCGGAGCAGTCAAGGATGGAAGCGTCGCCGGCCGGCCCTGCGCAGCGCGGGCTTCCCGCTGCCGGTTCCGAACGTCAGCCCTCCCCGTCCCGTCGGGCGCGGTCGAGCACGCGGCGCATGATCGCCACGAGGGTCTCGGCCGAAGTGAAGTTCCCGCCGTCCAGCGTGGCCAGATGCTGGACCCGGCCGCTGATCTGGTCGGCCACGGCGTCGGCCCCGGTCAGTTCGACGACGAAAGAGCGGCTGACCGGATCCGGCTTCCCGCGCCGAGGCGCCTCTCCGGCGGCGGCGGCCCCCGCCGGTCCGTCGGGGGCATCCCCCGTTGCCGCGGCGTCCTTCCCGGGCTGGGCGGAGCGGTCGGAGGTCCGAACTGGTTCGTGCTGTGCCATGGCGTCACCCCGCGGGCACCATCGCACCGGGAGCGACCCCGAGTAGCGAAAGAACTCGGAAAGTTTCTGGAAACCGCGTCCGCCGGACACCTGGAGCGGGGGTAGGCGGTGATTCGTCGTCCGGACGGCGGCGGACGATCGCCGCGGGGACTTCCCGCGGCCGACTCGAACGTCCCGCCTACGGGAACATTGCCGGCCAGACGCACGAATCGAGCGCGAACGTCTGCCCCGCGAACGCGATGCTGCCGACGACGGCCGCCTTCCAGTGCCCGGACGGACCACGCGGCTCCAGCCTCGAGAGTGCCCCGATCATCGCGAGCGACGCGAGCCCGGTCGCCCAGAGGCCCGTGACGACGAGCGCCCAGGTCGCGGGGCCGGGCGCTTCGATGTACTGCAGCGTGAGCGGCATCCAGACCGCCGACGGGAACAGGATCAGCGCCAGCAGGACGTTGAACGCGCCGAAGCCGAAGCGCCCCGCGACGCGGACCCGCGCCGCGTCCACGCGGAAGAAGAGGAACGACGCGTACGTCAGATACCCAGCCGCCGCGACGAACATCCAGCTCGAGTACGCCGGCCGCACCGACTCGGGCACCCCGCCCCAGAGTCGGGCCACGCTATCGGCCGGCCACG
This sequence comes from uncultured Myxococcales bacterium, assembly GCA_964476185.1. Taxonomy (GTDB): domain Bacteria; phylum Desulfobacterota; class Binatia; order UBA1149; family CAITLU01; genus DATNBU01. Next base: position 21,951 of record CAYYZO010000021.1, read on the forward strand.
CCGTCGCTCCCCACCAGTAACTCAGCAACACGAGCGGCCCGCCGACGACATTCAGGGCGGCCATGATTTTTTTCTGTGGATGCATCTTTCGACTCCCGGGGCGGCGCCGGCCAAAGGGCCGGCGCCGCGTCCACCGCGACCATCCTCGAAACGGCTCGCGACTCAAGCCGCGCGGCCGGCCCCGCTCCGCTCCGCCAGGAATTCTCCCAGCTCGTCGGCGCCGCCGATCCGCACGCCGTCGAAGTACACCTGCGGAACCGTGGTCGCGCCGCTGACCGCCAGCAGCGCGTCGGCGCCGCCGACCCGGCTGATCTCGATCTCGTGGTACGACAGGCCGGCCTCCTCCAGCGCGTCCTTCGCCCGCCGGCAGTGCGGGCAGCCGTCCTTCGTGAACACAACCACCTTCGGCCTCGTCGCGCACTCCGGCGCCACGTGCTTCAGCATCGTGTCCGCGTCCGAGACCTGGTACGGGTCGCCCTCGACTTCCGGCTCGATGAACATCTTCGTGACGACGCCGTCCTCGACGAGCATCGAGTAACGCCACGAGCGGTCGCCGAACCCGAGGTCGCCCTTGTCGACGAGCATTCCCATGCCGCGCGTGAACTCGCCGTTGCCGTCGGGGATCAGTCGCACGTTCCGGCAGTTCTGGTCGGCGCCCCAGGCTTCCATCACGAAGCCGTCGTTGACCGACACGCAGACGATCTCGTCGATGCCCGCTTTCCGGAATTCGCCGGCGAGTTCCTCGTAGCGCGGCAGGTGGCTCGCCGAACACGTCGGCGTGAACGCGCCGGGAAGCGCGAAGACGACGACGCGCCTGCCGCCGAACAACTCCGCGGTCGAGACGTCCTTCCACTGGCCGCCCTCGCGGCTGCGAAACGTGACTTCGGGAACCCGGTGGCCTTCTCGATTGGTCTTCATGGGTGTTTCTCCTTGCGCCCGAGAATGGCCCTCCGATTCGCATAAAACAAATTGATCATTGTTCTGTATTTGATAGCCTAGCTTTATGCGTGGCCAAACCAGCTCCCTCTCGCTCCCCACCCTCCGGCAACTCGAGTACCTCGTCGCGATCGCGGACGAGTCCACGTTCGGGGCGGCGGCGGTCCACTGCCACGTCTCCCAGCCGGGGCTGAGCGCCCAGGTCCGGGAAGTCGAGGAACTGCTCGGGGTGCGCCTGTTCGACCGCGACCGGCGCGGCGCCACCGTCACGCCCGCCGGCGAGGAAGTCGTGGCGCGCGCCCGCGAGGTGCTCGCGGCGACGCGGGATCTCGTCGAAGCGGCCCGCCGCCGCGCGCGGCCGCTCGTGGGGCCGCTTCGACTCGGCGTGATCCCCACCATCGCGCCCTACCTGCTTCCGGGCTGCCTGCCCGCGGTTCGCCGCGAGTATCCCGAACTGCGGCTGATGCTGCGGGAAGAGAAGACCGAGGTGCTCCTCGACCTGGTCGCGCGCAGCAGGATCGACGCGGCGCTGCTCGCGATCGACGTCCGCCTCGGCGACGTCGACTCCGCGACGCTGTTCGACGACGCCTTCCTGCTCGCGCTGCCGACCGGGCACGCGCTCGCGAGGAAGAAGCAGGTCACCGAGGGCGATCTCGACGGCCAGCGCGTGCTGCTTCTCGAGGACGGGCACTGCCTGCGCGACCAGGCGCTGGCGGTCTGCGAACGGGCCGGAGCGGACGAAAACGAGGACTTCCGCGCGACGAGCCTCGCCACGCTGGCCCAGATGGTCGCGGGGGGCGACGGCGTGACGCTGCTGCCGGCGATGGCGGTGCAGGCCCTGGCCGCGCGCGACTCCGGGATCGTCGTCCGGCCGTTTCGAGCTCCGGCGCCGAGCCGCCGGATCGGACTCGTCTGGCGCCGCGGTTCCTCGCGCGGCGACGAGATGCAGCAGCTCGCTCGCACGTTCGCGTCTTCGCACGCCTGACCGCGGGCTCGCGTTTCGCCGGCCGGCCGGCCGTGTCGGGCTTGCAGGACCTCCCGGAGGCTGGAACCCGCGTGGAGGCGGGCTGCTCCGGCAGACGACGGATCGGTCGGGCGCAGCCCGGGGGAATCGATCGTGCTGGTGGCTCAGCCGAAGATCGCGCGCGCCGACGCCCATCCGGCCATGCAGGCGACCAGGCACACGCCGATCGTCGCCACCACGTACACGAACGCGAGCGTCCAGGCTCCTTCCTGCAGGTAGCGCATCGATTCGAAGCTGAACGTCGAGTAGGTCGTGAAGCCGCCCATCACCCCGGTGCCGAGCGCGAGGCGAGCGGTCGGGGAAAGCGCCTCGGCCTCGACGCCGGCGTACAGGACCACCGCGAGCAGGAAAGAGCCGATCGCGTTGACGAGGAACGTACCCCACGGGAACGACGGACCGAGCTTCTCGAGAGCCCAGGCCGACAGCAGGAACCGCGCACCCGTGCCGATGGCGCCGCCGAGGCACACCAACAGGAACCGGCTGGTCGATTCGGCTGTCACCGCCGCGATCATCCCCCGTAAGGCGTGCCGAGCTTCGGTTCCGCACCGGCCCGGAAGAACAGCAGCGACGCATGCTCGATCGAGGCGCGCCGGTGCACCTCGAACGCCTCGCGATAACCGGGATACTCCTCGAGCCTCAGGAACGCTGCGCGGCTCGGGTACCAGACGGCGACGACCTCGTCGTATCGGTCGTGTTCGCAGCCGATCGCCACCTCCTCGGCCTCCGCCGCCCACAGGATGCGCCCGCCGACACCGAGGATCGCCTGGAACGCGATCATGCCGTAGCGAAGATACGCTTCCCTCCCGCTCACGTCCGCATCCGGCGTGCCTGGAGGATACTCGGCGCGCGCGCGATAGCGATTCAGGTTCAGCGCGACGAACGGCCCGTCGCCTGCGCGCGAGCCGAGCCGCGCGAGCGTGGCCTCCGATGGTTCGATGTGGTGGTCGCCGGCCATCGCGCGCGAGTACCACCTCCCCCGACTCCATGCCACCGTCGCGTGGCCGTTCCACCGCTCGCCCCGGGACCGCT
>CAYYZO010000021.1:25039-49069 GCA_964476185.1 uncultured Myxococcales bacterium
CCGAGGTACTTGTCGAGGGTCCCGCCGCAGGCGAACACGGCCTCGACCATCGCCGAGTGGAAGCGGTTCAGCAGCCGCACGACGTCGCCCGGGTCGAGCCGCTCCGCCCGCCTCGTGAAATCGCGCAGGTCCGCGAACAGCACCGTGACCTCCTCGCGCCGACCCGCGCCTTCCCGCCATTCCCCGCCCTCGAGCAGAGACGCGACCTGCGGGGAGAAGTAGCGGCCGAGCCGCTCGCGACGCGCCTGTTCGAGCGAAGTCTCGCGCACGAGCCGCACCGTCTGGTCCCGCCAGTACACGCAGACCGCGGCGGTCAGCGAGGTGAACGCCGTCGCCATCGCGATGAACGTGAAGTCGTGGTCGGTCAGCCGCAGCGCGCGCGCCTGCAACAGCACCGCGGCGGCCGCGACCACGAGCGTCTGCCTGACGTCGAGCGCTAGCGAGGCCATCACGATGAACCCCGCGTACGTGAGCGGGAGCATCATCAGCACCCCGCCGGCGATCTCGTGGTCGCCCGCCGCGGCCGTCGCGTGCGCGCTCGCCGTGACGAGCCAGTACGCCATCGGAAGGTCGATCGCCGCGATCGTGTACCCGCTCCAGGCCGCCCAGGCGTCGAAACGGCTGCGCAGCGTCCACGCGACGCCGGCGACGGCCGTGTACCCGAGCAGCGGCAGCATCGGCGCACCCGTCCAGTCCTCCCACGCCCACAGGAAGAACACCTGCAGCGCGATCACGACCACGAGCGCGACGAAACGGAACTCCGAGATCTGCCGGCTGTTGCGCGCCCGTTCGACCGCGAGCGCGTGCTCGAATCCGTCCCCGCCGCCGGACTCTCCGATCGGCGCGGGCCCCGTGCGGCCCAGCGCGGAGAGTCCCTTGCGCGCCGGCGCGAACCGTCCCATGCCCGTCAGCGCGAGAACGCCATGGACATCGAGTCCTTCGGCATCTCGCTGTCGGCCAGCGGCTGCGAGACTTCCCACGGCGTCGGGCCGATGCGCTCGACGAGGTGCGCGAGCGCCTCGAGGTCGAACCCGAACAGCGCCGCGGCGTTCTCGCCGAGCATCTTGCGGGTCTCGTCCTCCGGAACGTCGTGGAACGTGTGCCGCAGCGCTTCCCGCGTGTAGGGGTACGTTCCCTCGTAATGCGGATAGTCGGTGCCCCAGCACAGGCGCTCGACGCCGACCGCGTGACGGTCGCGGATCTCCGCCGGGGAAGCCGCGCTCGCGCCGTACCAGACGTTGCGCCTGGCGTAGAAGCTCGGCGGTTCGGGCGTGACGGCCTCCTTGCTGAACTCGAACTCGCCGACCATGCCGCGCCGGACGAAGCCCCAGATCCGGTCGAGCTGCTCGAGCGTCTGCGGAACCCATCCGCAACCCGATTCGGTGACGATGTAGCGCAGTCCCGGGAAACGGTGGAAGACGCCCGCCAGGATCAGGTGCGAGAAGCTGCGCGTGGACCACCACGGCGTCTCGAGGAAGCGGATCGGCAGCGAGATCGGGTACGGCCCGTAGTTCGGCGATCCGGTGCCGCCGTGATGGTTGATGACGACCTCGAGGTCTTCACAGACCTTCCAGAAGCGGTCGTAGTCCGGAGCGTAGAGCGGAAGGATGTGCGTGCAGTCGTCGGGCACGTGGGGAAGCAGGATGCCGCCCTTCAGGCCCTTCTCGGCGATCCACTGGACGTCGCGGATCGCCTCGTCGATGTCGTTCAAGTAGACGATCCCCACTCCCGCGCGCCGCGCCGGCTGCTCGTTCTGGAAATCGACGAGCCAGCGGTTGTGCGCGCGCACGCCCTCGAGGCGGAGCGGGTAGTCCTCCCTCGACGGGTTGCCGCAGATCAGCACGCTGGTGCGAAAGAACGGCGGGACCGTGTTCGGGAACAGGATCTCGCCGGCCACGCCTTCGCGGTCCATGTCCGCGATGCGCTCGGCGTCGTCCCAGTTTTTGTGCTTCTTCGACCCGATGTGCTGGCGCTGCGGGTTGCGATAAGTCCCGCGCCATTCGTCGAACAGCTTCTGGTGGGCGTGGTCGAGGTAGTCGCGATAGGTCGCGATGCTCGCTCCGGCGTGGGCGTCGGAGGTGATGACGGCGTACGGGGCGCTGCTCATGCGGCCATCGTAGCCGCCGAGCGGGCTGAAGCGAGCGCGCGCCGCCTTTCCCCCAGTGGATCGGCCGCGCGAGCGGGCAGCGGCGCGCAGCCACCGCGCCGTGGACGCGAGGCCTCGGCGGCTACAGCGCAGGCAGCGGGATCCCGGCGTTTTCCCGCAGGTACTCGCCCATCGCGCCGGCGACCTTCCTCACGCTGTCGCGCGAGGCGACGCGCGAGCGCCACGCCTCCAGGCGACCCAGCCCGGTCGGCGGCGGCGCGCCGAGGAACGCGGCGAAGAACCCCGCCATGAAGAACGCGATGTCGGCGCAGGAGAAGTCGCCGGCGAGGTACTCCCGGCCTTCGAGACGGGCTTCGCAGCGACGGTAGAACGCCTCGATGTCGCGCAGCGCCTGCCCCACGGCGTCGTCGCCGGCCAGCGCCCGCTGGCGCGGCATCAGCGTGATCACGTTCGGGAAGAACACCTCGTCGGATTCGAGCTCGGCCTGCCGCGCCCGCGCGCGCTCGCGCGGATCGCGCGGCCACAGCGGCGGATCCGGAAACGCGTCCTCGAGGTACTCGAAGATCTGCGTCGAGTCGTAGATCTCCAGGTCGCCGTCGACGAGCACCGGGACCTGCGCCTTCGGGTTCACGCGCGCGACGACCGGATGCCGGGGCTCGTACAGCGTCGCGAGCGAGAACGGAACGAACTCGCGCTCGCAGGGGATCCCCTTCTCGAGCACCGCGATCTCCGCTTTTGCCCCGAACATGCTGACCGGACCGGAATAGAGCTTCATCGTCGTCGGGACCTCCCGCCGCGCGCGAGGTGCAGCGCTGCCAGAACATCTACGCGACTCGAGCGGGGATCCAAGGTCCAATCGGCGCCGCGGCCCCGGAGCCACTCGACGCCGGGCGCGCTCCGGCCCGTCGCGGGAGCCGCGTCATCGCGTCGGCAGCGCCAGCGGCCTCTCCGCGGAGACAGTCCCGCGGCCGCGAGTCGAACGGCACCGACGGCGCGGCAACGTCCGGCCCCGCCGAGCGTTGCCTCAGGGAGCGGTGGCGCCGTTGCCGGCAAACTCGGCCGGCGCGAACACCTGGGGGTTCAGCTTCATCCAGGCGATCAGGTGACGCTCGGCCGTCTCGGACGGTTCTTCCTCCAGCATCGCGATGCGATCGCCTTCGTAGGTCAGCCGCTCCGAGCCCTCGATCAGGAGGTCGGCGGCGCCGTCGATGTGAAACGTGACGCACCAGTTCCGCAGGACGCGGTTCCCGTCCACTTCGATCTTGCCGATGGTCCGGACCCGCCGCCACGTGCAGCGACGATCGAACGCATCGAGCTCGCGTCGCAGGCGCTCGAAGATCGCCGCCCGTCCTTCCGTGCGGCGACCCGCGCGCCCGTAGGTCTCGTAAACGGCGTCCTCGGTGAAGTAGCGCTCGAGGCGCGACCAGCGGTCGTCGGCCACGGTCTTCTCGAAATCGGCTTCGTAGGCGCGGAACAATTCGACGAGGTCCATGCTTCGCACCATGTCCCGACGCCGGCTCCGAAGGAAGCCCCCCGCCCTGCCCGTCCGCGCAAAAAACCAGGCGACGCGGTCGCGAGGCGGAACGCACGCCGACGTTCCGTGAGCCTCGTGCCCGGCCGGACGGCGACGCGCGAACGGCGCGCGGTCCCGGCCCTTACCCTCTTGACATGGCCCGCGTGCGCTCGCCGGCGCCGGACGGAAAGCCCGACCGGACGGCGGCAGTCGCCGCGCGCCACGCGCCTCGCACGGCGTCGACGCGTCCGTGCCGGAGCATCGTGGCCGTGTGGATCGCCAGTCGCAGCACCGACGCGGTTCGCGGACGCGGCGCCCGCCGCGCGAGAAAGCGGAACATCCCCTCGAACAACCGCTCCCACCGCGCAGCGCTCCAGCGCCCCAGCGTCGACCCTTCGTCGTGGACCACGAGGCAGTCCTCGGCCACGGCCAGTCGCCAACCGGCCTCTCGCGCACGGAACCCGAGATCGACGTCTTCCCAAGAGAAGAACGAGCCCTCGTCGAACAGGCCGATGTCGCGAAGCAGCGCAGCGCTCGCGAGCAGGCACGCCCCGCTCAGGTAGTCCGGCGGCTCGTCGCGCCGCACGACGTGGCGCGCCACCCCGGTCCGGAGGCTGACGCGCCCGCCGCCGCGCGCCTGCACGCGACCGTCGCGCTCGACGAGCACCGGCGCGGCGAGTCCGACGGGTCCGGATTCGTCATCGCCGAACGCCGCCACGAGCGCGGCGAGGGCGCGATCCGGCAGCTCGATGTCCGAGTTGAGGAGCCAGACCCGTTCGGCGCCGAGTTCGAGCGCGCGGCGGATGCCGTGGTTGGCCGCGACGGCGTACCCGAAGTTGCGCTCGAGGCGGAGGACTTCCGTGAAGGGATGCGCGCGCTCGACCGCGGACGCGTCGCCTCCGGTCGAGCCGTTGTCGACGACGACCACGGCGTCCGGCGCGGGATCCAGCTGCGGCAGGCGCGCGAGCAACTCGAGCACGCGCCCGGCGTCGTTCCAGCACAGCACGATGGCGACGTTCACGGAGACGGGGCCTGCTTCAAGCGGAAGGAACGAACGATCGCCCGCCGGACACCCGGCGCATCGCCCGGTCCCGGCGCCGGCGGCCTACAGGAACTCGCACAGGTACGCGGCCGGCGCCGAAGCCTCGACGTCGAAGCCGCTGCGAGCGGGGACCTCGAAGGCCGTTCCCGCCGGGTACACGCGCGAGACCTCCCCGGGAAGACGCACCCGAAGCTCCCCGCTGATCACGGTCATCCGCTCCGGTCCGTCGGTGTTGAAGTGGAACGCGCCGACGCCGAAGACGCCGGCCGTGTAGCGGCGCCCGTTGCGCTCGAAGCCGATGCTCTGGACGAGCCCCTCGAAGTACGTGTTGTGGTGCAGCATGCGCGCTCTCTAGCCGAGAACCGGGTGCAGGGCCAGTCGGCGGAGCCCGCGTTGAAACCGCGCCTCGAAGCAGACATGGAAGCCCGATTCCATCGTTCCCGAGGTGCCCATGTCCGCGAAACCCGCCGTCAAACCCGCCCGCCCCCAGTTCTCGTCCGGCCCCTGCGCGAAGCGCCCGGGCTGGAGCCTTTCGGCGCTCGGCGACGCCGCGCTCGGCCGCTCGCATCGCGCCAAGGTCGGCAAGGAGAAGCTCGCGGCGGTGATCGAGCGCAGCAAGGCCGTCCTCGGCATGCCCGCGGACTGGAGGCTCGGCATCGTCGCGGGATCCGACACGGGCGCCGTCGAGATGGCGATGTGGTCGATGCTCGGCGCTCGAGGCATCGACATGCTCGCGTGGGAGAGCTTCGGCGAGGGCTGGATCACGGACGTCACCAAGCAGCTGAAGCTCGAGGCTCGCGCGCTGCGCGCCGACTACGGCGAGCTCCCGGACCTCGCGAGCGTGAACTTCGACCACGACGTCGTGTTCACCTGGAACGGCACGACCTCGGGAGTGCGCGTGCCGGACGGCAACTGGATCCCGAAGGACCGGGCGGGGCTCGCGATCTGCGACGCGACCTCGGCCGTGTTCGCGATGGACCTGGCCTGGGACCGTCTCGACGTGGTCACCTGGTCCTGGCAGAAGGTCCTCGGCGGCGAGGGCGGGCACGGCATGCTCGCGCTGTCGCCGCGCGCGGTCGAGCGGCTGCAGTCCTACACGCCTTCCTGGCCGATGCCGAAGATCTTCCGCATGACCAAGAAGGGCAAGCTCGACGAGGAGATCTTCCAGGGCTCGACGATCAACACGCCGTCCATGCTCTGCGTCGAGGACGCGCTGGATGCGCTGGCCTGGGCCGAGAGCGTCGGCAACGTCCGCGGCCTGATCGAGCGCTCGGAGGCGAACCTGGCCGCCGTGGCGGCCTGGGTCGGGAAGTCCTCGACGTTCGCGTTCCTCGCGAGCGACGCGGCGACGCGCTCGTGCACGTCGATCTGCCTGAAGATCGTCGACCCCTGGTTCGAGGCGCTCGACGCCGACGCGCGCGCGGCGGCCGTCAAGAAGATGTGCTCGTTGCTCGAGAAGGAGGCCGTGGCCTACGACATCGCCGGCTATCGCGACGCACCGGCGGGACTTCGCATCTGGGGCGGCGCCACGGTCGAACGCGCCGACATCGAGGCGTTGCTGCCGTGGCTCGACTGGGCCTTCGCCGAGGTCAAGGGCTGAGACCCGGGGCCGACGGTCCGACCGGACCGTCGAACGGGCCGCCGGCCGGCGCCCGATTCCGCGGGCGTCAGCGGCGCGACGCGAGGTACGCGGCCGCCGCCTCCGAGAGCAGCGCGGCGAACATCGGCACGATGTCGCGCTGCGAGGCGATCTCCGGTCGCCCCGCCGGCCAGCCGAGGTAGCTCAGGCCGCGCGCGAGCAACAAGTCCTCGAGCGCCTCGAGTTCCGCGGCCGGGAACTCGCGCACACCGCGGTAGCCCTCGAGGTATCCGGCGAGTCCCGCATCGAACCCGCCGCTGATCTGCAGCGGGAACAGCGAAGTCGTCATCTCGAACCCGACCCACGACCAGCCGAAGTCGTCGAAGTCGATGATCCGCCGCGCGCCCGCCGCGTCGACGAGGATGTTGTCCGGCACGAGGTCGCCGTGGATCAGGACGTCGGCGGGACCGAGCGCCCGCAGGCGCTCGCGCACGACGTCGCGCGCCGCGCACAGGACGCGCCTTTGTTCGGGCGAGATCTCGCCCAGTTCCTCGAAGCGGCCGAACGTCGGGTTGTCACCGACGAGCGACTCGACGTCCCAGGACGGTCGCGAGAATGGCTGCGGCCGCTTCCAGTCGCGCGCGATCTCGTGCATGCGCGCGGCAGTGGCGCCGACGGATCGATAGAGATCCCGCAGCGAGTCGTCGGAGGCGCTCACTCCTCCCTCGAGCGTTCCCGGCGGAGCGCCGTCGACCCACGCGAGCAGGTCGCACTGGCGCGGCTCCGGCACGCCCGGCGCGCTCGCGGTGACGACCAGGGCGCCGTCCCGCGCGGCGATCGCGCCAGGTGTCGCGATCCCGGCGGAGTCGAGTTCGCGCATCCACGCCAGTTCGCACTCGATGTCGAGGTCCGTTCGGTAGCGCGGCCGGTGGACGCGCAGGACCGCGCGGTCGCCGGACGCGCCGTGCACGGCGAAGACCGCGTTCTCCCTGTATTTGACGAGCTCGAGCCGGGGAGCCTCGAGCTCCCACGACTCGAGCGCGCGCTGCGCGAGCCGCCGAAGAGCCTGGACCTGGTCGGCCTCGGGCTGCGAAGCGAACGTGGAAGACGTGTCGCCGGCCGCGCGGTCGCGGGACGCCATCAGGCCTGGGGGGACGCGACGCTGTCCTTCGCGCGCGAGATCATCTCGCGCAGCGAAGATCGCGAACGCTCGAGGTCCTTCAGCGACGCGTCGCCGCCGTGCAGCAGGGAGCGGAACTCGGCCATGGTCTGCTCGAGCCCGATGCGTGCCACGCCGGGCATGGTCGAGGCGTGCTCGCCGAGGACTTTCTCGGCGGCCTCCAGGGCCGCGCGATCGGCGGGTGCGATCTGCGGCTCGACCTCGCGCTGAAGGCGCTCGATGTTCTCCGGCGACCACCCGACCGACGCCTGGGTCTTCGAATCGCCGAGCGCGGGCTCCTGCGCCGTCTGCGTCCTGGCCGAGACGGACACCGACTGGGAGCGCCCGGTGCTGCGATCGCGCGCGCTGACCTTGACCATGCCGTTGATGTCGATCGCGAACGTCACGTCGATCTGCGGCGTTCCGGACGGCGCAGGCCTCAGTCCCTCGAGATCGAAGCGCCCGAGCGAGTCGTTGAGCCGGCCTTGTTCGTTCTCGCCCTGCACGACGTGGACCTCGACGCTCGTCTGGCCGTCGGTTGCCGTCGTGAACGTGCGCATCGCCTCGGTCGGGATCGTCGTGTTGCGCGGGATGACGACCGCGGTCTGCCCGTCGTGCGTCTCGACGCCGAGCGAAAGCGACGTCACGTCGAGCAGCACGAGGCCCTTGACCTCCCCGCTGATCACGCCGGCCTGCACGGCCGCTCCGAGCGCGACGACCTCGTCCGGATTGACCGTCCGGCGAGGCTCCTTGCAGAAGAACGAAGCGACCCGCTGCTGCACGAGCGGGATGCGCGAGGAGCCCCCGACGAGGACCACGTCGTCGATCTCGCGGGAAGTCTTGCCGGCGTCCTTCAGCACCTGCTCGCAGGAGGTGAGCGTGCGGTCGACGAGATCGGACATCATTTCCTCGAGTTGCGCCCGCGTCATCTGGCACTCGAGGTGCACGGGGCCGCTCGAGTTGGCGGCGAGGAACGGCAGGTTGATCTCGGTCGCGGTGCGCGACGAAAGGTCGATCTTCGCGGTCTCGGCGGCTTCCCGCAGCCGCTGGTGCGCGGCGGCGTCGCCGTTGATGTGCACGCCGGTCTTGTCCTCGAACTGCTTGAGAAGCCACGCGACGATGCGCGTGTCGATGTCGTCGCCTCCGAGGTGCGTGTCGCCGTGGGTCGCGATGACTTCCACGACCTCGTCGCTGACCGACAGCACGGAGACGTCGAACGTCCCCCCGCCGAAGTCGTAGACCGCGATGGTCTTCTCGTGGTTCTTGTCCAGCCCGTACGCGAGGGCCGCGGCGGTCGGCTCATTGATGATCCGGCGGACCTCGAGCCCGGCGAGGCGTCCCGCCTCCTTGGTGGCGGCGCGCTGCGCGTCGTTGAAGTAGGCGGGGACCGTGATCACCGCGTCCTCGACGCTCTCGCCGAGGAACGCTTCCGCCGACTTCTTGAGTTCCCGCAGCACGTGTGCCGAGATCAGCTCGGGCGCGTAGCGGCGGTCCTCGACGAGGATGACCGCCTGGCCGTTCTCCCCGCGGGCGACTTCGTACGGGACCGCGTCCCGATCCTCGGCAACCGAGTCGAAGGACCGGCCGATGAAGCGCTTGGCGGAAGTGATGGTACGGCGGGCGTTCGCGACGGCCTGGCGGCGGGCGACGTCGCCGATGAACACGTCGCCATTGGCGCCGAACGCGACGACCGACGGCGTCAGGCGGCTGCCCTGCTCGCTGGCGATCAGACGCGGTTCACGGCCGTCCCAGACGGCCATGACGGAGTTCGTCGTGCCGAGATCGATGCCGAGAATTTTTCCCATCGTCGTGAGCCCGGGCCCGGAGTTTCCCTCCGTTCCCAGGTTGTCTCCCCCTGCCCGCGGCTTGTGCCGCGCCCTGTGGGCGCCCGATGGCGCCGTTCGTCAGCGTGCCCTGCGTCCTGCCGGAAGTCCGGCAATCGCCTGCGCGCGTTCCTCGAGTCCGTGGTCATCCAGGTACTCGACACCGGCTGCCGTGATCATGCAGCCGCCCCCGTCGGATCGCGTCATGTATCCCTTCTCTCGCAGATACCAGAAACTGAACTCAAGATGCTCGCGAGGAATTCCCAGTAACCCCTCGATTTCAAACATCGGGACCGAAGGATGTTCGGGGTCCCGCCGGCGCTTGTTGTAGAGCAGGCTCAACACGCCGAAACGGATCTCCTTGTCGGAGCTGACGCCTCCGGCGGCCTCCTTCGCGTCATAGAGCCGCCACTTGACCTGCTTCTGCTGCTGGTGGTGCACGTCGAACTGCGCGCGCAGCTCGGGATCGCTCAACACCTTGTACGCCTGCAGGATCAGCGTGAAGCGTTCGGCGTCGCCGGTCTCCTGATTGTCCGGGTGATACCGCTGCGCGAGCAGGCGATAGACACGGGCAACGGTGTCGGGATGCGCGCTGGGGCTGATCTCGAGCACGTCGTAGAAATCGATGAAGTTGTCCTGGGCACTCATCTCTCCCACCCCGGCTCCTCTCGCGCTGCGAACATATGGCCCCTTTTGCGACTTTTAGTCAAAACTAAAGAGCACTTCAGCAACACGGCCGGGCCGGCACGGGACGAACGTTCCGGATCCGCCCTCCTGCCACCCCGGTTGGAGTCCTCTCCTACCTGCTGCCCTCGACTTCGGCCAGCGCCGCATCGAGCCGCTGGAGCAGCCGGTCACAGGTTTCGTCGTCCATCCGCAGCCCCACTTTGAACTGCAGGACCGACGGCGCATAGCCGGAAAACATGGCCCAGACGCCCTTCTCGTACAGCGCGCGCGACAGCTGCATCGCCCCGAGCTCCCCGGCCGTCTCGAGCCCGATGACGAGCCCTTTCTGGCGGACGCCGACGAGGAACGACCGGCGGCGGCGGATCTGCGCCAGACCCGCCGCCACCCGCTCGGCCAGCCGGCGCGCGCCGGCCAGCACCTCCGGCCTCGAGCAGATGTCGAGCACGGCCGTCGCCACCCGGCAGCCCGGCTCCGCGCCGCCGAACGTCGAGACGTAGGCCCAGCCCTGGTCGGCCAGCCACGCCCCGACTTCCCTGGTCATGACGATCGCGGAGATCGGGTAGAGTCCGCCCGACAGTCCCTTTCCCGTGACCAGGATGTCCGGCTCGACGCCCCAGGCCTCGATGCCCCAGAGGTGACCCGTCCGGCCGAGTCCGGTCTGGACCTCGTCCGCCACGTAGAGCGTCCCGAAACGCTCACACAACGCCTTCACTCCTGCGAGATAACCACCTGAAGGAACAGGGAATCCGTAGGTGGCCGGAATCGTCTCCATCAACACGGCCGCGACCTCGCGACCTTCGAGGGCCCGTTCCATCGCGGGCAGGTCGTCGAACGGCACCGTGACGAACTCCGCCGGATAGTCGGAGTGGAAGTACGAGGCCATGTCGTCGCGCCCGGCCGCGGCGGCAAGCCCGGTGCGGCCGTGGAACGCCGCCTCGAGCGCGACGATGCGGCGGCGGCCGGTCGCCCGGCGCGCAACCCGGATCGCGAGGTCGTTGGCCTCGCTGCCCGACGGCACGAAGACGGAGTAGTGGAGGTCCCCCGGCGTCAGCGCGGCCAGGCGTTCAGCCAGTTCGCCGCGGGCCTCGGAAGGGAAGTGGTGGTTGCCGACGTCCAGGTCGTCAAGGCTGCGGCGCAGCACCTCGACGAGTTCGGGCGGCCGGTGGCCGAGGTTGAAGGTTCCGCCGTTCAGGTGGACGTCGATCAGCTCGTGGCCGTCGAGGTCCCAGATCCGGTAGCCTTCCCTGCGGCCGATGACAAGCGGCACGCCCAGGTTCTGCCAGGCGGCGACGCGGGCCGGCATCAGGTATTCGCGGCAAAGATCGAGCGCCCGCTGCTTGCGGGCCGAATGCGGTCGTTCGCTCATGGCGGGGCGGCCTCCGGCGCTGGCGCCTTCTTATCGCCGCAGCGCGCGAGGCGCGACCGGCCCTCACGCGCCCTGCGGCGTCGCGTCGTCGATCCCGTCGCAGAAGACCGCGTCGATCTCCCTCGTCCCCGAGGACAGGAACGAGGGCGGCAACCCGAACGTGTCGCGGAAGGTCCGCGACATGTGCGCGCTGTCGGCGAATCCCGCTTCGTGCGCCGCTTCGGTCAGCGAATGCCCGCGCAGCGCCAGCTCGATCACGCGACGAAGCCTCAACCACAGCACGAAGCGCCGCACCGGCACGCCGGTTTCCGCGCGGAACAGGTGCGCGAGGTGGCTCTCGCTGACCCCGGCGACCTCCGCGACTTCCGTGATGCGGATCCGGCTGCCCAGGTTGTCGCGAAGCCACTGCTGCGCGCGGCGGACGCGCGCGTCGACCGGCCGCAGTCCCCCCTCGTCCACGTCGAGTCCCATCAGCTGACGCGCCACCACGTTGGCCTGCTCGCGATCCTCGACGAGGAGGAGCCGGTCGAGCTCGGCCAGCACGTCGGGGTCCGGCTCCAGCGGGACGATCGGGCCGGCGCCGGGGTGCAGGGCCGCCGCGTCGGCGAACTCGTCCGTTTCCGGATCGACCAGGATCAGGGCGGCCAGCCCGTCCCCCGACTCGAACTGATGGGAGCGGTCCGGCGCCACCAGGAAGCCGCGTGCGCGCAGCCACTGGCCCCACGCGACGGTGCGCACGCGCAGGGTGCCGGTCGCCGAGAAACAGAACTGCGCCGCGTGGTGCCGGTGCAGGTCGGCTTCGATGCCGTAACCGAGGAAGAACAGGCGGTGGGGCCACAGGAAGACCCGGGAACGCTCGAGCACCGTCACGCGTCCGGACAGTGGCGATCTTCGCAGGTTTGTTCAAGCCGGGCCGCGTCGGCTGCGGCACACTGCGGCGTCCGCATCGCCTTCCGGGGAGGAACGACATGTCCCGCGTCCTGCGAAACGCTTTCGAACGGGAAATGGCCGAGGCGCGCAGGTGCTGGCTCGCCGGCCGCTTCGACCTCGCCTTCGCGCACCTCGAGCGCGCGCACGTGCTCGGCCAGCGCCACGTCGTGCCGCACGGGCGCAGCCACTGGTGGATGCTGCGCGTCGGCGTCGCGCGCCGGCGACCCGGCGAGGTCGCCGGCCAGTTCGCACGCATCGTGATCGGGACGGTCGGATCGGCGATCGGGATCGTGCCGGTCGGCAACACCGGAGGCACCGACGTCTCGATGTTCGCGCGGCGGCCGATCCCGTCCGATCTTGCCGAACTGCTCGGGCGGGAGTGAGCGGCAGGCCGGCTTCAGGCCTCGTCTGGTCGCTCGATCCCGGCCGGATCGAGCGACCAGGCCGCGTCCTCGTCGGCGACGAACGTGAGGTCGCCTCGCGCGGGATGCACCCGCGAGGCCGGCAACGCCCCGTCCCGCTCGCCGACCACGCGCGCGAGCGCCTCGGCCTTCTCGCGGCCGGTGACGAGGAACAGCGCCTCGCGCGCGGCGTTGATCACGTCGAACGTCAACGTGATGCGCCAGGTCCCCGAGGACGGCGCCCGGTTCGCGACCGCGACGCTCCCGGGCGGCGCCGCCAGCGCCGCCGATCCCGGGAACAGCGACGCCGTGTGCCCGTCGGTTCCGAGGCCGAGCAGCACGAGGTCGAAGCTCGGCAGCGCGTCGGCGGAGCGCGGGAGACGCCGTCGCAGCGCGAGCGAGTAGAGTTCCGCCGCTTTCTGCGGCGAGCCGGCGCCGGTATCCACGGCGCAGACCTGGTGCGGGGGGATCGGCACGCGGTCGAGCAGCGCTTCGCGCGCGAGGCGCGCGTTGCTGTCCGGATGCGACGAGGGAACCCAGCGCTCGTCGCCGAAGAAGACGGTCCACGAACGGAACCCGGCCGGTTCGCCCGCGAGCCGCTCGTACAGCCGCCGGGGCGTGGATCCGCCGGCCAGCGCCACGCAGAACGCGCCCCGCTCGGCGAGTGCCCGGCGTTCGGCCGCGAGCACGATGCGGCAGGCCACGGCAGCCGCGCGGTCCGCGTCGGCGGCGACGACGATGCGCACGCCGGCCATCCTCATGCCTCCGGCATGCGCCAGCGCCTTCCGTCGCGCGCGAGCAGGTCGAACGATTCCTTCGGCCCCCAGGTGCCGGCGGCGTAGTTCGGGAACTGGTGCGCGGGCAGTGCCCCCCAGACGTCGAGCACCGGCGCGACGATCGACCACGCGGCGTCCACCATGTCGGCGCGCTGGAACAGGGTCTGGTCGCCCGTGAACGCGTCGTGCAGCAGGCGCTCGTAGCCGGTCGCGACCGGTTCGCCGAAGTGCTCCGCGTACTGGAAGTCCATGTCCACGCTCCCGATCCGCATCGTCGCGCCGGGGATTTTCGCCCCGAAGCTGAGAGAGATGCCCTCGTCGGGCTGGATGCGGATCACGAGCTGGTTCGCCTGCAGGTCGCAGATCGCGGTGTTGCGGAACAGCGCGAACGGCGGGCGGCGGAACTGCACGACGACCTCGGTCATGCGCTCGGGCATCGCCTTGCCGACGCGCAGGTAGAACGGCACGTCCTTCCAGCGCCAGTTGTCGATCTCGAGCTTCATCGCGACGAACGTCTCGGTCTTCGACAGCGAATCCACGCGGTGTTCCTGCCGGTAGTCCACGAACGCGCGGTCGCCGATGCGGCCCGCGCCGTACTGCCCCCGCACCGCGTGCGTGAGGACGTCCTCCGGCGACATCGGCTGCACCGCGCGCAGCACCTTCGACTGCTCGTCGCGCACGGCGTCGGCGTCAAACGAGATCGGCGGCTCGAGCGCGACCAGCGAGATCAGCTGGAAGATGTGGTTCGGCACCATGTCGCGAAGCGCGCCCGCGGTCTCGTAGTAGCCTCCCCGGCCCTCGACGCCGAGAGGCTCGGCGACCGTGATCTGCACGTGATCCACGTAGCGACGGTTCCAGATCGGCTCGAAGATGCCGTTCGAGAACCGCAGCACGAGGATGTTCTGGACGGTTTCCTTCCCGAGATAGTGGTCGATGCGGTAGATCTGCTTCTCGTCGAGCAGCCGGAGCAGCGTGCGGTTGAGTTCCCGCGCCGAGGCGAGGTCGCGCCCGAACGGCTTCTCGACGATCACCCGCCGCCAGGCGCCGTTCTCCTGCGTCACCATGCCGGCCGCCGCGAGGTGCTCGACGATCGGCGCGAAGAACTCGGGCGCCGAGGCGAGGTAGAACAGGACGTTGCCGCCCGTCGCGTACGACGACGCGACCTCGGCGAGCTTCTCCTTCAGGTCGCGGTACGAGCCGGCCTCCTCGAACGAGCCCGGCACGAAGTGGAACCGCTTCTCGAGCCAGTCCCAGGTCGCCTCATCGATGCCGGACGGCGAATACGCCGCGATGTTGCGCCTGGTCTGCCCGCGGAATTCCTCGCTCGTCGTGTCGCGCCGCGCGAAGCCGATGACGGCGAACTGCTCGGGCAGCAGCTTCTCGCGCGCGAGGTTGTAGAGCGAGGGCAGGAGCTTGCGCTTGGTCAGGTCGCCGGACGCGCCGAACAGGACGAGGATGCAGGGGTTCGCCGTCGACACCGGATCTTCGCGACCATCGCCCGTCATTTCGCGCCGCTCCCGGCCGGGGCCGCCACGGACGGCTCCACGTGCCCGCCGAACCCCTGCCGCATCGCCGACAGCACCTTCTCCGCGAACGTGTGCTCCTGCCGCGAGCGGAAGCGCGTGTAGAGCGCGCTCGTCAGCACCTCGGCCGGAACGGCCTGCTCGACGGCGGTCTCCACCGTCCAGCGGCCCTCACCGGAGTCCTGCACGACGCCGGTGAACCCGTCGAGGTCGCCGCTTCGCGCGAGCGCCGACGCCGTCAGGTCCAGCAGCCACGACGGGATCACGGATCCGCGCCGCCAGAGTTCGGCGATGTCCGCGAGGTCGAAGTCGTAGCGGTAGCCGGCGGCGGCCGGCGAGGAAGCGGCGCTGCGCAGGATGTCGAAGCCTTCGGCGTAGGCCTGCATGAGCCCGTACTCGATGCCGTTGTGGATCATCTTCACGAAGTGCCCGGCCCCGACGCCGCCGCAATGCAGGTAGCCCTGCTCGGCCGTGCTCGTGCGGCCCTCGCGGCCGGGCGACGGCGCGATGCCCGACGGTCCCGGCGAAAGCGTCGCGAGGATCGGCTCGACGAGGTCGAACGCCGCCTTCCCGGCGCCGACCATCAGGCAATAGCCACGCTCCGCGCCCCAGACGCCGCCGCTCGTGCCGACGTCGACGAAGTGGATGCCGCCGGCGGCCAGGCGCGCGGCGCGGCGCAGGTCGTCCTTGAAATGCGAGTTCCCGCCGTCGATCGCGACGTCGCCGGGCTCGAGCAGCGTCGCGAGCTCGTCGAAGACCGCCTCGGTCGCCGGGCCCGCCGGCACCATCACCCAGACGACGCGCGGGACCTGGAGCCTCGCGACCGCGTCGGCGAGGCTCGTGGAGGGTTCGGCGCCGTCCCGGACGAGTTGCTGCACGCTGTCGGGAGCGCGGTCGCTCGCGACGACCGTGTGCCCCCCGGCCATCAGGCGCCGGCTCATGTTCGCGCCCATCCTCCCCAGTCCGACCATGGCGAGCTTCATGTGCGTCCTCCGTGGCGCGCCGTGCGCGGCGCGCGA
This sequence comes from uncultured Myxococcales bacterium, assembly GCA_964476185.1. Taxonomy (GTDB): domain Bacteria; phylum Desulfobacterota; class Binatia; order UBA1149; family CAITLU01; genus DATNBU01. Next base: position 40,965 of record CAYYZO010000021.1, read on the forward strand.
AGTCCCCGGGGCACTCGATCACGAGGACGCGACCGTTCCCAGCCTCGGCGGGCCGGCGCGCCGCGCGGGCGCGCTCTTCTGGCTCCGGGGCGCGGCTGCGTCCATAACGTCGTGCGATGCCGCTCGACCTCGTCGCCACCTCCACCTTCGGCCTCGAAGCCGTCGTCGTCCGCGAGCTCGAGGCCCTCGGCTACGCCGCGAGGACCACGCAGACCGGCCGCATCGAGTTCGCCGGCGACGAAGCCGCGATCGCGCGCGCGAACCTGCGCCTGCGCTCGGCCGACCGCGTGTTCGTCAAGCTCGCCGAGTTCGCGGCGGCCGACTTCGACGCGCTGTTCGAAACGGCGCTCGAGCTGCCCTGGGAAGAGTGGATCGGCCCGGAGGATGCGTTTCCCGTCACGGGACGCTCGGTCCGGAGCACGCTGTCGAGCGTGCCGGCCGTGCAGCGCACGGTGAAGAAGGCGATCGTCGAGCGCCTGCTGGCGGCACACCGCGTCCGGCAGCTCCCCGAGACGGGCGCCAGCCTGCCGATCGAGGTCGCGCTGCTGAAGGACACCGCCACGCTGCTGCTCGACACGAGCGGCGCCGGGCTGCACAAGCGCGGGTACCGCGACCTCGTCGGCGCCGCGCCGCTGCGCGAGACGCTGGCGGCCGCGCTCGTCGACCTCTCGTTCTGGAAGCGCGGCAAGCCGCTCGCCGACCCGTTCTGCGGCAGCGGAACGATCGCGATCGAGGCGGCGATGGCAGGCCGCGGCATCGCCCCCGGCCTGCTCCGCGCGTTCGCGGCGGAAGACTGGCCGTTCCTCGACGAGGACATCTGGACGCGCGCGCACGAGGAGGCGCGCGACCTCGAACTGCCGGACCTCGACGGCGAACGCATCCTCGCGACCGACATCGACGAGGCCGCGCTGTCGCTCGCGCGTCGCCACGCCGAGCGCGCCGGCGTCGCGGCCGACATCCACTTCCAGTGCCTGCCGTTCTCGGCGCTGTCGTCCAGCCGCGAGTACGGCTGTGTCGTCACCAACCCGCCCTACGGCGTGCGCCTCGAGGACGACCGGGACGTGCACCGGCTGTACGAGTCGATGCGCGACGTCTTCGCGCGGCTGCCCACGTGGTCGTTCTTCGTGCTGACGCCGTGGCGCGAGTTCGAGCGAATCCTCGGCCGCGCGGCCGACCGGCGACGGAAGCTCTACAACGCGCAGATCGAGTGCACGTACTACCAGTTCCACGGGCCGCGCCCGGGACGGAGGCAGGCGCAGGAGTGATCGCCGAACGGCTCGCGAGGTAGCGACGGTCAGTCGCGCCGGCGCGCTCCGCGGTCCCGCATCCCGGCACGGCGGATCGCCAGGCCCGGATCGCGGTCGTCCGGCCGGCCGGCGCTGAGCTCGAAGTCGCGCGAGATCTCGCGCGCGACCTCGAACGTCGTCCGGTCGCGATCGATGTCGATCGTGCCGATCGCGCGGCTCGACACGTCGCCGCGCCGGCAAAGGACCGCAAGCACGCGCTGCGGCGTCGCGCCGCCGCGGTGACCCCAGTTCATCTCGAAGCGGTCGGCGAGCAGCCGGGCGGAACCACGATGCGGCCGATCGTCGTCGCGGCGCGGCCGCACGGCGTCGTCGCGGTCGTGGGAGCGCGCAGGCTTCGCGCGCGGATCGAAGTCGTCGCGAGCCCTGGCCACGTTGCCGCGCTCGGCGGCGTCGCGGCCACGCGGGGCGCGCGGGTCGGGCCGGTTCTGCCACGGCTTGCGTTCGGCGCGGACGGGCGCGGACGACAGCGGCTCGATCTCGCAGGGTTCGGCGCGCCGCGGGTTGCGGCACAGGCCGACCAGGCGCGCGACGACATCCAGCGGATCCGCTCCGTCGAGCAGCTTGCCGGCGAACGCGATCTCGGTCGCCGAAGGCTCGGCGGCCTCGACCAGCGTCTCGCGGATGCGCCGCCGCTCGCGCTTGGCCAGCGCCTTCTCGACGGCGGCCGCGGTGGGCACGTCTCGCCAAGCCAGCTTCACCTTCGCGCGCGAGAGCAGGAACTCGACCTTCTTCTGCCGCATCGGCGTCGACAGCAGCACGCTGCGGCCCTTGTTGCCGGCGCGCCCGGTGCGGCCGGCGCGGTGCGTGTAGCTCTCCGCGTCGAACGGGGCGTCGGTGTGGATCACGAGCGCGACGTCGGGGATGTCGAGGCCGCGCGCCGCGACGTCCGTCGCGACGAGCACCGTGTGCACGCCGCTGCGGAACGCCTCGAGCGTGCGCGTGCGCTGGTTCTGCTCGAGTTCGCCGCTGATCGGCGCCGCCGCGAACCCGTCGCCGGCGAGCTGGTCGGCGAGTTCGGCGGCTTGCGCGCGCGTGTTCACGAAGATCAGCGTGCGTTCGCCGTCGCCGAGCAGCAGCAGGTTCACGATCGCCGCGTAGCGATCGTGCAGCCGGACGAGGTGCCCGACGTGCTCGATGTCCGCGTTGGCCGTGCCGAGGCGCGTACCCTCGACGGTCAGCGGGTCTCGCTGGTACTTGCGCGCGAGCTTCTGGATCTCGGACGGGAACGTCGCCGACACGAGGTGCGTGCGGCGGCCTTCCGGCGTCGCGTCGAGGATCGCCTCGAGCTCCTCGCGAAAGCCCATGTCGAGCATCCGGTCGGCTTCGTCGAGCACGAGTTCCTCGAGCGTCGAGCAGTCGATCGCGCCGGCGCGGACGTGGTCGAGCAGTCGTCCCGGCGTGCCGACGACAACGGTCGGACGGCTCGAGAGCCGGCGCCGCTCCTGGAACAGGCTGCTGCCGCCGGTCACGCATTCGACCGTCAGCCCGGCGATCGAAGCGTAGAGCCACTCGAGCTCCCCGCGGACCTGCACGGCCAGTTCGCGCGTCGGCACGATGACGAGAGCCCGAAGCCCGTTCTTCCTGCCCGCCTGCTCGAGCAGGCGCGGCGCGAGCACGAGGCCGAGCGCGACGGTCTTGCCGGAGCCGGTCTGGGAGGAGACCTGCAGGTCGCGACCGTGCGCCTCGGGCGCGAGCACCGCGCGCTGCACGACCGTGAGGTCGGCAAAGCCGCGCTCCTCGAGGGCCTCGCGCAGCGCCGCGGCGACGTCCTCGAACGGAGAACAGGCGGATTCGTCGGGGGTGAACTCGTCCGACGCGACGGCATCGGTCGCGAGAGCGGCCAGGGAGGGAGGGGTCATGCAGAGGGTTCCGGCCCGAGTCGGGCGACTGAGAACGTAGCGGTAAACGGCGACGCTACAGGATCGACGGGGAAACGCAACGCGTCATTTGCCGGGGTCCGGTGGGATTTGTCCCCGGTCTTTGCCAAGAGTGCCGGTTCAATCGGACCATCGGAGCAACTGCATGCGGAACATCAGGACCCTCGTCGCGTCGGCCACCCTGGCCGTCGCGCTCACATCCACCCTCACGGCCTGCGCCCAGGGCAGCAAGCCGGAAGACCCCGCCAAGGACGCCGCGACGGCCTCCGCCGCGGACACCAAGGAGACCGGCAAGGTGCAGACCACGGCCAGCGGCCTCAAGTACGAAGTCGTCCGCGAGGGCGACGGCGCCAAGCCGTCCGCCACCGACAGCGTGACCGTGCACTACAAGGGCACGCTCACGGACGGCACCGTGTTCGACAGTTCCTACGATCGCGGGCAGCCCGCGACCTTCCCGCTGAACCGCGTGATCAAGGGCTGGACCGAGGGCCTGCAGCTGATGCCCGTCGGATCCAAGTACATCCTGACCATCCCGCCCGACCTCGGCTACGGCGCGGCCGGCGCGGGCGGCAGGATCCCGCCCAACGCGACGCTCGTCTTCGAAGTCGAGTTGCTGAAGATCAACTGAACCGAGCGCGATCCGGCGCGGCGCCTCGCGGCGTCGCGCCGGCTCCGCGCCGCGTGCCCCTTCTCCGCGGCGCCGCACCGGGCGAATCCGGCGAGCGCGCGGCGTGCCGCTCCGACGCCGCGGCCCGTTGCAGCGATCAGTGCCCGCCGCCCGTCGACCCCGGCGGGTCGTAGATGTCCGGACGTTCGTCCCCCGTCACCACCAGGTGCCCGGCCGCGCCTTTTCCCGTGCGGAAGATCGCGTGGTCGACCAGCACGTACGTCCCCGGCACTTCGACGTCGAACTCGACGACCGCGGCCCCGCCGGCCGGCACGAGCGTCGTCTGCAGGCTTCGCGCCGGCTTCGAAACGAGGTCCCCTTCGCGATGGACGCGGTCGAAGACTTCGCCGATCACGTGAAACGACGAGATCAGGTTCGGGCCCGCGTTGCCGAAGAAGATGCGGACGCGCTCCCCGGTCGCGGCGTGCAGCGCGTTCATCCCCAGCAGGGAGGAAACGCCGCCGTTGAACACGACGAAGCGCGGATGCTCGGCCGCTCCATCGGCGCGGGAGTACAGCGCGACCCCGTCCGCCGGTTCGGTCGTGTAGAATTCGCTCTGCATCACGTAGTACTCGCGGTCGACGGGTCTCAGGCCGCGCTTCGGCTCGACGAGGATCAGGCCGTACATGCCGTTGGCCACGTGGTCGGGCACGGGCGACGTCGCGCAGTGATACACGAAGAGCCCCGGGTGCAGCAGCCGGAACGTCGCGACCTTTTCCTCCCCCTGCATCGCCAGCGTCACCGCAGCGCCGCCGCCCGGGCCGGTCACGGCGTGCAGGTCGATGTTGTGCGGCATCCCGTTGGTGTCGCTGTTGGTCAGGTGCAGCTCGAGCGCGTCGCCGACGCGGGCGCGGATCATCGGCCCGGGGACGTGGTCGTTGAACGTCCAGGCTTCGTACGTGACGCCCGGGGCGAGCGGGATCGGGATGGCCGTGGTTTCGAGGTGCACCTCCAGCACCGCCGGCCCGCGGTTCCCGATCGGCGGGGGCACGTCCGGCGCGAACGCCATCGGGGCCGGGACGCCGGCGGCGGCCGTCGAGACGAAAGCCAGGAAAGACGCCGCCACGACGAAGCGGGCAATGCGAGTCGAGGTCATGCTCGGTTCCTCCAGAGGGGAGCGCTGCCTCCCGACTAGCGCGTGCCGCCCGTCGCAGGGATGCTATTTGTCATGCCGTCAAGCGCCCGGCCGCCTATCGCGGCCGGGACGGATCGCTGCTAAGGACCACGAAGGCCGAGCGCGCCCGCTGGTCCCGCGACGTATCTCGGCCCAAGCAACCCAAGGGAGAACTCGAAGTTGGAAACCCTGATCGTCGAGCGCCGCGAGGACGGCGTCGTCACCGTCACCCTGAACCGTCCCGCCAAGAAGAACGCGATCGACGCCCGCATGTGGGACGAGCTGATCGAGGTCCTGACCGAGGTCGGCGAGAGCGACACCGATCGCGTGCTCGTGCTGACGGGCGCCGGGGACGCGTTCTCGAGCGGCGCCGACCTCGGGGGCGAACAGCACGTCGAGCGTCACCAGCTGCGGCGCATGCACCACATCAACCGCGCCGGCCTCGCCCTGCACGCGATCCCGAAGCCCGTCATCGCGAAGGTGAACGGCGTGGCCGCGGGCGCGGGGCTGAACCTGGCGCTCGGCTGCGACCTCATCGTGGCCTCCGACCGGGCGCGCTTCAGCGAGATCTTCGCGCGCCGCGGTCTCAGCGTGGACCTCGGCGGCTCGTGGCTGCTGCCGCGCCTCGTCGGGATGCACAAGGCCAAGGAACTCGTCCTGCTGGCCGACATCCTCGACGCGAGGGAAGCCGAGCGCATCGGCATCGTGAACCGCGTCGTCCCCCACGACGAGCTCGACGCGTTCGTCGACGACTGGGCGAAGCGGCTCGCCGCCGGACCTCCGCTCGCGCTCGCGATGAGCAAGCGCATGCTGACGAACGCATTCTCCGTGACGCTGTCCGAGGCGCTCGACGCCGAGGGCATGGCCCAGTCGGTCAACATCGCGTCGAAGGACACGCGCGAGGCGATCACCGCGTTCCTGCAGAAGCGCGAGCCGACGTTCCAGGGGAAGTAGCCATGTCCACGCCGGCGCCGCCTTCCCCTCGATCCGCCGCGAACGGCGCCGGCGAACCCGTCTGGATCGACCCGGTCTGCGGCATGACCGTCGATCCGGCCGTCAAGCCCTGGCACGCCGAGCACGAGGAGCGCACCTGGCGATTCTGCAACCCGAAGTGCCAGGCGAAGTTCGAGGCCGACCCCGGCCGCTACGTCGGGGACGAACCGGCCGCGCCCGCGGCCCCGGCCGACGCCGACGCGATCTACACGTGCCCGATGGACCCGCAGGTCCGGCAGAAGGGACCGGGTGCCTGCCCGATCTGCGGCATGGCGCTCGAGCCCGAGGAGATCACCGCCGACGAGAAGCCGAACCCCGAACTCGAGGAGATGAAGCGCCGGCTCGCCGTCGCGGCCGTGCTCGCGCTACCGGTGTTCGTGCTCGAGATGGGCGCGCACGTGCTCGGGCACTTCCCCGGCGTCTCGCCGGCCGCGTCCGCGTGGCTGCAGGGGGCGCTCGCGACGCCGGTCGTCGTCGGCGCAGGCTCGGTGTTCTTCCGGCGAGGCTGGGCCTCCGTCGTCAACCGCAGCCTCAACATGTTCACGTTGATCGCGCTCGGCACCGGCGTCGCCTGGCTCTACAGCGTCGTCGCGCTCGCCGTGCCCGGGGCGTTCCCCGAGTCGATGCTCGAGCACGGCGTCGTCCCCGTCTACTTCGAGGCGGCCGCGGTGATCATCGCGCTCGCGCTGCTCGGCCAGGTGCTCGAGCTTCGGGCGCGCGACCGGACGTCCGGCGCGATCCGCGCGCTGCTGAAGCTCTCGCCGCCGGTCGCGCGGCGCGTGCGCGAGGACGGCGACGACGAGGACGTCCCGCTCGAGGACGTGCGCGAGGGCGACCTGCTGCGCGTGCGGCCGGGAGAGAAGATCCCGGTCGACGCCGTCGTCGTCGACGGAAACTCGGCAGTCGACGAGTCCCTGCTGACGGGGGAGTCCATGCCCGTGCGGCGCTCGGCCGGCGACACCGTCATCGGCGGGACGCTCAACGGCTCGGGCTCGCTCGTCGTCCGCGCCGACAGGCTCGGACGCGACTCGATGCTGTCGCGCATCGTGCAGATGGTCGCCGAGGCGCAGCGCAGCCGCGCGCCGGTGCAGCGCCTCGTGGACCGCGTCTCGGCGGTGTTCGTGCCGGTCGTGCTCGCGGTCGCCGTCGTCTCGTTCTCGGCCTGGATGAGCGTCGGTCCCGAGCCCCGGCTCGCGCACGCGATGGTCGCGGCGGTCAGCGTCCTGATCATCGCCTGCCCGTGCGCTCTCGGCCTGGCGACCCCGATGTCGGTGATGGTCGGGATCGGACGCGGCGCCACGTCCGGAATCCTCGTGAAAAGCGCGGAGGCGCTCGAGAAGTTGGAGACCGTCGACACGCTCGTCGTCGACAAGACCGGCACGCTGACCGAGGGGCGTCCCTCGGTGACGACCGTGGTCCCGGCGGACGCGCGCAGCGAGGACGAGGTCCTGCGACTGGCCGCCGCCGTCGAGCGCGGCAGCGAGCATCCGCTCGCTGCCGCGGTGCTTCGCGCGGCGGCCGACCGCGGCGTCGCGCCCGCATCCGCGAGCGACTTCGAGAGCGTGACCGGCAAAGGGGCGCGCGCCACCGTCGACGGCGACCAGGTTCTCGTCGGCAACGCCGCGCTGCTCGCGGAGGCAGGCCTCGACGTCGCGACGATGGCGGCGCGCGCGGACGAACTGCGCAGCGAAGGCGCGACGATCGTGTTCGTCGCGGCCGGCGGCGCGCTCACGGGCCTGCTCGCCGTGGCCGATCCGGTCAAGGCGACGACGCCCGCGGCGCTCGAGCGCCTCGCCGCCGAAGGACTCCGCGTCGTGATGCTGACCGGCGACCATCGCGCGACCGCCGAGGCGGTCGCGCGGCGCCTCGGCATCACCGAGGTCGAGGCCGAAGTGCTGCCCGAGCGCAAGCAGGAAGTCGTCGAGAAACTGAAGGCCACGGGGCGGGTCGTCGCGATGGCCGGCGACGGGGTGAACGACGCCCCGGCGCTCGCCGCCGCGGACGTCGGCATCGCGATGGGAACGGGAACCGACGTCGCGATCCAGAGCGCCGGCGTGACCCTGTTGCGAGGCGACCTCGGCGGCATCGCGCGCGCGCGACGCCTGTCCCAGGCCGTGATGGCGAACATCCGCCAGAACCTGTTCTTC
>CAYYZO010000022.1:0-6169 GCA_964476185.1 uncultured Myxococcales bacterium
GTCGCGGCGGCGGCGCTGCTCGCGACGCGCGGCTTTGCGCACCACGCGGCCGTCGGGAGCAATCCCAAGGTCTTCCTCGCGATGTTCGTGCTGCTCGCGCACGCGGCGATCGCCGCGCCGGCCGGACGCGCGCGCGACGCGGTCGCCGGGCTGTCCGCCGGCGCCGCGTTCCTGTGCTGGCAGCCGGCGCTGCTCGTCGTCGCGGCCGTTGCGGCGGAAGGATGGCTCGGGCCGCGAGGCTCGCCAAGCCGCGCGGCGCGGCTGCTCGGCTGGGCGCTCGCGCCGCTCGTCGTCTATGAAGCGTACTTCGTGGCGTCGGGCGCTGCCGCCGAACAGTTGCGGCAGAACTGGGTGATGACGCTCGGCAGCGTGCACGACGTCCCGCGCGCGTGGCGTTCGCTCGCGTTCGTGCTCGGCGAGGGAAGGGGCGCGTTCGTGCCGCGCGTCGCCCCGGCCTGCTTCGCGTTGCTCGCCGCGGCCGCCGCCGCAGCGCTCGTCCGCTCGCCGTCGGTTGCGCTCCGCCGGCTGCGTTCGCACGACGGGCTCGTCGGGTTCGCGGCCGGCGCGGCGGGCGCCACCGCATTCACGTTGTACGACCACCAGGGCGTGCCCGACCTGTTCTTCCCGGCCCCGTACTTCGCGCTCGCGACCGGGATTGTCGCGGCGGCAGCCGCGCGCGCCATGCGCCGCGTCGCGCCGCGGTTCGCGTCACCCGCCGTCGCGGCGGCGTTTCTCGGGCTGCTCGCGCTGCAGGCCTGGCGCGACGACGCGCGCCGCAACGCTCCCGGCTACGATCTCGCCGACCAGAAGCGCCTCGCGTCGGTGATCCTCGCCGAGCACGAGGCGGGAGCGAGCGTCTGGGCCTACGGCGCCGTGCACCTGCTGGCGCTCGCGCACCTCGACAACCACGTGCCGGTCGCGCTGTTCTTCGACGATGTCGCGAGCGTGCTCGACGTGGACCGCTTCGAACCGCGTCGCGCCGGCCGGCTGCCGTCGCTGATCGTGCAGGGGCGGCGCCGGTTCCCGGACGGCGCCCGGTACCTGCGCGAGCGCTACGAGCCGGTCGCGAGCCCGGAGTTCGCGGCACAGGACCTTCGCCTGTGGCGGCTCCTCGGCCGGTGAAGGCCATGGGCGCCGCGTTGCCCGGGGTTCGGTCCGGAAAACGGGGTCGCACCCGGGACGGGGGGACTTCGGGCCTCACCGGGGGAAAGGCGCTGACATCTCCGGGAATCCGGCCTAGACTCGCAGGCCGTGCCCTTGCAGCGAAGGATCCTTCTGGCCGCGCTCGTCGCGACCTCCTCGACGTTCGCCGCGACGGCGACGCTGGCGGGGGATCGCGCGACGCAACTCGCGAGCGTGATGCTGGGGTCGTCCGCACTCAGCGAACCGTTCGCGCACATCGAACCGAGCCCGGCGCCCGCCGAGCCGACGCCGTCGGAAGCCCAGCCGGAACCCACGCCGGCGGCGACCGTCCCCGCGGTCGCGGGGATCGAGCCGGCGCCGGCAGATTCCGGGCGTGCCGCCGCGCCGGCTGACCCGGGCGCCGGGGCCGCTGCCGCGTCCGTTCCGAAGCCCGTCGCCTCCCCGGACGCCGTCCCCGCTGCGTCCGCCGTCGCCCAACCCGCTGCCTCCGCCCAACCCGCCGCCTCCGCCGTCGCCCAACCCGCCGCACCGCGATCGATGAAGGGTTTCGAGTCGCCGCTGATCGACCCGTCGCTGCCGATCCCGGAACCCGTCATCCTCTCCGAGCCGCAGAACTCCGATCCCCGGCAGGAGGTCCGACCCGATCCGGCGCCGTCCGCGGCCAGGCCGGTCGTCCGCGTCCCGACCGCGGCCGAGCGCGCCGTCGCCCTGGCGCGGATCGAGGCGGCGAAGGCCGAGCAGGCGGCGCACGCGGAACAGGCGGCGAAGGACGCCGGCCGCGCGAGCCTTTCGAAGCCGGCGGGAGCCGACGTCGCGGCCGGGCAGGCGCCGGTCCAGCTCGCGGCCGCATCCGCCGAGCCGCCGGACGTGCTTCGTTCCGATTCCCCGGCGGCTGCGACGCTGCCGCCGAAGATCGTGAACGTCCCGGCGGAAACGCAGACGCCGCGACGCCGGCACCTCACGGCCGATCGCGACCTGCTGCTGCGCGAGTTTCCCGACGAACTCGTCGAGAGCCTGTGGCTGCAGGACTGGCAGGACATCGAGCGCGGCTACATGTTCGGCCGCCTCGTCGACGTGCCGTCGGATCCGGAGGGACGCGGCATCGTTCTTCGTCTCGACGGCGAGTCGCGCATCGGCGAACTGACGGACGATCCGTACCGGCAGATGCTGCTCTGCAAGCTTGCGAAGCCGGCCGCGGGGCTGCTCTACCGCGTCGCGTCGCGGCTCCGGATGATCGAAGGGGAGGCGTACGAGCCGCTCGAGATCACGAGCCTCGTGCGCACGTGGGACTACCAGCTGAGGCTTTCCGACGTCAATCCGAACGCCGACCGCACGCGCGACGGGGTGCCGCCGACGCACGTGCTCGGCCTCGCGTTCGACATCGCGCGCTCGGCGATGAGCGTCGAGCGCCAGGAACGCGTCGAGTCGCTGCTCGACCAGCTCGCGATCGAGGGCGACCTCGCCTACTACAAGGAAGGCTCGCAGAACGGGCTGATGCACTACCACGTGATCGCGCTGCCCAGCGCGAACTTCCAGCTCGCGCGCCACTTCGAGCGGGAGCAGAACGCGATCGACCGCCGGCAGGAGGCGCAGGCGCGGCACCGCACGCTGCCGGATTCGCCGTGCGTGATGTTCGGCAACTCCCTCGAACCGTTCAGCGCGATCTGCAGCTGCGAACTGCCCGCCGAGGTGTCGACGGCGTGGCTCGCCTCGGCGCCGATCTCGCGCTGAGCGCGCTCCGGCACGCCTCGGCGCGACGCACGGATGCTCCGCGCGTCGCGCCGAGGAGCGGCAGCGCTCGCTGGCGAACTCGAGTCCGGGGCGTCAGGTCCCGGCGGCTTCGAACGTGCTGACGGAGTAGTTCGTTCCCTCGAACGCCTTCGCGCAGTCCTCGCGCGTCAGCGTCTTCCCGGGCTGCATCGTCACCGTGGCGGTCTTGGCGTCGAAGTCGACGTCCACCGAGGCGACGCCTTCGATTTTCGAGAGTTTCGCGCGAACTCGCGCGGCACAGCCGGAGGGTCAAGTCATGCCCGCCACGGCGAGGACGTACTTCTGTGCGTCCTGGCTCGCGGCGGGGGCGGGCGCATCGGTCGCGAACGAGAGGCCGGGGCCCAGCGGGCCGGCCGGCATCGCGAGGCTCGCGAGAGCGATGGCGACGAGGAGGGTGTTTCTCATGCCTTCGGTTGTAGCAGCCGCCGCGGCTCGATGCCACGACCAACGTGCTCCGGCGCCCGCGGACGCGGGCGGACCGGTCGCGGCCCGGTGTCGGCGCCGGGAACGCCGGAGCGTCGCGTTTCGCCGTCCGGCAAAGCTCCGGCGGAGAGCCTGCGTTGTGAAGGACGCGCGTGGCCGTTAGGTTCGGGCGCCGCCGGCGTGCCGCTGCGGCGTCACCACGAAAGGGAAGACCAGCATGAACGTTCGGGAAGGATTCGTCGGCGCGATCGGACAGACGCCGCTCATTCGCCTGCGCGGCCCGTCCGAGGCCACCGGCTGCGAGATCCTCGGCAAGGCCGAGTTCCTGAACCCCGGCGGGTCCATCAAGGACCGCACCGCGTGGTTCATGGTCGAGGACTTCGAGAAGCGCGGCCTGCTCGAGAAGGGCGGCGTGATCGTCGAGGGCACCGCCGGCAACACGGGGATCGGCCTCGCGCTCGTCGCGGCCTCGCGGGGCTACCGGGCCGTGATCGTGATGCCGGAAACGCAGAGCGAGGAGAAGAAGCAGACGCTTCGCCTGTTCGGGGCCGACCTGCGGCTGGTCAAGGCCGTGCCGTACAAGGACCCGAACAACTACGTGCACGTCTCCGAGCGCCTGGCCGCCGAACTCGCGAAGACCGAGCCGCACGGCGCCGTCTGGGCGCAGCAGTTCGACAACACGTCGAATCGCGAAGGGCACTGCCGTGTGACCGGCGCCGAGATCTGGCAGCAGACCGACGGCCGCGTCGACGGGTTCGTCTCCGCGATCGGCACCGGCGGGACGCTGGCGGGAGTCAGCGCGCACCTGAAGGAGCGCAACCCGAACGTGAAGATCGCGCTCGCCGACCCGATGGGGGCGGCGATGTACGCGTGGTTCACGCGCGGCGTGCTCGAGTCGAGCGGATCGTCGATCACCGAGGGCATCGGGCAGGGCCGCGTCACGCGCAACATCGAGGGCGCGGTCGTGGACATGGCCTACCAGATCCCGGACGACGAGATGCTCGGCGTCGCGTTCTCGCTGCTGCGCGAGGAAGGACTCTGCGTCGGCGGCTCGACCGGCATCAACGTGGCCGGCGCGATCCGGCTCGCGCGCGAACTCGGCCCCGGCCACACGATCGTGACGATCCTTTGCGACGGCGGGCAACGCTACCAGAGCAAGATGTTCAACGCGGAATTCCTGCGCTCGAAGGGGTTGCCGGCGCCGGACTGGCTCGCCGGCGTGTAAGCCCGCCTGCCGCCGCCGCGCGCGTCACGCTCGCAAGCGCAACGCCCGCCGCGCGTCTCACCCGCACGCATACACCTCGCCGCGCAGCCGCATCAGCGGCGGCTGGCCGGGCCGGCAGCCGAGTTCCCAGACGAGGCCGTCGGGCGCGTGGCCGCGGACGCGGATGCTGCCGCGGTGGATGAACTCGCGGTGGTGCTGGTCGCAGACCGCGGTCAGGTTCCACGCGAAATCCGGACCGCCGTGGGAGCGGAAGCGGACGTGGTGGGCGTGCAGCGGGCCGCGCCGCGAGCAGGCGGGGACCTGGCAGCGGTAGCCGTCGCGCCCGAAGACCGGGTTCTCGTGCGACGGTAGTCGGTTCCAGGCCAGGTAGGCGTGCGCGAGGATGCGCTCGAAGCCGCGCCAGCGCGGTTCGACCGCGCGGCGGCAGCCTTCGATGGCGTCCTCGACGAGCGTGGCGACACTGGCCGGCATCACGACGGCCACGAGCGCACCAACGCGTCGACCGAAGCTGCGAAGGTCGGCCGCGGCGTGCGCACGCATCTGGACCTCGGCCAGGTCCATGCGGCCGAGCGCGTCGGCCATCGTGTCGAGGTCGAGCGGCGGCGGCGCGGCGGGCAGCCCCGTGTCGTGGTCGTCGTCGGCGCGATCGAGCGCCCAGCCGACGTCGGCGACGAGGCGGCGCAGCGTCACCGCGCCGGCCCGCTCGATCCATTGCTCGTGATGTTCCGGCTTGCCTCGGAGCACCGGCACGAGCGCGCTGGCGGCCAGCCAGCCGACGCGGCCGTCGCGGTAGGCTTCCAGCAGCAGCGGCGAGTGGCCGGCGCACTGGCGCTCGAGTCGCAGGAGCGCCAACGCCTTGCTCGCGCACAGCCCGAGGCGCGCCTCGGCGTAAGAACCCAGATCGGAGAAGCCGAGCACGCGATGCAGCCTGCGGTCGGCGATCGTGCGCAGCACGGGTCCGAGTGTGGCGTCGATGCGCTGCATCGCCTTGGCCGCGCAGCGAAGGCGCGCGTCGATCTCGTGCGCGTCGGCGTCCAGCAGGCCGGCGAGCAGGTGCTCGAGGCCGCACGACCGGGTCCGGTTCGGCGGCGAGAGCCACGCGAAGCCCTCGCAGGGGTCGGGTGCTTCGGTCGTGGAGCGGCGGCGCGCCGTACCGCGCGGCGGCGGCGGCGGGCCGGGCGGATCGCAGATCGGCGAGCCCATCGCTTCGGCCGCGACCGCTTCGGCGACCTGTGAGGGAGGCACGTCGGCACCGCTCAGGCGGGAGGCGAGCTCGCCGACCGCGCGCCACAGCTTTCGGCCGGTGCGCGTGGTGACGATGCTCCAGCGCACGTGCGGATCGTCGTCGGGGACGTCCGGCGCGAGGCCGGCCTCCGCATCGAACGAGGCGCCTGCACCGGCCGAAGCATCGGCGCCGGCCGACACTCCGGCCGACGCGCACGCATTGGCACTTTGGTCGTGGGCCGAAGCGTCTGCACCGGCCGAAGCGCCGGGCGACACGCACGCAGTTGCACTTCCGTCGTGGGCCGAAGTACCCGCACCGCCCGCACCGGCCGCACCGGCCGACGCACCGGCCGACGCGCACGCATTCGGACATCTTGCGCCGTC
>CAYYZO010000022.1:6269-49017 GCA_964476185.1 uncultured Myxococcales bacterium
CCGCACCGGCCGACGCACCGGCCGACGCGCACGCATTCGGACATCTTGCGCCGTCCGGCGCGCTGTCGCCGCGACGGGTCGCCTTGACCAACTCGGCCAGCTGTCGCGTGGTGGTGGTCAGCGCGAGCCGCAGCCAACCCGCTTCGGTGGGGCTGCTGGCGACGCTCGTCAGCAGGCGAAGATGCGTCCACCGGATCGCGCCGTCGAAGAACGCTGCGCTGACCGCGGGAAAGTCGGCCAGGGCGCGAACCACTCGCGCGTCTTCCTCGAGACTGCGTCCGCTCACGCCGAGCCGCTCCGCGGCGTAGTCGCGGAGCCGGCAGAAGCCGAGCGGTCGCCAGATCCGGCGCCGCACGAGCTCGCCGGCGATGCGCGCCCGAATCATCCGGTATTGCACTTCGAGCGCGGCCGCTGCGCAGGCCTCGCGGTCGGCGCGTTCGGCTTCGGTGCGAGCAGGAGAGACCTGCTGCGCTTCCTTCTCCCGTTGCTCGCCTCTCTTCGGTTGCCCGTCTTGCTCCGATTGCCTCGCGCGCTCCGCGGACGACCGCAACGAGGGTTGCCAACGGCATCGCTCGGTCGCGGTTCGCAGGCCGGCGAGCGGAAGGCGCGCGGGCCTCTCGAAGAGGTCCGTGCGGGGGGTGGAACCATCGGCGAGCACGGGGCGAAGATAGGACGAAAACAGTCCGGGGCGCAAGTGGAAAATGCGAGTTTTTGCCGGTGTTTTTCAAGTTTTTGGCGATCGGCTCGCTGGCCGGTCCCTCGCGCCACACCCGGTCGCCGCGCTCGAGCCGCGGCACTTCCTGTGCGGAGAAGGCGGCGTCGCGCCGGCTTCGTCGTCGGCGCAGAGCGGCGAACCCGCCGATGCGTACCGCGCAACTGACGCCACGCCATCACACCGGCTTCGCCGCGGGCCGAGACGAGAGGAGTGGAGTGCGTCCGGCACGATTCGCGCCGCGCCGCAGGACCGGTGTGGCCGCGGGCCTACACGAGAGGAGTGGAACGCGTGCGGCACGATTCGCGCCGCGCCACAGAACCGGTTTCGCCGCGAACCGAGACTGGAGGAGTGGAATGCTTGCGGCACGATTCGCGCCACGCCACGGTCCCGGCTTCGTCACGAACCGAGTACGGGTGCGCGAGGCGCCGGTTCCGCGAATCTACGCCGAAGCCCGAACGAAAAAGGCCGGCCCCGCACGAAGCGGGACCGGCCTTCTTTCCTTGGAAGCCTCCGGCGCCCCGGACCCGCGGTCGCGGATCAGGGCGCCGGGCGCTACGCCGTCACGGCGTGAACGTCGGGCAGTTCACGTACGAGCAGGTGCCGCTGGGGCAGTCGAGGTTCGACGCGCACGGCAGGCCGTCGTTGCCGCCGCCGAAGCAGGTCGCCGCCCCGGTGCCGCACGGACACGTCGTCGGCGCGCAGTTGGCCGTGTCGTCGTTGTTGAACGGCGGGTTCGCGGTGTCCGGGTCGTGCTCGCAGACGCCGCCGACGCCGCAGTCGGCGTTGACCGAGCAGCCGACGAGGCCCGGCGTGTCGCCGCCCTGGCAGCTGTTGGTCAGGTTGCAGTCGCCGCCCGGGTTGTTGCAGTCCACGTCGACCCAGCTCGGATCGTCGTCGATCATCGCCTGCACCCAGTCCGCGAACGTGCGCGGCGTGCCGTCGGCCTCGGTGCTCTTGGTCTCCGTGTAGACCTTGTCCGAGCCGAAGATCGTGTGCCGGGTGCCGGCGCCCGTGAAGTAGTGGTACTTCGAGGAGCGCAGCGCGTTCTCGTCCTTGAACTCGCGCATGCACGCGTTCCAGTCGCAGGCCGCCTCCCACCAGGTGGTCCAGTCCGTTATGAAGCTGTTGGGCGGCACGGGGTGCCGCATGACCTGGAAGAAGTTGCACTGGCTGCCGCCGCCGCCGTCGTACGAGCTGTCGTAGTTCGCCAGGCGCGCACTCGGGAAGCGGTCGTTCATGCCGCTGACGAGGTCGACCAGCGAAAGAGCCGTGACCGGCTTGTCCGAGACTCCCGGGATGTCGTCGGGGAAGTTGTTCTCGACGCCCCAGTTCTCGATGTAGCTGTCGAGCCACTGCTTCGTGATCACGCCGACGCCCGCGTCGCCGAGCACCGAGTAGTCGGCGTTCGGCCAGACGTCGCGCATCAGCCAGTACGAGTTCATGATCGCGCCGTAGGAACCGGCGCTCGAGCCGGTCACGAACACCTGGTCGGGATCGACGAAATGCTCGCGCGCGAACTTCTCGGCCACCTTCGCGTTCACGCGACCGTAGTGGCGCGCGGTCTGGCCGACACCGTAGACCTTGAGGTTCTCGCCCCAGTGGATGTCGCAGGTGCAGTAGCTGACGAACACGACGCTCCACCCGTAGAACGGGTTCGACGGATTGTCGTAGTCCGCGAAGCCGGTTCCGACGAGGTCGGGGTTGTCGCTCGCGTCAGCGGTGCGGGCGCAGGTGCCGCCCGGGACGTCGAAGCACGAGGTCTTGTCCCAGCACGCGCCGCCGCCCTGGTAGTACATCAGGACCTTGTTCTCGTTGCCGCCGGTGCCGCGGCGAGCGAAGTAGACGTAGGGGTCGCCGTCGACGCACGTCGGCGTCAGCGTCTCCTTGCCGTAGACGACGGAACTGCCCGGCGTGATCATCTGGAACGACGAGGGATAGTCGGGCGCCGTCGTCGTCAGTTCGACGAGCGCGCTCTCGAGCTCGTCGGCCTCGGTGATCGTGGCCGGCGCCGCGCCGGTCAGGTACTTGAGGTCGGCCGCGTCGAGTCCTTCCTCGAGCTTGGTCTTGCCCGGATCCTTGGTGGGATCCTTGATGTACTTGCTGCGCGCCTTCATCGCGGAGGCGATGTAGTCGCCGAGCGCCGCGTCGCCGGTCACGTCGGTGAACGAGGCGTCGACCGCACCGGCGGCCACGGCGGAAGACGAGGTCGCCTCGTCGCAGGTCGCGTTCTTCTTGACCGCCTTCTCCTCGGCCTTGGTCCACTTCGAGTCGAGCTTGGTGAACGCCTTGGCGATCGCGGCGTCGCGACTGCCGCTGTCCGACGGATACTTCTTCCAGGCTTTGCCGACGCCCTTCGCGTACTTGCCGAGCGCGCCCTGCTTCTGGCTGATGCACTTGTTGGCGGCGTAGCCGCCGGCCTCGGCCACCTGGGCGATCGCGAGCCCGGCGCCGAGCACCGCCGCGA
Organism: uncultured Myxococcales bacterium; assembly: GCA_964476185.1. Lineage (GTDB taxonomy): Bacteria > Desulfobacterota > Binatia > UBA1149 > CAITLU01 > DATNBU01. The sequence continues at coordinate 9,449 of CAYYZO010000022.1, forward strand.
TCACCGTAATCCTGTGTTGGAACATTCGAGAACCTCCTCCCGCCGATCGGCTTGTGCCGATGGCTACGATTGACGGAGCGATCGCGCGGCGATGGCTGCGCTTCCCCCGAAACACGCGGACCTTAGGCCCCGGTTCGAAGGCAAGTCAACGTGTTCTCGCACGCCGACTGCAATGAGCGGAGGTGGTGTTCGCGCCGGGAAAACGGGCGGATCGCGCGGTTCGGCGTCACGCGCTGCGTCATTCGAGGTAGCCGAGCGCGCGGAGCCGCTCGGAAGTCTCCGGTTCGCTCGTGATGCGCGCCGCCTCGGCGTCGGTGAGGTGGCGCCAGGCGGCGAGCGCTTCCTCCTGGGCCGACAGCAGCGCGCCGCGCGCGACGCCCTCGGAGAGCGTCTGGCCGATTCCATCGGCGGGCAGCTCGACGCCGAATCGGTCGGGGGCGAGAGCGAAGCGGCGAAGCGGCGCCGGCTCGCCGCTTCGCGCGACGAGCAGACGGCCGGGCACGAAGTCTTCGTCGTGCGTGCACGACAGCAGCCAGAGCGAATTCCCCGTCGCGAACGAGCCGCAGCCGAGCGCGCGTCGCTCGCCAGGCTCGACGAGCATCTCGTCGGCGGGCACGGCCCGTTCGGCGACCGGTTCGCCGCGAAGCGCGGCCGCGAGCGACCGCCCGTGGACGACGATCCGCGAGGCGTCGATGCCGGCCAGCTCCCAGAGCGTGGGCGCGAGGTCGAGCAGCGCGACGGGCTCGCGCACGCGACGGATGTCGGTCGCGCCCGACGGCGGGCGCAGCACGAACGGGATGCGCGCTACCTCGACGTGGCCCGGCGGATGGTGCCTCCACATGCCGCCGTGCTCGCCGAGGAACTCGCCGTGGTCGGCGACGACCGCGATGGTCGCGCGCGCGAGGTCGCCGCTCGAGGCGAGCCGGTCGAGGAAGCCGCCTATCGCGGCGTCGTTCGCGGCGACCTCGGCGTCGTAGAGGATCCGGCGCGCCTCGGCGGTGGGGCGCTGGAGCCAGGCCGCGTCGATCGCGCGGTCGCGGGCGACCTCGGCCGCGGAATCCGCCGCCGCGAGGTCCGGTCGCACGGCCGGGTCGAACGGACCGTGCGGGTCGAGCACGTGCACGTACGCGAAGTACGGCCTGCCGCGCTGGCGGGCGATCCACTGGTCGACCTTCGAGCCGGGTCCGACGAGGTCGACCGCGCGCGGCCCGAAGCCCTCCTCGGGAAAGACCACGTCGAAGCCCTGCGCGAGCCCCGCGTAGGCGCCGGCGTTGCCGTTCTGCAGGAACGAGGCCGTCGCGAAGCCGCACGCGCGCAGCACCTCGGCCAGCGTCACGTACCGGTCGGAGAGCGCATCCGAGAAGTCCCAGGTCCCCGTCGCGCTCGGCAGCAGCGACGTCATCACCGACGGCACCGACGAGCGGGTCTGCGTGGCCTGCGCGAACGCGCGCTCGAAGACGACGCCGCCTGCGGCGATGCGCTCGTGCGCCGGAGAGGCGACGGGCCCGCCGTAGAGCGAGAGGCGGTCCGCGCGCAGCGCGTCCTCGAGCATCACGATCAGCGGCTCGGTGCGGTCGTCGCCGAGGCGTGGGCGCACGAGCGGCGAGCTCCACAGCGCGATCGCGTCGTGCGTGCCGCGCACCGCCAGCCGGATGCGCACGCGGCGGCCGGCCCAGCGCGCGAGGTCGAGGCTCTCGTCGTGCCACGACCCGTTCGCGACGAGGCGCTTCAGCAGCACGCTGGTGGCGTCGTCCGCGGTGACGGCGGCCTCGAACTCCATCACGCCGTCGCGCGTGAGCACGGCGAGCCCGGCCTCCAGCACCGGGCGCTGCGCGGGCACGTCGACGTCGAAGGCGAGGGCGGTTCCGGCGTGCGCGTACAGCACGCTGCGAAGCTCGCCGCCGCGTGATTCGTGCGTCGTGCCCCAAGGCGCGGCGGCGTAGCGGTGGACGCGCGGCAGCACGCGCAGCGCGCGGACTTCGATCGGCGCCTCGCCGCGCGACAGCACGAACAGCCGACGCACCGACGCGCCGCTCGCCAGCCCGCGCGTCAGCGCTTCGGCCGCGTCGATCGCGTAGGTGTGCACGCGGCCGTCGCCGACGAGCTCGATGCGGGCATTGTTGCGCCGCAGTCGCGGGGCGTCCGCCGAATCGCTCCAGCCGAGCAGGACGTGGCCCGGCGCCGCGGTCACGAGATCCACCTCGATCGTGCCGACGTCGTCGCGGGCGAGGTCGATCGGCTCCGTCGTGCGGACCTGGCCGCGCACCAGCACCAGGCCGCGGGCGGCGCGGCCGCCGGAAAGCGGGGGACGCGGGTCGGCGCCCGTTCGCCGTTCGGCGGTTTCTGCTTGGGCGGTGGCGCCTTCCTGGGCGGTGGCGCCGTCCGGCTCGATCACGGTGTCGCCGTCGATCGGCTCGACGGCCGATCGCGCGGCTTCCGTCGTGAAGTCCAACGCGAGCAGCGCTGCACCGGCGAGCGCGGCGCCGTCGCTCGACGTCTCGACCGGCGCGATCTCGTCGAGCCGAGTCACGCCGCGAGACCTGCAGGAGGCGCGGACGGCCGCCAGCGCCTCGGCCTGGTAGGCGGCGCCGTCGCGCGCGGCCAGCGCGCGGCTCGCGGCGGCGGCCTCGGCGGCCGCCGAGCGGATCGCGAGCAGGTCGGACAGTTGCGCCGCGGCCGGCGACGCCGTCGCCACGAGGAGAGCCGCGGCGACCATTCTCCGCGCCGGCCCTGCGCCGATCGGGCGCGGGAAAGGACTCGTCGTCGCGGGCTCTGCGCTGGGGAACGGTCGGGTCATCTTGTGCGGCCGAGCCGGCGACTGCCGGACTGCGACAGCCTCTAGCCGGGCCGCGTCGGGGAAAAAATCCGCGGCGGTCGATTCCGGTTGCTGGCCTCGGGGAGGCGCAGGATCATGCCCCCCGCGTGAGAACCGTTCCCGGCCTACTCGATCCTCCGAGCGACGACGAACTCTTTTCGCTCGCGGGTTTCCTCGTCGAACGACCCTGCGGTCGCCCCGCGCTCGGCCTCGAGCAGGCGCACGGTTTCCTGACCGCGCTGCACTGCGTTCCCGGGCCGCTTCCGCCGCGCGCCTGGCTCCCGGTCGTCTTCGGCGGCGACGTCGAGCGCGCGCGCGGGCGCGTCGGCGCGGCGATGGTGTCGGTCGTGATGCGGCTCAGCAACGAGATCGCGCGCGACCTGTTCGACACGTCGAACCAGGAGCACTACCTGCCGCTCGTCGCGTTCCCGGGAACCTGCGAACAGGTGTCGGCGCGTTCGTGGTGCGACGGCTTCCTCGTCGGCCTGGACCTGAAGGCGAGGGCGTGGGTCGAGCACATCGAGGAAGACGCCGCCATGCGGCGCGTGCTCTGCCCGATCATCGCGCTGTCGACGCGCTTCGGCGCCGTGCTCGACGCCGCCGGGCGCACGTACGAGGACGACGCGGACGAGCAGGAACTCGAGGAGATGCTGCCGTCGGCGGTGCTCGCGGCTTACGACTGGTGGCGGCTCGGCTCGCCGCGCGCGAACCTTGCCGCGCCGAACGCGATCGCGAGCGCGATCGCCTGAGCCGCCAGCGCCGCGGGCATGCTCGTGGCCGTCCACCCGAACGACGCCGCGGCCGTCCACAACGCGTGCGCGACGAGCGCCGCGAGGGTGCCGTGCGAGACGGCCAGTGCGCCGAGCGCCAGTGAAGCGGCGATCGCGGACCACGGCGACAGCGGACAGACCGCCAGGCACCAGACGAGGCTGGCCGTGATCCAGCCGGCGCGCGCCGCCACGACCCCCCGGAACAGCAGAGCCTGCCCGAGGACGGACAGCACGGAGCCCGCCAGCGCGATCGCCGACGCCCCGGCGATGGTCGGGACGGCGGCTTCGCGCATCCGCGCGAGCATGTCGAGGACGGTCAGCCGCTGCGGGGCGACGTCGAGGCCCGGCAGCGGCCCGCTCGCCGCCAGGGCGGCGGCGACGGCCAGGGTCGTCACGACGGTCGAGGCGAGCGGAGTGGAGCGACGCTCCACCACGTCGCCCGAGCGCACCTCGCGCGCGATCGCGACGCAGGCGCAGGTGACGAGCGCGAGACCGCCGATCAACATCGACTCCGGCATCGGCGTGACGAGGTCGGTCGTGATGCCGCTGCCCCAGACGCGCGAACCCGCGACCGAAAGCCACCACAGGAGCGTCGCGACCGCGGACAGTCCGACGGCGCCCCAGCGCGTCGGCGACGAGGTCGTGTCGACGCGGTCGAGGTCGCGGCCGGTCCAAGCGAGCACCACGGCGACGAACGCGGCCGTGCCGGCGGCCGCCGCGACCAGTTGCGACGGCGACTGGAACAGGTCGGCGGCGACGAGCAGCGGGCCGCCGAGCGGGACCGCGGCAGCGGCGGTCGGGCTCGCGCCCTTGACCGCGTAGGCGAAGACGGTCGAGGCGCCGGCGGCCACCGGCAGCACGCGCATCGGGGCGGCCGAGCCGCCGACCACGTCGTCGACGAGGCGCACGAGCCAAAGGCCCAACGCGACGGCCGACGCGACGAACAGCGGAAGGCCGAGCACCCACAGGCCGGGGTCCTGGACTCCTCGCCAGCAGGCCACCGCGGCGGCGACGAGCGCCGTGGTCGAGGACGTGATCGTCCACGCGAGCCACTTGCCGCCGACGAGTTCGCCGCGCGTGATGCCGGTCGTCATCAGCACCTCGAGCGTGCGGCGCGCGCGCTCGCCGGGCAGCGCGTCGGCGAGCGGGCCGGTCAGCAGCGAGATCGCCAGGATGGCGATCAGCAGCGACCTGCCCGGAAGCTGGGCCTTGAACGTGTACGTGCGGACCTCGAGCTTCTTCGGGCCGTCGATCGTCTCGAGGGCGGCACGCAGCTCGCCCGACACGTACGGCGCCGCCACCGTGACCGGCCGGTCGCCGCGCAGCTCGAACGCGGAGTCCTCGTCGGGTTCGAAACGCCCTTCGAGGCCCGGCGGGATGGTCCCGCGCACGCCGACTTTCGGCGGCGGTGGAGGGCCGGCGCCCCAGGGCTGCGCCGCCGTCGGGAGCTCGGCCCCCGGCGGCGACCCGAGCACCAGCGTGCGCAGCGGCTGCATCGTCACGGCCGACGCGGGCAGGAGCAGCGCGGCGGCGACACCGACCAGCCGCAGCGCCTGCCGGCCCGTCATGTGGCAGGTCGCTTCGTAGCGCGCGACGGCGAGCAGTCGGCCGAATCTCACCACGACCGTTTCCTCACAGGCACTCGCGCCGCTGGAAGTCGAGGCAGACGGCGGTCGCCACGAGCAGGACGACGGGGATCACGACGAGCGACGAGTGCTGGCCGGCGAATGCCGAGCCGAGCGAGACGAGCGGCAGGAAGCGGCCGACGTCCGGCGCCCAGTACCCGAACGAGATCATGCCCATCGATGCGGTGAGGGCCTGCGAGAGCGGCCCCGAGAATCCCTTGCTCGCGTCGGCGCGCGCCATCAGTCCGACGCCCATCGAGCCGCCGGCGACGGCCGCGATGAACCCGTCGAACATCCACCACGGCAGCTGGTGCATGGACAGCAGCGATTCGACGACGAGCAGGCTCGTGATCATGGCCGGCCCGAGCACGACCGACAGCGCGAGGAGGCGCGCGGCCGCGTGGATCCAGCGCGGCACCGGCAAGGCGAGGTCGGACTCGAGCACGCCGCTCGAGCGATCGCGGTACAGCGCGCCGGTGCCGATCACGACGCCGTACAGCGTGAAGAGCAACCCGACGATCCCCGCGATGATGCCCGTGACCGGGCGCAGCTCCTTGGAGTTCTCGGCGCGGGTCGGGCGCGGAGGCAGTTCGAGCCGCCAGCGCTCTCCGGTGACCTCGCGTAGTCGAGCCTCGGCGCGCGCCGCTCGCGACTCGCTCGGGGTCACGCCGAGCACGAGGCGGTCGCCCTCGCGCCAGACCGCGCGCTCGGACAAGCCGCGCAGCAGCATTTGCTCGGGGTCCGGCATCACGGTGACTTCGAACCCGTCGGCTTCGAGCGGCGCCGCGAGCTCCGGTTCGCTGACGTAGATGAACTGGCCGCCTCGCCAGGCGACCGTGAAGGATGCGGACACGAACATCGACAGCGCGGTCAGCAGGCCGGGCCACACCAGCGCGCGCACGACGAGTCCCTCGCGCAGCAGCCGCAGGACGACGGAGATCGACAGGCCGGCGAGCGCGCGCAGGTTCGACGGCCGCGGCCGCGCACCGACGGCAGGACTTGGGAAAGACGCAGTGTCCACGCGTCAGGCTGCCGTGTCCCGCGTCAGGCTCAGGAACGCGTCACCGAGCTCTCTGGTGCCGGTCGACGCGAGGAGCGTCTCGACGGATCCATCGGCCACGATGCGTCCCCCGGACATCACGCCGAGCCGCGAGCAGAGCGCCTCGACCTCGCCCATGATGTGGGACGAGACGATCACCGCGCGTCCTTCGCGCGCCAGCGAACGCACGAGCTCGAGGACGTCGCGCCGGCCGCCGACGTCGAGGCCGTCGGTCGGTTCGTCGAGCAGCAGCAGGGGAGGGTCGTGGACGAGGGCGCGCGCGAGCACGACGCGCCGCTTCATGCCGGTCGACAGCGACGTGCACGGCGCGTTCGCGTAGCCGCCGGCGCCGAGCTTGTCGAGCAGTTCCGACGCGCGCCGGCCCGCGTCGGGAATGCCCTGGATCTCGCCGAACAACCGCACGGTCTCGCGCGGCGTGAGGCGCTCCGGCAGTCCCGCCTCGGCCGGAACGTAGGCGAGGCGCGAGCGCGCGCCGACCGGATCGGTGATCGCGTCGACGCCGTCGACCAGGATGCGGCCGCGGTCGGGTCGCAGCAGCGTCGCGAGCAGCCGCAGCGTGGTGGTCTTCCCGGCGCCGTTCGGCCCGAGCAGCCCGTAGATCTCGCCGCGCCCGACGCTCAGGCTGACGCCGCGCACGGCCTCGACCTTTCCACGCGAGCCGTCGACGAACGAGCGCGCGAGTTCCTCGGTGACGAGCATCGGGGGAGTCTAGCCGGGAGGTCGCGCCCTTCCAATATGCGAACGATCGCCGAGCGGCGAAGTTGCGCTGCCGTCGTCCGCTGCCATCATGCCGCGGCTCGGCCTGGACCCGTCGCATCGGCGCCTTCGGTGTACCGTCCCACGGGTCCGGACAACCAGCGCTCTCCTCGATGGCAACGAAGGGACCACGACCCTCGACGCTCGGCACCGGGCCCGTCCGGCGGGTGCTCGGCTCCCTGTCGCGTCACCGCGTGCTCGTCGGCCTCCTCGTCGCCGATATCGCGACCAAGGTGGCCGCGTTCCGGTTGCTCCCGCACGGCGAGCCGGTCGAGCTGATTTCGCCCATCAGCCTCTACCTGGCCGTCAACGACTGGGGGGTGATGGGGGGAGTGCACGGGATCGGCGCGGTGACCGCCAACCCGGCCTACACGATGTTGCTCGCGTTCGGCCTGTTCGTGTTCGCGTACGCGATCGTGCGTCTCGGTCGTTCGTCGCTCGCGTTCGGATGGAGGCTGCTGGCGGGCGCGGCGGTGTTCGTCGGTGTCGCGATCGGCGCGCACGCGCTGTCGCTGCCGCTGCGCGGGGTCGACGTGCCGGCCGACGTCCTCGTGCCGTTCATCCGCTTCGCGGCGCTGACCGTCAGCGTCGCGCTCTACGTGGCCTCGACCGCATGCATCCCGCGCGCCGCGTTCACGCTGTTCGCGGCCGGCGCGCTGTCGAACGCGGCGTCCTATGCGTATCCGCCGTACGAGGTCGTGGACTTCCTGATGGTGCCGGCCCAGCCGTTTCTGGCCGCGTTCGGCGCGGAGGCCGTGCAGACGTCGACGGTCGGGGTCGTCAACCTGGCGGACCTGTACCTGTTCGCGGTTCCGCTGGTGTTGCTGCTCTGGCCGCTGGCCGCACTCTCGGCGCTGCTGCGGGGCGGCGCGTTCGCCCGCGCGCGACGCCTGGCCTGACGAAGACCTTCCGAGGCGGCTTGAACTGCTTCACGGCGTTCGCGGGGGCCGGCCGATCGCGCTAACTGGAGGAGGGAAACGTGCCGAAGGGGAATCCCTGCCCAACGCCGATCAAAAGGAGGGCCGCATGCGCGAATCGAAGGACCCCGGGGCCGACGCGAAGCGCGAGTTCGTGCTGGCGGGCTCCGTCTTCGTGCTGCTCGCGGTCGTGGCGACCGTCTTCGGTCTGTGGATGGTTCACGAGCTCCGGTCGAACATGAACGCCGGGCATCAGCAGCCCCCCGTGGCGAAGCCGGGGTCCTGACGGCCGCGTCGCGTCCGGTCGTGCGGGCACGGGGGATGCGGTGAGCGACCTGCACGAGCAGTTGCGCGAGACCGGGCCGGGCGGCCTCGCCGCCGCGCAGGCACGACGACGGCTCGAGTCGGAGGGGCCGAACGAACTTCCTTCCCCCGAAAGGCGAGACCTCGTGCGGATCGTTCGCGAGGTGCTTTCGGAGCCGATGTTCGTGCTGCTGCTCGCGGCCGGCATCCTCTACCTGCTGCTCGGCGACGTCGGCGAGGCCGCCGTCCTGCTGCTGTTCGCGAACCTGTCGATCGGGATCGCCGTGGTCCAGGAGACGCGCAGCGAGCGCGTGCTGGAGGCGCTGCGCGAACTGTCGACGCCGGGGGCGCTCGTCGTCCGCGACGGCGAGCGAGTGCGCATCGCCGGACGCGACGTCGTGCGCGGGGACCTGCTGCTGCTCGCCGAAGGCGACCGCGTCCCGGCCGACGTCGCTCTCGTCGAAGGCGAGGGCCTCGAGGCCGACGAGTCGCTGCTGACCGGCGAATCCGTTCCCGTTCGCAAGCGCGTCGTCGGCGCCGACGACGCGGACGGCGTCGCGCCCGGCGGCGACGACCAGCCGTTCCTGTACTCCGGGACGTTGATCGTCCGTGGCAGCGGGCGCGCCGTCGCGCTCGCCACCGGGCCGCGGACGGAGATCGGCCGAATCGGTCGCTCGCTCGGCTCGATCGTGACCGAGCCGCCGAGGCTGCAGGCGCAGACGCGACGGCTCGTGCGCCTGTTCGGCGCGGCCGCGATCTCGACGAGCACGCTCGTCGTCGTGCTGTACTCCTGGCTGCGCGGTTCGATCGTCGAGGGATGCCTCGCCGGCATCGCGGTCGGGATGTCGCTGCTGCCGGAGGAGTTCCCTCTGGTCCTGACGGTCTTCATGGTGATGGGGGCGTGGCGCATCTCGCAGGCGCGCGTGCTGACGCGGCGGGCGGCCGCGATCGAGTCCCTCGGTGCGGCCACGGTGCTGTGCACCGACAAGACCGGAACGCTCACGCACAACCGTATGCGGATCGCGCGTGTGCTTCCCCGGGAGCGGGGCGCGGGCGGCCGGTCCGGTCACGCGTGGAGTGCCGAAGGCGGCGGGGCGCCGTCGACCGAGGCAGCGCGCGTGCTCGAAGCGGGCCTGCTCGCGTCGGGCCGCGACGCACTCGACCCGATGGACCGCGCGTTCGGCGACGTCGCGGACGAGCACGGTCGCGTCCACGGCGCGCGAGCCGGCCGTTTCGCACTCCTGCGCGAGTTCGGCCTGCGGCCGGACCTGCCGGTCATGACGATGGTCCTCGAGGATCGGGACTCGGGTGCGCGCCGCGCCGTCTGCAAGGGGGCGCCGGAGGCGGTGGCGAGGCTCTGCGGCTTCTCCGCGGACGAGCGCCGCGCGCTCGACGACGAGGTGGACGCGCTCGCGGCCGACGGCATGCGGCTGCTCGCCGTCGCCGAGGCGGATGTCCCATCGGGCCTCGTTCCGGAACGCCCGGAGGACCTGCGATTCGAGCCGCTCGGCCTCGTCGGCTTCGCCGATCCGCTGCGCGAGGGCGTCGCGGACGCCGTCGCCGAGTGCCGCCGCGCCGGCGTGCGCGTCGTGATGATCACCGGCGACTACCCGGCCACCGCGCGTGCGATCGCGCGCGACGCCGGGATCGACGCCGCGGTCGTGATGACCGGGGCCGAGCTCGCGCGACTCGAACCGCACGACCTCGCCGCCCGCGTCCGCGAGGTCGGCGTGTTCGCGCGCATCCTGCCCGACCAGAAGCTGCGCATCGTCGAGGCGCTCAAGGCGGGCGGCGAGGTCGTCGCGATGACCGGCGACGGCGTCAACGACGCGCCGTCGCTGCGGGCGGCGCACATCGGCGTGGCGATGGGAGGGCGCGGCACCGACGTCGCGCGCGAGGCGAGCTCGATCGTGCTGCTCGACGACGACTTCGGCGCGATCGTGAAGACGATCCGGCTCGGGCGACGCATCTACGACAACCTGCGCAAGGCGATGGGCTACGTCGCCGCGCTGCACGTCCCGATCGCCGGCTTCGCGGTGCTGCCCCTCGTGCTCGGCATGCCGTTGATCCTGACGCCGATGATCGTCGCGTTCCTCGAGATGATCATCGACCCGGTCTGCTCGGTCGTCTTCGAAGCCGAGGCCGAGGAGCCGGACATCATGGACCGTCCCCCGCGCGATCCGCAGGCGCCCATCCTGCCGCTGCGCCTGCTCGCCTGGTGCGCGGTGCAGGGCATGACGGCGCTCGCCGTCGTCGCCGTCGTGTTCTTCGGCGCGGTCCGGTCCGGGCTTCCCGAGGCGGAGATCCGTTCGGTCGTCTTCGCTGCGCTCGTGACCACGAACATCGCGCTGATCTTCGCGAACCGGTCGTTCGGCGGCTCGTCGACCGACGCGCTGGCGCGGCCGAATCCGCTCGTGTGGTGGGCCATCGGCGGCGCGCTCTCCGTGCTTGCCGTGGTCCTCGTGGTGCCTGGTGTTCGCGAACTGTTCCGGCTCGGCCCGATTCACGCGCACGATGCGGCGCTCTGCGCCGGGGCGTCGCTGCTGCTGTTCCTCGTACTGCAGGCGCTCAAGGGCTTCTGGCGGGTGCGTCTCGCGGCGTGAGGGGCGAAGCGGGAATCGTGCGGCCGACGCCGGGGCGGGGCCACGGCCGTGAGGTCAGGTCTTGCGCGGCGTCCACTTGCGCTTCAGGCGCGGCGTGGTGGAAATCGCGATCTCGTTCAGCACGCGGCGCAGCGGACGCGGGCCGTCGCCGCCGAGTTTCTCGTCGAGCGCCTTGAGGCGGTCGAGGCTCGGGCGCAGTTCCTGGGCGGTCACCGCGCCGCCGGCTTCGCGGCAGAAGTTCGTGCGGCATCCGAACGGGCGGCCTTCGTAGACCGTGCAGGTCTTCTCGTCGCCCGCGAGGAACGGGCAGGCGCCGTCGTCGCGCGGCGGCGGCATGCGGCGCCCGGTCGCTCGCAGCACCGCGAACAGGTAGTCGGTCTCCGCGCGCGTCACGTACGGCTCCCGGCCGGTCTCGGCGAAGCGGCAGCAGCGGGTCAGGCGCGTGCAGTTGCGGGCGGGCAGCGCGGCCTCGGCGTCGGCGTAGATCGCCTCGATGTCTTCGTGTCCGCGCATGGGGAGGGGGCTGCCCACGGCGGGCGTGCCTTCCCGTAGCACGATCCCTCCGGCGCTGCACCCCGCGGGTTGCCGGGCGGCGGCGGCGGGCGCGGGACGCCGCCGTCGCGGGCGGCTCGGCAGAGCCGCTTGGTCCCGATCACCAGAACCAGTGGCCGCCGTTCACGTCGAGGGATTGCCCGGTGATGACCCTGGCCATGTCCGAAGCGAAGAACACGACGCTCTCGGCGATCTCTTCGGACGTCGGGATGTGCTTGAGCGCCGTCTCCTTCGCGACCGAGTCGTAGACGACCTGGGGATCGACGCCGACCCGCTTCGCCTCGCCGTCGAAGTAGGCCTCGAGCGGCGGCCCCCAGATGTAGCCCGGCACGACCGAGTTCACGCGGATCTTCCACGGCCCGAGCTCGAGGGCGAGGGTCTGCGTGGCGGCGTTCAGCGCGGCCTTGGAGGCCGCGTACGCGCCGAACAACTCCATCATGCGCCGCATCGACATGCTGTTGATCATCACGATGGATCCGCTCCGGCGCTCCTTCATCGACGGGATCACGGCCTGGGACAGCCGCAGCGACCCGAGCACGTTGACCTCGAACGGCGGCTTCCATCGCTCGAGGTCCGCGTCCTCGATGCGCTCGTAGGTGCCGGGGTGGTACGCGTTGTTCACGAGCACGTCGACGCGGCCGAACTCGGCGAGGGTGCGTTCGGCCAGTGCGCGGCACGAGGCGGCGTCGCCGATGTCGGTGGGCACGGCGAGCGCGCGCGCGCCGGCGTCCCGCAGTTCCTTCTCGAGCTCGCGCAGCTTGTCGGCGCTGCGCGCGGCGAGCACGACGGCGGCGCCTTCGCGCGCGAGCGCGCGGGCGATGGCCTGGCCGAGGCCGGGGCCGATGCCGGAGACGATCGCGATGCGGTCCTTCAGCAGCATGGGAGTCCTCCGTGGACGGGTGTCAGCGTTCGGCCTCGGTCTCGATGCCGAAACGCTCGATGTAGCCCGAGAAACGCTCGCGGATGGCGCCGGGGTCGAGCCCGAAGTCGGCGGCGCTGTAGCGGTGTTCGCCGTGCTTGTGCTGCGGGTGCCCGCGGTGCCACTCGCGCAGGCGCGCTTCGGTCGGCGGCGGGTAGTCGATGTTGAAGTGCGAGTAGACCCTGCCGACGGCCGAGGCGGGGTCGGCGACGGTCTCGCGGAACGGCACGTCGAAGAAGCGCTCCTCGCCGAGCTCGCGTCGCGCGGCCATCGCGTCCTCCATCGTGGCCGCCCACAGCTCGACGACCCACGCCGCGATGGCGCGGCGGTCGGGCTCGTCCTCGTAGATGCCGCGCCAGCCGGCGATCAGGCTGCACAGCGACGGCAGCACGCGCGCGGGGTCGCGGTGGGTCTGCACGATGCAGGCATCCGGGTACACGTCGACCAGCGCGCGCAGCCAGCGAAGGTGGGCGGGATACTTGAGCACCCAGCGCCGCGCGGGACTCGCCGGGCCGACCAGGCGCAACAGGTCGCGATGGCGCCGGTACGCCGGCCGCATGTCGCACGACGCGTACCACTTCGAGTACGACGGCAGCGTCGAATTGCACTCGAAGCTGTCGTCGCGGAACGTGTGCTGCAGCAGCAGCCGGCACTCCTCGGGACCGTCCGCCGTCAGCAGGTGGATCGACTTCAGCGCCGGATCGAGCCAGTACGTCAGGCCGAGCCCCTGGGCGGCTTCCCGGAAGCGCGGGTCCTTCTCCCACGACTCGCGCGGCGGCCGCGGCTTCGGGGAAGCGGCGAGCCAGTATTCGAGCGCCTGGTTGGCCGGGTCCTGCGCGACCAGCGCGTGCAGCGCGGTCGTGCCGGTGCGCGGAAGTCCCAGGATGAAGATCGGGCGCCGGATCTCGCCGGTGAAGATCCCGGGTTGCTCGCGCCGCCAGCGCTCGCATTCGAGGCGGCCGCGCAGGATGCCGGTGATCTGCTGGCCGACCATCCATCGGCCGAACGGGTTGAGCCGCGACTCCTCGTCGTACGAGCGAAGCAGGACGGAGAGGCCGTCGCGGAAGTCGTCCTCGCCGAGGTCCGTCGCGCCTCCGGCCGCTTTGCCGGCGGCCTCGAGCATCGCCGCCTCGCTTTCGACGAAGCCGGCGCGTCCGCGCCCGAGGCGCTCGAGCAACCGTGCCGCGCCGTTGAAAAGGCGGATCGGAAGGCGCTGGTCGCGGGTCGTGGCCATCGGGTGCTGCGGGTTCTCGCTACGATGTCCGCGACCGCCGCGTTGGACGTGCGGCCGCGGCGGCGCGGCCCTATATGCCCATCGGCGCCGATCTGTGGGAAGAGCGGGGCACGCCCTTCCGGCCGAAGGACGCGTGTCGACGACCCGCTGCGGATGCCGACGTCACCCGGTAACGAAGCGTCGCACGGCCGCCGGGTGTTGAATCGGTCGCCCACGCTGCCTAATCGGTCGTGCCCGGGCTTCCTGATGTCTCTCTGCGTTCCCGCCGCTTCCGTGCGCCGCTTCGCGGCGTCGCTTCGCGTTGCCGTCGCGACGACCGCCTGGCTCGTGTGCGCGCCGGACTGCGCCGTGGCGCTCGACCGCCCGGCCGCCGAGCCGTTCCTCGGCCTGCCGGAGAATCCGGCGCTCGCCTCGGCGACGCCGTGGGATGTCGAGGTCGCCTACCCGAACCTCGAGTTCGACGATCCGGTGTTCGTGCTGGCCGAGCCCGGCGCGAATCGCCTGTGGGTCGCCGAGCGCGAGGGGCGGATCGTGTCGTTCGAGGACGACGCGGCCGCGACGGGGCTGCGCGTCGTCCTCGACCTCCGCGACGCGACGCTCGGCGACGGCGACTCGGGCATGCTCTCGCTCGCGTTCCATCCCGATTACGGCGAAGCAGGCGCGGGCGGCGAGGGCCGGGTCTTCGTCGCGTACGCCAGGATCGAGCCGGACGACGAGACGGCGCCGCTGCGCTTCCGCCTCTCGCGCTTCGACGTCGATCGCGGGACCGGCGTCGCGGACCCGTCGAGCGAGACGATCCTCATCGAACAGGTCGACCAGCACGTGTGGCACCAGGGCGGCGCGCTGTTCTTCCACCCCGTCGACGGCTTCCTGTACGTCAGCGTCGGCGACGAGGGCGGCGGTCGCTGCATCTTCAACAACTGCCAGCGGATCGACAACGACCTGTTTTCCGGGGTGCTGCGCCTCGACGTCGATTGCCGGCCGGGAGTCAGCCATCCGCCGCCGCGCCAGCCGAAGACCGGAACGACCGCGGGCTACTGCATTCCCGACGACAACCCGTTCGTCGGCGTCCCCGGCGTGCTCGAGGAGTTCTACGCCCTGGGCCTGCGCAGCCCGCATCGCATGACGCACGATCCGGTCGACGACCTGGTCTGGATCGGCGAGGTCGGCCAGACCGGGCGCGAGGAGATCGACGTCCTCGCGCCAGCGGCGAACTTCCAGTGGAACGTGATGGAGGGCACGATCCCGTTCGTGAACGCCCCGCCGGCGCCGGAGAACCCGATCGGCGTCTGGACGCCGCCCGTCCTCGACTATGATCGCGAAACCGGCGGCACGGTGATCGGCGGGTACGTCTATCGCGGCAGGGCGCTGCCCGCGCTCGAGGGCCGCTACGTGTACGGCGACTTCCTGAACGGCCGGATCTGGGCGCTGCAGTACGCCCGGGGCGCCGGCGGGGTCACCGTGCTCTCGAACGAGGAAATCGTGCGCACGCGGTTTCGCGGGCGCACGGACGGGATCACGTCCTTCGGCCTCGACCGCGACGGCGAGATCCTCGTCCTCACGCTCGGCGAACGCGCGCGCCTGCACCGGATCGTCCCGTCGCGGCCCGATGGCGGCGAACTTCCCGCGACGTTGTCGCAGGCGCACCTGTTCGAGGACCTCGCGACGCTCGATCCCGTCGATGCGCTCGTGCCGTACGACGTCCGGGTGCCGCTCTGGTCCGACGGAACCTTCAAGCGGCGATGGGTGGCCGTGCCGTCCGGGCAGACGATCGGTTACTCGGCGCGCCGTCCGTGGGGCTTCCCCGACGGATCGGTGTTCGTGAAGCATTTCGAACTCGCGACCGACGCGGCGAAGCCCGACGAGCGGCGTCGCCTCGAGACCCGCGTGCTCGTGCGTCGCGCGGGCGGCGGCGTCTACGGCGTCACGTACCGATGGCGCGACGACGGCAGCGACGCCGACCTCGTGCTGGCGTCGCGCACGCAAGACCTCGTCGTGCGGGATGCCGGAGGGGTCCAGCGCGTGCAGCGTTACCTGTACCCGGGGCCAAGCGACTGCGAGGCGTGCCACGCCGGGCAGGCCGGCCCGGTGCTCGGCCTGCGTGCAAGGCAGTTCGCTTCGCCCACCGGCGAAGGAGACCAGCTGGAGGCATTCGCCGCCGCCGGCTTCTTCGACGTCGGCCCGTCGGGTCTCTCGCGCGAAGCCATCCCGCCTTATGCGGCGCTCGCGGACGTCGGCGCCCCGGCGGAACTTCGCGTGAGGTCCTATCTCGACGCGAACTGCGCGCATTGCCACGGCGGGCAGGACCTCGACCGCTCGCTGTGGGATGCGCGCATCACGACGCCGCTCCACCACCAGGGAATCGTCCTCGGGGAGCCACTCGGCGACTACGGCAGCGAGGCGTTCCGTATCGTCGCGCCGGGCGACCCCGACCATTCGGCCATGTGGCTGCGTACCGCGACCACGGCCGCCGGCCTGCGCATGCCGCCGCTCGCGCGTTCGGAGCGCGACGAGGAATTCCTCGGCGTGCTCGCCGGTTGGATCGCCGGGCTCGATCCGGCCGACCTGCCGATGCCGGTTTGCGGCGACGTCGTCGAGCCGTGGGACGAGGTGACGGCGGGCGATGCGCTGATCGTGCTGCGGGCGTCGGTGGGACTCGTGTCGTGCCGGGGGTGCGTGTGCGACGTCGATCGCAACGGCAGCGTCGTGGTCACCGACGCGCTGCGGGTGCTGCGCGAGGCTGTGGGCATGACGAACGCCACGGACTGTGCCCCTTGCGTGCTGCCGTAAACGGAAGCGGGTCCCGAGCGTGTTCAGTCGCCGGCCGCTTCTGCGACGGGCTCGCCCGGTGATTCCTCGGCCGCGGCCGCCGGCTGCGGTTCGGCCGCTTCCGGGAATTCCTCGCGCTCCGGCTCGGCCTCGAGGTCGACGTCCTGGCCGGCGGCGACGAGCGCGACGGCCGGCAGCCGTTCCAGCAGGCCTTCGATGCGCTCGTTGAACGGGTCGACGATGCGCTCGCGTCGGAAGCGCAGCGGAAGGAACACGATCGAAGCATCCTCGCAGCGGCCGGCGAGCACGTCGGCCGTCAGGTCCGTCAGGATCTCCACCTCGGCGTCGATGCGCACTTCCGCAAGCACCGTGCGCAGCCGTTCGGCTGTCTTCTCGCGCGTCTCGACGCGGCTCCACGCGAGCACGCGGATGCTCGCCCGACGCCACTCCTTCGCGCGCGTCATCATGTAGGCGAGCAGCAGCATCAGCCGGCCGCTCGGCGTGTCGGCCCACCAGACGTCGATGCGGCGCGAGGTCGGCGTGCGCTCCAGCGCGGGCGTCCAGTCGTCGCCGTGGGACTTGAGGACGACGACGTTGCGCTCCAGCGCGACGGCTGCCTGCAGCGTCTGCACGTACATCTGGGCGCTGCGCGCCTCTTCGTCGGCGCTCCAGTAGGCGACGTGGTCGAGCCAGTTCAGCAGGATCGTGTTCGCGCGGATCGGCCCGAGGCCCCACGACTGCACGAGCACGCGCGCGGACTCCTCGAGGTCGCGCGCGGCGACGACGCGCACCGAGACCTCGAGCTCCTCGGCGTGGACTTCCCGGGCCAGCTCCCGCTCCGCCTCCGCGAGTTCCTCGGGCGTGCCGGGACCGCCGCGGCGGATGCGCACGACGGTCGTCAGCCCGGCCCCGCCCTCGATCCAGACGCCGAATCGCGTCAGGGAACGGCTGCGTTTGCCGGACTCGGTGAACACGAGCAGGTGCGGCCGCCAGTTGCGAGGGTGCACGGGCTCGGCGGCCATCGACTGCAGGTTCGTGCGCACGCGCTGGAAGAACACGTCGCGCTGGCTGTCCGCCCAGCCGGCCATGCCGCCGTAGCGCGCGATGTACTGCTGCAGCGCGATCAGGATCGCGCCGGCCGCCGCGGCGGCGAACGGGTCGATCATCACCATCGCGACCGCGCACGCGATCGCGCCGACCAGGCTCAGCCGCCAGTGGAACCAGCGGAAGCGGGGTCGGAACGACGGGCTGGCCGCGCGCGCCTCGAGCGCGGTCGCGTGGTTCAGGAGCCCGTACGAGATCAGGAAGAACATCGAGACGATCGGGGCGATCGCGTCGATCCCGCCGACGCTCTCGACCGCGAGCGCGATGGCGAGCGTCAGCAGGACCGCGGCGCGCGGGTTGTTGGCCGGCCCGTGGCCCTTGGCGAAGCGCTCGAGGGCCGGCAGCGCGCGGTCGGCCGCGACGGCCTGCAGGATGCGCGGCGCGCCGAGGAACGACGCCATCGCGGAGGAGACCGTCGCGGCGACGAGGCCGGTGCTCGCGAGCGCGTCGCTCCACGCGACGTGGTGGAACGCGTCGTAGTCCGCGGCGAGGGCGGAGGCTGGGAGGCTGGCTGCGAACAGGAACGCCGCGGCGACGTAGACGACGAGCGACACGGCGACGGCCCAGAACGTCCCGCCAGGGATGCTCGAGCCGGGATCGGCGAGGTCGCCGCTCATGCTGACGCCCTGCGTGAAGCCGGTGACGGCCGGGAAGAACAGAGCGAACAGCGTCCAGAACGGCAGCGTGCCGCCGGACGCGTTCCAGTTCGCGGACAGCGTCTCGAGCGAGACGCTGCCGGCGGCGCCGACGAAGAACGAGCCGATGCCGAGCACGAGCGCGATCATGATCACGAACTGCAGCCGCGTGGCCCAGTCGGCGCCGAGCCACGCGAACACGAACAGGACGAGCGTCGTCGCGATCGCGATCCCGGCCGGCGGCAAAGAGGAGTCCGGCGCGAGCAGCGACACCGCTTCGGCGAGACCCATGCAGTAGAACGCGACCGAGACGGCCTGCGCGAGGAACAGCACGACGCCGAGCGCGCCGCCGACGTCGGCCCCGAGGCTGCGCGAGATCAGGTAGTAGTCGCCGCCGCCTTTGACGCGGATGTTGGTCGCGATGGCCGCCAGCGAGGTGCTCGTGACGATCGAGATCGCGTTCGCGAGCGCGATCACGACGAGCGCCTGCACGATGCCGGCCTCGCCGACGACGTAGCCGAGGCGCCGGAACAGGATCAGGCCGAGGATGGTCAGGATGCTCGGCGTGAAGACCCCCGCGAAGGTGCCGAGACCGTTGCGAGGGCGGGAGGCGGCTGGGGAGGTCGACGTGGTCACAGCGGCCGGGTACCGGGAGGAGGGTTCCCGTTCAATCGCACGCGTCCCGACCCGCGCGAACGTCCGACTCGCCCCTGCGCGGGGTGGACGAAGCGGCGTCGTTCACGTCCCGACTCCCGGAGTGTCCGGCTCGAGGTCGTCGAGGGCGACGACGCGCGAGCGGGGCACGGGGTGGTGGCTGGCCTTGATCCAGCGCAGCCCCATCGTCCCGCGCCGGTGACCGGCCGTGTCGATCCAGTTCGCGAAGCCGCGGTCCTCGGCCGCGACGACGAGCCGGAACGAACCGTCGGCGCGATAGCGCGTCGTGTGCTTGTTCGTCGTGACCGGCCGGTAGCGGTAATCGAGCGATTCCATCCAGACGTTGTTCAGCTGGAAGTTCCAGTACGCGCACTCGGGCGGCGTCGCCTCGACGACGAGCGCCTGGCCGGGGCCGAGTTCCCACCAGCCCATGTAGAAGTGGATGTTCGGGTCGCCGTGCGCGCCGCCCGTGACCTTCGGGTCCATCTCGAGAATCTCGTTCGGCCGCTCGCGAAATCCGCGCGCCCACCCGGCGAACAGGTTCGCGGTGCCCGCGACGTACGCCGCGGCGCCGCGAAGGCCGGATGCGAGTTGCCGGCTCGACAGCGGCGCGGGCGGTCCGCCCTCGCCGAGACGCTCGAGCCGAAGGTCGGCGGGAACCTCGGTCGTGCGGTCGAGGTAGTTCTGGCGGACGATCAGCATGTTGCAGTCCGGGTCGAGGCGGATCCAGTTTCCATCGTGCCGCCGCGCCGAGAGCACGATCTCGAGCCGTCCGTCCGCATTCGTATGGATCTGGTCGCCTTCGAGGTAGCCGCTGCAGCCGGAGCGCGCGTTCGATCCGTAGTGTCCGTAGTACGCGCCGATGCCGAGGTACGCGATGGTGCCGCGCGTGCCGTACAGCCGGTACTCGTGCGCGCCGTCGATCGCGGCGTTCTGGTAGAAGCTGTCGGGGTTGTCGCAGCCGATCTTGGCCGTCTCGTGGCTGAGCCGGTAGAACGTCGGCGCGGTGGGATCGGCGTGCTCGAGGTACTTCTCGAGCGCCAGGCGGGCGAGCCGCGTCAGGTAGCGATAGCCCTCCGCGCGGTCGAGGTCGTCGCCGGCCAGGTCGGTCGCGACGACGCGCCCGGCGTCCTTCAGCGCATCGCAGAACTCTTCCCAGAGGCGGCCGCTCGAGATCGCCTCGCGTGCTTCGTCGTCCGTTGCCATGGCTTTCCCGCGAAGGCCGGGACCGTAGCCCGTGGGCGCACCTGTCGCCATGCGGATGTTCCTGCGTCGGCCGGCGGCGTCAGGCGGAGTCCGCGGGCGCCGGCCGCGCCGCGGAAGGCGGCGCGACCGGCGGGAAGCGGGCGGGTTCGTGCGTTCACGCGGCCCGTTCTCCGGCGCTCGGCCTACGGTAGCGCAGTGCGTGTTCCGGCACCGCCGCGCGCGGCGGCACGAGCGGGTCGTCGACAGGTGTCCCGGGCACGAGCGCGAGCGGGATCACGCCGGCCCAGACGTCGAGCGCGTGGTCTTCCTCGTCATCGAGAGGACCGCCCATGCGCTCCTTCACCGAGACTTCCTCGATCGGGAAGCGCACGACGAGCGTCTGCAGGGCCTCCTCGCGATTCGGCGCGCGGACGTACGACGCCCGGCCCGGCACGACGTGCTCGACGATCGCGGTGAACACCCGCTCGCGCTCGGCCGGGTCGGTGACGCGCTCGCCCTTGCCGTAGAGCACGACGCAGCGGTAGTTCATCGAGTGGTGGAACGCCGAGCGCGCCAGCACGAGTCCGTCGACGAGCGTGACCGTGATGCAGCAGACCTCGCCGGCGAGCAGGCCGCGCAACATCCGGTTGCCCGACGAGCCGTGCAGGTAGATCGCTTCGCCGACGCGAGCGTACGCGGTCGGGATCACGACCGGCGTGCCGCCCGCGACGAACCCGACGTGGCAGACCAGCCCCTCGTCGAGGATCGCGTGCACGGCCGCGCGGTCGTAGCGCCCACGGACGGCCAGGCGCTTCAGCGTCGTGCGCGGGGTCGGGGTGTACGAGGCGGGTTCGGTCGTGCTCATGGCGTTGCTCCTTGGCCGCCGGCCGGGCTTGCGTCCAGGCCTGATTTACGTAACACTACAAAAGTAGTTTTGTGACGGCACGTTTTAGTATCACGGGAGATCGCTCCGACGCAATCGCGCGGAGCATCGAGGACGGCATCGCGTCCGGGCAGCTGGCGGCCGGCGACGCGCTGCCGCCCGTGCGCACGCTCGCGGCGACGCTCGGCGTGAGCCCGACGACGGTCGCGGCGGCGTTCCGGATCCTGCGCCAGCGCGGCCTCGTGGCGGGCGAGGGGCGGCGCGGCACGCGCGTCGCGCGCCGCGAGATGCCTGTCGCGCGGCTGGCGATCTCGCTGCCGGCCGGCGCCGTGAATCTCTACGACGGCAACCCCGATCCGGATCTGCTTCCCGATCTCGAGCCGCTGGTGCGAAAGCTCCCGTTCCCGCGCGAGCTGTACGGACAGTCGTGCGTGCTGCCGGAGCTCGGCGCGGTCGGCCGGCGCGTGCTCGCGGCGGACGGCGTCGAGGCGGCCGCGCTGTCGGTCGTCTCCGGTGCGATGGACGGCATCGAGCGCGTGCTCTCGACTCAGCTTCGGCCCGGCGACCGCGTCGCGGTCGAGGATCCGGCGTTCGCGGGGCTTCTCGACCTGCTCGGCGTGCTTGCGCTCGTGCCGGTGCCATTTGCGATCGACGACGAAGGCGCGCTGCCGGACGCGCTCGAGCGCGCGCTCGGCGCCGGCGTCTCCGCCGTGATCGTCACGCCGCGCGCACAGAACCCGACGGGCGCGGCCACGTCGCCGGCGCGCGCGGCGGAGCTGCGCAAGGTGCTCGACCGCCACCCGGACGTGCTCGTCGTCGAGGACGACCACGCCGCGGCCGTGGCCGGAGTGCCGCTCGCGTCCTTGCAGTCGAAGAAGCGGGGGCGCTACGCGTACCTGCGCTCGATGGCGAAGGCGCTCGGCCCCGACGTGCGCGTCGCGCTGCTCGCCGGCAGCGAGGACGTCGTCGC
Source organism: uncultured Myxococcales bacterium (assembly GCA_964476185.1). GTDB lineage: Bacteria > Desulfobacterota > Binatia > UBA1149 > CAITLU01 > DATNBU01. Next base: position 31,203 of record CAYYZO010000022.1, read on the forward strand.
GCGTGTCGAATCGCGGCAGATCGTCGGTATGCGCTGGGTCAGCCGCTTTTTGCAGCGGCTCGTCGTCGCCGCGCTCGAGGACCGCACGACGATGAAGGCCGTCGCGCACGCGGAGAAGGAGTACGCGCGGCGCCGTGCCTCGGTGATCGACGCGCTCGCGGCCGCGGGAGTGGCTGCGCACGGTCGCAGCGGCATGAACGTCTGGATCCCGGTGCGCGAGGAAGGCGTCGCGCTGCAGGCGCTCGCGACGGCGGGGTTCGGCGTCGCGCCCGGCGAACGGTTCCGGCTGAAGAGCGGGCCGGGGCTGCGCGTGACGGTGTCGCGGCTCGCGGGGGCGGAGGGGCCGCGGTTCGCGGCGGCGACCGGCGAGGTGCTGCGGCCGGCGGCGGCGGCGCGGCGGACGGCGACGGCGTAGTCCCGCCGGCTGCTTCGCTCAGGACTCTCCCGCGGCCTGCTCGCGCTTCGGCGGGAACACCAGCGACGCGACGACCCCGCCGACCAGGATCAGCAGCACCAGCGCGAGCACGTAGAAGTTGTAGCTCTCGCCGAGGAACTGCTTCAGGTAGCTGCCCGACAGCATCTTGACCCCGACGAGCGCGAGCACGATCGCGAGCGCGACCTCGAGCAGGTGGAAGCGGTTCAGCATCCCCGCCAAGGCGAAGAACAGCGACCGCAGCCCCAGGATCGCGAAGATGTTGCTCGTGAACACGAGGAACGGGTCTGCCGTGATCGCGAAGATCGCCGGCACCGAGTCGACCGCGAAGATCACGTCGCAGGCCTCGACGACGAGCAGCGCCAGGAACAGCGGCGTCATCATCAGCGTGCCGGGCGCCGCCGCGGCCACGACCGGGTCGTGGTCGAGCCCGCCGCCGTCGGGGACCGGGACCTCCTTCGAGGCCTCGCTGCCGGCGCGCACGAAGAAGTGCTCGCCGTGGAAGTGCCGCGTGACCGGCAGGAAGCGGCGCGCGAACTTCACGACCGGGTTGTTGTGCGGGTCGGGGCTCTCGACGTTGTGCCGGAGCATCCCCCACGCGGTGTAGATCAGGAACGCGCCGAACAGGTAGAGGATCCAGTGGAACTTCGCGATCAGCACGGCGCCGAGGCCGATCATCGCGCCGCGCATCACGAGCGCACCGAGGATGCCCCAGAACAGCACGCGGTGCTGGTAGATGCCCGGCACCCCGAACGACGAGAAGATCACCGCCATCACGAACAGGTTGTCGACGCTCAGCGAGAGCTCGATCACGTAGCCGGTCACGTACTTGAGCGCGGCCTGCGCGCCGCCGTTCATCGAGCGGTCGACGGGGTCGATCGTGGTGCCGAGCCCGACCCAGTGGCCGTCGTAGGCGAAGTAGATGAAGACCGTGAACGCGAGCGCCAGCGACATCCACAGGACCGACCAGGCCATCGCCTCGCGGACCGAGATGACGTGCGCCTTGCGGTTGAAGACGCCGAGGTCGAGCGCGAGCAGCGCGACGATGAGGGCCAGGAAACCGGTGTAGAGCCAGAACATCAGGGGTATTCCTCGTGGAAGGCGCGCACCGTCTAACGGCAGGGGGGCGCGGCCGCAACACGACAGAGCCCCGGGAAACGCGACGGATTCCGGCGGACGTCGCCGGCGAGGCCTTGCGCACCGGAACCGGCGCCCGCCGTGCATGGAGCCCTCCCCCGGGGTACGGTCGCCGGCGTGAACGCCAATCCGCTTCCCGGTCGCTTCCCGCTCCTGCTCGTCCTGGTCCCGCTCCTGCTCGGGGGCGGCTGCGCCAAGCCCGCCGAACCGCTGCCGAAGGCCGCGATCCACCAGGCCGCCGCGGCCGGCGACCAGGCCGGCGTGGAGAAGGCGCTGGAGGCCGGCATCAGCGTCAACGAACCCGGTCGCAACGACGCGAGGCCGATCCATCACGCCACGTGGGGAAACCATGCCGAGATGGTCCGGTTCCTCGTCCGCAAGGGCGCCCGGGTCGACGCCGTGGACGGGAGCGACCGCACGGCGCTGCACTACGCCGCGCAGAACAACTTCGTCGAGACGGTGACGGTCCTGATCGACCTCGGCGCCGACCCGAACGTCCGCAACGCCTACGGCTACTCGCCGCTGATCTCGGCCGCGATGGAGGGGCGGGTCGACGTCATCGAACTGCTCATCGAGCGCGGCGCGGACGTGGACCTCCCGGACCTCGCGGCCAAGACGCCGCTGCACTTCGCGCTGAAGCAGAAACAGGACGCGGCGGCGCGCGCGCTCGTCGAGGCCGGCGCCGACGTCAACGCGGTCGACCGCGAAGGACGCCGGCCGCTCACCGAGGCCAGGGCCCGCGGCGTCGACGCGGCGACGATCGAGTTCCTCGTCGCCAAGGGCGCGCACGACTGACCGCCGGCTCCCGGCTTTCGCGGCCGGCGACGCGGATCGGTTTCCTGCCGGCGGCGGCTACCGGCGGAAGGTCACGTCGGTGGACTGCCAGACGCCGTCCGGTGCGCGGAAGGTCAGGATTCTCCGAGGCGTGGTCACGGTGGCGAAGCTGCCGTGGGCACGGATCGACTCGGCGGGCTCGCGGATGCCGAGGTCGGCTTCGAACAGGCCTCCGCGCGCCGCGGCGACGCCGAGCACCCGGGTTCGCGTGGTCGCGACCGCCACGTTCGTCCCGGCGGCGACGGCGAGCACTTTCTCGCGCGGTCCGAGCCCGCTCTGGCTCCAGGTCCCGCTCAGCCCCTCGAAGCCGAACACGCGCCGGTCGGTTGCGACGACCGCGACCCGGTCGCCGAGCGCGAGGTGGAGCGGGCCGGACTCGGAGACGCCGAGCTCGCGCTCGCTCCACCCGAAGCCCGGCACGGCGGCGAGCAGCCGCTCGCCCGTCACGACGAGGGCGATGCGCCCGCGCACCTTGCGCCAGAGCACTTCCTCGTCGACGCGCAGGTCGGCGACCGCGACCGCTCCCGTCCACGCGTCGATCGCGAGGATCTGTCGATTGCGTTCGACGATCTCGAGCTGGTCCTCGATCGGCCGCGGGTCGTAGGAAGGGGCAGGCGAAGGCGGGAAGCCGTGCATGGCCCCGGCGGGAGCCGCGAGGCTCGGGACAAGGCCGGCTGCCGCAATCGCGACGGCGACTCCGAGCCGGCTCAGGCTGTGGCCGATTGCCATGCGCCCCCTTAGCACGAGCCACCGCGGTCCGCACCGCGGCTGCGCAGCGCACTTCGGCGGGTGCGCGCGGGCGGTCGCTCGGATAAGAGCCGGGCGTGTTGCCGGTGCCCGTCGTCCTCTCGCTGTACTGGTTCGCGATGCTGGCGGCGCTCGGCACCTTCTTCCCGCTGTTCAGCCTCTACCTCAACGAGAACCTGGGGTTGTCGGGGTTCCAGACCGGTCTCGTGACCGCCGCGCTGCCGCTGGCCGGCATGATCGCGCAGCCCCTGTGGGGCGCGCTCGCCGACCGAAGCGGCTCGCGCGTGCGCGTGCTCACGATCGTCACCGCCGCGGCCGCGGCCGGGTATTTTCACATCGGGGCGCAGGCCTCGTTCTGGGCGGTGCTCGCCGCGACGCTGATGCTGGCGGTGTTCTCGACGTCCGTGATGCCGCTCTCGGTCTCGGTCTCGCTCGCGCTGCTTCGGGAGAAGGGGAGGCACGCGTTCGGGCTCGTGCGGTCGGTCGGAACGCTCGGTTACCTCGTCGCGGTGGCCGGCTTTCCGACGTTGCTCGCCTGGTTCGGCGACGCGGTGCCGCTCGCGGTGGAGCCGGCTCCCGGCGCTTCCGAGCCCCGGCTCGGCTTCATGCTCGTGGTCGCTTGCGGCTGGATGCTGGTGGCGTCGCTGGTGGCGCTCGTGCTCCCGCGCCGAGGCGCGGTCGCGCTCCGCGCTGATCCCGGCGACTGGCGGTTGCTGCTCGGAAGCCGCCCGTACCGGCGCCTGCTCGCCGTCACGTTCGTGACCTACGTGTTCCTGCAGGGGCCGCTCGTGTTGTTCCCGACGTTCGTGCGGTCGATCGGCGGCGACCTCGAGATGGTCAGCCGCATGTGGATCTGGATGCTCGCGTTCGAGATCCCGTTGCTCGCGGGGGTGGCCGCCGCGCCGGCGCGCATCGGCCCTCGAGAACTGGTCGGGATCGGCATCGCCGCCGACGCGACGCGCTGGACCGTCAGCACGCTGTCGTCCAGCCTCGAGGTGATCCAGGTCGTGCAGGTGCTGCACGGCCTCGCGGTCGCGGGGTTCGTCGTCGGCAGCGCGCTCTACGTGGAGGCGGTGGTCCCGGGACGTTTGCGCTCGACGGCGCAGGGGATCGTCTACATGCTCGGCGTCGGCCTCGGCGGCGTGATCTCGAGCGCGGTCTCGGGCTTGCTGCTCGACGCGTTCGGCCCGCGCGCGCCGGGCCTCGTCGGCGGTCTCGGCGGCGCCGCGCTCGCTCTCGCGCTGCCGTGGATCCTCCCGGCGGTTTCGCGCCACGCGCACGACGACCTCGTCGCGATGGACGCCGCCGAGGAACGGCCGACCGTCTGAGGCTCGCCGCCTCGTTCCCGACAGGCCGCCGGTTGCCGCGCGCGAGCCGGCGCGGCTCGACGGGGTCGTTCAGCTCGTCAGCAGCCGTTCGAGTCGCCGCCGCGTCTGCCAGAGCAGGGCGCCGCTCAGCGCGACGATGTAGAAGAGGTCCCACGCCACGACCTGCGCGGGGACGCCGCCGTAGAACGCGGCGCGCGCGAGTCGCACCGGGTGCAGCAGCGGCAGCAGCTCGGCCGCTGTCTGCCAGAACGGCGTCAGCCTCTCGGCGAGCGGGAAGAAGACGTCCGAGAACAGGAACAGCGGCGTCAGGAACATCGTGAAGTAGTAGCTGAACAGCTCGATCGTCGGCGCGCGCACGCAGAACGCGAGGCCGAGAGCCGCGAACAGCAGGCCGGTCAGCGCGATGACCGGGAGGACGAGCAGCGACGACGGCATCGGCGCGAGGCCGGCAAGGGCCACGATCAGGTAGAAGCAGGCCCCGTAGATCAGCGCGCGCGTCGTCGCCCAGGCCGTTTCGCCCGCGAGCACGTCGTCGGCCTCGATCGGCGTGGTCAGCATCGCGTCGTAGGTCTTCTCGAACGACAGCCGGATGTAGAAGTTGTACGTCGACTCGAAACTCGCGCCGTTCATCGCGGCCACGCAGACGAGCCCGGGCACGAGGAACTCGACGTAGCGAAGGCCCCCCATCGTCTGCACGTAGGCCCCGACGCCGACGCCCACCGAGACCAGGTAGAAGATCGGCTCGAAGAAGTTCGGCAGCAGGTTCTGCTTCCAGGTCCGCGCGTACATCGCGGCGTTGCGCTGCCAGACGGCCAGCGCGTGCCGGCTCGAGACGCTCATGCGCCCGCCTCCAGGCTCGTTCCGGTCAGGTGCAGGAAGACGTCCTCGAGGTTCGTCGGCCGGACGACGAGCATGCGATGCTCGCGGCCGTCCCCTCGAAGTCGCGCGGCGAGCTCCGCCGCGTCGGCGGTGTGCAGCGTCGTGCGGCGGCCGGAGCGGACCCGTACGACGCGCGCCGGGAAGTCCCCGAGCTGCTGCGTGATCTCGCCGTCGTCGCCCTCGACCTCGACCGTCTCGAAGCCGAGCCGCGCGCGGATGAGCTCGTGCGGCGAGCCGGTCGCGAGCACCTCGCCGCCGGCCATCACGGCCACGCGATCGCAGAGGCGCTCGGCCTCGTCCATGTAGTGGGTGGTCAGCAGCACGGTCGTGCCGCGCTCGCGCAGCGCGCGCACGTTCTCCCACAAGGCGCGCCGGACGGCCGGGTCGAGGCCCGTCGTCGGTTCGTCGAGGATCAGCAGCTCCGGCCGGGACACGAGCGAGAGCGCGATCGCGACGCGCCGCTGGTAGCCGCCCGAGAGGTTGCGCACCGGCACGTCGCGGTGGGAGGCGAGCGACAGGAACCCGATGAGTTCCTCGATGCGCCGCGAGGCATCGTCGTGCGGGAGCAGGTGGTAGCGGCAGAACACGCGCAGGTTCTCGACCGGCGAGAGCGCTTCGATCAGCACGTTGTCCTGCAGCGTGACGCCGAGCCGCGCGCGGACCTCGCGGCGGTGCAAGGCCACGTCGAGGCCGAAGACCCGGATCTCGCCGGCCGTCGGGCGCGTGACGCCGTAGACGGCGCGCATCGTCGTCGTCTTGCCGGCGCCGTTCGGGCCGAGCAGCCCGAAGATCTCGCCGCGCTCGACGTCGAGGTCGACGCCGGCCACGGCCGTGCGCTCGCCGAAGCGCTTGACGAGGCCGCGCACCTCGACGATCGGGCCGTTCGTGGAAAGGGTCGTCATCGGAGGAACCGCCGGCCGGGCCGGGCACCGCCAGTAGCGCGGGCAGCGCGGCGATTCACGCCCACGTCCGAAGTTGAGCCTGTCCGGCGCGCATGGTCAGTGGGACGCATGGTCAGGGTGCTGTTCGTCTGCCTCGGCAACATCTGCCGGTCGCCCACGGCCGAGGGCGTCTTCCGCAAGGTCGTCGCCGACGCTGGGCTCTCGCATGCGATCGAAGCGCGCTCGGCCGGCACCCACGCCTACCACGTCGGCGAGGGCGCGGATCCCCGTTCCACGAGGGCCGCGCGCCGTCGTGGCTACGACCTTTCCTCGCACACCGCCCGCCGCGTGCGGACGGCCGACTTCGAGGAGTTCGACTACGTGCTGGCGATGGACCGCGAGAACCTGCGCCACCTGGAGGCCGCGGCCGCCGGTCTCGACGGTCCGCGCGCCGAGGTCGCGATGTTCCTGTCGTACGCGCCGGCCGTGAAGTTCCCCGAGGTGCCCGACCCGTACTCGCGAGGCGACGAGGGATTCGAGCTCGTGCTCGACATGATCGAGAGCGCGTCCGAAGGGTTGCTCGAGCACATCCGCCGGCGTCATCTCGCCCGCTGACCGGGCATCGGACGACAGGAACCGGCGGGGCTACCGACCGGGCCGACGGCGGGACGGCCGGGGCCTCGGCGCTTCAGAGCGCCCGCGGGGGATCGAAGCTCGCGTGCATGTGCTCCATCCACACGCCCATCAGCGGCTTCTTCGGCAGTCCGAGTCCGCGCAGCCAGTTCGCGGTGGGGTGGTCGCCGAGCGCGAGCTCGATCCCGGACCGGTAGAACCCGACGCCGGTCGATGTGGAGACGAACCGCGTCGCGCAGGTGCGGTCTTCCATCATCGTGTAGGTCGTCATCGCGGATTCGGGAAGGGAGCGCGTGCCGCCCCTCGGCATCGAGAACGTCAGCACGTGCTTGCCGCCGGCGGCGAGCCGGCACGTGGCCCTCGAACCCGCGTGGTCGAAGTCGATCTCCTCGAGCGTCTTCGGGAAGCCCCACATCGTCTCGCCCGCCTCGCGCGTGAACGGCTGGTCGACGGGCAGCCAGAAGATGAACGTCGCGACGCGGGCGCGCAGGAAGTCGAGCGCGGCGCCGAGGTACGGGACGCCGCGCGGCGTGCTCTTCTCGCGAACGAAGAACGCGAGCGACACCTCGTTGTAGTCGCCGAGGTCGTTGTCGACGTAGTCGATGCAGGCCAGGCTGAACAGCGTGCGTCCCGGCCACACTTCGATGACGTCGAGGTCCGGCGAAGGCAGCATCTCGCGGGCGGCTTTCGCGTCGACGACGAACGTCGCCGACGCCGAAGCGGCGTCGCGCACGATCACGGGATAGCGCACCGGCTTCCCCTGGATCACGACGTTTTCGTCGCGTGCGGCGGTCGCGGACATCCCCGGGGCCTCAGGCGCGGGGGACTCGGCCGGGCCGTTCGTGCGTGTGCATGCTGCGGGATCCCACGCGGCGCGTTTACGGCGGCGAGTGCCGCGACGCAACTCCGCCGGGCGCGCCGGCAGCTTCCGCGGCGCGTCCGCCGTCGGGGGAGGGGCTGCGATTCCGGGTGGCTTCCCGTCCGGGACGCCGTTAGAAACGAAGCATTCCGGCGAGTCCCCGATCGCCCGACAGGAACGAGATCCCCATGAGAACCGCTTCGCGTCCCCGGATCGACGTCTCGCGCGCCGTGCTCCGCGCGGCGGCGCTCGCGATGTTCGTATCGACCGTCGCGGTGATCGCCAGCCCGGCCTCCGCCCGGGCGGCGGCGAATGCGTGGGAAGCCGGCTTCGGCCTGGTCGGGTCCGACGGCGCGGTCCATGCGGTCACTTCCGTGGAGGGAGGCGTCGTCGCGGGCGGGGACATCGACGTGATCGGCCAGGCGGCGGTCGGCAACATCGGACGCTGGAACGGCGCGTCGTGGCAGCCGATGGGCAATCCGCTCAACGGGACCGTGCGGGCGGTGATCGAGCACGAGGGCACGATCTACGCGGCCGGCGATTTCACGAAGGCGCTGTTCGCGAACGTCGCGAAGATCGCGAAATGGGACGGGCAGAAGTGGGTGCAGCTCGGCACCGGCGGCATCCAGGGCACGGCGGTCGGCACCCGCGTCAACGACATCGAGTTCTTCGGCGGCAACCTCTACGCGGCCGGCAACTTCACGAAGGCCGGCGGCAAGATCGCCACCGACATCGCCTACTGGGACGGCGCCTCGTGGCACGGCCTCGGCGCGACGAACAACGGCGCCGAGCTGCACGACCTCGTGGCGTACGGCGACAGCATCTGCGTCGCGGGCTCCTTCACGAAGATCGACGATGTCCAGACCCAGGGCGTCGCGTGCTGGAACGGATCCTCGTGGCGCGCGCTCGGCGGCGGCCTCAACGGCGCGGCCGTGGCGATCACCGTGCACGGCGGCGACCTCTTCGTCGGCGGAAGCTTCACGTTCGCCGGCAACGTGTCGACGGGGCGGCTCGCCCGCTGGAACGGCAGCAAGTGGTCTTCCGTCGATTATCCGCTTTCGCTGAACGTGAACGCGCTCGGCACGCGGGGCAGCAAGCTGGTCGTCGCGACCGCCGGAGGCTCGGCGACGAACCCGGCCAGGCCGTGGCTGCTCGAGTGGGACGGCGCGACTTGGGCCAACGCGGTGCTGCAGCCCGACGCGATCGTGAACGCGATCGCGCCGGGGGAGGCCGGCGTGCTCGTCGGCGGCGAGTTCGCGCGCGGCGGGGAGATGGTGCTCGGCGGGGTCGGCTACTGGACGGGCCTGTCGTGGATCGCGCTCGAAGAAGGAGACGAACTCGGGCTGCACGCGCCGGCCGAGGCGTTCGCGGCCTGGAACGGCGACCTCTACGCGGCCGGCTCCTTTCGCGCGGCCGGCGACGAGCCGGCCACGCTGGTCGCGCGCTGGAACGCGTTCAGCCGTCGCTGGGAAGTCGTCGGAAACACCTCGGCCTCGGCCGGCAACTCGGTGGACGCGCTCGTCGCCGGCCCGGACGGGCTGTACGCGGGAGGGAAGTTCTCCACGATCGGCGGCGCCGCGGCCTCGAACGTCGCGCGCTGGAACGGGGTCTCGTGGTCGGCGGTCGGCACGGGCACCGACGATCGCGTCTCGGCGCTCGCCGTGCTCGACGGCAACGTCGTCGCGGGCGGATTGTTCGCGAACGCCGGCGATGCGCCCGCTTCGCGCGTCGCGCAGTGGACGGGCGCCGCCTGGATGCCGCTCGGCACGGGCACCGACGGCAACGTGCTCGCGCTCGAAACGTTCGACGGGAACCTGGTCGCCGGCGGCGCTTTCGCGAACGCGGGCGGCGCGCCGGCCGTCGGGGTCGCGCGCTGGAACGGCGCCGGATGGGCGCCGCTCGGCGACGGCCTGGCCGGCGAGGTGCGCGCGCTGCACGTGCACGACGGGACGCTGTACGCGGGCGGCGCGGTGACGGCCTCGGGAGCGACGCCGCTGTCGGGCATCGCGCGCTGGACGGGAAGCGCCTGGGGAGACGTCGCCGGAGGCGTCTCCAACAGCCGCGGCGAGCCGGCGGTGAACGCGATGGCCTCGCACGGATCGACGTTGTTCGTCGGCGGCAGTTTCCAGGCGGCGGGCGGCGTCGCGACGCGGCAGATCGCCCGCTTCGTCGGCGGGGCGTGGCGATCGATGGAACCCGGGTTTCGCGAGCCGCAGGTCACGAGCGGCGAGGACGTCGGCGCGCTCGTCGTCCACGACGGCGCGTTGTGGCTCGGGGGGAGCTTCGTGCGCCTCGCCGACGACCGTCCGGCCGCCCGCGTCATCGCGTGGAACGGATGCGCGGCCGGAAACGAGGGGGCGTGCGCGACGAGCACGACGACGACCACGACGTCGACGACGCTTCCGGCCGTGGTCTGCGGCGATGCCAACGGCAGCGGCGAGGTCACCGCGAGCGACGCGCAGTTCGCGCTGCGAGCGGCCGTGGGCAGCGAGGAATGCGAGGCCTCGGTCTGCGACGCGAACGGCAACGGCAGCATCGCGTCGTCGGACGCGCTGCGGATCCTGCAGTACGCGGTGGGGCAGCCGGTGACGCTGGAATGCCCGGCGCCGTGAACGCGGTGGTCGACGGGCGCTTCGGCGGTCAGCAGTCGGGGACGGGCGGCTCGTTCGAGGTGTCGGGCGTCATCGTGACGTAGGCGCGCGCGGCCGCGTCCCAACGCAGGCAGCGCCCGCGGGCGACGTCGTCCGCCGGAATGCCCTGCGAGCGCAGCGCCGACTTGAGCACGCGGTAGCCGCCGGTCGTCGGCAGTTCGTCCATCAGGCGCACGAACACGGGGCGGCTCGCCCCGTCGAGCTTCTCGACGACCTTGCGGCGGAGTTCGACGGCGTCGAGCGTCTGGCCGGGGCGCAGCAGCACGGCGACGGCCGGGACCTCGGGGCCGTCCGCGCGCTCGCGCACGCCGTAGGCAGCGGCGGCGCTCACCGAAGCCAGCTCCCAGACGGCTTCCTCGATCGCGATGGAAGGGCGCGGTCCGTCGGACGTGCGGATGAGGTCGGCGACGTGATCGACGATCCAGAAGTCCCCGCTCTCGTCCTCGACGAACAGGCTGCCGGTGGCGGTCCACGCGTCGCCGCGCTCGAACACGTTGCGCAGCGGCTTGCCCGCGAGCGCCCCTCGCTCCCGCTCGACGCGGGCGAGCATCATGCCGGGCTCCCCGCGGTCCACGCGCCGCACGTAGCCGGACGCGTCGTACACCGGTTCGCCGGTGTCGGTGTTCCAGGCGGCGAGCCGAACCTCGGACGAGCCGGGCAGGGGGCGCCCGACCGAACCGACGCGCTTGCCGGAGACGTTCGCGAGGATCGCGCTGCCTTCGGTCGACGCGTAGAACTCGAGCACGTCGACCGGCCCGAAGCGGTCGACGACGCGCTGCCAGAGCGGGCGCGGCATGCTCGATCCGGCGAACAGCCGCACCGGGTGCTTGCGCTCGGCCGCGTCGTGCGGCGCGTCGACGATCTCGCGCAGCACGATGCCGGTGTAGAACACGACGCTCGCTCCGTAGCGCCTCACCTCTTCCCAGAGCGTCGAGGCGGAGAAGCCGTGGGCCATCGCGAGGCGCGCGCCGCCGGCGAGCGCGCCCGAGTGCGATACGAGCAGGCCGGTCGGATGCTGGATCGGCGCCCACGAGTAGACGGTATCGGCGGCCGTCAGCGCGGCCGCCGACGCGGTTCCGTAGGCCGACAGGGCCCAGCGCCGGTTCGTGATGCGGTTCGCGCGGCGCGCGCGGCCACGGCCGGCGAAGAACACGAACGCGACGTCCTCCGCGCGGCCCGGCGAGGGCGTGTACCATTCCGGCAGCGCGACGCGCGACGGGTCGATGCGTTCCATGTCCACGACGCCGCCCGGCAGGTCGCGGCCCGGCGCGTTCACGCCGCCGAGCACGTGCACCGTCTTCGGCCAGGACTCGACCGCGAGCTTTGCATGGTCGGGATCGGAGACGAGGTGCTCGACGCCTGCGAGCGCGATGTCCGCGGCGACGTCCTCGTCGGGCTGCAGCATCACGGCGACGGCGCCGAGGCGGTTGATCGCGCCGACCAGCGCGAGCGCGGTCGGCCGCGTGTGCATCAGCACGCCGACGTGTTCGCCGGCGCGCACGCCGATCTCGAGCAGGCCGCGCACGATCGCGTCCACGCGGCGGTCGGCGTCGCGGAACGAGTGCGCGCGCCCCTCGTACAGGAAGAACGTCCCGTCGGGCGAGGCCTCGGCCTGTTCCGCCAGCGTCAGCGCCAGGCCGACGCGCGTGTTGCGGCGCAGCGCCTCGAGGCGAGCGAGGCGCGGGATCTGTCGCGTCAGGCTCGAGCCGATCGCCCAGACAGCTTCGGCGCCGTCGGTCGCGGCCTCGAACAGCATCCAGGCCGCGTCGCGGCCGATCGTGCCCGCGAGCGAGAGCAGGCCGCGTTCGCCGTCGTCGTCGGGGGCTTCCGCGGCGGGATGGGGAGGGGGCTCGTCGAGCACGTCCGCCGAGGCGCTGCGCAGGGGCACGACGGCGGCCGGCCTTTCCGCGCCGTCCTCGCGCCAGCGCATCCACGCGGCGACGGTCGGCCACGTTTCGGCGAGCGCGGTGCTGCCGACGACGAGTCCCATGTGACCGGCTTTCACGCCGCACTCCCAGAGTTCGGCGCGCGGCGCGGCGTCGGCCACGGAGCGAACGGCGTGCGGACGCGCGATGTCGTCGCGGGAGCCGACGAACGCGAGCACCGGGCACGTGATGTCGGCAAGCGTGACCGCGCGGCCCTCGACGACGAAGCCGCCGGAGAACAGGCGGTTGCCGAGGATCATCTGCTCGACGAACTCGCGGAAGGCGGGGCCCGGCCATGCGACCCAGCCCTCGTCGGCGAGGAACCTTCGCTGGCCTTCCTTGCGCGCGAGCGCGTCGCGGTCGTGGAGACTGCGCAGGAACTCGAGCTGGTTCTGGATTTCCTTGGTCGGGCTCATCAGCCGGAACGCGTTGCGCGTGAGCCACGCCGGCACGGCGCTGCGCGCGAAGCCGACCGAGAGGACCGAGCCGAGCGCCTCGACGAGCGGCAGCGCGAGTTCGTCGGGAACGCCGGGGAGCATGTTCGAGTGGACGTTGACGGGGCTTCCGAACGTGACGAGCGACGCGAGCGCGTCCGAACGCCGGTACGCTGCCGCGAGGTAGGCGAAGATGCCGCCCTGGCTGTATCCGGCAAGGTGCACCTTGCGGCCGGTGGCGGCGTGGACGTGGTCGACGGCCTCGCTGACCGCCAGCACGTGGTCGGTCAGCGTGCGCGCGAGCGCGCCTTCCTGCCGTTCCGGGGCGCCGAAATCGACGACCCAGGCGTCAATGCCGTGCTCCATCAGCGTTTCGACGGCGCTCCCGCCCGGCGCGATGTCATACACCTCCGCCGTGATCATCAGCGGCGGGATGAGCAAAATGGCCGGACGAAGTCCGGCCTGGAGATGGCCGGCCGGACGAAGTCCGGCCTGGAGGTCGCCGGCCGGACGAAGTCCGGCCTGAGAAGGGCCGGCCGCTGCCTCGCCGCCCCGGTCGCCGCCGTTCGCGCGCGTCGGGATCGCGGACGACGGCGATCCGTCGACGGCGACGTAGTGGCGCAGCCGGAAGGTCGGGCGGCGCAGCGCGATCTCGTAGGGGGTCTTGGAAACCTGCTCGAGCCGCCCCATGCGCGCGATGTCCATCGCGTTGCGCAGCGCGGCGGCGAGCTGCGCCGGAAGATCGAGCAGCTTGCCGGTGCTCGCGCCGTCGTCGCCGGCGGACTCGTCGCTGCTGGCGGTCGTGTCGTCCATGAAGGCGCATCGCGGCGGGACGCGGAGCCGGGGCCCCGCGTCCCGCCATCGGCGATCAGAAGTAGCCGCCCTCGGTCGAATCGACCTTGCGGGAAGGCGGCTTGCGAGCGCGGATGTGCTGGCCCGTCAGCATGTCCTTGTAGCCCATGCCGGGGCCGATCATCGGGTAGACGTGCTCGCGCTGGTCGGTCATGACCTCGAGAAGCGCCGGTCCCTCGTAAGCGACGAACGCCTCGAGCGCGGCCTTGAGGTCCTCTCGCTTGATCACCCGGCGCGCGAAGCCGAAGCCGTCGGCCTCGGCGGCCTTGACGAAGTCCTTCTTGTGAAGGGTCTTGTCGGAGCCCGAGTAGCGGTTCGCGTAGAACAGGTCCTGCCACTGGCGGACCATGCCGTCGCCGAGGTTGTTGAGCAGCAGCACCTTCACCGGGATGTCGTAGTTCGTCAGCGTCTCGAGGTCGCCGAGGTTCATCCGGATGCTGCCGTCGCCGTCCACGTCGATCACCACGCGGCCCGGGTTCGCGAGCTGCGCGCCGATCGCCGCCGGCAGCCCGAACCCCATCGTTCCCATGCTGCCCGAGGTGAGCCAGTCGCGCGGGTTCTTGAAGTCGAGGTACTGCGCGGCCCACATCTGGTGCTGGCCGACGCCGGTCGCGTAGATGGCGTCGCCCTTGGTGAGCTTGTTGATCTCCTGCAGCACCTCTTCCTGCTGGATGAACTCGCTCTCGTGGTTGAAGTCGAGCGGGTGGTCGCGGCGCAGCGTGGTGACGTGCTCGCGCCACGGGCCGAAGTCCTTCTGGAATCCCTTGCCGGCTTCCAGCAGCTCGGCGAGTCCGCGCTTGGCGTCGCAGACGAACGACCAGTCGATCTTCTTGACCTTGCCGATCTCGGAGGCGTCCACGTCGAGGTGCGCGATCTTCGCCCCGGGGGCGAACTCCTTCACCTTGCCGGCCACGCGGTCGTCGAAGCGCGCGCCGACCGCGAAGAGGAAGTCGCAGTCTTCCACCGCGTAGTTCGCGTACGCGGTGCCGTGCATGCCGAGCATGTGCAGCGCCAGGTCGTGGGTCGTGTCGATCGAGCCGATGCCCATGAGGGTCGTCACGACGGGGATCCCGAAGCGCTCGGCGAAGCGGCGCAGCTCGCCGGCCGCGTCGGCGTTCACGACGCCGCCGCCCACGTAGAGCAGCGGGCGCTCGGCGCGCGAGAGCATCTCGTAGAACGCCTTCGCTGCGGCCTGGTCGAGGTGCGTGCGGGCCTGCTCGGCGCGCCGCTCGTCGTAGCCGCGAAGCCGCAGCAGCCCGGTGCCGCGGAACGGCATCTGCGTGAGCTGCACGTCGCGCGGGATGTCCACGACCACGGGTCCGGGGCGGCCGCTGCGCGCGATGTCGAACGCGCTGCGCATCGTCTCCTCGATCCTGGTCTCGTCCGTGAGCAGGAAGACGTGCTTCGCGCACGGCGCCATGATGTTGTAGACGGGCGCTTCCTGGAACGCGTCCGTCCCGATCGCCGGGCGCGGCACCTGCCCGCAGATCAGCACCATCGGCACCGAGTCGGCCTGGCAGTCGCGCACGGGCGTGACGGTGTTCGTCGCGCCCGGGCCGGACGTCACGAGCGCGACGCCGACGCGACCGCTCGAACGCGAGTAGCCGGCGGCCATGAACCCGGCGCCCTGTTCGGTCGCGGGCACCAGCAGGTTGATGCGGCGCGTGGGGTTGGCCTCGTTGTAACGGAAGACCGCGTCGTAGGTCGGCAGGATCGCTCCGCCGCTGTAGCCGAAGACCGTGTCGACGCCCTCGTCGGCCAGGACCTGTACCACCGCATCCGCTCCGGTCATCACGGTTCCGGCCATCGGGTGCGTGGCCTTGTCCGGGGCGAGGCCCAGGTGATGGGCTCCGGAGGTCTTGCGGCTGGTCATGATCTTGTCCTCTTGTCCGGCGTGCGGACTCTGGCTGGATTTCGGGGTGGCCCGGGGCCATCCGAGCCGCGCACTATGCCGCAAGCGCCTCGAATTTCCTACGCGGAGGACGCTTGCGCCGCGCGCCTGGCGTGCTCCTTGAGGATGCAGCGATCCATCACGACGAGCAGGCCGGCGCTGCGCGCGCGGGCGGCGGCGGCTTCGTCGATGACGCCTTCCTGGAGCCAGATCGCGCGGGCGCCGATCGCGATCGCCTCGTCCACGACGGCTCCGGCTTCCGAGGAGCGGCGAAACACGTCCACGACTTCGACCGGTACGGGCAGCGCCGCCAGGGAAGGATGGCAGGGCAGGCCCAAAGCCGTGGTGAGACGGGGGTTTACCAGCGAAACCCTGAAGCCCTGGTGGACAAGGTACGAGGCGACCTCGTTCGACGGCCGTGCGGGGTCGGCCGAGATTCCGACGACGGCGACGCTCCGGTACGAACTCAGGATTTCTTCGATGGCCTGCTGCTGCTCGTCCATGTTCCCGGGTCCTCCTGGCCGCCGTGGTGGGGGGGGGCGTTCCCGGCGAACGTAGTGCTACCGCAGCGGGAATTCGACCCCGGCCCGGCCCTATGACGCATTGCATTATCCGGCATCGGGTCTAGCCTTGGTGCCGAGAGGCAGTGGAGGTGACGGGATGGACCTCAGAGAGGAGTTCCGGAAACTGGTCCCGGCGGGCGCCCTTGGGCTGCTGGGCATCACGGACGCGATCGAGCCGCTCGGCGAAGCGGACCTGACCGTCCTGTTCACGGACATCGACGACTACACGTCGCTGTCGGACCGGCTCGGCGACGGCGAGGCGCGGAAGCTCGTGCGAGCCCACGACCGGATCGTGCGTTCGGCCCTGGCCCGGTGTCGCGGCCGCGAGGTCAAGCACACGGGCGACGGCATCATGGCCTGCTTCGCGTCGGCGTCGCGGGCGCTCGACGGCGCGGTCGCCATCCAGGCCGCGGTGCAGGCGTGGAACGAGAAAGACGGCGATCCGGCGCCGCTCGGCGTTGCGATCGGCCTGAACAGCGGTGCGCCGATCCTCGAGGACGGGGACCTGTTCGGCGTCGTCGTCAACGTCGCGTCCCGGGTCACGGACTGCGCGGCCGGAGGCCAGGTGCTCGCCACCGATGTGGTGCGTCAGCTCGCAGCCGGAAAAGGCTTTCGGTTCCGCCTCTTCGCCACACGCCGCCTCGAAGGGATGGCGCAAGAGATTCCGCTTTTCGAAGTCGTGTGGCAGGAGGAGGAAGCGCGCACGGGCTCCGAAGCCGCCGCCTGACGTTCCGTCCGGTCGCGGCCCGCGGTGGCCGCGACTGCCGCCGGGCAGCACGGACCGAACAGCGCGAGACGAGGAGGAGCACCCGTTTGGAACAGGACGCGCCGCGCACCGTCCATCGCAGCGACTACCGCCCGCCGGACTACCTGATCGACGCGGTCGAGCTGCGTTTCGAGCTCGGCGAGGAGGAAACCGTCGTCCGCTCCACGTTGAACGTGCGGCGCAACCCCGCCCGTCCGGACGCCTCGGCCGACCTCGTGCTGGACGGCGAGGACCTCGAGCTCCGCTTCCTCTCGCTCGACGGGCGCCGCCTCGCCGCCGACGAGTACCGCACGGACGAGCGCAGCCTGACGATCCCCGGCGTGCCGGCGCGCTTCACGCTCGTCAGCGAGGTCGCGATCCACCCGGAGCGCAACACCCAGCTGGAGGGCCTGTACCGCTCGCACAGGATGTTCTGCACCCAGTGCGAGGCCGAGGGGTTTCGCCGCATCACGTACTTCCTCGACCGCCCGGACGTGCTCGCCCGCTTCACGACGACGCTTGTCGCCGACGGCGAGCGCTACCCGGTGCTGCTGTCCAACGGCAACCCGGACGGCGAAGGACGCTACGACGACGGACGCCTGTGGGCGCGGTGGCGCGATCCGTTCCCGAAGCCGAGCTACCTGTTCGCGCTCGTCGCAGGGCGACTGACGGTCCTCGAGGACTCGTTCACGACGAAGAGCGGCCGGAAGGTGCCGCTGAGGATCTGGGTCGAACCGCAGAACGCCGACAAGTGCGCGCACGCGATGCGTTCGCTGCAGCACTCGATGACCTGGGACGAGGAGGTCTACGGGCGCGAGTACGACCTGGACGTCTTCCAGATCGTCGCTGTCGACGACTTCAACATGGGAGCGATGGAGAACAAGGGCCTGAACATCTTCAACTCGAAGTACGTCCTGGCCCGTCCCGACACTGCGACGGACGACGACTACGCCGCGATCGAGGGCGTGGTCGCCCACGAGTACTTCCACAACTGGACCGGCAACCGCGTGACCTGCCGCGACT
>CAYYZO010000023.1:0-3257 GCA_964476185.1 uncultured Myxococcales bacterium
GCCGACAACCAGCACTCCGAGAATCGAGAGCAGCGCGACGCGCCGCCCCATCTTCTGCTGAGTCATTCGTCCCTCCGATCGAACGTGAGTTTGCCGCGGCAATGTCTCCTCCATGGAGGCCCAGCCGCGGATGCCGGTTGCAGTACCACCCCTCCGCGGCGCGCGTCCAGTGGTTTCGACCACGCCGAAACGCGGTAAGTGCCTATATCCACGATGATTTTCGATGGTTACGCTACGCGGGCGCGTACAGTAACGCTCTCGTCGCTACTGACAGAACGTCAGTCAGTTAGGCTATGTCCAAGTTTTGCAAGTTGATTGCAAAATAATGACGCAGTGCTCGGTCGGGTGAAGCGAATCGCGTCGAGGAAGGATCGTCCCGGACCCGTGGAACCAGATGCCAGCGGGAAAATTCACGAACGAAGGCTGTGGGCGGCTCGTAGTCGCTTTGGCTGTGGGGGGGGGTGGTGCCTGTCGCGGTGGGGGCTGAGCGTGACGTCGGGAGATCGCCGGAGCCGGCTGCTTGGAACGGGCGCCCGGAGCATCGAATTGCCGCAGGGCGTGGCCGCGCCGTCCTTCGGCTGGTGGCCCGTTCGGCTCGTGCCGCCGGGCGAGTCCGTGGCGAGAAGCCGGAGCGCCGGGGCCGCCTCCCCGCTTGGCACCGCACCGGGGGCCGCTATAAGTCGCCGCCATGTTCGCCAAGTCGCCCAGGGACGTTCGCGAGCCTGCCGCATCGCCGATCTCGCCGGTTCCCGAGGTCATCGACGAGATCCGCCGCGGTCGCATGATCGTCCTGATGGACGACGAGGACCGCGAGAACGAAGGCGACATCGTCGTGGCCGCCGAGAAGTGCACGGTCGAGCACGTGAACTTCATGATCCGGCACGCCCGTGGACTGATCTGCCTGCCGATCATGGAGCAGCGGATGCAGACCCTCGGGCTTCGCATGATGGTGCCGGAGAACACCGCGCCGCTCGGCACCGGCTTCACGGTATCGATCGACGCGCGGACGTGCACCGCCGGCGGCGTGACGGCGGCGGACCGCTGCCGGACGATTCGCCTGGCCGCGGATCCGGGCGCTCACGCCAGCGACTTCGTGATCCCCGGGCACATCTTTCCGCTGCGCGCGCGCGAGGGCGGCGTCCTCGTTCGCACCGGGCAAACCGAGGGGTCGATCGACCTGTGCCGGCTCGCCGGCCTGCAGCCGGCCGGGGTGATCTGTGAAATCCTCAACGAAGACGGCACGATGGCGCGACTGCCCGACCTCGTGCGCTTCGCCGAGGCGCACGGGCTCAAGATTTCGACGGTCGCGGACCTGATCCAGTACCGCCTGCAGAACGAGTCGCTGGTCCACCGCGTCGCCAGCGCCCGCCTGCCGACCCGCTTCGGCGGCGAGTTCACGGCCCACGTCTACAGGTCGGACGTCGAGGAGGGTGAGCACATCGCCCTCGTGAAGGGCTCGATCGACGCCGACCGTCCGATCCTCGTCCGGGCCCATGCCGAGTACCTGCCCGGCGACGTGTTCGGATCGGCCCAGCGCAACACCGGCGAGGTCCTGCACCGTGCCATGACCCGGATCGCCAGCGAGGGGGCCGGCGTGCTGTTGTACGTGCGGCGGCATCGCCGCGGCGCCGAGATGCTGGCCGAGGGGGGCGGCGGACCCGCCACGACCAACCCGACCGCCCGGCTGGCCAGCTTCAAGGATTACGGCATCGGCGCGCAGATCCTCCGGGACCTCGGGGTTCGTCGCATCCGGCTGTTGACGAATTCGCCCTTCCGCCTTCCGAACCTGGCAGGCTACGGCCTGGAGGTCGTCGAGGTGGTCGGGGTCTGACGGCGGGCCTGTGACGCCCTTCGCGCGGGAGCCTCCGGTCGCAGCCGGAAAAACCGGTCAAGCCCTAGCTATGACAAGGGCTTTCGGTTACGAGAGAGGGAATCGAGGAGCGCGATTCGGGCAACGCCCGCCGCACAGGAGGTCCTCATGAAGAAGCTCACCCTTGCCGCAGTGGTTCTTTCGCTGTTCACCGCCCAGGTCGCCGTGGCCGGCGAGACGATCGGATACGTCAAGACCGTCTCGGGTTCGGCCGCCGTCGTGCGCGGCGGCAACGAGCAGAAGCTCGCGGTCGGTGCTGCCCTCTACGAGGACGACGTTCTCAAGACCGGCAAGGAATCCAGCCTCGGCGTCACGATGAAGGACGGCACGACGCTGTCGGCCGGACCGGAAACCGAGATCCTTCTCGACAAGTACGCTTACGCTCCGAAGGCCGGCAACCTCGGCTTCGTCGCGCGCGTCAGCCAGGGCACGCTGGACTTCGTCTCCGGCATGCTGGGCAAGCTCGCTCCCGAGTCCGTCGCGATCGAGACGCCGACCGGCGTGATCGGAATGCGCGGCACGCATTTCGTCGTGCGCGTCGCTCCCGGTCAGAAGTTCGCGGACGAGAAGGTCGCCAAGAGCTCGAAGAAGGGCTGAGACGGAACACGATTCGTTCGCTGGTCCAGGTTCCCGCAGGCAATGGAATGAAGCGCGCGCTCGTCGTCCTCCTCCTGACGATGTCGGCGTTCGCCTGCGGGCCGAAGAACTACGTCGTCCTGCTCGATAACCCCGGCGGCGGCGCGGGCAAGGTCATCGTCTCCAACGACAAGGGCCGCCAGGTCCTCGACGAATCCGGCGAAGCCACCACGATCAACCGCGCGGGCAAGGCCCCGAGCACTCCGTGGCGGGCGGGCGTCGACAAGCTCCAGGAAGTCTTCGCGCGCGCGTTCGGCGCCAGGCCGGGCCGGTTCGTCAAGTACACGTTTTATTTCAAGGAAGGCCGCACCGACCTCGAGGGGCAGTCCGTGAAGCCCTACGGCGCCATGCTGGAAGAGGTCCGTCGGCGCCCGGGCGTCGACGCCACGGTGGCCGGTCACGCCGATCGCAAGGCGTCCCCGACCCGCAACGAGATCCTCGCCTTGCTGCGCGCCTGGAAGGTCCGCGACGATCTCGTCAAGGCGGGTGTGCCGATCGAGCGTATCGAGGTCGATTCGTTCGGCGAGACCCGGCCGGCCATCCCGACCGAGGACGAGGTCCCCGAACTCCGCAATCGCCGGGTCGAAGTCACGGTCCGCTGACGCCGCGCGCCACTCCTCTCGCAACCCGTACCCGTACCGGAAGGGCATCCTTCCACGCCGGCCGGCCCGCTTTCCCTGCCCGGTCGCGGACGGTTCGACGACTCACTTCTCCGTGAAGACGACGTGCGAGCCCGTCTCGCCTCGGCGCA
>CAYYZO010000023.1:3357-27778 GCA_964476185.1 uncultured Myxococcales bacterium
GCAGCGATGCGCCGTTGCGCCGCTCACGCAGATGCTCGTGCCGAGCTGGCGGTTGGCGGTTTCGAGGCGCGCGGCGGTGTTGATCGGATCGCCGAGAGGGCGGTAGTCGAAGTGCGAGCTGCCGCCGAAGTTGCCGACGACCACCTCGCCCGTGTGGACTCCGATCCGGGTCTTGCCGAACGGGATGTCGCGGTCATGGCAGCGCTCGGAGTAGTCGGTCGCGAACCGGTCCATCGCCAACGCGCAGCGCACCGCGCGCTCCGGGTGGTCGGGCTGCGTGACCGGCGCGGAGAACAGCACGGCGATGGCGTCGCCGACGATGCGGTCGAGCGTCCCGTCGTGCTCGAACGCGATGCTGACCATCCCCTCGAGATAGTTGTTGATGATCTCGGTGAGCTCCTCGGGATCCTCGATGCCTTCGACCAGCGAGGTGAAACCCGCGACGTCGGTGAGCACGAACGAGCACTCGCGACGCTCGCCGCCGAGCCTCAGGTCGTCGGGGTTCTGGATCAGGTGCTCGACGAGGTTCGGCGACAGGTAGTTCGCGAACACGCCGCGGATCCACTGCCCTTCGCTCTCCGTCGCGAGCTGGCGCGGCACGGTGTATGCGACGAACGTCGTCAGGAGCACGGCGCTCGCGAACAACGGGTCCGCGAGCAGGAGCCTCGCGTTCCACCCGTAAATCGCCGCGCAGGTGATGATGAAAATGCCGCCGCCGGTGGCGAGCGCCGCCGGGAGCACGCGCCGGTGCCGCCCGAAGGCGAGCATCAGCAGCCACGCGAGCACCATGACCAGCGTTTCGAGTCCCTGCACCCACAGCGGTCTCGTCGCGAACACGCCGAGCATGGCCTGCTCGGTCAGCTGCGCGTGGATCTCGACTCCGGGGATGATCTTCCCGAGCGTTCCGAACCGCAGATCCTGGAGGCCGGTCGCCGACGAGCCGAGGAACACGATGGCGTCCTTCGGGATCAGGCCTTCGCCCTGGCCTTCCATGATCTTCCAGGCGGGGACGTACCGTTCCGGGACCGGTTCGGTCAGGTAGACGAGGGTGCGTCCGAACGTATCGGTGGGGACCTCGAAGCGGCCCGCGCGGACGATCTGCAGCGCGGCCGTCCCCGGCCGTCTCGCGTCCTCGGCGATCAGGGTGTAGTTCGCCGAGGCGCTCGCCACGCGCAGCGCCTCGGCGACGAGCCCCGGGTAGATCTCGCCGTTGCGTTCGACGAGCAGCGGGACGCGGCGCACCACGCCGTCGCGGTCGGGAGCGAAATTGACGGCGCCGTTGCCGGCCGCTGCGTTCTGCAGCGCGGGCAGCGACACGACGGCCCCGTTGTAGCGGCTGACGACGATCTTCTCCTGCGAGCCGAGACGCACGTACCGTCCTTTCTGGACCGGCATCGCGCCGCCCGCCTCGTCGGTCAGCGCGAAGGCGGTGACGACGTTGCCGCGACCGAACTCCTCGGTGAGCGCCTCGTCGTGGTCCGGCAAGCGGGAAAGCGCGGCCGCGACGTCGGGTTGCTCGCGCCACTCGGAAGCGAGCCACGCCGGTGACGTGCGGTCGGGTTCGGCGAAGATGAAGTCGGATGCGATCGCCGCGGCGCCGAGCTGGCGCAGTTCGGAGACGAGCCGCGCAACCTTGTTGCGCGGCCACGGCCACTGGCCGAGCCGCGCGAGGCTCGCTTCGTCGATGTCGACGATGCGCACCGGAGCGGGCTGGTACGGGCGCGGCCTCGAGCGCTGGTAGGCGTCGAACACCGCGTTGTGGATGTCGCCGACGAACCACGGCTCGGTGAGTTCGGCCCAAAGGCCGCCGCCGACGACCGCGGCCGAAAGGAGGACGCTCAGCCGGCGCAGCAGCTTCGGCTTGAGCGAACCCGAGCTGCCGGGTTGGTCGGCACTGTTGCGAGTGGCCATGTCCCCCTGTCCCGCGTCGCGGACGCGCGGCGGGAGCATAGACGCTGGGCGAAGCGATGGCTACGGCCGCACCGGCTCGAACTGCCCTGTCGCCGCGCGTTTTGCTATGCGTCGGGGCGTGGACGCCTCGATCGTGCTCGTGGCCGGCGCGACCGGCTCCCTCGGCCGTCACGTCGTTGGCGAGCTGCTCGCGCGTGGCGAACGGGTCCGACTGCTCTCCCGTCGCGGCGCGCCGGCCTGCGATCCCGCCGGCGGCGTCGAGACCGTGCGTGGCGACGTGCTCGACCCGCCGACGTTGCTGGCGGCCTGCCGGGGCGTCGGCGCCGTCGTCTCGTGCGTGGGCGCTTCGCTCGATCTCTACGCCTGGCGCGATCGCAACTCCTACTCGCTCGTCGACGGCCTCGGCAACCTCGCGCTGCTGCAGGCCGCGAGGACGGCCGGAGCGAGCCGCTTCACGTACGTGAGCGTCGCCGCCGGCGGCCCGATCGAGCGAACCGCCTACGTGCGTGCCCACCGACGCGTGGAGGACGGGCTCGCCGCGAGCGGGCTCGACTGGCGCGTCGTTCGTCCGACCGGGTTCTTCGGCTTCCTCGACGAACTCGTGCGCATGGCCGCCCGCGGTATCGTGCCCGTGATCGGCGACGGCCGGGCGCGCACGAACCCGGTGGCCGAGGAAGACCTCGCCCGATTCGTCGCGTCCGCGTTCGACGGGCCCGAGCGCGTCGTCGAGGCCGGCGGCCCCGACGTCTTCTCACGCGAGGAGATGGCGCGGATGGCCGCTCGCGCGGTCGGGCGCCGCGCGAGGATCGTTCGCTCCTCGCCGCGCGTGTGGCTGGCCGCTTCGGGGGTGCTGGCGCGCGTTCAGCCGCGCCTGTCCGAGTTGCTCGAGTTCGCCGCCGTGGTCAGCACGAACGCCGCCGTCGCCGAACCGAGGGGGACGTGCCGGCTCGAAGACCACTTCCGCGAGGTCGCCGCTTCGCTGCGATGACGAGGCGGACTTCCGGCCGGGAGGGCCGGCCCGCGCGACCCGGGGATCCGTCGCGCGGGTGTTCCGCCCCCCGTCAGCGTTCGACCGAGACGGTGAGGAAGTGCGCGTTCAGGCCGTCGTTGGGGCTGCCGAAGATCCCGGCGTGCGACAGGTGTCGGAACCGGTAGCCGATCGACCAGTTCCGGCCCTGTCCGTCCGGGAACGAGACGCCGACACCGACGTTGTCGCTGAACGTCACGCGCGAGCCGAGGCCGTAGTTGCGCAGGCCCGTGTAGGCCAGGCCGACACCACCCTCGAAGTACGGGACGACGCCGTCCCAACCGAGGGGACGCAGGTGGACGTAGGGGACGATCGACGCTTCGAAGGCCTCGGCGTCCCCGAAGACCACGCCCACCAGCGGCTCGACGGCCCAGGAGAAGTCGATGCTCGCCTTCGCGAGGAAGTCGTCGATCGCGTCGGCGCCGTCGAAGCGCCAGCGCCAGCCGAGCGACAGCAGCCCGAGGTCCTGCGACGCGCCCGATGCGTCGTCGTCGCCGGACCAGCCGCCGAGCAGGGTCGGTCCGCTCCCGATCGGGCCGGCCTGCGCCGGCGGCGCGGCGGCGATCGCGAGCAGGCCGGCAAGGGCGGCGAGGCCGAATCGCCGGACGAGGGGAGCGAGCCGGCGGCGTGTCGGGGAGGTGCGGGTGGTCGGGTTCATGGCTGTATCCTGCCGGCACGAGGGATCGATCGGCCGCGACGCGCGGGTCTCGCTCCGTGGATCGGAGCCGGAGCGTCCGCGCCCGCGGCGACGTGCTTAGCGGTCGGCCTGCCGACTCGCAAATCGGCTGGTGCTCGGCTACCTTGCGGCGACGCGCCGCGGTTTCGAGCGCGTCGCATCGGGTTCCTGGTGACACGATTCGCGAACCAACGAGCGCACGCTGATTCCCCCACTCCAGTCCGAGTCCGGCCGGCGACTGCCCTTCTCGCGGCCGTGCTGACGGCGGCCGTGGCAGCGACGTCCGTCGGCCTGGCGTGGTCGTCGACCGCGGCCTCGGCTGCCGAAACGCCGGAAGCCCGCGAGGTCGAGTTCGCGGCGTTCGACGACAAGGCCTTCGTGGAAGCCAGGCGCAGCGGCGTTCCCGTCGGTCTGTACTTCGAGGCCGACTGGTGCGCGCCGTGCAAGCAGATGCACGAGCGGACGTTTCGCGCGCCGGCCGTGGTGGAAGCCGCCTCCGGCTTCCGGTTCTTCCGCGTCGACGTGACCGAGCCCGATCGCCAGATTTCGCTCCTGCAGAAGAGCTTCCAGGTGGTCGGCGCGCCGACCGTCATCCTGTTCGGGCCGGACGGGAAGGAGAGCACCCGCCGCTTCGGGTTCATCCCGCCGGACGACCTGGCGAAGATGCTCAGCCAAAGCCGCCGCCCGGCCGGCACCACCTGACGGGAATTCGAGATGTCTTCTGTCCAGCCAGCAGTAGGGAGTTCCGGCATCACGCTCGCCTTCGCCGACCTCGACCTTCCCGAGCCGGTCCGGCGCGGGGTCGAGGACGCCGGTTTCGTGACGTGCACGCCGATCCAGGCCGAGACGTTGCCGACCGCGATCACCGGCCGCGACATCGCCGGGCAGGCGCAGACCGGCACCGGCAAGACGGCCGCGTTCCTGATCGCCGCGTTCTCGCTGCTGCTGTCGCGGCCGCGCCGCCACCAGGGCAAGGGGTCCTGCCCGCGCGTGCTGATCATCGCGCCGACGCGCGAGCTCGCGATGCAGATCTTCGACGAGGCGAAGCTGCTCGGGAAGCACACCGGCCTCGCGCTGCACGCGGTCTACGGCGGCGTCGACTACAACAAGCAGCTCGACCGCCTCGCCGAGGGGGTCGACGTGCTGATCGGCACGCCGGGCCGGCTCATCGACTACTTCAAGCAGCGCGTGTTCTCGCTGAAGGACACCGAGGTCCTGATCGTCGACGAAGCCGACCGCATGTTCGACATGGGGTTCGTCGACGACCTTCGCTACCTCGTCACGAAGATGCCGCCGGCCACCGAGCGCGTCTCGTTCCTGTACTCGGCGACGCTTTCGTACCGCGTGCTCGAACTCGCCTACGAGTACATGCACGACGTGCACCGCGTCGCGATCGACGAGGAGCAGGTCACGGCCGAGCGCGTCGAGCAGCTCGTCTACCACGTCGGCGTCGAGGAGAAGCTGCCGGTTCTCCTGAACCTGCTCCGCACCGAGCAGCCCACGCGCGCGCTCGTGTTCGTCAACACGCGCCGCGGGGTGCACTTCGTGGCCGAACGCCTCGAGCGTCACGGCCACCGTGTCGGGGTCCTGGTCGGCGACGTCGACCAGAAGAAGCGCATCCGCACGCTGCGCGACTTCAAGGAAGGCGGCATCACCATCCTCGTCGCGACCGACGTCGCGTCGCGCGGCCTGCACATCGAGGCGGTCACGCACGTCTTCAACTACGACCTGCCGCAGGATCCCGAGGATTACGTGCACCGCATCGGCCGCACGGCCCGCGCCGGGGCATCCGGCAAGGCGTTC
Organism: uncultured Myxococcales bacterium; assembly: GCA_964476185.1. Taxonomy (GTDB): domain Bacteria; phylum Desulfobacterota; class Binatia; order UBA1149; family CAITLU01; genus DATNBU01. Next base: position 8,775 of record CAYYZO010000023.1, read on the forward strand.
TCGCTCGCGTGCGAGCACCACGTCTACTCGCTCGAGGCGATCGAGGAGTTCATCGGCAGGAGCGTGCCGCACACGATGCCGGGCGCCGACCTCGTCAAGATGCCGCGGCCCGCGCCCCGACCGCCGAAGGTCGAGGCGGCGCCGCAGCCGCAGGACGACGAAGCCGCCGGGACGTCCGGCGACGGCGCCGACAAGCCCGCGCGCAAGCGTCGCCGGCGCTCGCGCTCCGGCGACGGCGCCGATCGCGGCGACGCCGCGTCGCCCGCCGCCGAAGCCGTCGCGACCGTCGAAGCCGTGGCGGCCGTCGCCGAGCAGCCCCCGGAGGCCGGCGAAGGATCCAGCCCGGGCTCCGGTGAGGGCGCGCCCAGGAAGCGCCGCCGCCGCCGTCGTCGCCGCTCGGGCGGGGCATCGGCTTCCACGACGACCGAAGCCGCCGCCGGCGAGCCGGCCTGAGCCCGGGAGGGGACGCCGCGTTGAGCGTGAGCCCGTCTTCGCAGCAGCACGGTCGCGCGCCGCGGGAGCGTTACGTGGTGGACCACGAGCTGCGCGAGCGACTGCGGCCGCTCGTCCGTTTCCTGTTCCGCCGCTGGTGGCGCGTGTCGGTCCGCGGCCTCGTGAACGTCCCGCGCACCGGTCCCGTGATCCTCGTCGGCAATCACTCCGGGGCGATTCCGGTCGACGCCGCGATGCTCGCGTACGCGATCGACCGCGAGGACGACGCGACCAGCCCGCGGCGAGTCGCCCGGGTCCTGTACGACCGCTTCATCGACGGGATCCCCACGCTCGCGGACGTGTACCGGCGCAGCGGCGGCGTGCCCGCGCGCTACGCGGTCGCCGACGACCTGCTCGCGCGCGGCGAGGTCGTCGTGATCTTCCCGGAAGGCATCGGCGGGGTCGCGAAGCTGTTCGAGGAGCGCTACCGGCTGCAACGGTTCTCGACGTCGGCCGCGCGGCTGGCGTGGAAGCATCGCGCGCCGATCGTCCCGTTCTCGATCGTCGGCGCCGAAGAGGCGTACCCGGTGATCGGGCGCAGCGAGGAAGGCGGCGCGGCGCTCGGCGCGCCGTACATGCCGATCACGCCGTTCTTCCCGGCGTTCGGGCCGCTCGGCGTGCTGCCGCTGCCGACGCGCTGGAGCCTCGCGTTCGGCTCCCGCATCGCCCTGCACCGCGAGCGGCGCTTTCGCACCGAGCCGGACTTCGAGGCGATGACGCTGCGGCTGCAGCGCAGCGTCGCGACGCTGATCGACCGTTCGCTCAGCGAGCGGCAGTCGGTGTTCTTCGGCTAGGCCGGGCGCATGGCGGTCACGCTCTACACCCTGTCGGATTGCCCGTTCAGCCGGGCGCTGCGGGAACGATTGCGAGAGCGCGGCGCGACGTTCACCGAGATCGACGTGGGGCTGCGCCCGGAGTGCGTTCCGGAACTCGTCAAGCTCACGCGCCGGCGTCGTGTCGTGCCGGTGCTCGTCGACGGGACCCGTATCGAGGTCGCGCCCGACGGCGGAACCGAGTTCTGACGCGCAGGTCGCGTCGCCGAGGCGCCCCGGGCCGCGGTGGCGATCGCCGGCCGGGCTTTCGGCCGGCCCCCGTCCCGAAAAACTCTGGTCACGAATCGGGACTGCGTGTATGGTCCGGGCTCGTGGAGGAGAAGCGTCTCTATCTGCGACTCGGGGACCGCGTCTATTCGGATTCCCACGAAGAGTGGGGAACCGGCGCCGTCGTCGAGGAGATGACGTCCACCATCGTCGGCGGCACCTGCCTGGTGCGCGTGCTGTTCGAGGACGGGCACCAGCGCACGTTCAACAACGACCTCGACCACGACATGTGCTGCTATTTCCTGGGCGTGCGTCGCGAGATGACGTTCGACTGGGACCGCATGCAGCGGGTCCGCACCGGTCCCGGGTCGCGCCGCCGGCTGTCGCGCTGAGCCTGCGGGCCGCGCGGCGCCGAGGGGCGGGTCGGTTCAGTTCGCCTCGCGCTCGACGGCGGGCGCGAGTTCCTTCGACATCGGCGTGTCGTCCGGCACCGGGACGCCCTTCGCGTCGGTGCGCGGGATGTGCCGCTTCTCGAGCGTCTGCTGCGTGTGCTCGTTGACCCAGCCGACGCCGCGCGCGCAGGGCCGCGGCTGGCCGTCTTCGGGGACCAGGGTCGGCCCCGGCTTGTGGAAGTTCACCTGCAATCGCTTGGCCATGATCGCGGCTGTCTAGCGCGGGAAGACTCGCGATTCCAGCAGCCGGCGCCGGTCCCGGCGTCGAGCCCGACGCCGTGCCTCGAGCGCGGTGGAGCGGCGCGCCGGATCGATCGAAAACCCCGTGTTTTCGAGCCCGGACGCGCGGTTGCCCACCCGCGACCCCGTTGATAGCTACGCGTGTTCCCGTCAGCGAGGCCGGCCTCCGATGGCCCGCCGAAGACGGCCGGTTTCATGGACTACAAGCACACCCTCCACCTTCCTTCGACGGACTTCCCGATGCGGGCCAACCTGCCCGAGCGCGAGCCGGCCATGCTCGAGGCCTGGCAAGGCGAGGGGATGCACGAACGCATGCTCGAGCTGCGCGCGAACGCCCCGCTGTTCGTGCTGCACGACGGCCCGCCGTACGCGAACGGCAACATCCACATCGGGCACGCGCTGAACAAGATCCTCAAGGACGTCATCGTCAAGTACAAGACGATGGCGGGCTTCCGCGCCCCGTACCGGCCGGGCTGGGACACGCACGGGCTGCCGATCGAGCTCGAGGTCGAGAAGAAGATCGGCCGCAAGGCGAAGGCCGAGATGAGCCTCGTCGAGGTCCGCCGGCTCTGCCGCGAGTACGCGGACAAGTTCGTCGACGTGCAGCGCCGCGACTTCCAGCGGCTCGGCGTCTTCGGCAGCTGGGACCGCCCGTACCTGACCAAGGACTTCGACTACGAGGCGCAGGAGGCGCGCGAGCTCGCGAAGATCCTCGCGACCGGCGGCATCTTCCGCAGCCGCAAGCCCGTGCACTGGTGCGCGTCGTGCCGGACGGCGCTCGCGGAGGCCGAGGTCGACTACGACACGAAGACGTCGACCTCGATCTTCGTCGCGTTCCCGATCGAGGCGAAGGGGCCGCTCGCGCCGTTCGCGGACCGGCGGCCGTCGATCGCGATCTGGACGACCACGCCGTGGACGCTGCCGGCGAACCTCGCCGTCGCGGTCGGCCCCGAGTACGAGTACTCGCTCGTCGAATCGCTCGAGCGCACGCTCGTCGTCGCGACCGAGCTCGTGCCGCAGCTCGCCAGGCGGTTCCCGATCGGCGAGACGCTCGCGACGTTCCGGGGCAAGGAGCTCGAGGGCCTGAAGGCCCGGCATCCGTGGATCGAGCGCGACTCGCTCGTGATCCTCGGCGACCACGTCGCGCTCGACACCGGCACCGGCGCGGTCCACACCGCGCCCGGCCACGGTCACGACGACTACGTGATCGGCCGCAAGTACGGACTCGAGGCGTACGCCCCGGTCGACGCCGGCGGGGTGTTCACGTCCGAGGTGCCCGAGTTCGCCGGCCAGTTCGTGTTCGCGGCCGACAAGGGCCTGATCGACCTGCTCTCGGCGCGCGGCGTGCTGCTCGCGGAGGAGGCGATCGAGCACAGCTATCCCCACTGCTGGCGCTGCAAGAAGGCGATCATCTTCCGCGCGACCGACCAGTGGTTCCTGTCGATGGAGCGCGAGGACCTGCGTCGCCGCGCCCTCGAGGCGATCGACCGCGTCCGCTGGATCCCGTCGTGGGGGCGCGAGCGCATCTACGGGATGATCTCGGGTCGTCCCGACTGGTGCCTGTCGAGGCAGCGCGCGTGGGGCGTGCCGATCGTCGCGGTGCACTGCCGCGCGTGCGCCAACGTCGAGGCGACTCCCGAGCTCGCTCTGCGCGCGGCCGACCTCTTCGAGAAGGAGGGGGCCGACGCCTGGTTCGCGCGGCCCGTCGAGGACTTCCTGCCCGAGGGGTTCGCGTGCACGGGCTGCGGCGGCCGCGAGTTCGAGCGCGAGACCGACATCCTCGACGTCTGGTTCGACTCGGGCGTCAGCTACGCGGCGGTCGTGGAGCCGGAGTTCGGCCGCGACGCGGTCGCCGACCTCTACCTCGAGGGCAGCGACCAGCACCGCGGCTGGTTCCATTCGGCGCTGCTGGCGTCGGTCGCCACGCGCGACCGCGCCCCGTACCGCTCGGTGCTCACGCACGGCTTCGTGCTCGACGGCGAGGGCCGCAAGCAGTCGAAGTCGCTCGGCAACGTCATCGCCCCGCAGGACATCCTGAAGACCTACGGCGCGGACATCCTGCGCCTGTGGGTCGCTTCCGAGGACTACAGCGAGGACGTGCGCATCTCCGACGAGATGCTGAAGCGTATCGCGGATTCGTACCGCCGCATCCGCAACACCGCGCGCAACCTGCTCGCGAACCTCGCGGACTTCGACCCCGCCACGTCGACGGTGGCGCACGCGGAGCGCCACGAGCTCGACCGCTGGATCGTCGCGAGGCTCGACGATTTCCTCGCGCGCTGCCGCTCGGCCTACGACTCGTACCAGTTCCACGTCGTCTTCCACGCGCTGAACAACTTCTGCAGCGTGGACCTGAGCGCGCTCTACTTCGACGTGCTGAAGGACCGGCTCTACACCAGCGCGCGCGACAGCCGCGCGCGGCGCAGCGCGCAGTCCTCGATGCACGAGATCCTGGTCGCGCTGACGCGCGTCGTCGCGCCGATCCTCTGCTTCACGGCCGACGAGATCTGGCGGGCGATGCCGGAGCCGCTTCGTCGCGCGGCCGGCGGGCAGCCGAGCGTGTTCCTGGCGGACTTCCCCACCGCCGATCCGGCGTGGAAGGACGATGCGCTGCTCGGTCGCTGGGAGCGGCTCTGGGAGATCCGCGGCGCCGTGACCAAGGCGCTCGAGGAGCAGCGGCGCGCCGGCGCGATCGGGCAGTCGCTCGAGGCGCGCGTGGCGATCGCGGCGTCCGGAAGGGACGCCGAGCTGCTGCGCGGCATCGGCGAGCGCGGCCTCTGCGAGGTGTTCATCGTCTCGCAGGTGGAGGTCGCCGACGGCGCGGGGCCGCTCGCTCTCTCGGTCGAGAAGGCGCGCGGCGCGAAGTGCGGGCGCTGCTGGAACTTCGCCGAGGACGTCGGGGGCCATGCCGACCACCCGGAGCTCTGCGGGCGCTGCCATCCGGTGGTGACTTCGCTGTGAGCGGACGCGTCTCGGCGCTGCTGGTCGCGCTGATCGTCGCGCTCGACCAGTTCACGAAGCACCTGGTCGTTTCCTCGTGGGAGCTCGGCGACTCGGTCACGGTCGTCCCGGGGTTCTTCTCGCTGACCTACCTGCGCAATCGCGGTGGGGCGTTCGGCCTCCTGGCCGACCTGCCGGAGGGGTGGCGCGTGGGATTCTTCGTGCTGTTCGCGCTCGCGACCGTCGCGGCGCTCGTCTGGATGCTGCGAAGCGCCGATCGCGACGACGTCGTGCAGCGCTTCGCGCTGACGGCGGTGATCGGCGGCGCGGTGGGGAACCTGTACGATCGCATCCGCTACGGCGATGTCGTCGACTTCCTCGACGTGTACGTGAACGACTGGCACTGGCCGGCGTTCAACGTCGCCGACAGCTTCATCACTTGCGGCGTGATCCTGCTGCTCGCGTCGTCGCTGTTGTCCACGGACCGGCGGCCGGACGACGGCCGGGAAGAAGCCTGATCGCCCGCGTCCGCGCCGGGCGCACGAAAAACGGCCCGCCCCCGTCGCCGGGAGCGGGCCGTCTTCGTTGGACCGCTTCGAGTGTCCCGCGACTGCCTCAGCAGTCGTAGTACATCTCGAACTCGTGCGGATGCGGACGAAGGCGGATCGCGTCGATCTCCCTCGAGCGCTTGATGTCGATCCAGTTCTCGATGAAGTCCGTGCTGAACACGTCGCCCTTGAGCATGAACTCGTGGTCCTTCTCGAGGGCGTCGCAGGCTTCGGCGAGCGAACCCGGGACGCTCGGGACGTCCTTCAGCTCGGCCTTCGACAGCGAGTAGATGTCCTTGTCGAGCGGCGCGCCCGGATCGAGCTTGCGCTCGATGCCGTCGAGCCCGGCCATCATCATCACCGTGAACGCGAGGTAGCCGTTCGCCGCCGGATCCGGGAAGCGGACCTCGATGCGCTTCGCCTTCGGGGAAGGCGAGTACGTCGGGATGCGCACGGACGCCGAGCGGTTGCGGCTCGAGTACGCCAGGTTCACCGGAGCCTCGAAGCCCGGCACCAGGCGGTGGTACGAGTTCATCGTCGGGTTCGTCAGCGCGCAGATCGCCGGGGCGTGGTGCAGGATGCCGGCGATGTAGTGCAGCGCCATCTGCGACATGCCGCCGTACTTGTCGCCGGCGAAGAGCGGCTTGCCGTCCTTCCACAGCGACTGGTGGCAGTGCATGCCCGAGCCGTTGTCGCCGAACAGGGGCTTCGGCATGAAGGTCGCCGTGCGGCCGTGGCGGCGCGCGACGTTCTTCACGATGTACTTGTACCACATGAGCTGGTCGCCCATGAGGACGAGGTCCGCGAAGCGCATGTCGATCTCGGCCTGGCCGGCCGTCGCGACCTCGTGGTGCTGGCGCTCGACGCGGATGCCGACGCTCTCCATCACCTGGCACATCTCGGTGCGCAGGTCCTGGAACTGGTCGGTCGGCGCGCAGGGGATGTAGCCCTCCTTCGAGCGAACCTTGTAGCCGAGGTTCTGGCCGCCGTCCTCGTCCGTGTTCCAGACGGCTTCACACGAGTCGACCTCGTAGTAGCCCATGTTCTGGCGCGTGATGAAGCGCGCGGAGTCGAACACGAAGAACTCCGGCTCGGGGCCGAAGAAGCAGGTGTCCGCGAGGCCCGTCGAGCGCAGGAACTCGACGCCCTTGCGCGCGATGTTGCGCGGGTCGCGGTCGTAGCGCTCGCGCGTGAGCGGGTCCTCGATGTCGCAGATCAGCGACAGCGTCGGGCGCTCCATGAACGGGTCCATCTTGGCGGTGGCCGGGTCGGGAACGACGAGCATGTCGGACGCGTTGATGGCCTTCCACCCACGGATCGACGAACCGTCGAACCCGAGCCCTTCCTCGAAGATCTCCTCTTCGAACTCGCTCACGGGCGTGGTGAAGTGCTGCCACGTGCCGAGCATGTCGCAGAACTTGAAGTCCACCATCTCCACCTTGTTCTCTTTGGCGAACTTCATCGCTTCTTTCGATGTCATTGCTGTCTGGTCCTCCTGAACGAAAAACGTGTGCCTGAATGTGCGAACGGAAAGGCGGGCGCCGGGGTTACAGGGCCGACTCGCCGGTCTCCCCGGTACGGATGCGAACCACCTCGTCTACCGTCGTCACGAAAATCTTGCCATCGCCGATGCGGCCGGTGCGGGCCGCCGCGGTGATCGCCTCGACGACCGGCTCGACCTGGTCGTCCTTCACGATGACCTCCAGCTTCACCTTGGGAAGGAAGTCCACGACGTACTCGGCTCCCCGGTACAGCTCCGTGTGGCCGCGCTGGCGGCCGAAGCCCTTCACTTCGCTCACCGTGATGCCCTGGACCCCGACCCCGCTCAGCGCTTCCTTCACCTCGTCCAGCTTGAAGGGCTTGATGATTGCTTCGACCTTTTTCATGTCCTGGTCTCCTGACGTTGTTGGTGGGGCGCTTTCCGCATCCCCACGTTGCCGAAACCGTTGTTCTTCGCAGGAACCGGTCCGGCCGGTCCTTCGACGGGAGGGCGAGGGTCTGCGAGTTCCGCGTCGTCCGGCGCCGGTTGTGCAAATGCGATGCCACGGCCGTGGCGGTAAATCCAAAGGATTCCCGGCCGTTTTTCGGGATCCCGGGTGCCGCGTTTCCCGGCAGTGCCTTCAACTTGGGCAGTCTTGGGCTCGGGCGTCACCACGGCAGGCCGGTTCGCGGGTCCGTCACTGGGCCAGCCCCGCGGCCTTCAGCGTGTCGTAGGCCGCGTTGATCCGCCGCATCCTTTCCTCGGCGACGCGCCGGAACTCCTCGCCGAGATGGGTCACGCGGTCCGGATGATTCTCCTTGGAAAGGTCGCGCCAGGCCCGCTTGATCTCGGCCGGCGAGGCCCCCGGGGAAAGGCCGAGCGTCGCGAGGGCTTCTGCCGTGCGGTCCGGCGCCGGCGCCCCACCGGCCCGCCCCGGCCCGCCGCCGAACGCCTGCTCCCAGCCGAAGCTGTGCACGAACGGCGCGAGGCCGAGCCGGCTCGCGATCTCCTGCAGCAGCGCGGCCTCGGCCGGGCTGATGCGGCCGTCGGCGCGCGCGACGCGCCCGAGCATCTCGACCACGATGAAGCGGGCCTGCAGGTCGTACTCGGCGACCAGCCGCCGACAGAGCTCGTCGACGGGGGTGGTCGAGGTGCGGGCCTTCTGGATCAGGTCGCGGATCCACAGCAGCTTCTCCTCGCTGTAGCCGAGGTCGCGCTGGAAGAAGAGCCGGATCGTCGTGACCTCGGGCCGGTCGAGCTGCCCGTCGACCTCGGCGAGCCGGACCAGCAACTCGACGAGGATTTCCACGTACTGGTCGTGTCGCCGGTTGCCCTGCTGGGCGTGGAACGGGACCGCCCGCCGGCTCAGGTACCAGCGGCCGACCAGGCCGACGAGCATCGTGGCCAGGAAGAAGAACAGGACGAGCCGGGCGATGCCCACCAGCAACGGGGCGCCGCCGACCAGGGCGAGCAGGAGGAGGAAGACGAGGCAGCCGATGTTCGGGATCTGGATCACGCGGCCGCGCTTGCCGGGTCGGGAATGGTCGGGGTGAGAGGATTTGAACCTCCGACTCCTGCGTCCCGAACGCAGTGCTCTACCAGGCTGAGCTACACCCCGAGGCCGACCGGACCGGGCCTGATAACACGGCTTTCGATCGAAGCGAAATCGCTGGGCGGGGGCCGGACCGGGTCCCGAAGGGCACGCCCGGATCAGCCCGCCGAGCCCCGGAGGGCACGGATGGTCGCCGCGTAGTCGTCGCTCTTGAAGACGGCCGATCCGGCCACGATCACCTCGGCGCCGGCGTCGATCACGAGCTGCGCGTTGCCGGTCTTGATGCCGCCGTCGATCTCGATGACGTAGCCGTAGCCGTGCTTCTCGCGCAGGTCGCGCAGCTCGGAGAGCTTCGGCAGCGACACTTCCATGAAGGACTGGGCGCCGAAGCCCGGGTTCACGCTCATCACGAGCACGAGCGCGGCCCGCTCGAGCGCCTCGCCGAGGCTCTCGACCGGCGTCCCCGGGTTGATCACGACTCCCGGCTTCGCGCCCTTGCCCTCGATCTGGTCGAACAGCGCGTCGAGGTCGTCGACCGCCTCCCGGTGCACGCTGACGTAGTCGGCCCCGTTGGCGATGAACTGGTCGACGTACCGCTCCGGGTGCTCGATCATCAGGTGCACGTCGAGCGTCAGGTTCGTCGCGCGGTCGATCGCGCCGACGATATCGGGCCCGAGCGTCAGGTTCGGCACGAAATGGCCGTCCATCACGTCCACGTGGATCCAGTCGGCGCCGGCCTTGTCGACGGCGCGGACTTCTTCGGCCAGACGACCGAAATCGGCCGAAAGAATCGAGGGGGCTACGCGAATCACGCGGCCTTATACGAAGGAGGAGGCCGTGCGGCAACCGGGCTTGCGACGCCTCCGTCGCCCCGTACACTCGCTGGTTCCATGAGTTCCGGCACAACGCATGCGCCTGCAGCAGGGCAGAAGCCGCGGCCTGGCGTGCGAGTCGTCGCCGTCGCGGTGGCGGTCGCCCTGGCGATGGGTTCTCTCGAGGTCGCGCTTCGCGTCGCGCCCGGGGCGATTTCCCCGAAGCTGCTGATCCTGTTCGACCCGGGGCTTCGCGAGACGCTGGCCACCGGGGACTTCCCGCTCAAGAAGGACTGGCGCGAGATCGCGCGCGACGACGACGGTCCGCCGCTGCTGGTTCCCGAACCGCTCTCGCGCATCGTGTCGATCGACCGGCCGGCCGGCGGCGCCGAACGCACCGCGGACGAACTCGGGTTCTGCAATCCGCCCGGCCGCGCGGTTCGCGAACGCGCGGACGTCGTCGCGCTCGGCGATTCGTTCACGTGGTGCCACGCGGTGATGCCCGGCCAGGCCTGGCCCGCCCAACTCGAGGATCGCACCGGGCTCGCGACGCTCAGCCTCGGCATCGGCGGCAAGGGACTCTACGAGTACCTGCAGCTGCTGCGGGCCTTCGGGCTCGCGAAGAAGCCGCGCGTCGTCGTGATGAACGTCTACGGCGGCAACGACCTTCGCGACGCGAACTACTACCGCATGCACGAGCGCGCGCTGGCGCGGCAGGAGATCCCGCCATCCGCCGAGGCGCAGAACATCGCGCCGTGGCTCGTTTCGAGCGCGGTCGGGCGCCACAGTTACGCGATCAACTTCGTGGTCGCGGCGCTCAGCCGCGCCGCCGACTGGAGCATCTCGGACTGGGAGAAGTCGCGGATCGACGCGCGCTATCGCATCGGTCTTCCCGGCGGGGACGTCGAGTTCAACCTCGAGAACCGTGACCGCGACGAGGTGCAGATGGCCGAGCGGCTCGCCTCCGGCGCCGTGCAGCTGGACATCTGGAGCGATGCGCTCCAGCGCTTCGGGCTTCTCGCGCGTGAGCACGGCTTCACCGCGATCGTCGCCTACACGCCCGCCGCGTACGCGGCGTACGCCGGCAAGGTGACGTACTCCGACCCGTCGCTCGCGGCGCTGCTCGAGGCCATGGACGAGGCGCAGCGGCGCCACCTCGCCCAGCGCGCGGCCAAGGACGGCTATCTCTTCCACGATTTCTCGCCGGACCTGCGCGACGCGACCGCGCACGAGGGCGCCGACGAGCTTCTCTACGACCCGGTGCACGTGCACCTGACGGTGCGCGGCAACGAGGTGATCGCGAAGTCGCTCGCGGGGTTCCTCGAAGAGCGGGGGCTCGCTACGGCGAGTCGCTGAAGGTCGCCGACCGATCCGCTCTCACGACGGGCGTCACGACGGCGTGGCGGCCGCGCGGCGCAGCCGCACCGCGAAGAAGCCGTCGAGGCCGTGGCGGTGCGGGAACGTGCGGAGCGTGCCGTCCGCCTCGAGGCATTCTCCCGGCGAATCGGGGAGCTGATCGCGCGCCTCGCGACGGAACGACGCATGGTCGGCGAGGAACGCCTCGACGACGTCGTCGTTCTCGAGGCGCGCGATCGTGCAGGTCGAGTAGACGAGGCGACCGCCGGGCCGCACGTAGCGCGCCGCCGACTCGAGGATCGCGTGCTGCCGCCGCGCGAGGTCGTCGAGGTCGCGCGGCGTGCGTCGCCAGCGGATCTCGGGGTGCTGGCGCAGCGTGCCGAGTCCCGAGCACGGGGCATCCACCAGCACCGCGTCGAAGCTCGCGGGCTCGGCGTCAAGCGTCTCGACGCCGCGCGGATGGATCCGGACGCCGCGCTCGATGCCGGCGTTGCGAAGCGACGCACGGATCCGCGCGGCGGCGTTTCGCCCGGGATCGCACGCGACCACGCTGCCCGCGTCGCCGACGCGCGCGGCGATCGCCGCGGTCTTGCCGCCCGGCGCCGCGCAGGCGTCGAGCACGCGCTCGCCGGGGCGCGGGTCGAGCAGGTCGACGACGAGTTGCGACGCCTCGCCCTGCACGACGGCGACGCCGTCGGTGTCCAGCACCGGCCCGGGGATCACGATCGAGGAGGACGCGTAGCGTCCCGGCTCGGCCTCGACGTCGTGCGCGCGCAGCAGGCGCAGCGCCTCGTCGCGATCGCCGAGCGCGCGGTAGCAGGTGGGGGCGGCGGTGTTGTTCGCTTCCAGCAGCGCTTCGACCTCCCCGGGAAGGAGTTCGTCGGTCCACATCCGCACGAGCCAGTCGGGATGCGAGTACAGCACGCCGAGCCGCGCGACCGCAGGCGAAGCCGGCGGCGGGGCGAGTCCTTCGCGCTGCGCTCGCCGCAGCAGCGCGTTCACGAAGCCCTTGGCGCTCGCGGCGCCGCGCGCGACGAGATCCACGCTCGTCATCACCGCCGCGTGGTCCGGGACGCGGTCGAGGAACCCCATCTGGAACAGGCCGAGCCGCAGCGCCGTCAGCACGATCGGGTCGAGGCGGTCGAGCGGCCGGTTCGACAGCGCGGAGATCGTCGCGTCGAGCGTGCGCTGTCGCGCGATGGTGCCGTACACGAGCAGGGTGGCCAGGCCGCGGTCGGCGTCGGAGAGCCTCGAGCGGTCGAGTGCGTCGGCAAGCGCCTCGTCGGACCACGCGCCGTCCCCGACGTCGAGCAGCACGGCGGCGGCGAGGCGGCGCGGGTCAGATTCCATCGTGGAGCGTGCGCGCGGGCGCGCCGCCGCGCTGGCCGCGCTCGTAGTCGAAGGCCGACATCGCGCGGCGGCCTTCGGGCTGGACCGTCACGAGCTCCAGCGCGCCGCGCCCGCAGGCGACGACGAGGCCGCGGCTGCCCGTGCCGAGCACGGCGCCGGGCGAAGCGTCGTGGGCGACATCGACCGGCGCGGCCTCGAGGACCTTCAGCCGCGCGGCGCCGTCGAAAGCGAACGCGCCGGGCCGCGGAGCGAACGCGCGCACGCGCAGCCAGAGCTCGCGCGCGTCCTCGGCCCAGCGCAGCGCGGCCTCGGCCTTCTTCAGCGGCGGCGCGAACGTCGCGGCGTCGTCGTCCTGCGGTGTCGCCGGCAGTGGCCCGTCCGCCGCGGCGAAGCGGTCGACGGCCTCGACGAGCAGGTCCGCCGACATCGCCGCGAGCACTTCGCGCAGTTCGGCGCCGGTCATCGTGTCCGGGATCGGCGTTCGGCGCGCCGCGAGCATGTCGCCTTCGTCGAGTCCTTCGTTCATCTGCATGATCGTGACGCCGGTTTCCGTGAACCCCGCGAGGATCGCGCGCTCGATCGGCGCGGCGCCGCGCAGCAGCGGCAGCAGGGAAGCGTGCGCGTTGATGCAGCCGAGCCGCGGGGCGTCGAGCGCGGCGCGCGGAAGGATGCGCCCGTAGGCGACGACGACGCCGAGGTCCGCGCGAAGCCCGCGAAGGCGCGAGAGGAACGCCTCGTCGCGCGCCGACGCCGGGTCGAGCACCTCGATCCCGGCTTCGGCCGCGAGTTTCTTGACCGGAGAGGGTTCGAGCTGCTGGCCGCGGCCACGCGGCTTGTCGGGCCTCGTGACGACGGCGATCACGCGGTGTCGCGTGGCCAGAAGCCGCCGCAGCGACACCGCCGCGTACTCGGGCGTGCCCAGGAAGACGAGGCCGAGGGATCTGCCGCCGGCGGTGGTCAGAGAAGCGTGCTCGCGGGGGCGTTCGCCTGCCGGATCAACTCGGGATTCTCGCGCTTCAGGCGCTTGCGGTAGAGCTCCCGTTTCAGGCGCGAGACGTGGTCGATGAAGAGCGTGCCCTCGAGGTGGTCGATCTCGTGCTGCAGGCAGACCGCCTCGAGGTCTTCCGCCTCGATCTCGACCTCCTTCTGGTCGAGCGTCCAGCCGCGAACGAGGATCTGCTGCGCGCGCTTGACCTCGGCGGTGTAGTTCACGACCGACAGGCAGCCTTCTTCCCAGGTGATCGTGCCGTGCGACTCGACGATCACGGGGTTGATGATCTTCAGCAGGTTCTTGCCGCGGTTGTCGGGATCGACGTCGACGACGATCACGCGCTCGAGCACGCCGATCTGCGGAGCCGCCAGGCCGATGCCGTTGGCGATATACATGGTGTCGACCATGTCGTGCAGCATCCGCGCGGTGTGGCCGGCGATCTGGCGCACTTCGGCGGCTTGCTGCTTCAGGATCCGGGCAGGGTACTTCTTGATCTCGAGGACCGACACTCGGGCCAGTGAACGGGAAATCGGCCGGAAGCGCAACAAACGAACCGGACGCGCGGGGTCCGCCGCCCGGGGTCCGGCCGGGGCCGGAGCGGCGACGGCCGGCCCCGGCGCTTCAGAACATGTCGACGGGGTCGACGTCCACGAGCACGCGGATGCGCGAGGTGCGCGCCGTCGGCGCCACGGTGGCGCGAGCGTGCGCGAGCGCCGAGCGCACCAGCGACGACTTCGCCGAGCGCACGTGCACGTGGAAACGGTAGCGGTCCTTGATGCGCTCGATCAGCGCCGGCGCGGGGCCGCGCACGGCGAAGTCCGGGTCGCTGCGGCCGGCCTCGACGAGGGCGCGCGCGGCCTGCGCGGCGAGCCGGTCGACGAGGCCGCGGTCGGCGCCTTCGAGCCGCAGCATGCCCATGCGCGTGAGCGGCGGGTAGCCGAGTTGCGCGCGTTCCTCGAGCTCGAGCGTGGCGAACCCGTCGAAGTCGTGCGCGGCCGCGAACGCGATCGCCGGGTGCTCGACCTGGTAGCTCTGCACGAGCACGCGGCCCTGGTCGTTGCCGCGGCCCGCGCGTCCCGCGACCTGCGAGATCAGCTGGAACGTGCGCTCGGCGCCGCGGAAGTCCGGCACCGCGAGCGACAGGTCGGCCTGCACGACGCCGACCAGCGTCACGCCCGGCACGTCGTGCCCCTTCGCGATCATCTGGGTGCCGAGCAGCACGTCGACCTCGCCGCGCCGCCACGCGGTCAGCGTCTCGGCGAGCAGGCCGCGCTGCTCGGTCGTGTCGCGGTCGAGCCGGGCCACGCGCGCCTCGGGAAGGAGCGCGCGTACCGTGGCCTCGAGGCGCTGCGTCCCGAGTCCCTGCGAGAACAGCGCCTCCTTGCTGCACGACGGGCAGGCGCGCGGGATCGGGCGGCGCGCGTCGCAGTGATGGCAGCGCAGCGAGCGGTCGTTCTGGTGGACGGTCAGCGCGACGCTGCACGCATCGCAGTCGAGCGTCACGCCGCAGCCCCAGCACTGCAGCGAGCGCGCGTAGCCGCGCCGGTTCAGGAACAGCAGGGTCTGGCCGCGTGCCTCGAAGTTCCCGCGGATCGCCTCGACCAGCTGGTGGCTCAGGCCGCCGCCGGCCTCGATGTCCTGGCCGCGCAGGTCGACGAGTTCGATGCGCGGCGGCGGGTTGGGCGTCACGCGGTTCGGAAGCCGAAGGTGCCGGTAGCGGCCTTCGACGGCGTGGCGCCAGCTCTCGAGCGACGGCGTCGCCGAGCCGAGCAGCACGGGGCAGCCCTCCAGGTTGCCGCGCATCACGGCGGTGTCGCGCGCGTGGTAGCGCACGCCGTCGTCCTGCTTGTAGGACGCGTCGTGTTCCTCGTCGACGACGATCAGGCCGAGGTCCGGGATCGGCGCCAGCACGGCGGATCGAGCGCCGACGGCGATGCGCGCCTGCCCGCGCGCGATGCGCCGCCACTCGTCCCAGCGCTCGCCGGGCGTGAGGTCGCTGTGCAGGAGCGCCACCGAGTCGCCGAAGCGCGAGCGGAAGCGCGCGACGACCTGGTGCGTGAGCGAGATCTCCGGCACCAGCACGAGCGCGCCCTTGCCGCGCGCGAGCGCTTCCTCGATGACGCGCAGGTAGACCTCGGTCTTGCCGGCCGCCGTCACGCCCTGCAGCAGCAGCGTCTGGAACGAGCCGATCGAGCCGACCACCGCGTCGACGACGACCTGCTGCTCGGCCGTCAGCCGCGGCGCGGTGCTGGTCTCGACGTACTCGTGCGGCGTTCGGAAGCGCTCGACTTTCTCGCTGCGGACGAGGCCGGCCTCGACGAGCGCCGCCAGCGACGCCGCGGCGCTCGGGAACAGCGCGTTCAGCTCGCTCATCGTCGCGCGGCGACCGGGCTGGCGCACGAGGTGATCGAACAGCGCGCGGCGCTTCGGCGCTCGCGCGAGCAGCGCCTGCTCCATCGCCTCGTCGGGGACGCGCTGCACGACCATCGTGGTCTCGTACTGGGTCTTCGCCCGGGGCGCCGCCATCACGTCGTCGATCGAGACGAGGCGCCGCTCGACCATCGACGCGAGCGTGCGGTCGATGCTGCGACGGCCGACGGCCTGCGCGAGCGACAGCAGCGGGATCGGCTTCCCGGCCTTCGCGAGCAGCGCGAGGATGCGGCGCTCGAGGTCGGAGTCGTCGGGTCCCGCGGCGGCGGCGCTCGCCGGCTTCCCGGCGACGGGAGGGACGCCGTCGCCTGCAGTCCCCGCGGCCTCGTCGCGCCTCGCGGCGACGGCCTCGGCGGCCGCTTCGGCCGAGTGCAGCACGACGACGCGCTGCGAGCTCGTCGTCAGCGCGCGGCCGACCGCGAGCGACAGCGCCTCGCCGACGGGCGCGAGGTAGTAATCGGCCATCCACTCGAGCAGCTTCAGCAGCTTCCCGGGCACGATCGGGCAGTCGTCCATCAGCGAGATCAGCGGACGGCACGTGACGCCTTCGGGCGGCGTGTCGGAGAGGCCCGTGACGAGCGCCGTCACGCGGCGCGGTCCGAGCGGCACGACGACACGCACGCCGACCTGGACGAGGCCGCCGAGCGTCTCGGGCACCGCGTAGGTCAGCCGCGACAGCGTCGCGACCGCCGGCAGCGGAGTCACGTGGGCGAAAGCCGACATCGGGCGCGCAATGTTGCACGGCGGGCGGCGGATGCCACGGGCGGAGGCGGGGTGTGCACGAGGAACGCTGCGGCGGACGGGGACGCCACGGTCGGGCGTTCCCGGGCGCGGGCTGCGCAAGTGCGGACTTCGACGGGACGGGCGCGGGCATCGGCGGTACGCGGTCGCGTCGATCCGTGGTGAGGCGGCTGCGATCCATTACATCCGCGTCGTTGAACCGACGGGCCGGAGCGCGCGAGGGTCGCGCATGTTCCCGACGCTTCGACACCACCGCGCCGCGTTCTGGTACCTCGCGCCCGACCGCATCGTCGCCGCCGTCGTCTCGCGCGGCGACCGCGAGCCGGTGCTGGAAGCGTGCGCGGCCTCCTACGCTCCGCGGCTGGCGGGCGCGTGCTTCGCGCCGGGCGTGGTCGAGGTCGCCCTGGTGCTCGGTTGCGAGCGGCTCGCGCAGGTCGCGGCTCTGGCGGCGCCGTTCTGCCGCATCGAGGAGTGCGCGGACGAGCGGCCGCGCCGGCGGTCGCGGCCGGCGCGCGCGGTTCGCGGCGGACGGCCGTCGGCGATCTCGTCCTCCGTTTCCGGGCGCCCGGCGGAGTCGGCACCGGAACCACTTCCGGACCCATCGTCGGCCGTCGAACTCGTCGCCGCGCGCGCCGAACGCAGCGGAGCGGTGCGCGACGCCGACCGGCGGCTGCGCGTGTTCGCCGAGGAGCAGGCCGTCGCGCAGGCGGCGGCGCTGTTTCGCCGCGCCCGGCTCAGCCTCGTCGCGCTCGACTGCGAGCCGTGCGCGCTCGCGTCGCTGGCGGCCGCGCTCGGCACGGCGGACGCGGCCGGCGCGCGACGCCAGCACCTTTCGGCCGTCGCGGTCGCGCCCGAGACCGAGAACGTCGCCGGGACGCTCGGCGAGGATCTCGCCGTCCCGGTCGGGCTCGCGGTCGCGTGGTTCGGGGCCGGCCGTGCGGTCTGACCTGCTCGCGGGCGAGCGGCGGGCCCGCCGCAGGACCGCCGTGCTCGCGCTCGCGGGCGCCGCGGCGACAGCAGCGCTGGCGGTGGCGGCGTGGCCGTTGCTGGTGCCGGAGCCTCCTGCCGCCTCCGGCGAATCCGCCGTCGCTACGCGCGTGGGCGGGGCGGCGGTGCTCGCGACCGCTTCGAGGCCCGCGGCCGAGGGCGCCGAGGAGGACGCGACGGGCGGCGAGGTGCGCCGCTCGTCCGCCGCGCTGAAGACGCGGCCGTTGTCGGCCTGGCTCGGCGACATCGCGCGCGAGTCCGATCGCGACCTCGTGCTGAGCCCCGACCTGCGCGGCGACCTGACCGCGAGCGAATCGACGAAGCTCGACTGGAGAACGCGGCTCGAGGCCTACGCGCGCGTCGCGGGGTTCGAGTTCACGCTCGGCGACGGGCTCATCGAGGCGTGGCGCGGCGGGGATGCTTCGATCCCGTCGAAGTCGTGGCGAGCGCGCGGCGGCGCGCGCGACGTCGGCTCGCCGGACGAAGTGGCGTCTTCGTCGGCGCCGCCATCCACGCTCGTCGGCGCCGTCGCCCAGGCCACCGGGAACGGCGCGGCGCCGTCCGCCCCGGCACCCGCTCCGGCTGTCGAACCTCCGCCGCCGCTTCCCGAGACCCGCGTGGTCCGCCTCGCGCACGCGCCGGCCAAGGAGACCGCCGCGGTGCTTCGCCGCAGCGGCGATGCGCTCGACGTCACGGTTTCGGCCGACCCCGCGTCGAACTCGCTCGTGTTGTCCGGCCTGCCGCCCGGCCTCGGCCGCCTGCTGCGCGTGCTCGGCGACCTCGATCGCCCGCGTCGCCGCATCCACCTCGAGGCGAAGATCATCGAGGTCACGCGCTCGGCGCGCCTCGACCTCGGCGTCGAGTGGAAGCTGACCGGCACCGAGGTCGGCGGCGACGTGAAGTTCCCGCCGAACACCAGCGACGCCGGCAGCGCCGCGCTCGTGATCGCGACGCACGGCGCCGCCGCGCTCGACGCGCGCATCTCCGCGCTGGAGGCCGACGGCAGGCTGCACGTCGTCTCGCGCCCGAGCGTCGAGATGCTCGAGGGCAGCCCCGCGACGATCGAGAGCGTGCGCATCCTTCGCATCCGCCTGCCGAGCAACGGCACCGTGGTCGGCGACGAGGTGGTTTCGTCGCCGTCGGGCGGTCGCGCGACCGAGGACATCCCGGTCGGCGTGCGCCTGGAGGTCACGCCGGCGATCCGCGGCGGCACGCGCGTGCTGCTGCGCATCCGCGCGAAGTCGAGCAACCTCGGCGCGCCGCTGCCGCCCGACGACATCCCGGAGGAACTGAGCCGCATGGTCGACGCCGAGGTGCTGGTCGGAAACGGGGAGACCGCGATCCTCGGCGGACTCCAGCGCGAGGCCGGGCAGAACGCCGACGCCGGCGTGCCGGTGCTGAGGAAGGTGCCGGGGCTCGGTCGCCTCTTCGGCAAGAAGTCGAACGTGGGCGCGGAGGAAGAACTGCTCGTGCTCGTGACGCCGCGGCTGCTGGATTGACGGGGCCGCTCGTCGCCTGCTGCCGCTGCACCGTCCGTCCCGGCGCGAAGCGGAAGCGAAGGACGCGTTCGCGCGCTCCGGCGTCAGCTCCCGG
>CAYYZO010000023.1:27878-47919 GCA_964476185.1 uncultured Myxococcales bacterium
CGCGCCGATCGTCGGCCCGCTCAAACCGCCCCGTACCGGATCAGCGTCTCCGCGCTCGCGCGGATCGCCTCGTCGCCGGCGATGAGGTCGCGGCCGAGCAGGCCGCGGACCTTGTCGGACGACGAGAAGCGGCGCTTGCCGAGTTCCTTGGCGATCGTCTTCATGTCGCCGCTGAAGTTCGCGAGCAGGCGCACGACGAAGTCCGGCAGCGCGCGGGTCGGGATCTTCGACGCGTAGGCCGGGTACGCGTCGCGCAGCACGCGCGCGAAGTCGCGCAGCCAGTAGAAACGGTCGGCCAGGATGTAGCGCTCGCCCGCGGTCGACGGGTCGTCCATCGCCGCGAGGTGCGCGGCCGAGACGTCGCGCACGTCCACCACCTGGATGCCGGCGTTCGGCAGCGCCGGGTACTTGCCCTGCATCAGCTGCGCGACGATCCCGACCGAGGTCTTCACCTGCGCCGAGCGGATCGGGCCGAGCACGGCCACCGGGTTGATCGCGGTCAGCGCGAGGCCGCGGCCGTCGCCGGCCACGTACTCCCAGGCCGCGCGTTCGGCGATCGTCTTTGACTGCACGTAGGCGCTGCAGTCGGCGGTGTTGTTCGGGTCGGTCCAGTCCGACTCGGTGAACCGCTCCGGCAGCGGCAACCGGCCGTAGGCGACCGCCGCGCAAGACGACGTCATCACGACGCGCGGCACGCCGGCGGCCCTGGCCGCGCGCAGCACGCGCAGCGCACCGTCGCGCGCCGGGCGGATCAGGTCGTCCGGGTTCTTCGGCGCGGCCATCGGGAACGGGGAGGCGACGTGGTGGATCACGTCGACGCCGGCGACCGCCTCGCTCCAGCCCTTGTCGGACTCGAGGTCGGCCTCGGCGATCTCCAGTTCCCCGGCACGCGCGGAATGCGGGGCGAGCGCCTCGCGCAGCGCCCCGCCCTTGGCCGCCGAGCGGACCGTGCCGCGCACGCGGTGGCCCTGTTCCAGCAGGTCGAGGACGATCTGCTGCGCGATGAATCCGGAGGCTCCCGTGACGAGGACGGTCTTGGACATGAGGTGACTCCCGCTGTAGTTGATGACCGGCGGTCAGTAGTTAAATGACCGTCGGTCACCTGTCAAGGAGTCCCGAGCCGATGCCGTCCCCCGCCCGCCGAACCTTCCAGCGTGCCCGCGGCGAGGCCGAGAAGACGAGCCGCCGCGAGGCGATCCTGGCCGCCGCCTCGGCCCACCTGAAGGCGGACGGCTTCGACGGCTTCTCGATGAACGCGCTCGCACGCAAGGCCGGCATCGCCAAGGGAACTCTCTATCTCTACTTCGAGACGCGCGAGGAGGTGCTGCTGTCGCTGCACTCCGAGTACCTCGCGGCGTGGTGCGCGGCGGTCACGCGCTCGACCAGGAAGGGGATCAGCGACGCGACGTTCGTGCGCAGGTTGCTCGAGTCGTCGCAGGCCGAGCCGATGTTCCTTTCCCTGGCGTCGCGGCTCGGCAGCGTGCTCGAGCAGAACGTCTCCGTCGAGCGGCTCGTCGAGTCGAAGCGCCGGATGCGCGAGGTGTTGATGCCGCTGGCGGCGCACTTCGAGTCGTGCCTCTCGCTTCCGGAAGGGGCGGGAGTGCGCGTGCTGGCGTCGCTGACGACGCTGATCCTCGGGGCGTGGCAGATCGACGCGGGGCCGAAGCTCGAGGACGGCGAGGTTCCGGCCGACGTGCGGGAGATGATGCGGATGTTCTCGTGCGGGGCTCTCTTCACCGACGCCGCGATGGCGGTGTTGGCGGGAGTGCGCGCCGAGGCCGGGCAGGCAGGGAGGAGGAACGGCGGGGACCGTGGCCGCGGCGATCAGTCCAGCGCGTAGATCTCCACGCTCGACACTCTCCCTTTGACGGCGGCGGATCCGAGGCTGCGCGTCCGCGCGCGCATGGCTTCCCCCAGCTGTCGATGCGTCTCGGAGCTGACGATCGTCGCGACGTCGAACTGCCTGGTCAGCGACTCGAGCCGGCACGCGACGACGACCGCGTCGGACATGACGTCGGCCTGCACGCGATCGCGCTCGCCGACGGCGCCCACCGCCACGGGGCCGGTGTGCAGCCCGATGCCGACGTCGAACGCGCGCGTCCCCCCCGTGCGCGCGGCGATGTCGAGCGCGGCTTCCGCCGCGTCGTCCGCACTGCCCGGGAAGACGGCCATGAGTCCGTCGCCGGTGTACTTGATGACGAACCCGCGGTGGCGTCGCACGGTGGGGCCGACCAGCGCGAAGAACTCGTTGATCCACGCGAAGTTCTGCTCCGGCGTCATCGCCTCCGTCGCGGTGGAGAAGCCGCGGATGTCGCAGACGAGCACCGTCATCTCGGCGCGCGTGTGGTCGCTGAGCGCGACCTCGTCGACATCGCGCTTGCCGAGCAGGCGCAGGAACTCGTACGGAACGAAGCGTTGGGCCGCGCGGCTCAGGCGCAGCTGCCCGGCGAAGAGCCGGGCATTCTCCAGCGAGATCGCAGCCTGCGTCGAGAGCATGCGGATCGTGTCGACCTGCGCCTGCCCGAACGCGTCGCGGCGCAGGTCGTGCTCGAGGTAGAGGACCGCCGTGGGACGGCCTTCGCGCGCGACGGGACAGCACAGCAACGCGCGCGGCCGCGCCTGGAGCAGGTGCGGATCGCGCCGGAAACGGCTGTCGGTCGCCGGGTCGGCCAGGATGATGGCCTGCCCGCTGCGGACCACGTCGGCGACGACGGACGCGGCGAATCCCGCGCCCGAGGCCACGCGCTGCCGTTCGGCCGCGTCGTCGGCCACCTCGACGCGAAGCCTTCCCTGCACCGTTTGCGCCGAAGCCAGGATCGCGAATCCTCCCGGCGCGGGATCGAGCAGCAGTCCGCGTTGGGCACCGGACAAGCCGACCACCGTCGTCAGGATGCGCTCGAGGGTCGCTTCGAGGTCCATGCCGGCGCTCAGCGCCTGGCTCGCCTCGAGGATCCCGGCGAGGTCGAGGTCGGCCGGCGCCGCGCCCCACGAAGCCGCCCCCCTCTCGTCGCGTCGCTCGACGGGCAGTGCGGAGGCCGGGAAGCGGATCGCGAGCTCGCGCAGTTTCGCGGCCGCGCCCCATTGGCGGTAGATGCGCCGCGCCTCCTCGAGGCAGTGCCGGGCCAGCGCCGGGATGTCCCGCGCCGCCGCGACGTCGCGGGCGCCCTCGCAGGCGAGCGCGGCCTCCATCCAGAACCCGCCTTTCTCGGCGGCGAGCGCGGCCTCCTCGTACAGCGACTGGGCGCGGCGAAGTCGCCCCGCGCGACGGGCCACCTCCGCGCGCAGCAGCGTGACCTTGTGCGCGAAGTTCACCGGGCAGTGCCGCTGCCACCGCCGCAGCCGCACCAGCGTCGCCGCGACGGTCGACCACGCCCGGCCCGTTCGGCCCGCGCGCAGCAGCGCCACGGCCTCGTAGAAGAAGAACGCGGCGCGCACGTACATGCCGTCGAACGGTTTGCTCGCCGCGCGGAACGACGCGCGGATCTCGTCGAGGTCCTCGTAGCGCTCGAACAGCACGGCCAGCATCAGCCGCACGAGGTGGCGGTGGCCGTTCATCTCGGTCGCGTCGGCGTGCCGCGCGCCGTCGGTGGCCTCGTCGTAGATCGGGCCGGCGAGCCGCATCGGGTCGCCCTGGTCCGAGCGCAGGTTGATGCAGAACTGGTGATAGATGTCGGCGGCGTACTGTCGCTGCTGGCCGAGCGGGACGACGCGGGCGCGCAGCGCATCCAGCTGCTCGACCATCTGCTCGAGCGGAGGGCCGGCGTGACAGCCGAACGTCGCGAACGAGCTCGCGTGGTAGTTGGCGAACTCGGCCTGGCCGGTCTCGAGCGCGACCTGGGAGGCCTCCAGGTACGTGGGCAGGCAGTCGCGCAGCGGCCGCGTCCACGGCATCACGAAGACGTGCACCGCGAGGAAGGTGCGTGGAAGCTCGGCCCTCAGCTCCGGTCCGAGCGTGCGCAGCGCCGCCACCGCCATGTCGTGGGCCTGCCCGACCATCCGGAACGGACCGGCCAGCGTGACCGCGTGCAGCGCGTAGGCGTTGCTCGAATGGGGCGAGTTGCCGAGCGACAAGGAGAGGCGCAGCTGCGCGTCGACGATGGCGGGGAACAGCGCGGGACGGACGAGGAACGCCGTCGTCGCGATCTCGGCGAGGATGCGCATCGCGATCCTTCCCGCTTCGTCGGCCATCGGCGGCAACTCGGGCAGGCGCTGGATGCCGGTGCGCCGGATCCGCAGGTGCGTCGCGAACAGCCGCGCGGCGCCGACCAGCGCCGAAGAGCCCGGCGCGATGTGGACGCCGAGCCTGGCGAGCGATGCGAGGCCGCTGTCGACCGCTTCCTCGAAGCGGTCGAGGACCTTGAGCGCCTCGATCGTGACCTCGCCGGCGATCGCCGCGTCGAGATCGCTGCGTGCGTGCCGGCGTGCCTCCTCGAGCAGTGGGAGCACGGTGGCGGCCGCGCGCGAGAGGCAGCCGGCGCGCGCGGCTTCGAGGTGGATGTCGCGCGTCGTCTCGTAGTCGTCCTGCCAGCTTCGCTCGTGCAGCAGGTCGAGCGCGGCGCGCAGGCAGCCGTACGCGTCGTCGAAGGCCGCCTCGCGCCACGCCAGTCGCGCCGCGGCGAGATTCTGCAGGGTGAGCCAGTGCGCCCTGCCCTGTTCGCGCAACAGGCCGGCCGCTTCGTTCAGGTGCAGGACCGCTTCGCGCGGCCGTTGCCGGGCTTCCAGGAGCCACTGGCCGACCGCGAGGTGCGCCGGTGCGCGCTCGTCGTCGCGGAGCAGCGCGTAAGCCGCCGACCGGATCTGGTCGTGGCCGAAGCGCGCGTTCCCCGCGTTGGCGCGCGGCGGCAGCACCAGCAGCCCGTCGCGGACGGCGGGGGCGAGCAGGCGGCGCACGTCCTCCGCCTGGCGCTCGAAGACCGCCGCGAGCGCGCGCAGGTCGAAGGACTTCCCGAGGCACGCGGCTCTCGCCAGCATCGCGGCGCTCTCGCCGGGCAGGCGCGCGAGGCGACGGGCGACGAGTTCGCCGAGCCGCTCCGAGTACGGCAGGGCGTCGCCGTCGGCGGACTCCCACCTCCAGCGGCCCGTCGCCGCGTCGCGACGCAGCTGGCCGCCGCGCCACAACTCGAAGATCTCCTCGACGACGAACAGGGGGCTGCCCTGGCTGATCTCCGCGAGCCGCGACGCCAGCGTCGCCACGTCGCCGGGCTCGGCGTCCAGGCAGTGCGCGACCAGCGCCGCGACTCCTTCGCTCGCGAGCGGGAGCGCTTCCAGTCGCAGGCGCAGCGACGGATGCGCGCGCACGCCCGCCACCGCGGCTTCGAACGCTTCCTCCGTCCGACGTTCGTCGTCGCGGTGCACCAGGAGGAACAGCACGGGGGGAGCGTCCGGGCGTTCCGCGAGCTCGCGCAGGAAGGTGAGCGTGGCGACGTCGGCCCACTGCAGGTCGTCGATGACGACGGTCACCGGCCTTCCGAGCGAGCCCAGCGCGCCGAGCAGCCCGGCGAACGCGGCGTGCACCCGCCGCTCGGCGGCCTGGGCCGGGAGCTCCACGGGAGCCTCGCCGGGCGGGGACGCGGGCAGGAACGTCGCCAGCTCCGGCAGCATCGGTCGAAGCGCGCCGGTCGTCTCTTTCCCGAGGGCATCCAGCGCTGCGGTTAAGCGCTCCGCCAACTCGCCGCCGGAGCCGTCGATCTCGGCGAGCACCGTGGCCAGGGCTTCCGTCAGAGGTGCGAAGGCGCGGCCGGCGAGGCGGTCGCAGACCGTGGTCGCCACCATCCACCCGCGCGAACGCGCTTCGGCGACGGCTTCGTCGACCAGCGCGCTCTTGCCGTTGCCGGAGGCGCCGGACAGCAGCGCGAAGCCCCTTCCCCGCGAATCCTCCAGCGCGTCGCGGATCGCGAGCTTCTCGCGCTCGCGGCCGACCAGCACGGCCGGGCGCACCGGCCGGTCGCGCAGGCGCAGGGCCTGGCACTGGAAGA
Source organism: uncultured Myxococcales bacterium (assembly GCA_964476185.1). GTDB lineage: Bacteria > Desulfobacterota > Binatia > UBA1149 > CAITLU01 > DATNBU01. The sequence continues at coordinate 33,854 of CAYYZO010000023.1, forward strand.
CGGTCGCGCCGTTGTCGCCGTCCGCGCGGCCGAGGTCGGCGAGCAGCCCGACGGCGCTCTGGTAGCGCTCGGTCGGATCCTTCGCGAGAAGCGCGGCGACGATCGCCGACAGGCCGCGCGGCAGGCCCGGGCAAAGGTCCTCGAGGGCGGGCGCCTCGATCGCGGAATGCGCGTGGTGCAGCGCGACCGAATCGGCGGCGTCGAACGGCAGGCGCCCGGCGAGGGCCTCGTACAGGACGACACCGAGCGCGTAGAAGTCCGCGCGGCGGTCGGCCGCCATGCCGGACGTCGAGAGCTCGGGGGCCAGGTAGCGAAGGTCGCGGCGCCGCGTCCGGTCCGGTTCGCGTTGCAGCGCGCCCGAGTCCGCGAAGCACATCTCGAGGGCTGCCACCCGCACGCTCGACAGGTCGGCGCTCACCCACAGCGACTGCGGCGTGACTGCCGAGTGCACGATGCCGAGTTCGTGAAGGCCGCCGAGCGTCAACGCCGCGGCGGCCGCGAGGCGCGGCGCTTCGGTGAGCGGGTCGGCCAGCGGCAGCCGTGCCGCGAGCGGGAAGAACCCGCCGGCGTCCAGCACGAGCCGGGGGCAGTCGCCGTCTTCGACCGGACCGAGGGGTTGCAGCGCAAGCGAGGCGCCGGCCCGGGTCGACCATTCGGCGTCTTCCACGAGGCGTCGCCGCGCGTCCGCCGCGGGGAACTCGGGAAGGCTGCGGGCGACGATCGGGCGAGCGTCGCCCGCGCGCACGCCGCGCTCGAAAACGCCGAGGGGCCCGTCCGGGACCTCCGCCCACTGATAGTCGGTGGCTTTGTCCATCGCCGGCGGTCCCGGACCCTATCAGCCCGGCGGGCGCGCGACCACGGGAGACGGTTCGAGGCGGACTCCTCCGGGCCCCCTGACGAGAACGCCGCTCCACGCGGTGACGAAGTTCACGAGGTGACGTTGAGTGAAGCCCGCCCCCGTGGTGAATCAGGCACTGCCCCTTTCGCCAGAGCGCGGCGTTTCCCGCGCCTTGCCCGCCCGGCGCGCGGCCGGACAGCCTTCTCCCGCGCAAGGAGACCCGATGAACGGCAAGCCTCCCGGAATCCTTTCCCTGACGTACCACCTCGCCTTCGACGACTACTATCGCCAGCTCTGGATGAGCTCGGACTACGCGACGTGCTTCAACGATTTCGGGATCACCGACCCTGCGGAGCAGCAGAAGATCCTCGCCGTCAACACCAGGCTCGGCACGGCGAACGCGGGGCTGCGCAACTCGCTCATCGACGAGTGGGTGGGGCTGATCAACGAGGAGATCAAGACCGGGTCGGTGAACCCGCTCCTGCTCTGGTAGCGCGTGCCGGCGACGTTGTCCGACCCGGCTCCGCCGCGATCGACCGCGGCGCGGCGGGAACCCCCGATGGCGGTCGCGCTCGCGCTGGTTGCCGCCGACGTTGCGATGGAGGCGGTCGCGCCCGCCGCGTTGCGGCGCATGGTGCGGCTGGCGCAGGAACTGCCTGGAGCCTGCGCTGCGTACGTCGAATGCCACGGAGCGGAGCACGACGGCCGTGCGGACCTGCTGCTGTGCTGGACCGCCCGCGACGCGTTCCCGGTCGCGGCGGGCGAGGCCTGGCGGATCGCGAACGGGCTGCAACAGGCGCGCGGGGTTCCCGGGCATGACCTGAACCGCTCGCCGCTGCTGTGGCTGGAGTTCGACGACGCCGACCGGTGGCCGCGGATGCCGGCGCCGAGCGCGTGCGTCTGCCTGGAGCCTCGCTACCTGCGACGCGACCGCCTGCTTCGCGCCAGCGCGGAGGCCGCGGCGATCGCGGCCTCCGCCGCCCGGCTCGCTGCCGTCCCGGAGCCCGATCGCGAGCGCCTGGCCGCTCTTCTCGCCACGCTGCCCGACGGCGCGAGGCCGATCCACGTCTCGTTCATGTCGGCTCGCGTGCCCGCTGCGGTGAAGCTGTACGCGCGCGTGCCGACCGCAAGCGTGCTGCCGTGGCTGCGCGCCCACGACTGGACGGGAGACGCGGCGGCGCTGGCCGACGCGCTCGCGTGCTGGCGCCGCTGCGACGAAGCGGTGCACGTCGACCTGTCGATTTCGGGCGGGCGACTGCTGCCGCGCGTCGGGCTGGCGTTCCCGCGCGGCGACGACGGGCAGCCGCTGCGCGGCGACGCACTGGGCGGCGTGTGCGCGACCTTCGCCGGTCCCGACGCGGTCGCGCGAGTCGACGCGATCGCCCGGCGCTGGGCCTCCCCCGCGGCGCGCGTCCTTCACCCGCCGGAAGGCGGCGCCTGGCTCGTGCATCGGTGGATCGACCTCAAGCTGGTGCTCGAAGCGGCGCGCTTCGAGCTGAAGAGCTACCTGGCCGTGCTGCCGCGGCCGGCGATGCTCGGCGGATTCGGGGCGAACTGACGCGCCGTCGCGCGCAAGGCCCGTCACGGCGTGACGGCTCGCGACGAGGAGGCAGTCCGACGATGCGCATCCGTGCCCTGATCGTTGCCGCGGCGCTGCTCGCCGCATTCTCTGGAACGCGCGCCGCGGAATCGACGGCCGCGGCGGATCTGTCCATCTCGTGGCAGGCGCCGTGCAGCGCCCCGCGGGGCCTGGAGCCGGTGCCGGCCTGCCTGCGAACCGACGAACCGCGCGCGGCCAAGGCCGCGACCGGCGACGGTCCGGTGGTGCTCTGCGTCCCGGCCACCGACCCGGGCGTGTCCGCGCTCGGCGACTACAGCACCGTGCAGGTTGCCGTCGAAGCCCAGCCGGAGCGACGCTTCCAGTTGCTGCCGGCCGAGGCCGGCGCGAGGCATCGCGTGCTCGTCGAGGCGTCGACGCAGGCCGTCTGCACGATGCAGCCGGCCAGCGACCGTCCGGTGTGCGGCGCCGCCGCCACCGGTTTCGTCGCCGCCGGCTGCGACGACGGCTCGACTCCCGCGCACAGCTGCCGCCTGCGGCCGGTCCCCTACGACAACCCGTCGTTCCCGTCGCTCCCGAACCCGGAAGTCGCCGCGCCGGGCTACTTCGCCCCGTGGCCGGCCTACGAGGGGCCGGGCCAGATGCCCGGCGACCTCGACAAACTGTTCTTCTCCAACGTCGAGGCTCTCGCGCCGGTCGCTGCCGGCGCCGCCGACGTGCTCAACGCGACCCAGCGCCGCCAGCTCGAGCTGCTCGCGTGGCAGGAACTCGTCGCGATGAACTGGCCCGTCGACGAAGGCGGCGGCCAGGTCCGCATGAATCCGGCCGCGGGCGGCACCGGCGGTTGTCCGGCCTGGGCCGGCTGGCGCCGTCGCGATGAGATGATGCGCGGTCCGCGCCGTCTTCCGATTCCGTGGGGCTTGTTCCCGACGGCGAACGGCAGCGCGCCGGTGTGCAGCGGCTTCCGCCGCGGCAGCGCGGTGGCGATGGTGAGCGCCACGGGCGGCCTGCTCGGCGAACGCTTCGCGGCGGGCGACGAAGACGCCGTTCAGCCGGACGGCCACCTGCTCTACGATCGCAACGGCCTGGTGGTCTTCTACGACATCCGCGTGAACCGTGCGCTGTACGACTACGTGCTGCGACAGACGCTGTACGCGGGCGGAGCGCCCGAGGGGCCCGTCCACTTCACGCACGGGCAGTTGTGGCCGCCGCGCGGGCTCGGACTGCTGAAGGCGCCCGCGTCCTACGAAGGCCCCATCGCGGCCAAGTTCGCCTGGAAGCAGCTGACGTCGTGCGACCGCCGCGAGCGCTTCGTCGTCTCGAGCGCGAACCTCGGCACCATCGACGGAAGGCGCGTGGTCGCCGACATGCGCTCCTCGAGCTGCGACGCGCCCGCGGTCGGCGGCGAAGCGTCGGGGCCCGCGGCGGCGCCGACGCCGGAGGAGAAACTCCACCTCGAATTCCTGCGCCGCGCCGGCCTGGTCGAAGCTGCGGCGCCGGGGTCGGCGCCGGCCGATGGAGCGCCGGAATCGGTGCCGGCTGATGGAGGGCCGGGGTCGGCGACGGCCGATGGAGCGCCGGGAGCGGTGCCGGCTGATGGAACACCGGGGTCGGCGACGGCCGATCCGGCGTGCCGCCCTGTCTGTGACGACGACGGCGTTTGCCTGCTCGGACTCGTCGGACTGCACATCGCCCACAAGACGAGCAGCAACGCGCTTTGGAACTGGGCCACCTTCGTTCACCGCGACGCCTTCGACGGCCGCGACGGCGCCCCCGCGCTGTTCGAAGGCGACGGATGCGACGGCGATGCAGCGCGCAACTGCAACGATTGTCGTCGTGGGCTGTGCCGCACGCGCGTGTGCCTGCGCGCCAGGCCGTCCGCCGCGACGGCGCAGACCAACGCGGCCGTGCAATCGATGCTCGCGACGCTGCACACGCCGGTGCTGTCGGTCCTGACCAACTACGACCTGCTCGGGGTGCAATGGCTCGCGCCGGGCACCGGCGACGACGTGGTCGCGGCGCCCACCGCACTGGGGAATCCCCTGATGGAGACCTTCGTCGACGGCGGACACGGCGGAAGCTGCTTCGGCTGCCACCGCAAGGCCGACCAGGGCGACCTGCTGTTCTTCCTCCACCGCAGCGTTCTCGACCGCGAACCGGCAGGGCCGCGCTGATCGAACCGCCGTCGCGAGACGGAAGAAGACCTCGGCCCGCGACACGACGGCTCCATCCCCGCCCGCCGTTCCATCCCTGGCCACCCGTGCTAGAGTCCCCCGGTTCCGATGCCGCACATCGTCCTCACAGGCTTCATGGCGAGCGGGAAAACGGCGGTCGGGCGGCGGCTGGCGCGGCGGCTCGGCTACGACTTCCTCGATACCGACCAGATGATCGAGGACGCGGCCGGTTGCTCGATTCCCGAGATCTTCGCCAGGGACGGGGAGCCGGCGTTCCGGCAGCGCGAACGCGAGACGATCTCGGCGCTCGCCCCGGCCCGCCCGTCCGTCATCGCGACGGGCGGAGGCACGTTCGTCGACGCCGACAATCGCGCGGCGCTCCACGAGCTGGGCACCGTCGTCTGCCTCGTGACCTCGCCGGACGTGATCCTCGAGCGCGTTTCTCGCTCCGACAAGCGGCCGCTTGCCAGCGGGCCGGATGCGGCCGAGCGGCTGGCGAAGCTCTACGAGTCGCGCCTTCCCTTCTATCGCATGGCCGACGTGATGGTGGAGACCGACGGACTCACGGTCGACCAGGCGGCGGCGCGCGTCGCCGCGGCGATCGCCCCGCGGCTGCGGCACGCCGACCATGCCGGGCACGGCGGCCACGGCGGACAGGCGACGAAGGACGCCGACGCCGCCGCCAAACGAGGAAAAGAACGATGAGCGCTGCCCCGATCCGCGTGCACGTGAACCTCGCCGAACGATCCTACGATTGTTTCGTCGGGTCGGGCGTCCTGGCGACGATCGGCGAGACCATCGCGGCGATGGGGCCGACCCGCGTCTTCCTCGTCACGAACACGACGGTGGCGAAGCTCGGCTACGCCGCGAAGGTCCGGGACAGCATCGCGAACGCCGACGCGGACCTCGGCGCGAGCCTCGTCACCGTCGAGCTCCCGGACGGGGAACGCCACAAGACGATGCAGACCGTCGAGCAGATCTACGACGCCGCGCTCGACGCCGGCATCGACCGCAAGGCGGTGATGATCGCGCTCGGCGGCGGCGTGGTCGGCGACCTGACGGCGTTCGCCGCGTCGACGATCCTGCGCGGCGTGCGCTTCGTGATGGTCCCGACGACGTTGCTGTCGCAGGTCGATTCCAGCGTCGGCGGCAAGACCGGCATGGACCGCCGCCAGGGCAAGAACCTGGTCGGCACGTTCTGGCAGCCGTCCGCGGTGCTGATCGACCCGGACACCCTCGGGACGCTGCCGCCGCGCGAGTTCGCGGCGGGCATGGCCGAAGTCGTGAAGACCGGCGTGATCCTCGACGCGGACCTGTTCGCCCGCCTCGAGCGCGACGCGGACGCGATCGCGCGGCACGAACCGAAGACGCTTACGGAGGTCATCGCGCGCTGCGTGCGCCTCAAGGCCGACGTCGTCGAGCAGGACGAGCGCGAGGAGAAAGGCCTGCGCCGCATCCTCAACTTCGGCCACACCGTGGCGCACGCGGTCGAGCAGGTGACGGGCTACGACCGCTTCCTGCACGGCGAGGCGGTCGCGATGGGCATGGGCGTGGCGGCCCGGCTGTCCGAGAAGAAGGGCTTCTGCGCGCCGGAGGCCGCCCGGCGGATCGAGGCGCTGATCGAGCGCTTCGGCCTGTCGCACGTCGTCCCCGCGGGGCTCGACCACGACGCGCTGGCGCGCGCGCTGGCGCTCGACAAGAAGGCCGAGCGCACCAGGGTGGCTTACATCGTCTGCGAGGCGATCGGCCGCTGCCGGGCCGAGAGCCTCGAGGTGACTGAGATCGCCGCCGAGATATAGAGGGAGGTCTTCGCGATGAGCCCGACCGCCAGAAAGCCGCTGCTCGTGATCCACGGCCCGAACCTCAACCTGCTCGGCACGCGCGAGCCCGAGGTCTATGGCACGACCACGCTCGCCGACATCGACGCTTCCCTCGCCGGGCTCGGCAAGGAACTCGGCGTCGAGGTCGAGACGTTCCAGTCCAACGGCGAGGGGGAGCTCGTCACGCGCATCCAGCAGGCCGCGGCGAAGAACGCGGGCATCGTGATCAACCCCGGCGCCTACACGCACACGAGCGTCGCGATCCGCGACGCGATCGCCGCGATCGGCATTCCCGTGGTCGAGTGCCACCTGTCCAACATCCACAAGCGCGAGGAGTTCCGCCACCGTTCGCTCGTCGTCGGCGTGGCCGCCGGCCAGGTGATGGGCTTCGGCGCGGACAGCTACCTGCTCGCGCTGCGCGCCCTGGTCTCCCTTCTCGATCGCTCTTGAGCTCCGACGTCTCCACTTCGCAGCTTCGCGCCGCGCTTCGCGAAGAGCTTTCGCGGTTCCCCGACCTGTCGTGGCGGATCCAGGGCCTGACCGGCGGCTCTCCGGCCTACGTGCTCTCGCGCGTGCTCGAGGGCCTCGACCGCGCGACGCTCGTCGTCACCGCGAGCGACAAGGCGGCCGAGGAGCTCGGCGCCGAGTTGCAGGCGTTCCTCGGCGAGAAGGCGGACGACAGTTTCCTCGCGCGCCGCGTGCACCTGTTCCCTTCGCGCGAGGCGCCGCCGCTCGAGATGGTCTCGCCGTCGGTGGACGTCGAGGCCTCGCGCACCTCGGCGCTGTACCAGCTCGCGCAGAGCCGGTCCCCGATCGTCGTCGGCTCGATGGAGGCGCTTTCGCAGTGGGCGATGCCGCCGGAGGCGCTGGCGGGATCGTCGCTGTACTTCGTCGTCGGCGACGACCTCCTGCTCGAGGACTTCGTGCCGAGGCTCGAGTCCGCGGGCTACCGCAAGGTCGCCACCGTCGACGAGCAGGGGGAGATCGCCGTGCGCGGCGGCATCGTGGACCTGTGGCCGCCGGGCTTCGAGTACCCGATCCGCGTCGAGCTCGGCGGCGACACGATCGAGTCGATCCGCCTGTTCGACCCCGGCGACCAGCGGTCGTTCCAGCCGAGCGAGGACCTCGCGGTGCTGCCGAGCTCTCCGGCGCCTCTCGAGCGCCTCGCGGAGCCCGACGCGCGAAAGCGCATCTCGGACCGCTGTGAGGAACTGCTGCTCCCGACATCGGAGCGCCGGCGCCTCGACGAATACCTCGCGTCGGGCGTGCAGTTCCCGGGGATCGAACTGCTCGCGCCGTACGCCTACGGGCGCCGCACGACGATCCTGGACCACCTGCCCGCCAACGCGCTCGTCCTCGTCGTCGATCCGCCGTCGGTCGAGACCGGCGTGGACGCGCTGCACGAGGCGCTGGTCGAGGCGACGCAGGCCGCGCAGGGCGCGGGCAGCTTCTACCCGGCTCCGGAGCTGCTGCACCTGGATCGCGGCGAACTGCACGCGCTGCTCGAGCGCCGCCCGCGCGTGGAGCTGGACTTCGAGCAGGCCGTCGAATCGGGGGGCGAGGCCGGCCACCGGACCTGGCGCGTGGACGTCTCGCCGAACACGCGCATCACGGCGGCTCGCGTGCACGCGAAGGCCGAGCGCGGCGAGAGCGGCTTCGCGCCCGTGGTCGAGGCGCTGACCGGCGCCCGCAACGACGGCAACCGCGTCGTGCTGCTCGCGAGCGACCCGACGCAGCTCGGCCGGATCGAGCACCTGCTCTCGCTGGCCGGCGTCGAGCAGGTGGTGAAGGGCCAGACGTTCGCGAAGGCGATCACGGGGCACAAGGCGTCGATCTGGCTCGTCGAGGGCCACCTGCACGAGGGCTTCTTCCTGAACGCCGACCACCTGCTCGTGGTCAGCGACGAGGAGATGTTCGGCGAGCGCCGTTCGCGCCCGCGGCGGCGCCGCAGCGCGAACCGCTCGCGGATGCTCAGCGCGCTGTCGGAGCTGAACCCCGACGACTACGTCGTCCACGTCGACCACGGCGTCGGGCACTACAAGGGGCTGCGGCACATGAAGGCCGCCGGCATGGAAGGCGACTTCCTCCACATCGAGTACGCGGGCGGCGACCGCTACTTCCTGCCGGTCGACCGCATCAACCTCGTCGAGAAGTACACGGGGGCGAGCGGCGCGGTGCCGCAGCTGGACAAGATCGGCGGCGCGAGCTGGGAGCGCACCAAGCGCCGCGCGCGCGACTCGATCCTCGAGATGGCGCGCGAGCTGCTCGACCTCGAGGCCCACCGCCAGGTGCTGAAGCGCCAGCCGTGGGCGCGCCCCGGCGCGGACTTCGAGGAGTTCGAGGCGCGATTCCCGTTCGAGGAGACCGAGGGCCAGCTCGGCGCGATCCGCGACATCATCGAGGATCTCGGCCGCGACCGCCCGATGGACCGCGTGGTCTGCGGCGACGTCGGCTACGGCAAGACCGAGGTCGCGGTGCGCGCGGCCTACCTCGCGGCGATGGCCGGCAAGCAGGACGCGGTGCTGGTGCCGACGACGGTGCTCGCGCGCCAGCACTTCGAGACGCTGCGCAAGCGCTTCGACGGCTATCCGCTGAAGGTCGTGATGATGTCGCGCTTCCACGGCAAGGCCGAGAACGCGGCGCTCGCCAGGGGCCTGACCGACGGCACGATCGACGTCGTCGTCGGCACGCACCGCCTGTTGCAGTCGGACATCGACTTCAAGCGCCTCGGCCTGCTCGTGATCGACGAGGAACACCGCTTCGGCGTCAAGGCCAAGGAGTACCTGAAGAAGCTGCGCCGCGAGGTCGACGTGCTGACGATGACGGCGACCCCGATCCCGCGCACGCTGCAGCTCTCGTTGAGCGGCGTCCGCGACCTCAGCCTGATCGAGACGCCGCCGGTCGACCGTCTCGCGATCCGCACCTACGTCGCGCGCCACGACGAGGGCCTGATCCAGCAGGCGATCAAGCGCGAGCTCGGGCGCGGCGGGCAGGTGTTCTTCGTGCACAACCGCGTGAGCTCGATCGAGATGGCCGCGCGTCGCATCGGCGAGCTGGTGCCGGGCGCGCGCATCGCCGTCGGTCACGGCCAGATGGACGAGGACGAGCTCGAGAAGGTCATGGAGCGCTTCTTCGATCACGAGGTCGACGTGCTCGTCTGCACGACGATCATCGAGTCCGGCCTCGACGTGCCGAACGCGAACACGATCCTGGTGGACCGGGCCGACACCTTCGGTCTCGCGCAGCTCTACCAGATCCGCGGCCGCGTCGGCCGCTCGCACCGCCGCGCCTATGCGTACCTCCTGATCCCCGGCGAGCGCATGACCGACGACGCCCGCAAGCGCCTGGCCGTGCTGCAGGACCTGGACGACCTCGGGGCGGGTTTCCGGCTGGCGGCGCACGACCTCGAGATCCGCGGCGCCGGCAACCTGCTCGGCAAGGCGCAGTCCGGGCACATCGGCGCGGTCGGCTTCGACATGTTCCTGCGGATGATGGAAGAAGCCACGCAGGAAGTCCGCGGCATCACGCCGCAGGCGGAGGTCGAGCCGGAGATCGAGCTCGGGGCCGAGGCGTTCCTGCCCGACTGGTACGTCTCCGACATCGGCGAGCGCCTGCTGCTCTACAAGCGCCTCGCGGGCGCGCCGGACGAGGACGCCGTCGACGCGTTGCGGGACGAGCTCGAGGACCGCTTCGGCGTGCTGCCGAAGGAAGCGAAGGCGTTCGTGCGCGTCATGCGCCTGCGCCCGGCGCTCAAGCGGCTCCTCGTGGCCTCGCTGAAGGCCAGCGGCGACGTCGTGGCCGTGCGCTTCGATTCGCGTTCGCCGGTCGCCGCCGACCTGCTTCTCGCGCTCGCGCAGAAGCAGCCGAAGCGCTACCGGCTGCGGCCGGAGGGCGCGCTGATGATGACCGTGGCCCCCGGCGGCTGGGACCAGTTGGTGGACGAGATCGAAAAGCTCCTCGCCCTCGTCGAGAAGGGCGATCCCGGAGGACTGAAGGATGACCGATCGACGAAGCAGCAGCACGCACCCGCGCGGGCCTTCCGGCGTGCCGTTCGCTGACGTGTCGCCGCGCGCCGGCCGCGGACGCACCGCGCGCGCCGCGGCGGCCGTGCTCGCGCTTGCCGTGTTCGCCCTGCCTGTCGGGGCAGGCGCGGAGACGACGCCCGCCCCGACGCCCGCCCCCGCCGACGCGAAGCCGCCGACCGCCGTCCTCAAGGACACGCGCTTCGACAACGGCGTCGTCGCGGTCGTGGACGGCGACCCGATCACGCTGCGCGAACTCAAGCAGTACGGCGTGAAGAGCGCGCCGTTCCTGCCGCCCGAGGTGCGCAACGACTACCGCGAGCTGCTCGACACGATGATCGAGCAGCGCCTGTTGCGCTACGAGTACGAGAAGAACGGGATCGTGGCCTCGGACGAGATGGTCGATCGCTACATCGCCGGGATCCTCCAGGAGAGCCACCAGAGCCGCCAGCAGCTCGAGCTCGACATCGCGAAGGCCGGCCTCACCTGGAAGGAGTACTTCGAGCGCATGCGCGAGGAAGTGCAGCGCATCCAGCTCGTGAGCCTGCTGATCCGTTCGCGCGTGAACGTGCCGCAGGAGGAGGTCCGCGAGGTCTGGGAGAACGACCCGACCTTCCTCGAGTCGGAAAAGCTCGTGATCGCCGCGATCCTGGTCCCGTCGCCGACCACCGGCGAGGACGGCGAGCGCGGCCGCCAGAAGGCGCTCGAGGTGCACCTCGAGGCGAAGAAGGATTTCGAGGACGCCGCCAAGGAGCACTCGAAGCTGCCGGGCGCCTCCGAGGGCGGCACGCTCGGCGAGTTCACTCGCGGATCGCTCGCGCCCCATCTCGAGGACGCGCTCGAGGGACTCGACGAAGGCGACGTCTCCGAACCCGTGCCCGGCGCGGGCGGCTGGTGGATCGTCAAGCTCGTCGACGTGAAGTCCGCCGGGCGAGTGCCGTTCGAGGAGGTCCAGGAGCAGCTCGCCGACAAGCTCTACGAGGAGCGCATGCAGGAGCGCTACCGGAAGTGGGTGAACGAGGACCTTCGCAAGGACCATCGCGTCGACAACATGCTCGACCGCCTCGCGGTGATCGCGGCGCAATCGACCGCCGCGCCGCAATGAAGCCGCTCGTCGCCGTCAGTCTCGGCGACCCGGCGGGGATCGGCCCCGAGATCGTCGTGGAGGCCGCGGCTCGTCCCGCGGTGCGGCGCGCGTGCCGGCTCGAGGTCTACGGTGACGACGGGGTGCTCGAGGTCGCGCGCCGCGTGCGCGGGATCCGCGAAGGCGCGTCGAGCGCGATCGAACGCGTCGTGCCGGTCACGGGCCTGCGCGTCGCGGGCAGGCTGCCGAAGCCCGGCAAACGCTGCGGTGAGGCGGCGTTCCGCTACCTCGAGGCCGCAGCGCGGGCGACGGCGGACGGCCGCTGCGACGCGCTCGCGACCGCGCCGCTCAACAAGTTCTGGATGCACGCGGCCGGCCACCCCTACGACGGCCACACCGAGTACCTCGCCGAAGTCGCGGGCTGCCCCGCGACGATGATGCTCGCCGGCCCGAAGCTGCGCGTCGTGCTCGTGACCACGCACGTCGCGGTCTCTCGCGTGCCGAAGCTGCTCACGGCCGACCGCATCGTCGCGGCCGGGCGCACGACCGCCACGCACCTCGTTCGTCACCACGGCATCGCGCGGCCGCGCATCGCGGTCGCCGCGCTAAACCCGCATGCCGGCGAAGGCGGCCTGTTCGGCGACGAGGAAGCGCGCGTGATCGCGCCGGCGGTCGCCAGGCTGCGGCGCGCGGGCGTCGACGCGAAGGGGCCGTTCCCGGCCGACACGCTGTTTGCCGCCGTCGTCTCGGGCGCCTACGATGCCGTGCTGTGCATGTACCACGACCAGGCCCTGATCCCCCTGAAGCTCGTCGATTTCCGTGAGGCGGTGAACGTCTCGATGGGGCTCCCGTTCCTGCGCACGTCGCCCGACCACGGCACGGCCTACGACCTCGCCGGCACGGGCCGCGCGAGCGCCGACAGCATGGAGGCCGCGATCCTGCTCGCGGCCGGGATGGCGTCGTGTCGCGCGTCCGCGGGTTCCGCGCGCGGCAGGTCGGCGGCGAAGCCCGCGAAGTCCGCCGCGAAACAGAAGAACACGCCCGCGAAGACCCGCACGAGGTCCGCGGCCAGGCCCGGAGCGCACCGGTGAAGCTGAATCCCCAGATCTACCGCGAGTACGACATCCGTGGCATCCCCGGCACGGACTACGACGAGGAGTTCTCGACGCTGCTCGGCCGCGCGTTCGGCGCGAAGGTGCTCGAGCAGGGCATCCGGAGCGTCGCCATCGGCCGGGATTGCCGCCTGACGAGTCCCGCGCACGCGGCTGCGCTCAAGGCCGGGCTGCTCTCGACGGGCGTCGACGTCGTCGACGTCGGCCTCTGCGCGACGCCGCTGCTCTACTTCGCCGTGCAGCACCTCGGGCTGTCCGCCGGGATCGAGGTCACGGGCAGCCACAACCCGCCGGACCACAACGGCTTCAAGCTCGTGATCGGCAAGGCGACGATCTACGGCGACGACATCCGCGACCTCGCGCGCCGCGTCGAGGAGCGCGCGTTCCCCGAAGGCCAGGGCTCCGAGTCGTCGTACGCGATCGTTCCGGCGTACCAGGGCTTCCTCGCCGAGCACTTCGGGCGCTGCGCGAAGGGCCTCAAGGTCGTCGTGGACAGCGGCAACGGCACCGGCGGCGTCGCGCCGCGGATCTACCGCGCGATGGGCTGCGAGGTGACCGAGCTCTACAGCGAGCCGGACGGCACGTTCCCGAACCATCATCCGGACCCGACGCTGCCGGAGAACCTCGCCGAGCTCGTCGCGACGGTGCAGGAGATCGGCGCCGACCTCGGCATCGCGTTCGACGGCGATTCCGACCGGATCGGCATCGTCGACGCGAACGGACGCGTGATCTGGGGCGACGAGATGATGGTGTTGTTCGCACGCGACATCCTCGAGCGCCGCCCCGGCGCGACGATCGTCTCGGAAGTGAAGTGCTCGCAGCGGCTGTACGCCGACATCGAGGCGCGAGGCGGGCGCGGGATCATGTGGAAGGCCGGCCACTCGCTGCTGAAGGCGAAGATGCGCGAGACCGGGGCGCTGCTCGGCGGCGAGATGAGCGGCCATCTTTTCTTCGCGGACCGGTACTTCGGCTTCGACGACGGCATCTACGCCGGCGCGCGCATGATCGAGATCCTGGCCCGCAGCGGCCGCAGCCTCGCGGACCTGCTCTCGGACCTGCCGCGCACGGTGTACACGCCGGAGATCCGCGTGCCGTGCGACGACGAGTTGAAGTTCCGGCTCGCCGAGGCCGCCCAGCGCCGTTTCCGCGAGCTCGGCCACGAGATCGTCGACGTCGACGGAGTGCGAGTCGTGTTCGAGCACGGCTGGGGCCTGATCCGCGCGTCCAACACGCAGCCGATCCTCGTGCTGCGCTTCGAGGCCACCGACGACATCTCGCTGGCGCGCTACCGCCGGCTCGTCGAGGGCGAGCTCGAGCAGCTGCGCGCCCAGGTGGAGCGGGGAGCCGGCGAGGGGTGAGCGACTCGATCGTCATCCGCGGGGCGCGGCAGCACAACCTGAAGAACCTCGACCTGGAGATCCCGCGCGATCGCTTCGTGGTGATCACCGGCCTGTCGGG
>CAYYZO010000024.1:0-16137 GCA_964476185.1 uncultured Myxococcales bacterium
GTTCTTCATGTTCACGTACCCTCCTGTTTGCGAACGGTGCACTTGACGGTTGGGGCTGCACCGGCCGGAGCGCTGGCCGGGCGGTCGGCGCCGAACGGGGCAGCGAGGGTTTTGTATCCAACCGACGGGAATCCGACAAGACCTTAGTAAACGTTAAAAAATGTAATGTAAGGTGCCGGGATCACTGGTCATTCCGTCCGTCACAACCCTCCGCCCCGGGCGCCCCCTGATCGTGGGGTCTGCCCGCGGACCGGGACACGATCCGTCTGCCGCATTGGTAACGAGCGGACGCAAAATCGGCGTGGGTTTTCCCGACGATCGGCTATAGTCCGCCGATGGCGCGTCGCGGAACCCCCTCACTCGGGCGAACTCGTGTCTCGAGATCGGAGCTTCCGTCCCGCGACGCGGCGCCGAAGCCCCGCGGCCGGGTCGAAACCGACCACCCCGCCCCATCCTCCGCTGAACGATCCGCCGAAGCGGAAGAGTCCACCCGCGACGAGGAGAAGCCCGCGCCGCGCCCGCGCGGAAGGCCGCGCCAGATCCCCGTCGAGGAACAGCGCGAGCGCGTCCTCGCGGCCGCGACGAGGGTCTTCGTCGCCGAAGGCCTGGACGGCGCGACCAGCGAGCGCATCGCCGAGGTTTCCGGCGTCGGGCGACCTTCCGTCTACCAGATGTTCGGCTCGAAGAACGACGTGTTCCTCGCTGCGCTCGATCGCGCGCTGAACCGGATGTTCGAGTTGACCCGCCGCAGCTTCATGGCGACCGCCCACTACCGCGGACGCAAGCAGGCCAAGGCGAACGTTGCGGCGTACTTCCAGATGGTGATGGAGGAGCCGGATACGTTCCGGCTCCTGCGCCTTGCGGATCGCGCCGGCGACACGACCACGCGGGAGAAGGCCCAAGCGATCCGACGGCGCATGCAGGACGCGCTCGCGACGTACATTCGCACGACCTGGGAAGGTTTCCAGGACATCGACTCGAAGGACGCCGATCTCGGCGCTTGCCTGATCGTCGCAACCGTCGAGGCTGCCGTGGTCCAGCACCTCGAGCGGCCGGACCGTAGCACGGAAGACATGGTCCAGTTCGTCGCCGACTTCGTGTGGGCGAGCATCTACGACCTCGCCGTCGGGCACGACATCCCGCTCGGCCGTCGCGGAGCCAGAACCGAACGGACGTGAGGAGATCCGGGAGCGCCCCCTGCAATCGCACGGATGCGCTGATCTCGAGACTGGGGGAGGCGCTCCCGCGCCGAAGCGACTCCCGGGGGAACGGCGCGGGAATCCCGCCGTCGGGCACCACGGACTCGTCCCGGGCGGCGTGCGCCGCCCGGGACGAACCGGCTCAGACCTTCTTCGCGGCCTGTTCCTTGGACTGCTGCCAGAGCTTGTAGGCTGCAGCCGCGAAGATTCCTGCGACGATCGCACCCATCGCGCCGATGGCGCCGAGTTCTTCCAACATGACTTGCTCCTTGTCGTGCGCCGCGCACGCATCGGTCCGCTTCAGCGAGGACGCGCCGCGACGCTGTCAGGCCGTCGCGCAAGAGGAGCGCAACGGCAGCCGCTTCGAATCGATGAACCTTGGGAGTGTTCGGGGCCTCGCTCTCGCGAGGCATCGTCAAGCGGGCTGGTCGGAGCGGTCGTCGTGAACGACCCGGCGGTAACGTCGCCGGGCGGGAGGAAGGCTGCCGTCGCGCCGCCGGGATTCCAGCGCGGAATGCGACGGGTTGCGCAGCGCCGCGGAGCTGGAAGCAACGACGAACGGCACGAAGGAAGCGTGCACCCGAGGCTGCACGTCCATGGCCTGTCGCGGAGCGTTCGCTGCCGCGAGCAGTTCGACCTGCGGCGGAACGCGCCATTGGTCCTGCCGGACCGATGGCGGGTGCTCGAACACGCACGCCGAAACCACGATGGACAGCGCGCCAAGCAGGGCGAGAGCCCGGCGAGTCGGCCGCCATCGTCTGGAGCGCAGGATCACGGCACGGAATTTACACGCTCCCGCGCTGCGGACAAGCCCGGTCTCGCCGGCTCGTCTCGAGCTCGAGGACCGGCGGCCTCGACCCGCCCGGGCCGGCGGCGGCGGCGCTCGTCTGCCCAGGGCGGTTGCGGTACGAAAGGCCGTGCCCACGGGACGACCAGGGCGCGGCGAGCCGCTCCAGCAGCCCTCGCCCGCGGACGCTGCCCGCGGCCCTCGACGCTCCGGCGACGAAACCGGCCCGGACCAGGGCGTACACCCACTCTCGGCCGCCGAGCTCGTCGACCCGCTCAAGCTCGCGGCCGTCTCGACGTTCCTTCAACCGTGGCGGTGGATGTTCCGTCCCGTGTTCCACGGCCTCGAGAACATCCCCTCCGAGCGACCACTGCTGTTCGTCGGCAACCACACGCTGTACGGCCTCATCGACATCCCGCTGCTGTTCGACGAACTCTGGACCCGGCGACGCATCTACCTGCGCGGGCTCGCCGACCGCGGCCACTATCTCGTGCCGGTCTGGCGCGACCTGCTCACGTCGTTCGGCGCCGTCCTCGGCACGCGCGCGAACTGCTCCGCGCTGATGCGCGGGGGCGAGGCCATCGTCGTGTTCCCCGGCGGCTCGCGCGAGGTCTTCAAGCGACGCGGCGAGAAGTACAAGCTGCTGTGGAAGGAGCGGCTCGGCTTCGCGAAGCTCGCCATCGAGCACGGCTGCACGGTCGTGCCGTTCGCTTCGATCGGGGTCGAGGACGCGTACGACATCCTCGTCGATCGCGACGACTACCTTTCGACCCCGCTCGGGCATGTCGCGCGCTGGCTCGGCCTGCGTGAGGACGCGATGGCGCCGCTGGCGGTCGGCATCGGCCCGACGCCGATCCCGCGGCCGGCGCGGATGTATTTCAAGATCCTTCCCCCGATCGCGACGAAGCACTACGGCGGAGCGGCCGCGGATGCCGACGCCGCGCTCGACCTTCGCGACCGGACGCACGACGCGATCGAGGGTGGAATCGCGGAGTTGCGCGACGAACAGGGGCACGACCCGAAGGCGATCCGCTTCTCGACGATCTTCGGGCCCCTTTCGCGTTAGCGGTCTGTTGAAGAACCACGTCGCGCCAGGCTGTTCGTGACCGGAAGGCGTCGCCCCCTCGCTCACGACGGCACGGACGGACGAGGACCCGTCGAGGAGTTCGTCCCCTCCTGCGCCCCCTCGCGCGTGGGGCACGGATCCTCCGCGACCTGAGTCCGGCCTTCTGCCTCGTCGTTCTCTTGCGCATGTGGCACAGGATTCGCGCCGCGGCGGTCCGGGCTCGCGGCGCACTCGCCGGGCCGAATCGCTGGTCACGGACGCCGCGAATGCGGTATGAGCCGACTCTTGGAGGAATCACGATGCGGATCCATCTTCGTACAGCTGCCAGTGTCCTGTCTCTTTCGCTGCTGCTCGTCTCCCCGGCGGTGCGCGCCGACGAGACATGCATGTCCCCGTACATGCCGAAGATCACCGGCCAGGAAGACTACGTGTACGTCTGGACGCTCGGCGTCGAAGGCCTCGGCGACGGCTCCGACAAGCTCGTGACCGTTGGCGCGAACCCCGCCTCGCCCGACTACGGCAAGGTGGTCTCCTCGACATCGGTCGGCGGACGACACGAAGCGCACCACGGCGGATTCACCGACGACCGGCGCCAGCTGTGGGTCGCGGGGATCGACGACGGGGCGATCTTCGTGTTCGACGTCGCCGCGGATCCCGCCAGACCGAAACTGGTCAAGACGATCATGGACTTCGAGAAGAAGAGCGAGCTCGCCGGTCCGCACGGGTTCTACGCGTTGCCGGGTCGCATGCTCGTTCCCGGCCTCTCGAACGCGAAGGATCGCGACGGCCGCACCGGCATCGCCGAGTACAGCAACACCGGGAACTTCGTGCGGACGACCTGGATGCCCGACGACGCGCCCTACGGCTACGACGCCCGCGTGCAACCGCGCCTGAACCGGATGCTGACGTCGTCGTTCGCGGGCTGGAAGAACTACATGCGACCGCTGCCGGACCTGATGGGCGACGCCGAGGCGATGAAGAACTTCGGCAACACGATGGTGGTCTGGGACTTCCACCGAAGAGTGCCGCTGCAGACGCTCGAGGTGCCCGGTGCGCCGCTCGAGATCCGATGGGCGCTCGGCCCGCGGCACGACTACGCTTTCACCGCTTCGGCGCTGACGAGCAAGCTCTGGCTCGTCGAGATGGGCGAGGACGGGAAGTTCTCGGCCAAGGCCGTAGCCGACATCGGCGATCCGTCGAAGACCCCGCTACCGGTCGACATCAGCCTTTCGGCCGACGACAAGCACCTGTTCGTCGCGACGTTCATGGAGGGCAAGGTGCGCGTCTTCGACGTCAGCGACCCCCACGCCCCGAAAGTCGTGCTCGAGGAGACAATCGGCCGGCAGGTGAACATGGTGTCCCAGAGCTGGGACGGCGAGCGCGTCTACTTCACCTCTTCACTGCTCGCGAACTGGGACAAGACCGGCGAAGACAACGAGCAGTTCCTGAAAGCCTACTCGTGGGACGGCAAGAAGCTCACCCCGAAGTACGCGATCGACTTCAACGCGGAGAAGCTCGGGCGGCCGCACCACATGCACTTCGGCCAGAAGGGCTTCTTCACGAACGAGATCGCGGCGGCGCCGGCAACGTGATTGCAGCGCTCGTGCTCGCCGCGCTGGCCGTCGCCGGCGCGGCGAGCGCCGCTGACCAACCCGCGGCCAGGCCGCCGCTCGGTCACGACGCGGCCAACTACACCTACACCGTCGCTCCGTTCGTCCCGTCGTTCGAGGTGCCGGCGCCCGGCACCTACGAGCTCCCGCCGATCGACGACGTGACTGACCACGCGGTAATCGACGCCGCTGGTGCGCCGACCACGCTCTTCGACGTGATCGGCGACCGGCTCGCCGTGGTCTCGTTCATCTACGGGTCGTGCGCCGAAGCGACCGGCTGCCCGATGAGCACGGCCGTGCTGCACCGGCTCGATGCCGAGCTCGCCGCCGATGCCTCGCTCACGAAGGACATCGCGCTCGTCACCGTCAGCTTCGATCCGGAGCGCGACACGCCGGAGCGCCTCGCCGCGATGCAGGCGCACCGCGCACCCGGCTCGAACTGGCGTTTCGTGACCGCCAGGGGGCCGTCGCTGGCGGCGTTGCTCGACGACTTCGGGCAGACCGTCTCGAAACTCCTCGACGACGACGGGAAGTGGACCGGCGTCTACCGGCACGTGCTCAAAGTCTACCTGCTCGACCGCGAAAGGAAGGTGCGCAACGTCTACAGCGTCGGCTTCCTGCATCCCGAACTGGTTCGAAGCGACCTGCTGACCCTGCGGGTCGCCGGACGACCGTAGTCCCCAACGCGTCCCCGCGCATCTCGATCTCGGAGGGGTCGTCGAGCAGAGCCGGGGGAAGGCCGGTTGTGCTTGCCGGGGCCGCGCCACGGCACTCGCCGACGAACCCGGCGCCGACTTTGGATTACCAAAAACGCGATCCGGGCAGCCGCGGTTTCCGACTCTTGCATAGTGCGACTGAACACACTTGGCGCGGCCGGCGCGCTTCGAGCGTCGCAACCATCTGAATCCGCTGTATCCGCATCGTTGGTAGCCACCGACGGGTTGCCTTTCCTGCGAAACGACAGCGGCCGGACCGCTGGTTCCGGTCTTGCTCTCTCGGTGGTGAACCGGGGCAAGGAGGGCTCGCCGTGTACGCGACCATTCTCCACACGCCCCCTATCGCGCGACGTGCCGCGCGAACAGGGATCCTGCTCGGTTGCCTCCTGCCGGTGGCTGCTCCCTCCGTGCCTGCGTGGGCGTTCCCGACTCCCGCCAACTGCCAGGTGGACGTCCACGGCCCGAACGACACCCCGAACTATCGCGACCTCACGCGGATGTGCGTGGCGCTCGGCGACGGCGCCCCGTGGGACCTGTACACGTCGGTGAGTTTCGACGAGACGCACGTCCAGGGCGTGGGCGGATCGCTGGACGCCTGCATCCTGTTCGACGCCGATCTCGACGCGCGGGCCGATCTCGCGGTTTGCGCGACGCTTCGAAGCAGCGGCGCGGAGAACGACAACCTGCCGGAGCTTGCGGAGGTCCGGCTGTTCGCGTGCGACGACAGTAAGCCGGACCGGTGCATGGGCGCCGTGCTGGTGGCCGGGCCGCACGTCAGCGCGTGCGAGATCTCGTTTCCGGACGACGACCCCTTCGGCCCTGCGATCCCCGGCGGGCCCGGAGACCACTACCCGCTGGATACGCGCGTGGCCTGCGCGATCAGCCTCGCCGATTTCGACGAGCGGCCGGGCCTGCGTCTCGTCGAAGGGTGTTCGTTCCCGTCGAGGTCGCCGAATTCGGATCCGGCCGACTGCGTCGTGTTCACGCTGTGCGGCAGCCCCCTCGACTGCGACGACGGCAACGCCTGCACGGTCGACGACTGCGACGCCGGGTTCTGTCGCCACGACGTCGATTCCGCCGCGACCTGCAGCGATACCCTGTTCTGCAACGGCGCCGAGCTGTGCAATGCCCTCGGCTACTGCGAGAACGCCGGTGCGCCGATGGCCTGCGACGACGGCGTCGCGTGCACGATCGACGATTGCGACGAACTCCTGGACGCGTGCATCCACGACCCGCGCAACTCCCTGTGCGACGATGGCGCCTGGTGCAACGGGGTCGAGGCCTGCGATCGCGACGACGGGTGCGTGGCCGGAATCCCTCCCGACTGCAGCGATACGGTCGGTTGCACCGCCGACGCCTGCGACGAGCAGGGCGATTCGTGCGAACACGTCCCGCACGATGAAGCGTGCGACGACGGCGCCTGGTGCAATGGCGTCGAGGCGTGCGACGCCGAGTCCGGCTGCGTCCCCGGCACGCCGCCGGACTGCGTCGACGATGTTGCCTGCACGGCCGACGCCTGCGACGAGGCGGGCGACGCCTGCAGCCACGATCCGAACCCGGCCGCTTGCGACGACGGCCTGTTCTGCAACGGCGCCGAGACCTGCGATCGGTTCGCCGGGTGCGGACAAGGGTCGGCCCCTGACTGCGACGACGGGATCGGCTGCACGAACGACCTCTGTTCCGAGGCGGCCGATGTCTGCCTGCACGAGCCCGACAACGGCTCCTGCGACGACGGCCAGTGGTGCAACGGCATCGAGGTCTGCACGGCGACCGGCTGCGCCCCGGGCAGCGAACCCTGCGAGTCTCCCGCGATGTGCGACGAGTTGTCCGACCGCTGCGTCGGTTGCGTGACCAACGCGGACTGCTCGGACGGCCTGTTCTGCAACGGCGAAGAAGCCTGCCTCGCCGGCACCGGCCTCTGCGGCGCCGCGGCAGGCGTGGAATGCGACGACGGCATCGCCTGCACCATCGACGGGTGCGACGAATCGGCGGACGCCTGCACGCACGCGCCGGCGGACGGGCTGTGCCGGGACGGCCTGTTTTGCAACGGTGAAGAAGCGTGCGACCCGCTCGCCGGCTGCGTGGTCGGGCTGCCGCCGCCGTGCGACGACGGCATCGCCTGCACGCTGGACATCTGCATCGAGGCCACGGACAGATGCCGAAACGAAGCCGACGACGATCTCTGCGACGACGGCCGGTACTGCGACGGCAGGGAGACCTGCGTTGCCGGCTACGGCTGCGAGGAAGGCGAACCCGTGGCCTGCCGCCCCGACCGCTTCGAGTGCTCGCGCGAATCCTGCGACGAGTCGATCGAGGCCTGCGTCAGCGACTTCTCGCGTTGCGTCTGCGGCGACGGCGAACTCGTGCCCGGCGAGGATTGCGAACCGCCGGCCCTCGCCGGAACGTTCGAGGACTGCAACAACCTCATGGACGACGACGGCGACGGCCTGGTCGACTGCACCGACCCCGACTGCGAAGCAGGTTCGCCGCGCGGCAGGGTCTGCGACGAGAACTGCGACATCGACCTGCTCTGCGCGCCGATCGCGAGGGACCCCGCGATCATCAAGTACGAGCACGGTCGCAAGCCGGACTCGCTCTGGATCCACGGGCACTTCACCGTCGAATCCGATCCCGGGCCGAGGATCGAAGGCCTGCAGATCGAGATCTCGAACGAGGAGCAGCCCGTCTTCTTCGCGGAGCTCGTCGCCGGCGACCTCGAGGGCAACGCGGCCGATGCCAGCCGCTTCCAGTTCCGGGACCGTGAGGCGCGCCGGCTCGGCCAGGCCAGCGCCCGCGGCGGCCTCGAAACGGTCCGCCTCGCGTACCGGCAGCGAAACGGAGAATCGATCCTCGCCTTCCGCATCCGCGCCTACGGCGACTTCACGGCGGCCACCGATCGCAGGATGACCACGCAGATCGTCGTCGGCGGGGAGGTCGGCAGCCTGACCGCGGAGTGGTCCGCGAAGAAGCGGAAATGGATCCTGCGCCAGAGCGACTTCTGATGCCCCGGTAAGTCGCTTCCGGTGCGGGCCGACGAGGCCGCGATGGAGTCACCGTCGCGGCCTCGCCCGCGATCGCGCGCCGGACGCGTTCCTGTTCGACGAACGACGAGGGTCGGCGCCCTGCTCGCTACAGCACGACCTCGATCAACCTCGGCCCGCGCGTCTTCATCGCGTCGGCGAACTGCGAGGCGAACTCTTCGGTCGTCGTGGCCCGCGATGCCTCGACGCCCATGCCGCGCGCGAGCAGGCACCAGTCGAGCTCCGGATCGTGCAGGTCGAGCATGGACAGGGCCTGCGGACCCGGCTCCCCGGCGCCGACGCGCGCGAGCTCGATGTTGAGGATCGCATACGAACGGTTCGCGAAGATCACGGTCGTGACGTCGAGCTTCTCGCGAGCCTGCGTCCACAAGGCCTGCAGCGTGTACATGCCGCCGCCGTCGCCCTGCAGCGCAAGCACCTTGCGGTCCGGACACGCGACCGCGGCGCCGGTCGCGAGCGGGACGCCCTGCCCGATCGACCCGCCGGTCAAAGCGAGATGGTCGTGCGCAGGGGCCGCGGCCGTCGCGAACGCGATGCCGAGGCCCGAAGTCGCGGCTTCGTCGGAGACGATGACGTTCTCCGGCAGCAAGGCGCCGACGATCTGGCCGATGCTGAACTGGTTGAGCCCGCCCTGCGGGGTCCCGGGGCGCTCGAGGAGAGCGCGCGCATGCGGCTCCCGCGGCGCGCGCAGCGCTTCGGCCACGGCTTCGAGCGCGGCGACGCCGTCTTCGTGCGGATGCGCCAGCACCGAGATCGCGCAGTCGGCGGGCGTGCACCAGCTCGGCTTGTCGGGGTACGCGAAGAACGACACCGGCGGCTTCGCGCCGACCAGGATCAGCTGCTGGAAGTCCGCGAGGAAGTCGCAGATCTGCTCCGCGAAGTACGGGAGGCGCTCGACCGGCACGAGCCCGGCGCCGCGCTCGACGCGCGGCGCGAACGTGTCGCAGGCCAGGCGCGCGCCGCTGGCGGCGGCGATACGGCCGGCCGCTTCGAGTCCCGCCCGGCGCAGCGCCGTGCCGCGCAGGAGGAGCAGCGTGCGCTTGCCTCCCTTCAGCGCGCTTGCGGCAGCGTCGATCGCGTCGGCCGAAACCTCGGCCGGCGGCGCGACCGGCAGCGGGGGCGCCGCTTCCCCGGCTTCGTTCCACGCGGTGTCGGCCGGGAGAATGAGCGTCGCCACCTGGCCCGGCGCCGTGCGCGCCGCCTGCACGGCGCGGGCGCCGTCCGCCGCGACGGCAAGCGCGCTCGTGCTCGTGTGGACCCAGCCGGAGACCGGTCGCGCGAAGCCCGTGATGTCGGAAGCGAGCGGAGCATCGTACTGCGCGTGGTACGTGGCGTGGTCCCCGACGATGTTCACGATCGGGGTCGCCGCGCGCCGGGCGTTGTGGAGGTTCGCGAGGCCGTTCGCGAGGCCCGGCCCGAGGTGAAGCAGCGTGGCCGCCGGCTTGTCGGCCATGCGGCCGTAACCGTCCGCCATGCCGGTCACCGCGCCCTCGAACAGGCCGAGGATCGCGCGCATGCCGTCGACGCGGTCGAGCGCCGCGACGAAATGCATCTCCGACGTGCCGGGGTTGCTGAAGCAGACGTCGACGCCGCTGTGGACCAGCGTGCGCACCAGGCTTTCTGCACCGTTCATGCGGCCCTCCGTGGAGTTCCGCGTAAACCCGTCCCCGGGCAAAGTCGACCGGTCAGGCCTCGAGCGCCGCGACTTCGCGCGTGAGCGACCCGGTGATCGAGGTCGAGACCCGCAGCAGGCCGCGCAGCAGCGCGTTCTGCAGGGTCGGGTCCTCGCGTCCCATGCGGTCGAACGCTTCGCGCGTCAGCACGAGGCACTCGAGCGCCGAGTCCGCGTGCACGTCGGCGCCGCGCTGTCCTCCGGCCAGCACGCCGAGCTCGCCGAACGCCATCCCCTGCGAGATCGTCGACAGCCGCTTGAGCTGCCCGTTGCCGAGGTCGAGCGTGGCGCTGCAGGCGCCCTTCATCACGAAGAACAGCCGGTCGGCGGCGTCGCCCTTGCGAACCACCGTTCGGCCGCGCGCGAAGGTCGCCGGTTCGCAGTAGCCCGCCAGCCTCGCGATCTCCTCGTCCGTCATGCCGCGGCAGAGCTGGTGGTCGGGCAGGCTGCACGCATCGTCCTGCGGGCGACGAGTACGAAGCTGGTCGAGCAGCGAGTTCTCGCACCACTCCATCCCGGCCTCGAGCTGCGCGAACGTGCGGATTCCCACCGTGTTCTCCGCGCCGAGCTGCTCCTCGGCGAAGCGCACGAACGCATGCACCCCGGCCGTTCCGGTCAACACCGTGCGGGTGCCGTCGGAACCGAGGGTCCGGACGAGGTCGGTCAGCAGCCGGATCGCCGCCGCGTCGACGGCCGGGACCCGCTTGAAGTCGAGGAGGACGAACGCGGCCGGTTCGCGTGTGTTCAGCAGCGTGCGAATCACGGTCTCCGCGGCAGCGAAGTCGATCTCGCCGTGCAGTTCGATCACGCGTGCGCGACGGCCGTGCTCGGCGAGGAGCTCGACTTCATGCGTGCGCCGGCGGCGCTTCGAGTGCACGCTCGCCAAGGTGTAATCGGCACGCACGGTCGCCATCGCGGCGCGCGGCGGCGTCAGGAAGTGCAGGCCCCAGTCGCGCGACAGGCGTTCGCAGACCTGCACGCCGCGAGCGCTGTTGCCGCGCGGATCGAGTCGCGGCGAGAACACGCCGATGCCGAGGCGACCGGGAAGCACGGCGAGGATGCCGCCGCCGACTCCGCTCTTGGCCGGCATGCCGACCCGGTAGACCCATTCGCCGGCGTAATCGTACATCCCGCAGGTCGTCATCACGCTCAGCAGGTCGCGAACGATGTTCGGCGACACCACGCGCTCGCGCGTGACGGGGTTCGTGCCGCCGCTCGCGAGCGTCGAGGCCATCACCGCGAGGTCGCGGCAGTCCACGCGCACCGAGCACTGCCGGAAGTACAGGTCGAGCGCGGGCTCCGGGTCCTCCGTGATGATGTCGAAGTTGCGCAGCATGTGGCCGATCGCGCGATTACGATGGCCGGTGGACTTCTCGGACAGGTAGACCGCTTCGTCGAGGTCGAGGCCACGGCCCGCGTACATCGATAACAGCGCGAGGACGCGCTCGTAGCGGTCCAGTTCGGAGCGCCCGGCGACCAGGGAAGCGGCCGTGATCGCGCCGGCGTTGATCATCGGGTTCAGCGGCCGGCCGGTGCCGGGCTCCAGGCTGATCGAGTTGAACGCGTCCCCGGTCGGCTCGACCCCGACCTTCTTCAGCACGGCGTCCTTGCCGCGGTCCTCGAGCGCGAGGCCGTAGACGAGCGGCTTGGAGATCGACTGGATCGTGAACGGGATGCGCGTGTCACCGACTTCGTAGACGGCGCCGTCGGTCGTCGCGACCGCGATGCCGAACCAGGCCGGGTCGGCTTTGGTCAATTCCGGGATGTAGGAAGCGACGGCGCCGTCGTCCATCGGCGCGAGGTCGGCGTGGACGCGTTCGAGATAACGGCGGATCGGGGACGTGGACGGGGGACGCGTCGTGGTCGAGGACATGGGACCTCCTGCCGGCCGGGCAGCGACGCAGCGTCGCGCCGCCGAGAACGGCTCCTTCGTCCGGCGACGAACCACGCACCGTTGCGAGGATTCGACGGCCGGAAATGTCGGCCGACCGGCCCTCCGCTCCACGAACGAGGCGGAGCAACGAAGGCCGGTCCTGCGGGTGGTCCCCGCAGGCCTTTTGCCAGAGCGAGAAGGCGATGCAATGGGACCGACCGAGGTGACGAGCATGGAATTCCGCGAAACGATCGAATCGACCGGCACCTGCCGCTTCTACCGAACCGACCCGGTCCCGGAGGACGTCCTGCGGCGCGTGCTGGACGCGGCCCGGTTCGCGCCGACCGGCGGCAACCGCCAGGGCGTGCGACTTCTCGTCGTGCGCGACGCCGCGAAACGCCGCGCCCTCGCCGACCTCTATCTTCCCTTGTGGGATCAGTACGCCTCGAGGGCCGTCGCGCGGCCCGGCGCGCCGCTGCCGAAGCTGATCGCGGACGCCGACCACATGGCCCGCCGCCTGGCCGAGATCCCGGTCCACGTCGTCGTCTGCGCGCAGGTCGCCGACCTGATGGCCACCGATCGGCACCTCGACCGCATCTCCGTCGTCGCCGGGGCTTCGATCTATCCGTCGGTGCAGAACCTGCTTCTGGCGGCCCGCGCGGAAGGACTCGGGACGGCGCTCACGACCTTGCTCTGCGCGGTCGAACCGCAGGTGAAGGAACTCCTCGCGATTCCGGACGGTGTCGCGACGGCTGCGCTGATCCCGCTCGGCTACCCCGAGAAGCCGTTCCCGAGGAAGCTCTCGCGAAGGCCGCTCGGGGAGATCGCCTTCGCGGACACGTACGGATCGCCGCTGGCCTGAGGCGCTTCATCGGGAGCGGACGGCCGGCATGGCCTTCGCGAGCGGAACGCCGCCCTGCCGCTCACGGGGCGGGACAGTCGAGGATGACCGGCTGCGCGACAGCCTTGC
Organism: uncultured Myxococcales bacterium; assembly: GCA_964476185.1. Taxonomy (GTDB): domain Bacteria; phylum Desulfobacterota; class Binatia; order UBA1149; family CAITLU01; genus DATNBU01. The sequence continues at coordinate 12,935 of CAYYZO010000024.1, forward strand.
GAAGCACGCGCAACGCATCGCTCGTCTGCACGAGCCCGTTGTCATCGGTGTCGCAGCGGAACAGCGGGCAGGAAACGTCCTGGCCGACCGCTTTTCGCAGGATCCGCAGCGCGTCGCTGGCCTGCACCGTGCCGTTGTCGTCCGCGTCGCCGCATTCGGTGTTGCCCGTCCCGGCCACGCACAATCCGCTCAGGCACTGGTCGTTCTGCGTCGACGAGTTCCCGTCGTTGCACACGGACCCGTCCGGATCGTTCCCCTTGCAGTTGTCGTTCGTCTCCGAGCAGGACTCCTTGCAATCGCCGTCGCCGTCCGCGCCGGTGCACGGGCTGCCGACGTGCACCGAGCACGTGCCGCCCGCGCACGAATCCGAACCGTTGCAGTAGAGGCCGTCGTTGCAGGGGTCGTCGTTGCCGGGATGCGTGCAGGCGCCGCTCGAGTTGCACACGTCGTCGGTGCAGACGTTGCCGTCGCTGGTGCACGCGGTGCCGCCCGGCTGGAACGCGTCGACCGGACAATTCGTGCTCGACCCGCTGCAGGTCTCCGCGAGATCGCAGACGCCGGTCGCCGCGCGGCAGACTCCGGTGCCGAGGACGTTGGCCGGACAGGTGCTCGACGCGCCGTCGCAGACCTCCGCGACGTCGCAGACCCCGGCCGACGGGCGGCAAAGCGTGGTCTTCTTCGTGTCCGCCGGGCAGACGCCGCTCGTGCCGGTGCAATTCTCGGCCGCGTCGCAGATGCCGGCCGAAGCCCGGCATACCGTCGTCCCGGGCTCGAACAGGCAGTTGCTCGAACAGCAGTCGCCCGCCGTGGAGTTTCCGTCGTCGCACTGCTCGACGCCAGTTCGCGTGATCCCGTCCCCGCAGGCAGCGACGGCGCAGGCGTTGGTGCATGCGTCGGTCGCGATCCTGTTGCCGTCGTCGCAGGCCTCTTGCGGATCGACGTTGCCGTCGCCGCAGTAGGGGCCATAGATGCAGTCGCCGGTGATCGCGGTGACGTTCACGGGCACGCTCGCGAGCTCGTCGTCGGTCGCGATCACGTTCGAGAACGCGAAGGCCTCGAGCTGCAGCGGAGCGGCGTTCGTCACGAACACGCACCGCCAAAGGTCGACGGGAAGCGCTACGCCCGTGGCCGAGATCATCGCCAGGCGAAGCTCGTCCTCGGCGTCGCGGTCCTCGACGGCGACGAGCGCCGACTCGAGCGCTTCCGTACAGCGCACCGCCGTGCCGGTGCCTTCGAACTCGCCGGCGACCGCGCCGTAGTTCACCCGGAACTGGACTCCCCCGACCGGCCCCGGCCCCGTGACCCGGAAGCCGATCTCGCACCGCTGCGAGCCCCTCGTCAGCTTGCAACCGCCCGTGCACGCGATGCCCGGCCCGCCGCTGTCGCACTCCTCGCCGCCTTCGACGACGCCATTGCCGCAAACGGCCTGCGCGTCGCAAGTCACCGAGGAGACGCCGGCGGAAGCGGCAACCGGGACCGCGAGAGGATCGATCGAGTCGAGGACGGCCACCTGGAAATCGCCGGCAGTGACCGCGCTCGCGGCGTCGAAGGCGCAACGCCACAGGTCCTGCGGCAGCTCCACCCCGACCGCCGAGATCATTCCCAGCGCGAGTTCATCCGCCGCCGGATCGTGACGCGCGGACGAGTACGCACCTTGCCCCAGCGCGACGCACTCGACGTCCTCGCCGTTGCCGGCGAACTGCCCGTCGGCTCCGTCGTACTCGACGAGCAGTTCGAGACCGCCAAGCGACGTCGAACCCGTGACGCCGATCGTGACCTCGCAGCGCTGCGCTCCTTCCGCCAGGACGGGAGCGCCGGCCAGGAAGAGCAACGCCGCCGCGACGCGACAGCCCAGTCGACTCGGCGCCTTCACGCGGTCAGAGGCCGCCGCGCACGGCACGGATGTAGTTGTACACCGTCTTCGTCGACTGGGTGGTCAGGCCCGTCTGCATGTTGACGGCCCAGGCGAGCGACGAGCTCTGCTGGTAGGTCGTCGAACTCCAGTAGGTGCTGGACTTCGTGCAGCTGCATTCGCCCTGCACGCAGCCGGCCTTGCACTCGTTCGCGAAGGGAGGGTACGTCGCAGGATTGTACGCGGAGAAGCTCACGATCGTGAGCAGCTCGCGGATGTTCGGCACCCTCCAGTCGCTGTGCCCGGCGAAGTTCATCTCGTTCAGGTCCTCGATCTTCCCGAACGCGCCGGCCCACTGGTACGAGAAGTTGTCCCAATCGTGGATGCTGCCGTCGTCGGTCAGCACTTCCCACTGCAACGTCGTGCGATTGTCCGTGACGGTGCCGTCCCCGTTGGAGACGAAATCCGCGGGCAGGCCCATCTTGAAATCCCCGTCCTGGCCGGTGCCGGGACAATCGATCGGGTCGATCGGCGCGGTCACGTCGAGCGGGTCCCAGCACATCGTCTGCCCGGTTTCCGTCAGGATCCCCGTCGGGTCCTCGCCGCCCATGCACGAACACGTCAGGTCGACGCTGAGGCCGATCGAACGCCGCAACACGCCGAGGGCGTCGGCGACGCTGATGCCCTCGATGCCGTTGACGTCGCCGCATTCCTGGGCAGGCGCGCAGACCTGCGCCGCGACCGGAGGAGCCGTCGCCAGCGCCACGAACGGAACGAGCAAGATTGGGAACAATCGACGGATCATCGTGTTTTCATCCTCTGCCGGTTCGAACGGCGCTGGCGATTCCCCGGCCGACGCGATGCTGCTGCGAAGGAGCGGCCCGGAACCGCGAGGTCGCCGGGCGGCCCGGCGGTTCCGGACCGGCGCCATGGTGTCGACGCGGCCGCGATGACGGAAGCACGCCGGCAGGCGCACGGACGAATGTGCCGGCCGGAACGTGTCCTCGGTCACAGCAACGCGCTGCCGTCGCGAAGGTGCACCGCCGCGTGGGCCGTCGGGCGCGGTCAACGCGGCGCCGGCGAGGCGCCGTCGCCGCCGTAGAGCCGCAGGACCCAGTGCAGGAACACGGCCGGGCGGGCGACGATCACGTAGGCCGCGAAGAGCGACCCGAGCGGCAACGCGAAGGCCACCAGGTCCACGGCGACGATCGCCAGGGCGAGCGCGAGGCGGGAGGGGAACGACATGCCCCCGATTACCAAGCGGCGGGCGGCACGGGAAGAACGTCCCCTCTTGGCGGCCGGACGGATGAGGACGCTGGCCGGCCGCGCCCGTTCGAGACGGGCCCGCACT
>CAYYZO010000024.1:16237-46446 GCA_964476185.1 uncultured Myxococcales bacterium
CCGGCCCGCCTCGATCGCCGCGACCCGCCCGATCGGCCGACGCCGGCCCGCCGGGTTGCCTCTCCCGCCGGATCGTGGTCCAAGCCGGGGATTCGGATTTCCGAGGAGCACCGAGAGAGCATGTCCGTAAAGATTCGTCTCGCCCGGCACGGCAGCAAGAAGAGGCCCTATTACCGGGTCGTGGTCGCCGATGAGCGCTCGCCGCGCGACGGCCGGAACCTGGCCCAGGTCGGCACCTACGATCCCCTTGCGGAACCGGCCAAGGTCAAACTCGACGCGGAAGGAATCACCTCATGGCTGAAGAAGGGCGCGAAGCCGACTCCGATCGTGGCCAAGCTGATGAAGCAGGCGGGAGTCGCGGCCTGATCGAGTCCGCCGTTTCGTTCCACGAACTCGTCGATTTCCTGGCCCGCAACCTCGTGCTTCACCCCGAAGCCGTCGAGGTCAAGCCGCACGCCGCCGACCAGCCGAACAGCTTCGAGCTGCGCGTCCACAAGGACGACCTCGGGCGCGTGATCGGCAAGCAGGGGCGCACGGCCAAGTCGCTGCGCACGATCCTCACGGCAGCGGCAGCGCGGGTTCAGCAGAAGGCCTCCCTCGAAATCATTGAGGAGTGATCCGCCCTCCGGACGGCCGCCGAGCGCGGCTCCCGGGGCATCGGCCGATCCCGTGACCCTCGGCCACGTCTCCCGCCCCAACGGCCTGCGCGGCGCCGTGGTCCTGCAAATCGATCCGAGCATGACGGGAGTCCTCGCGAGAGGAGTCGAGGTCGACCTCGTGCCGCGCAGCGGTCCGGCGATTCGCACGCGAGTCCGCAGCGCCGCCCCGGTCCGCGGCGGGGTGCGCGTGACGTTCGACGATGTCGGCGACCGCAACGCTTCCGAAGCGCTGATCGGCGCGACCGTGCTCGTGGAGCGCTCGAAACTCGACCTCGGGCACGACGAGTACCTCGACGTGGACCTCGTCGGGCTCGACGTGGTTTCCGCGGACGGCGACGCGATCGGGCGCCTCGTCGAGGTGATCGCCACCGGGGCCAACGACGTGTACGTGGTGCGCGCTCCCGACGGGCGCGAAGTGCTCGTCCCCGCCGTCGGCCATGCCGTGCTCGGCATCGACCTGGACGCGCGGCTCATGACCGTCGCTGCCGACTCGCTCGAGTACGGCGCACCCGGCAAGCCGGAAGAAGCATGATCTCCTTCGACGTCCTCACGCTGTTTCCCGAGTTCATCGACGCGGGCGCCCGCGTCGGCGTGCTCGGCCGCGCGATCGACGCGGGGATCCTCGCGGTTCGCGCGCACCAGCTTCGGGATTACACGGGCGGCAGCCCCCATCCCCTCGACGATTCCCCGTACGGAGGCGGCCCCGGCATGGTCATGCGGCCCCAGCCGATCTACGCGGCCGTCGAGGACGTGACGGCCCGGTTCGCGCCGGCCCGCCGCATCCTGCTCACCCCGCAGGGCAGGCCGTTCACGCAGGCCGTCGCGCGCAGGCTCGCGGCCGAGGCGCCGTCGATGCTGCTGTTTTGCGGCCGCTACGAAGGAGTCGACGAGCGCGTGCGGCCGTTGTTCGACGAGGAGATCTCGATCGGCGACTACGTGTTGACGGGAGGCGAACTGGGAGCGCTGGTCGTCATCGACGCCGTCTCGCGCCTGGTGCCGGGCGTGCTCGGCAGCGCCGAGTCGCACGCGTCCGAAAGCTTCAGCGACCCGCAGCTGCTCGAGTACCCGCAGTACACGCGGCCGGCGGATTTCCGCGGCATGACCGTGCCGTCGGTGCTGACGTCGGGTCATCACGCCGAGATCGAGCGCTGGCGGCGCGAACAGGCCCGGCTTCGCACGCAGGCGCGGCGCCCGGACCTCGACGCGCGGCGCAAGGACTGAGGCCGTGCCCGACCTGCTCGTCGCGCTGGTGCACCACCCCGTCGTCGACAAGCACGGCGATGTCGTCACGAGCGCCGTGACCAACATCGACGTGCCGGACATCGCGCGAAGTTGCCGCACCTACGGCGTCGCCGGCTTCTACGTCGTCACCCCGATCGACGCGCTCCGCGGACTCGTGCGGCGCGTGATCCAGCACTGGGAGCACGACGACCAGCGCGACTACAACCCGACCCGCAACGAGGCGCTCTCGCTGGTGCGGCTGGAGTCCGACCTCGAGGGCGTCGGCATCGACATCGAGCGGCGCTACGGCTGCCTGCCGCGGCTGTTCGCGACCAGCGCCCGGACCCACGACCGGTCGACCACGTTCGCGGAAATGCGGGGGAAACTGTCCGGGGAGGGGCCGCCCTGGCTGATGCTGCTCGGCACCGCCTACGGTCTCGCGCCGGCGGTCCTCGACCGCTGCGAGGCGATCCTCGAGCCGATCCGGGGGCCCGGCGACTACAACCACCTGTCGGTCCGGGCCGCCGCCGCCGTTCTCCTTGACCGGCTCCGGTGTCCGCGGTAGGTACCGCGCTTCGATTTTTGCAAGGAGCCCCCTACCGTGGACGTCATCAAGGCCCTGAACGCCGAACAGCTTCGCACCGACATTCCGGACTTCCGTCCGGGGGACACGCTTCGCGTGCACGGCATCATCGCCGAGGGCGACAAGGAGCGCATCCAGGTCTTCGAGGGAGTCTGCATCCGTCGCTCGGAGGGCGGACCGGCGGCGACCTTCACGGTCCGCAAGAGTTCCTACGGAGTCGGCGTCGAGCGCACGTTCCCGATCCACTCCCCCCGGGTCGACAAGATCGAGGTGAAGAGCCGCGGCGAAGTTCGCCGCAGCCGCCTCTACTACCTGCGCGAACTGTCGGGCAAGGCTGCCCGCATCAAGGAGCGCAAGCTCAGCACGTCGAACAACGGCTGAACGGCCGCAACCGGCGACACGATCTCGAGCGGCGCCCGGAGCAATCCGGGCGCCGCTTTTTTTCGTCCAGCCCCCGTCGCGATCGTCCTTTCGACGATCGGCCCGGGCCGGACAGGCGCGTCCTCAACCCGGGAAGCGCGCCGCGAACGGCTCCAGCGGCAGCGCGAACGCATTCGTCGCGAAGCTGATCGCGTGGTAGAGGCCGGCGAGCACGACCAGCTCGACGAGCTGGTCCGCGCGAAACTCGTCGGCCAGTTCCTTCCACAGCGACTCGCCGACCGTCGCGGTCAGGTGCAGTTCGTCGCACAACCGCAGCAGCAGCTTCTCTCGCGACGAGAACGGAGTCGCGTCGGGATCTTCGGTGCAGAGCCCGGCGATCTCCGCCTCGTCGAACCCGACGCGGGCGCCGAAGAACGCGACGTGCACGCCCCATTCGTACTCGGAACCACAACGCCAGGTCGTGCGGTCGATCACGATCTCGCGCTCGCGCAGCGAGATGCTTCCGCGGTCGAGCAGGCCGCCGGCCATCACGCGGCCGAGCACGCGCTCGTTGACGGCCAGCGTCCGAAACAGCACGAGCGGCTCGACGCCTTCCGGCATGATCCTGCGAAACCACGCGGCGGCGGTTTCGTCGTAGGGCGGGGCGAGGGGCTGGATCCTCGGGGCGGCTGTCGTCACGTCGGACCTCCGGATGCGCACGGCGGGCCCGGCGCCGTGGCAACCGCCGCCCCCGTCCGCTATGGTTTCCGTAGCATCCTGCCGCTACGCTTTTCGTAGCGCAAGCCCGATCGAACCCCCGGAGGTCACCGTGCCCCGCGCCGCCAGCCCCCCTTCTTCCCGCTCCGTCCGCGGCTCGCGCACCGGGCGTCCGGTCATGGCGCTGCTCGACCTGCTCGGCCGCCGCTGGGCGATGCGCGTTCTCTGGGAGCTTCGCGACGGCCGCGCGAGCTTCCGGGCGCTGCAGGAGGCGTGCGGGGGCGTGAGTCCCGCGGTGCTGAACGACCGGCTGCGCGAGCTTCGCGAAGCGCGCCTCGTCGAGCTCGTGGAGAGCGAAGGCTACGGACTCGCGCCGCTCGGCCGCGAACTTCTCGAGAAGTTCCTCCCGATGGTCGAGTGGGCGGAGCGCTGGTCGAAGGCGGCGCGTTGAGGCGACGAGCCCGACCGCCGGTCCAGCGTCCGGACGGCGGTCGCGATCCGGCGATCTCCCTCGCTGTCTTGCTGTCCCGTTCCCCCGGAGGCAACCTCGGAATCTCGCGGCTCAGGCCCGAAGCTGCCCGGAGGATGCCCAGCCGATGATGCCCCAACCGTTCGCCCCGCACCGCCACGCCGGCTTCGTCGCCGCCGCGCTCGCGGTCGCGCTGCTCGCCGGCTGCGCGTCCCAGAAGGAACTGCTCGCGATGCCTACCCTCGCCGACGTCTCGCCGACGGGGCCGGCGGGCAAGAAATGCTACGACAAGTGCGCCCACGCCGAAGCGTCCTGCAAGCACATGTGCCCGGGCACCGAGGGGCTGTGCCAGGAGGATTGCGTGACCGACACGAAGTTCTGCCTGCGCGACTGCCCCGAACTGCGGAACCACAACCCGGACAAGATCCGGCTGCGGCCGTAGACGCCGGGAACCGGGCGATCTTTCCCCGTAACGGCAAGCGCGCCGCGCGCCCCGCGCGGGACCGCGAAGGCCGGATCCGTCCTCTCAGTCCTGCAGGTGGCAGGCCGTCTTGTGGCCTTCCCGCTCCGTGAGTTTCGGCACGTCCGTGCGACAACGGTCGACCGCAACCGGGCAGCGCGGATGGAACGGGCATCCCGGCGGGGGATCGAGCGGGCTCGGTACGTCGCCGCCCAGCACGATGCGCTCGCGCCGCTTGTGCCCGTCGACCGTCGGAACCGCCGACAGCAGCGCCTGCGTGTACGGGTGCCGAGGAGTCGAGTAGATGCGCCCGGCCGGCGCCGTCTCGACGATCCGACCGAGGTACATCACCGCCACGTCGTGGCTGAAATGCTCGATCACGCGCAGGTCGTGCGAGATGAACGCGAACGCCAGCCCTCGCTCCTCCTGCAGTTCCATCAGGAGGTTCAGGATCTGCGCGCCGACGGACACGTCGAGCGCCGAGACCGGCTCGTCGGCGACGATGAAGCGGGGCTCGAGCGCGAGCGCGCGAGCGATGCCGATGCGCTGGCGCTGGCCGCCGCTGAACTCGTGGGGATAGCGATCGTAGGCGTCCTTGCCGAGGCCGACGCGCGCGAGCAGCGCGACCACGCGCTCGCGCAGTTCGGCGCCGCTTGCCAGGCCGTGCACCTCGAGCCCCTCCCCGACGCTGCGGCCGACGCGCATGCGCGGGTTCAGGGACGCATAGGGGTCCTGGAAGACGATCTGCATGTCGCGACGCATCGCGCGCATCGCCGCGGGCGAGAGCGTCGCGAGATCGACGCCTTCGAACTCCACGCGCCCGGACGTCGCGGGCAGCAGGTGCAGCAGCATGCGACCGAGCGTCGACTTGCCGCAGCCGGACTCCCCGACGATCCCCAGCGTGCGGCCCGGAGCGATCTCGAGGTCCACGTCGTCGACCGCGCGAAGGACCCGCCGGCGACCGAAGGGACCGGCCGACACCTGGAAATCCTTCGTGAGGCCGACCGCGCGCACCAGCGGCCGTTCCCCCCGCGAGGCAGCAGACGAAGCGGCGCTGCTCATGCCGGGCTCCCCCCGGTTCCCGCCGTGACGATGCACGCGGCGCGGCGTCCCGGCGCGAACTCGACCAGCTGCGGGTCCACGCTCGCGCAACGGGCGACCTCGACGTCGCAGCGACCGCGGAAACGGCATCCCGACGGCAGATCGGTCAGGCGCGGAACGGTTCCCGGGATCGTCTCGAGCTTCGCTCGCGGATGACCGAGCCTCGGCACCGCGCGCAACAGCCCGCGCGTGTACGGGTGGCGCGGCTCCCCGAACACGGCGTCGACCGGCCCCTCCTCGACGACGCGCCCCGCGTACATCACGAGCACCCGCTCGGCCCGCTCCGCGACGACGCCGAGGTCGTGGGTGATCAGCAGCATCGCCATGCCGAGCCTCCGGCGCAGGCCGTCGAGCAACTCGAGGATCTGCGCCTGGATCGTCACGTCGAGCGCGGTCGTCGGCTCGTCGGCCATCAGCAGCTCCGGGTCGCACGACAGCGCCATCGCGATCATCACGCGCTGGCGCATCCCGCCGCTCAACTGGTGCGGGTAGGCGCGCGCCCGCTCGGCCGGATCGGGAATCTCGACGAGTTCGAGCATCCGGACGGCCTCGTTCCACGCCTCGCCGCGCGAGACCTTCTTGTGGAGCTGCACCGCCTCGGCGATCTGGTAGCCCACGGTCAGCACCGGGTTCAGCGAAGTCATCGGCTCCTGGAAGATCATCGCGATGCGGCCGCCGCGCACCTTGCGCATCTCCGGTTCCGGCAGGTTCGCGAGGTCCATGCCGTCGAGCAGCACGCGGCCCGACGCGATGCGGCCGGCGGGGGCCTGGACCAGGCGCAGGACCGACAGCGCGGTGACGCTCTTGCCACAGCCCGACTCGCCGACGAGCGCGACCGTCTCGCCCTTGCCGACCTCGAAGCTGACGCCGTCGACCGCGCGCACCGCGCCGTCGAACGTCCGGAATTCGGTCACGAGGTTCTCGACGCGAAGCAGCGGCGCGGTCATCGGATTCCTCACCTCGCCTTCAGGCGCGGGTCGAGCACGTCGCGCAGGCCTTCGCCGAGCAGGTTGTAGCCGAGCACGGTCACCAGGATCGCCAGGCCCGGGAACACCGAAAGCCACCACGCGACGCCGAGCGTGCTCTTGCCTTCGGTCAGGATGTTGCCCCAGCTCGCGGTCGGCGGCTGCACGCCGACGCCGAGGAACGACAGCGAGCTCTCGACGAGGATCGCCCCGGCCACGCCGAGGATCGCTGCCACGAACACGGGCGCGAGCGCGTTCGGCACGGCGTGCTTCAGGATCATCCGCGACGGCTTCATGCCGAGCGCCTGCGCGGCGACCATGAAGTCGCGCTCGCGCAGGCTCAGCACCTCGGCGCGCACGAGCCGGCAGACGCCCATCCAGGACGTCACTCCGATCACGACCATGATGTTCCAGACGTTGGCGTCGAGGTACGCGATCACGGCGAGGATCAGGAAGAACGTCGGGAAGTTCAGCATGACGTCGACGAAGCGCATGATCAGAGCGTCGACGAAGCCGCCGAAGAACCCGGCCACCGCGCCGAGCGAGACCCCGATCGCGACCGAGATGCCGACCGCGACGAAACCGACGAGGAGCGAGATGCGCGCCCCGTAGATCATCCGGCTCAGCACGTCGCGGCCGAGGCCGTCGGTGCCGAGCCAGTGCGCCGCGCTCGGTCCTTCCAGCACGTGCTTCGCGTCGAAGTCGTACGGGTCCCAGGGCGCGATCCAGGGAGCGGCGAGCGCGACGAGGAACAACGCGACGACGATCACGGCGCCGGCCACGGCGAGCGGGTTGTTGGCGAGGCGACGAAGCATCTCAGCGTTTCCTCAGGCGAGGGTCGACCGCCACGTAGAGGAGGTCCGCGAGCAGGTTGCCGAACAGCGTCAGCACCGCGCCGAACAGCGTGATCCCCATGACCACCGGGTAGTCGCGCGACATCACGGCGGTGAAGAACAAGCGCCCCATGCCGGGGATCGCGAAGATCGTCTCGGCGATCACCGATCCGCCGATCAGGCCCGGCAGCGAGAGGCCGAGCAGCGTCACGACCGGCAGCAGCGCGTTGCGCATCGCGTGGCGCAGCAGCACGGTCCGCTCGGAAAGCCCCTTCGAGCGGGCGGTCTGGACGTAGTCCTGGCGCAGCACCTCGAGCATGCTCGAGCGCACGTAGCGCGACATCCCCGCCAGGCCGGTCACCACGGAGGTCGCGATCGGCAGCGTGAGGTGGGCGGCGAGGTCCAGCAGCTTGCCCGTCGGCGAGAGCGACTCGAAGTCGATGCTTCGGAGCCCGGAGATCGGCAACAGCTGGAGATGCTCGCCGAAGAACGACATCGCGAGCAGCGCGAGCCAGAAGCCCGGCATCGCGAAGCCGAGGAAGATCAGGACCGTGGCGATCCGGTCGCCGAGCGAATACTGACGGGCCGCCGAGTAGATGCCGATCGGGATGGCGAGCGCGAGGATCAGGACGAGTTCGATCACGTTGAGCAGGAGCGTGATCGGCAGCGCTTCCACGATCTTGTCCAGGACCGGGCGTCGGTCGCGCGAGAACGACGTGCCGAGGTCCCCCTGGACCACGCGTTTCAGCCACAGGCCGTACTGGACCGGCAGCGGCTTGTCGAGGCCGTAGTACTGCTCGAGCTTCACGCGGGCCTCGGGACTCGCTTTCGGGTTCATGTCGGTCATCAGGTCGACCGGATTGCCCGGGGCGAGCGCCATCACCATGAAGGACACGAAGGAGATGCCGAGCAGCATCGGCACGAACCCGGCCAGCCTTCTTGCGAGGTACGCCAGCATCGTCGTCAGCCCACGACCCGCACCGCGCGGTCCCGGAGCCCCGGGCACGCGCGATTCGATCCCGCGCGGTCCGTCGCCGGGTGCTCGATCCTTGCGCGCTGGTTCGTCGGGCGGCTCGTCATCGGGGAATCCGTCGTTCGGCGATCCGTCATTGGGCGATCGTGTACTTCTGGAGGCCCTGCGGGACGTACCAGAACGGGAAGTTCCACGAAATGCCGGCCGGCGCTTCCTCGATGCCCTGGAAGCGCGCGGACACGATCGGCGTCGCCTCCGGCACGTACAGGAACGTGTACGGCTGCTCTTCCCAGAGGATCTCCTGGAAGCGGTCGTAGATGCGCTTGCGCTCCTCCTCGTCGAACGTCCGGCGGCCCTTCTCGAGCAGTTCGTCGACCTCGGCGTTCTGGAAGCTGACGTGGTTCAGTTCCTTGAGGCCGGTCTTCGACGAGTGCCAGATGTCGTACTGGTCGGGATCGAGCGACAGGCTCCAACCGAGCAGGATCGCCTCGAACTTGCGCTTGTCGATGAAGTTGTTGATGAACGCCGACCACTCGAGCACGCGCACCGTGGCGTCGACGCCGACGTCGCGCAGTCGCTTCTGGATCATCGTCGCGGTCTTCAGGCGCTGCTCGTTCCCCTGGTTGGTCAGGATCCGGAACGCGAAGGGGACCCCGTCCTTGTCGACGATCCCGTCGCCGTCGGTGTCGCTCCAGCCGGCCTCGGCCAGCAAGGCGCGCGCCTTCGCCGGATCGTAGGCGTGCGACACCAGCTTCTCGTTCGGCCACCTGGTCCCGGGTCGGTACGGTGTCTCGGTCGGTCGGCCGAGCCCGAAGAGAACGGCATCCACGATCTCCTGCTTGTCGATCGCGTGGGTGAACGCGCGCCGCACGCGCACGTCCGCGAACCGCGGGTCCTTCAGGTTGTATCCGAGGTACGTGTAGGCGTTCGAGACGTAGCGGTACTTGCGAAAGTTCCTCGCGAAGGCCGGCGTGGAAGTCTGGCGGCTGAACTGCAGCGGGGAGAGCCCCATCATGTCGAGCCCGCCGGCCTTCAGCTCGAGGAACTGGGTGCCCTCGTCGGGAATCACGCGGTAGACGACGCGCTCGATGTAAGGGCGCCCGCGGTAGTACTCGTGGTTCGAACGGAGCGTGAAGCGCGTGTTCCGCTCCCACTCCTCGAACTTGTGCGGCCCGAGGCCGACCGGATGCTGGCCGAAGTCGTTCTCGTTGATGTTCCGGCCTTCGAGCAGATGGCGCGGAAGCACCACCAGCGAACCCCACGACGCGAGCGCCGGGGCGAACGGCTTGTCGTACCGGACGCGAAACGTGAAGTCGTCGAGCAGCTCGAACGACTCGACCTGCCGGTAGTCCTCGGCGTAGGACGTCAGGGTCGCGGGATCGCGAATGGTGCGGAAGCCGAACTCGATGTCGCGCGCCGTGAACGGCGCGCCGTCGGTCCATTTCACGTCGTGGCGCAGGTGGAAGGTGATCTCGAGACCGTCGTCCTCGACCTCCCATCGTTCGGCGAGGCGCGGCTCGAGGAAGCTCAATGTCTTGTCGTACTCGACGAGCCCGTCGAAGATGTTGCCCGCGTACTGGTGGCTCGCGCTGTCGGACGCGAGCATCGGGATCAGGGTGGAACCGTCGCCGATCGTGCCGAACACGATCGCGTCGCCGTAGGCGGGAGGTCCGGCCTGCGCGGTCGCGGCCGGCTGGCCGAGGTCGTCCGGGGCGGGTGCATCGGGTGCGCAGCCGCAGAGCGCGAGCACGGCCACGAGCGCTGCCCGCCGCCGGGCGGCCGGCAGCCGACGCGCGCGCCTCCGCCCCGACCCGCCCTCAGGTGCCACCCGGACCACCCTCGCCAGCATCGATGTTCACCGTACGCGAACCGGCCGGCCGGTCGACGTGAAACGCATCGGCTGGAATCGCGGCCGGCCGCTGCACCGACTTGTACGCGATCTCCAGTTCGGTCCCGTCCCGAAACCGTACCCCGATGCGATGCGGCACCTGCACGCCCTCCGCGTCCCGGTAGTCGCTGTAGGTGACTTCCATCTCGTGCCGATCGCGGTCGCCGGCCACCTTGACGAGAATCGGGAGCAGCGTCGTCTCGTTCACGACGAGGTCGAGCACGCCTCCCGTTCCGAGCCGGCGTCGCATCAACCAGCCTCCCTCCACCGCCGCGACGGCCGACCAGCGCGTGTCCCCGAGACCCGGCGGCAATCCGCGCAGGACGGCGGCGAAGTCCGCGGAGCCCATCGGGATGCCGATGAAACGCCGGAAGCTCTCGGCCTGCGCCTCGCCCTGGTAGTAGACGCCCTGGCGACGGTCGAACGCGGTCAGCACCGCGCCGTCGGTCGCGACCGTGTAGCTGATGCCGAACGGGTTCATCACGTCGATGCGCGCGCTCGACGGCCCGCGCACGACCAGCATCTGCGTCGAGCGGAAACTCTGCTGCGGCGAATGGTAGTCGAGCTTGGCCTGCGCACGGAAGCGCTCGAGCGCGCGGTCCTGCGCCTCGAGCACGCCCAGCACCTGCGTGATCGTCGGCGCGGCGCCGGTCGGCACCGGCGCCGGGGGCGGGTTCAGTCCCTTCGCCGCGGCGCAGCCACCGACCCCGACGAGCGCGGAAAGGACGACGGCCGCGCGGAGCCGGTCAGTGATTCGCACCGGCCGTCGCATCCAGCGCGTCCTTCGGAGCCTGCGCGTCCTTCGCGACCCGGGCGTCCTTCGCCTGCGGAGCGCGACCCCAGCGCTCGTGGATCGACGCGATCTTCGCCTCGAGCGTTCGCCGCTGCTCGGGATCCTCCGTCCGCGCGACCGCGTCGCGGTAGCTGCGCTCGGCGTCGACGTCGCGCCCCACCTTCAGGTAAACGTCGCCGAGGTGCTCGACGATGACGGGATCGCGTCCCCCCGCCGCCGTCGCCCGCTCGAGCTCGCGGACGGCAGCCTTGTAGTCGCCGCGGCGGTAGTGGACCCACGCCAGGCTGTCGATGATCGCGGCGTTGTCCGGGTGCAGCTCGAGGGCCCGGCGGATCAGCTTCTCGGCTTCGTCGATGTTCTCCCCACGCTCGGCATAGGTGTAGCCGAGGTGGTTCAGCGCATCCGCGTTCTGCGGGTTCATCGCGATGACCTCGCGCAGGGTCGAGATCGCGGCCTCCTTGTCCCCCGCCTCGTCGTAGAGCCAGGCGAGTCCGTACAGGTAGGCGTCGTTGCCGGGATCGAGCGCGACGAGGCGCTTGGCGGTGGCGATGGCCTGGTCGTACTTCTTCTGCTCGCGGTAGAGGGCGATCAGGCGGCGCAGGCCGTCGGCGTTGTCGGGAGCGCTCGCGAGGAGCTGCTGGACGGCGCGGATCGCGCCGTCGAGGTCGCCTCTCTCCTCGAGGATGCTGCTCAGGAACAGCCGCGAGTCCACGTAGCGCGGGGCCGGCGGCGAGATGATCGCGAGTTCGCGCGCCGTGCCGTCGGTGTCGCCGACCTTGTCGTACGCGAGCGCGAGCCAGTAGCGGATCTCGTCCTCTCCTGGGCGCGCGCCGAGCACGATGTGGAAGTCGGTGATCGCGCGCAGGTAATCCCCCCGCTGGAAGTCGATCAGGCCGATCTTCGCGCACGTGACCAGCGGGTCTTCCGAGAAGTCGACCAGCTTCTCGTACTTGCGAAGCTTCTTCTCGAGCTCGGGGTCGTCGTCGCGGAGCGGACCGATCTGGCGCCGCGCCTGCTCGAGCTGCGGGTTGAAGTCGATCGCGCGGTTGAAGCTGTCGACGGCCTTCTTGCGCATGCCGAGGCGGTCGTAGACGAACGCGAGGTGGAGGTGCAGTTCGGCGATCGACGCGTTCAGCCGCGCCGCGTGGCGCAACGAGCGCAGCGCGTCGTCGTACTGCCCGGTCGCCGCGAGCGCCTTGCCGAGGCCGAAGTTCGCGACGAACGACTCCGGACTGAGGGCGGTCGCGCGACGAAGCACCTCGACCGCGTGCTGCTGCTCGCCGACGCGGCTGTAGAGCGCCCCGAGCAGCACGAGGGCCTCCTCGTTGTCGGCATCGAGCTCGAGCACGTCGCGATAGCCGGCGATGGCCTGCGTGTACTCCTGCAGCGCAATGTCCACGCGCGCGGCGAACAGGCGCGGCTCCACTTCCGCCGGCTGCAGGGCGATCAGCGCCGTCGCCTGCTCGCGGGCGCGGCGAAGCTCACCGGCCCGCACGTAGAGCTCGGCCAGCTCGGCGCGAAGCCGCGGGACGTCCGGCGCCGCCGACACGGCCTTGGCCGTCTCCCTCGTCGCGGTCTCGTAGTCGTTGTCGAAGCGCGCGAGCACGGCCGCGAGGAAATGCCCGGCGGCCCGGTCGCGCTCGGTGACGAGCGGCCGGGCGACGAAGTCGGCCTTCGCGACGCCGTTGGTCGTCGGACGCCGCTGCGTCACCGCGCTCGTCGCGCAGCCGGAAGCGATGACGCAGGCCGGGATCGCGACGCCGACGAGCAACGCACGGAAAGGGATTCGCGCGCGACGGAGGTCGGCGGTCGAGCGGCCGATTGGGGATGTCGTCATGGAAGTCGTCGAACCTACCACGCGCCCCGTGACGGGGACAATGCGGCGGCGGCCGCCGTTGGCCCGGTTGCGCGCGTGGGTTTCGTCCCTTAAACCCGCCCCGTGTTCCTGCGCTGGCTGACCTCCGTCTTTCCCGCCGAGATGCGCCAGGGATGGCTGCTGGTGCGGCCGGATCTCGTGCTCTGGCTGGCGCTGTTCGCGCTCGTCGCGGTCGCCACGATGTCCCTGCCGCCGCCCGGAGGCGAGCAGGCGCCGCCGGCCCTGCCGTTCCTCGTCGCCGTGGTCGCGGGCCTCATGACCACGATGCTGCCCGCGGTCCTCTTCACCGCCCAGGTGGAGGGACGACAACTGACGTGGGGACCGGTCCTGCTGCTGATGGCGCAACGGGCGGCGCCGCTCGTCGTCTACGCGCTGACGGCCGTCGCGATCGCCTGGAGCGCCGAGGCGGTCATGCTGGTCGCGGTCACGTTCGCGCTCGGGGAGAGCCCGATCCTCATTCCGCTCAGCAGCGTCGCGGGTCTCGTGATCCTCGTCTCGATCCTGGTCCGCTACAGCTTCCTGCCGTTCCTCGTGATCCTGCTGCAGCGCGAGTACGTTCCCGAAGCGCTCTGGCGATGGAACCGGGCCGGGGCCCTCGGCGCCCTGTTCTGGCCGCTCACGGCGAGCGCCCGCCTGACGGAGGGACTGCGCTGGCAGCTCGCGCCGTACACGCTGCTCGGCCAGTTGCTTCCGCTGCTGGCCGCGATCGCCCCGGGGCCGTCGCGGCTGCCCGCCTCGATCATCGTTCTGCTCGTCGTGACGGTGGTGCAGGGCGTGATCTTCCTGCACTACGAACGGCGCTGCGAGCAGGCCGGCGTGCCGCGTCCGACCCTGCCGCTCGAATCCCCGTCTCCCGCCTGAAGAGCGGGCCCGGACTCACTCCTCCTCGGGGACGGCGTGCCCGTGCCGGTGCCCGTGCGAACCGAGCCCTTCACCGGAAGGCTGCTCGCCGTGGTCGCAGTCGGCGAGCGAGCCGATCCAGACTTCGCCGCCTTCGAAATGTTCCTTCTTCCAGATCGGCGCGACGAGCTTCAACGCGTCGATGCAGTAGTGGCAGGCCTCGATCGACTCGCGCCGGTGAGGGGCCGAAACGGCGATGGCGACGCTCGCCTCGCCGAGCGGGACGGTGCCCGTGCGGTGCACGATCGCCACGCGCGTGATCTCCCATCGCGCGGCCGCATCCCGCCCGATCTTCGCGAACTCCGCGGCCGCCATCTCGGCATAAGCCTCGTATTCGAGACGGAGGACGCGGCGACCGCGGTTGGTCGCGCGCGTGGTGCCGAGGAACGTGGCGATCGCGCCGGCGTCCGGAGTCCCGACGTGCGCGACGAGCGCCGCCAGGTCGATCGGTCGGTCCGTGATCTCGAACATCGCTTCCTCCGTGCCGCCGGCCACCGGCGGGATGATGGCCACCTCGTCGCCGTCGCCGAGCACGTGGTCTTCGCCGACGTACTCGCGGTTCACCGCGACGCGCAGGACCCCCGCGCCGAGGCCGAACAGGTCGTGCGAGCGGGCGAGGTCCGCGAGAAGGCCGCCGACCGTCTCCCCTTGCGCCAGTTCGCGCTCCTCGTCGCGACGGCCGAGCCGCTCGCGCACGATTCCGAAGTACAGCAAGCGCAGCTTCATCGGCGTCACGCCCCTTCGCGAGGCCGGGCCAGGCCGACGACGTGGGCGAGTTGCGGCACGACGAGCCGTTCCATCGCGAGCCGGCAGGCGGCCGTGGAACCGGGCATCGAGAACACCGCCATCGTGCCGACGAGGCCGGCCACGGCGCGCGACAGCATCGCCGCCGCGCCGATCTCCTCGTAACTGAGCATGCGGAACAGCTCGCCGAAGCCGTCGATGCGCTTGGTCAGCAGCGACGCGACGGCCTCGAACGTGGTGTCGCGGACGGCGACGCCGGTGCCGCCGTTCAGCAGCACGGCGTCCACGCGGCCGGCCGCCGCGTAGCCTTCGACGAGGCCGCGGACGAGCGCGGGTTCGTCCGCGACGATGTGGCAGGCGTCGACCACGTGTCCGGCCGCTTCCAGTCGTTCGCGGATCTCCCGGCCGGACGTGTCGGTCTCGCTGGTGCGCGAGTCCGAGACGGTCACGACCGCGCAGATCACGCGGCGCGCGTCGCGGGCATGGTGCAGGGAGGCGCCGGCGACGCCGTGCGGCTGCGACGAATGGCCGGCCGAACCCGGCCCCAGGCCACGTCCCGGCCCGCCGTTCGAATGCTGGCCCACGCGCCCTCCTTCGCACAGGCCGCCGACGGCTCCAAGGCCGGGCCGCGGCGACCTGCGGCACCGCCCGGCTGGTTCGCCCGGCATGCCTTTCCGGCTATACGGGCCCGATGCGCCCCGCTTCGGCCGAGCCATCCGCCGCACCGCAGCCGGCGCGGACGGTCTACGTCGAGACCTACGGCTGCCAGATGAACGTCGCCGACAGCGAGCTGATCGCCGGCGTGCTCGCCGGCGCCGGCTATCGCGGGGTCGACGAACCCGCGCGCGCCGACGTGATCCTGCTCAACACCTGCGCGATCCGCGAGAACGCCGAGGAGAAGGTCTCCCGTCGCGTGCGCCAGCTGATCGCCGAGCGCCGCGGCAGCCGCCGCGTGCGCATCGGCCTCGCTGGCTGCATGGCCCAGCACCATCGCGACCGGCTGCTCGAGCGCATCCCCGGCCTCGACTTCGTCGTCGGCCCCGACGGCTATCGCCGGCTCGGCGAGCTGCTCGACGCCGACGAGCCGGCGGCCGCCGTCCAGCTCGACCGGCGCGAGACCTACGCGGACATCCTGCCGCGACGCGAGAGCGGCGTGCGCGCGTGGCTGACGATCATGCGCGGCTGCGACCGCTTCTGCACGTTCTGCGTCGTGCCCTTCGTGCGCGGGCGCGAGCGCAGCCTGCCCCCCGAGGTCCTTCGGGAGGAACTCGGGCGCATCGCCGCCGAGGGCTTTCGCGAAGTCGTCCTGCTCGGCCAGACCGTGAATTCCTATCGCCACGGCGACACGTCGTTCGCGGACCTGCTTCGGCTGGCCTGCGAGGTCGAGGGCATCGAACGCATCCGCTACACGTCGCCGCACCCGGCCGACTTCGACGACGCGACGATCGCCGCGATGGGCCAATGCCCGAAGCTCGCGCCGTACATCCACCTTCCCCTGCAGAGCGGCTCGGACCGCGTGCTCGAGGCGATGCAGCGCGGGCACACGATCGCCGAGTACCGGGCGCTGGTCGCGCGGCTGCGCGACGCGATCCCCGGCCTGGCCCTGTCCACCGACATCATCGTCGGCTACCCGGGGGAAACGGAGGAAGACTTCGAGGCGACCTCGGGGCTGATGGACGAGGTCGGCTTCGACCACGCATTCCTGTTCCAGTACTCGGCGCGCGAGGGCACTCGCGCGCATCGCCTCGCCGAGACGGTCGGCGAGGACGAGAAGCGCCGGAGGCTCGAGCGTCTGATCGCCGAACAGCAGGCGCGCGCGCTCGCGATCAACCAGCGCATGATCGGCCGCACGACCGACGTGCTGGTCGAGTCGATCCCGAAGAAACAGCCGGACTGGCTGGCCGGCAAGAACCCGCAGTTCAAGACGGTCGCGTTCGAGCCCGCCGGCGCCCAGCCCGGCGAGATCGCGACGGTGCTCGTCGAGGCCGTCACATCGCAGACGCTGACCGGGCGCCAGATCCTCCGTTCCTGAGACGGCGTGCAGGCGCTGCTCCGCCATCCCTTCGTCTTCGTTGCCGCATCCCTCGCGCTGGAGGCGGCGGTCGCCTTCGCCTGGTTCGGCTCCGGGACGCCCGGGCTACAGGCGGTCTCGCGCTACAGCGGCAGGCTCGGCCTGTTCTGGTTCGCGCTCCCGTTCGCGGCTGCTCCCTGGCACCGGCTTGCCCCGTCGCGCCTGTCCCGGCTCGCGCTTCAAGGACGGCGACGGCTCGGGTTGGCGTTCGGGGCGCACCACCTCGTCCACCTCGGCTGGCTGCTCGCGTATCTCTCCGCGGCGGGAAAAGCGCTGGATCCGGCCCGTGCGGCGGGCGGGCTGCTCGGCTACGGGATCCTCGTCGCGATGATGGCGACCTCGACGGACGGCGCGGTCCGCCGGCTCGGTCCTCGCCGCTGGCAGCGACTGCACCGAGCCGGCCTGTGGTACCTGTGGGTCGCGTTCCTGCTGACGTACGTCCCGAGACTGCAGGGCAGGGTTCCCGACGCCGGCGGCGGAACCGCCGAGTTCGTCGCCTGCTTCGCGCTGATCTGGGTTCTCGCGGGACTCCGGCTGCTGGCGTTCGTCCATCGGCTCCGGGCGGTCCCGCGCCGACCGGGCGGAGGCGAGCGCCCTTCGGACCGAATGACCTGAACTTTCGTGGTGTTGTCGCAGCCTGGAACAGGCGGCAACCGGCCCCGGGATTTCCTCTCCGATCCAGCGGTTTTTCCCCTAGGCCCTTGTAGACCCTGGGCCTGCGTGACACGGTCGGGGGCGGTTCTTCGGGCGGGAAGAACCCGAACTCCATCAGGAAACCGCCAAGACGACCACGGACCGGGGGGGCCTCCTCATGCAAGACTTCAAGACGTTCTCGGTCAGCGCCTTCGCGCTGACGGCCGCGTTCCTTCTCTGCCTGCCTGCTGCCGCCAGCGCGAAGCCTCGCGAAGTGCGAGCCGGCAGCCGCGACCTGCCCGAAGTGGCCCGCAGCCTCGGCCGGGGCGCCGAACTCCGCGTGAAGGAGTTCGTGCTGGAGGGCCAGTCCTCGGCAGCGACGCTCGAGCTCGAGCGCTTCGACGTCTGGCGCCCCGACGCCGTCGTCGAGATCGACGGCCGGCGCGTGACGCCGCCCGCCACCGCCTACTTCCGCGGCACCGTGAGCGGCGAGGAAGGCTCCGCCGCGATGATCTCCGTGCGGGAGAACGGCGAGATGCAGGGCATCGTCCAGAAGGGCGGCCGCACCTGGCTCGTCGGCAAGGGCCGCTCGCAGAAGGGCCTGCGCTCGAAGAAGGCCGACGAGGGCGAACTGCCGCCGTTCGAATGCGGCAACGACGACGCCTTCTCGCCCCAGGAACGCCTCTCCGGACCGAACGGCCCCGACCCCGCGCCCGCCGTGATGGCCTCGGGCACCGTGCTCGACCAGCCCTACGTCGCGAACATCGCGATCGAGACCGACTACGAGTACTACGCGAGGTTCAACAACACGCAGAACGCGCTCGACTACATGGCCGACCTGATCGGCTACGCGGACCTCACGTACTCGCGGGAAGTCGACACCGACATGCAGATCGGCTTCGCGCGCCTCTGGACCACCGGCGCGGCGAACGACCCGTACAGCGCCAGCGGCGACACGAGCACCGCGCTGACCGAACTGCGCAACTACTGGAACGCGAACATGTCGAGCGTGAACCGCACCGTGGTGCAGATGCTGTCGGGCAAGGGCCTCGGCGGCGGCATCGCGTGG
The DNA here is from genome assembly GCA_964476185.1 of uncultured Myxococcales bacterium. Classification (GTDB taxonomy): domain Bacteria; phylum Desulfobacterota; class Binatia; order UBA1149; family CAITLU01; genus DATNBU01. The sequence continues at coordinate 34,553 of CAYYZO010000024.1, forward strand.
CTGAGCGTGCTCTGCGACAACTACGGCAGCCGCGGCAGCAGCTACGACTACGGCCTGTCCGCCAGCCTCGGGACGAACTTCAACTGGGACGGCGACCAGAGCCACAACCCGGCGAACGTGGTGTGGGACATCGTCGTCGTCCAGCACGAGATCGGCCACAACTTCAGCTCCCCGCACACCCACGACTACTGCAACATCGGCGGAAGCTCGCTGCCGATCGACAACTGCTGGTCGGGCTGCCAGGCCGGCGCCACCGTGCAGCTCCCGTCCTGCACCTCGCCGACCCCGCACTTCACGAGCGGCGGCGGCTCCGGGACCATCATGAGCTACTGCCACCAGCGCAGCGGCGGCTACGGCAACATCGCCATGACGTTCGGCGAGGGGCACACCTGCGGCACCCTGCCGGGACGCGAAGCCAACCAGATGACCTCGCACGTCGTCTCGCGTGCGAACTCGTACCCGACCTGCTTCGCCGGGAGCAACTGCGGCAACGGCGTCATCGACGCGGGCGAGCAGTGCGACGGGACCAACCTGGGCGGCGCGACCTGCTCGGGCCAGGGCTTCGGCGGCGGCACGCTGTCGTGCTCGGCGACCTGCACGCTCAACACCAGCCAGTGCACCAACTGCGGCAACAACGTGATCAACGCCGGCGAGGTCTGCGACGGCACCGCGCTCGGCGGAGCGACCTGCACGCAGCAGGGCTGCACGGGCGGCGGCACACTGAGGTGCAACACGACCTGCTCGGGCTACGACAAGACGAGCTGCCTGAACTGCCCGCCGTGCAACGGGAACTCGGTCTGCGACGCCGGCGAGGACTGCAACGGCTGCCCTTCGGACTGCATCGGCGGCACGACGTCGGGGGCAGTCTGCGGGAACGGCGTCTGCGAAGCCGGCAACGGCGAGGACTGCGTGAGTTGCGCGAGCGACTGCAACGGCGTGCAGGGCGGCAAGCCGAGCGGCCGCTACTGCTGCGGCGACGGCGACGGCAGCAACCCGCTCCCGTGCAGCAACAGCCGCTGCACCGCGAGCGGCCGCACCTGCACGACGGTTCCGAGCACGCCGACCAGCTACTGCTGCGGCAACGACACCTGCGAGGCCAGCGAGAACTGTTCGAACTGCGCCACCGACTGCGCGGCCGCGGCCGAGACCTGCGGCAACCAGATCGACGACAATTGCAACGGCCAGATCGACTGCCAGGACTCCGCGTGCATTTCGCTGCCGTCGTGCCAGTGCGGCGCGTCCGGATCGGCCTGCACGTCGAACAGCCAGTGCTGTTCGGGTTCCTGCAGGACCAAGGGCAAGAACGCGAACCGCTGCAACTGACGGACAGCGTCCGCGCAGGAAAAGAGGCGGCCGGGGAAACCCGGCCGCCTCTTTTCGTTTCGGGGGTCGCGCGACGGCGCGGCCGGCGGCGGCCGAGTCCCCGGCACGGCGCCATGCACCGGGCCGCGCGATCGGTCCTTGCGCTGCCGTGCGCCGGGCCGCCACACGACGGGCCTCGATCAGCGCGTGCCTTCGAGCCACGGCGCAGCGATGCGCTCGCAGGCCTCCCACAGCCGTTGCCGGTTCTTCGGATCGAGGGCCAGCGGCGACGGCTGCTTGCGCTGCAGCACGTGCAGGTACCAGCCCGTTTCGCCGGCGAGCTCCGGCGCCGCGGCGAGATGGACGACCGGCGCCGCCGCGGCCTCGGGGCTCGGGAACAGCAGGCGCATCACCGGGGTGACGAGTCCCGCGAGCAGCGGCGGCGCGTCGCGCGCGATTCCCGACGCGATCGGCCCCGGGCAGAGCGAATGCACCGCCACCGACGGCCCGTCCGCCGTCGTCAGCCGGGCCGCCATCTCGACGGCAAGCGTCGTCAGTGCGAGCTTGCTGTCGCCGTACTGCCGGAGCGCCTCCCCGAGACCGTAATCGCGGAACCCGGCGAACGCGTCGAAGTCGAGACCGCCCGACGACCGATGCGCCTCGGACGTGACGAACACGATGCGCGGGATCGCTGCGCCGCGGCGGCCGTTGTCCGACCAGACATCGTTCGGGATCGTCCCCGACGCGAGCAGCAGTCGCGCCAGCAGATGGTTCGCGAGGCAATGCACCGCGAACAACAGGTCGTGGCCCTGGCGACTGCGCTGCGCGCTTCGCGTGACGACCCCGGCGTTGCCGACCAGCACGTCGATGCGCTCGCCGCGCGCGGCGAGTTGCGCAGCGAGCGCAGCCACGGAATCGAAGTCCGCAAGGTCGACGCGGAGCATCTCGACCGAGCGCGAGCCGCTCGCCCGCGCGATCTCCTCGCCGGCCTGCGGGATGCCGCCGCGGCACGCCAGCAGCACGCGCGCCCCGCGCCGCGCGAGATCGATCGCCACCGCCTTGCCGAGGCCGCTGTTCGCGCCGGTCACGAGCGCGGTGAGGCCCTCGAGCCGGTCGCCATCCCCGAGGGGTCGGAGCCCGCCGCGACGCCCGAGAAGGTCGTAGAGCGCGGTGAGCGTCGCGGTCCCGACGCCGCGGTGGCCCACTCCGGTGACGTGCGCTCCAGCGACCTCGTCGGGTGCGTCGCCCCGCTTCTCCCGGCGGACGTCGAAGCGCGAGCGGTAGTCCGCGAAGGTTTCCTCGACGAGCGCCTGGCTCAGCCCGAAGTCGCGCGTCCGGTAGACGTGCCGGCCGTGCTTGTCCTGCTTCTGGTGCGCGAGCAGCGCCGTCATCGCCCGCACGGCCTCGGCCGTCAGCTCCAGGCCGGCGGCATCGTAGATGCGCCGGACTTCGCCGAGCGGATCGGCGACGAGGTCGTAGTACGAGACGTCGACGAACGAACGGCCGTCGCGGGCATCGCGCACGGCGAGCGAGCGGTCGATCATCCGGCGGACCTTGCGCAGCCAGTGGCGGCCGACCTCGCGTGGGTCGACGCGGTCCGAGAAGATGCCGCGCCCGTGCGCGACCATGCTGCAGAACGAGCCGGTCGTCGCGTGCGGGTCGCGGTGCGTCTGCACCACGAGGGCGTCCGGGAAGACCTCGAACAGTTCCGCGAGGTATTCCATGTGGTGCGGCGTCTTCAGCACCCAGTGCGCCCCCGGCCGCTGCCAGAGCAGCACGCGCAGGAGGCGCGCGAGGTAGCGGTACGCCGGGACGAGGTCGCGGCGCTCGAGCCAGGACGCGTAGCCCGGGACGTGAAGCGTGGCCTCCGGCGCCTGGCTCGTGAAGCAGTGGTCGAGCAGCAGCACGTCCTCCTCGGGCGCGTCGGCCTCGACCGGATGCACGGCGAAGAACTGCGGCGAGATCCAGCGCAGCCCGCGTTCGGACATCCGCGCCGCGCGCCGCCTCCGGCGGGAGCCGTGGCGCCCCTCGCCGTCGAGCGGGGCCGGGTGGAGCGCCTCCCAGGCCGCGAGCGAACGGGCGCGGGGATCGGCCGCGAGCAGCCGGTGCAGCAGCGTCGTTCCGGTGCGCTGGAGTCCGGCGATGACGATCGGCCGCGCGATCGGGATCCGCTCGATCTCCGGATGCGCGCGAACCACGGCTTCGACCCGCAGCCGGTTCGCCAGCATGCCCGCGAGGCGCCCGCGCATGACGGCGCGTCCGAACGGATGCAGCGCGGCTTCGTCTTCGAGCGATCGCAGCAGCACGTCGAGCGGCTCGCGGAACCAGGGGTCGCCGAAATCGTCGAGGCCGGTCGCCCGGCGCGCCGCCGCGAGCAGGTCCTCGGCCTCGAGGGACGGTCGCAAGCCGGCTCGGCCCGCGACGCCGCCGGCCGCGTTGAACGCGCGAATCGCCCACGGCCGGCGCGGGCGCGCATAGTCGGTGGACGTCACCAGCACGGGCATCCCCGGTCGCTCAGAAGCCGAGCGCCGCGACCTCCGCGCGACGCACGACGCGCGTGCGCGGAACCGGATGGGCGTCGGCCCGCACCCAGCGGAAGCACATCGTCCCCTCGGTGTGCCCGACCGTGCGGATCCAGTTCGGATGGCCGGGATCGTCGTGCGCGACGACGATGCGCACCGAGCCGTCCGCGTTCGCCGTCGCGAGGTGCTTGTTCGTGTGCACGCGGAACCAGCGATAGTCGAGCGACTCCATCCAGTAGTTGTTGAGCTGGAAATTCCAGTACTGGCAGCGCGGCGGCACGACGTCGATCACGAGCGCCTCGTCGGGGCCGAGCCGCCAGTAGCTGTGGTAGTAGGCGATGTTCGGGTCGCCGCCGGCCGCGTTGGAGACCGCCGGGTCGAACTGCGGCAGTTCGTTGGCGTGCTTCTGGAAGTCGCGCGCCCACTTCGCGAACAGCAGCGACGCGCCGGCGACGAGCGTGCTCGCGTTGCGAAGCCCGTCGTCGACCGCCTGCGGCGTGACCGGAAGCGGCTGGCCCGGCCCGTCCACGCGCTCGACCGTCAGCGACGCGAGGCGTTCGGTCGTGCGGTCGAGGAACGTCTGGCGCACGATCAGCAGGCCGCTTTCGGGCTTCATCGGCAGCCAGTTGCCCGGCCGCTTCTCGCAGCTGACGGCGATCTCGAAGTCGCCGTCGGCGTCCGTCTCGAGCTCCGAAGCCTCGAGCGCGCCGGTCGGGGGCAGTCCGCCGCCCTGGCCGTAGTGGCCGGCCTGCGTCGCGAACGCGAGGTACGCGACCGTGCCGCGATTGCCGCGGATCCGGTACTCGCAGGCGCCGCTGATCGAGGCGTTCTGGTAGTAGTTGTCGGGGTTGTCGGCGCCCATCTTCACGGTCTCGTGCACGACGCGCTTCAGCACGGGGGCGCGCGGGTCCGCGTCCTCGAGGAAGCCTTCGAGGCCGGCGCGCACGAGGCGGCTCAGGTAGCGGTAGCCCTCCGCCTGCTGGAACGGGTCGCGCGGCGCGCCGGGAAACCGCAGCGTCGCTCCGGCCGCCTTCAGCGTGTCGCAGAATTCCTCCCACGACTGGCCGCTGACGATGCGCGCTTCGGCGACGCCTTCCGGGGTCTGCCCGCGCAGCCGCATCCACGCCGTCTGGGCGCGGCGAACGAGGTCGAGAACGCCGATCAGTGCCTTGCGCATGGTCCCTCCCTGCCCGCACGGGCGCCGCGCTGCGCGGCGTCGCCGGGCCTCTCAGCGCGCGTTCGTCGCGAGGTGCCGCTCGAGGAAGCCGCCGAGCCGCTCCGCGAACCAGTCCGGATCCTCGAGGTAGAGGCCGTGCCCGCGTCCGGGAACGATCTCGAGTTCGCTGCCGTTCACGGTGCGACTGAGGATCACGGACCCGCCGACACCGAGGAAGTCCTTGTCGCCGACGAGGATCAACGTCGGCGCTCCGACCGCGCCAAGCGCGTTCGTCAGCGGATCGGTGTTCAGCGTGCGCATCGCCGCGATGACCGGCGCCATGCCGCGACCGTCCGGCACCGGGCCTCGCTCGGGCTTCATGCCCATGGCCTTCATCACCGCGGCGCCGCCCTCGGCGAGCGCGAGATCGACGCACTTCGAGTACCAGGCGGCCGTCTTGTCGTTGCACTCGCTGGCCGTGCCGATGAAGCCGAGCGCCGAGGTGCGCGACGGGAAGTCGACGGCGAACTGCTGCGCGACCACCCCGCCGGCGCTGTGACCGACGACCGCGCTCCGGGCGATGCCGAGGGCGTCGAGAAGGCCGGCCAGGTCGGCCGCCAGGTCGTGCCGCGAGCACGGAGCGTCGAGCGGCGTGGTGCCGCCGTGGGCGCGAAGATCGTAGCGCAGCACCCGAAAACGATCCGAGAGCCGCTGGGCCTGCCCCGCCCAGATCTCGAGCGACGCCGCCAGGCCGTGGACGAACGTGACCACCGGCGCGTCGGCCGGCCCCTCGAACTCATAACGGACGTCGAGCGCCCCGACCTGGATCTGCACCGGATCAGCCCTCCTCGAACCCGGTTTCGACATAGGCGCCGGCCACCGACGACCAGGCGAACGCCTTCGTCTCGCGCACCTGCCGCCCGTAGACCGAGACCACGAGCTGCAGCGCGTCCGGATACGACGGCTCGCCGAACGGCGTCGCCTGCGCGGTATCCTCCGCGGAGAAGTACGATTCGTGGTCCGGATGCGAGTGGTAGAACGCGACGAGCGAGCAGCCCGGCGCGTCGGCGAGTTCGAGCGCGACGCGCAGGTCCGCCGGATGGCCGACGTAGGCCGTACGAGCCGTTCGCGGATACGCGACCGGGTCGCTCGCGTGCATCTCGTCCTGGACGTTGCGCACGGGCACGACGCGCTGCTCTCCGGACGCGGTCCGCACGATCACGCCGCAGCACTCGTCCGGATAGGCCTCGGCGGCGCACCGGCGGACCTCGTCCATCGCGACGGAGCTGATCCTGGGCATCGGGGGGACTGGGATCTCGGGCATGAAATCTCGTGACCTTGGCGGCGGCGGGTCGGTCGGCCCCGCCGCCGCGACCCGGTCATGGCGCGTGGAGCCTGCCCTCGCCGCGCGGCAGCAGCGAACGAGTGCCAGATGCCGGCCGTCGGCAAAAGCTCCGGCCACCGTTCGTGCTCGCGAACGCCACGGCGACGGCCGTCCCCGTCGAAGAAAACGGGTCCGGGCGCGTCTTCTCCGCCGGCGCCGCCCGAGCCGACCTCGTTTGACGCACTGCGACGCATCCGTTATGGACCCCCTTTTCCTTCACGCTCCGAGCCCCTCCGTAAGCACCGGGATACCGACGATGGACCAGACTTCTTCCGACTCCACTTCGATGGAACGCTTCCTCAAGCCGAAGGCCGTCTCCTCGCGCAAGCTCGCGCGCGACCTCCACGGCCGGCTCCTGATGGCCGAGGAAAGCGCGCTCGACATCGACCGCATCCGCGACGCGGGCATCACCGTCTCCGACCTCGGCCGTCGCGTGCGCGTATACACGTCGGACATGACGAAGCAGATCGCGTCCTACATCATCCCGGTCGAGGTCTGCAGCATGACGGCCGAGCAGGCCCGCCTCTCCGACGGCGCCAAGGTCCAGATCGGCCGGCTGATCGCGAACGAGGGGCTTTACATCCGCCACAACCCCGGCCTGCGCGAGATCGGCATCAACGACCGCGGCGACGTGATCCTCCGCCAGGACGCGGAGACCGCCGAGGACGCGACGATCGGCCCCCTGCTGAACTCGCACAACACGACGCAGTCGGTCCTCACCGACCGCCTCGTCGCGCGCATCGACAAGAAGACCCACGACCGCGACGTCAAGGAAGCGCGCGCGTGGCTCGAGGCGATGGCCGTGCTGTCGGACGACAAGACGCTGCGCGCCCGTTTCCTGTCCGCCGGCGTCCAGTGCGAGCACCGCGGCAACATCAACCAGCTCTACCGCACCACGCAGGCGAACTTCTTCCAGCTGAACGACCCGATCGCGCTCGAGCTGCAGACCGCGCTCGAGGAGCGCTTCCGCCTGCTCGAGAAGCCGGTGCCGATGGTGCGCGTGATCTCCGTCGTCGGCATCCCGCCGAACGAGCGCGCCTACAAGGAGTACGTCGCGCAGCTCAAGGCCAAGAAGCAGAACCCGATGACGCTCGGGCTGCCGAGCCGCCTGCGCGACTCGCAGTTCTTCGACGGCGCGTCCAAGTCGATCCCGCCGTCGTGCTTCTTCTACGCTTGCCCGCTCGAGGAGATCGGCGAGGCCATCTACGTCATCACGATCAACACCGACTACCACGGCGAGATCAAAAGCCGCGGGATCCACGCCGGCGTCTCGACGGTGATGTCGCGCGCCGAGGTCCTGTCCGCGCACGCTTCGTGCGCGATCCTGAGCAGCAGCGGGTCCGCGACGGTGTTCCTCGGCGCGAGCGGAGCCGGCAAGACCGAGGCCGCGACCTTCTGGGCCGAGCGCAACGTCCACGCGCGCCGCAAGGAGCTCGAGCGCCGCTACCTCGTCGACCTCAAGGGAGACAAGAAGAAGGCGGCGGAGGCCATGGGCACCGTCGGATACCTGTGCCAGGACGACTGGATCCACATCGTCCCGTCCGGCAAGTCGCAGTGGGACGTGTGGCCGTCCGAGCGGTTCTTCTACGTGCGCTCCCGCAACCTGTTGAGCCGCGACCTCGTGCTGGCCGAGACCGAGCCGATCCTCGAGAACGCGACGGCCGACTACGGCGCCGGCGGCGAGAGGGAGAGCCTCGGCCGCGTCACGCACCAGTACCCCGACGAGAGGCTGCTCTACGACCCGGACTCGGACACCTACTACTGCGAGCGCGACGTGCACCAGATCGGCGTCGTCGCGATGATCGAACGCGACCCGGAGTACGATTTCGCGGTGCGGCGGCTCTCGCCGACGCAGGCGATCGAGTTCCTCATGCGCGGAGGCACGCCCGGCGGCGGCCACCACCCGTTCTACAACGACTACACCGACCTCTCGAGCCTCCTGATCAGCCAGGGCGTCGTCGGCGACCGCCTGCTCGCCGCCTTCGAGGCGGCCAAGCGCGGCGACGTCGCCGCGCTGATGAACGGCGACGAAGCCCTCGGTCGCATCGTCCTCGACCGGCTCACCGCGCAGATGGAGATCTGGAAGTTCTTCTTCGCGGACCTGCCGGTGTTCGTCGTCAACTCGTCGGTCGGACGCGACCTTACACAGGACGTGCTCTGGTACGTCTCCGAGCACTCCGGCTTCCTCAAGCCGGGCAAGGAGAAAACCGCCGCGGAGATGCGGGAACTGATGAAGAAGACGTACGACGTCGACTACGGCGCCGACGGCAACTGGGTCTCGTCCTCGACCGGACGCTGAGAAGGCGTGCCGCGGTGCCCGCGCAGCGTGGGCACCGCGGCGCCGTTCCAGAGGTAGACCACCCCTCCCACCAGCGACGACGCGAGCAGCACCGCGAACCAGAGGATGCCGAACGCGACCGCGGTGTCGCCGCTGACGCCCTGCCTCTGCAGGAACCAGACATAGCCCGCCTCGCGGATCCCGAGCCCGGCCACGCTGACGGGAACCGCGCTGAGGACCGTCACGAGCGGGTGGAAGATGAAATAGTAGCGCCAGTCCACGTGCATCGAGATCGCGCTGCCGAGCAGGATCAGCGAAGCGGCCTGCAGCACGTGGAACGCGACGGAAACTCCGGCCGTGCGCACGAGCAACGAGCCGTCCTTCCAGAACGGGCCGAGGTCGCGCTCGACGAGCCGGCTGACGCGACTTTCGCTCGCGAAGAACCGGCGCACGAGGGCCGGCACCAGGAACCACCCGATCGCGATCGAGCCGCCGGCCGCGGCGACCAGCGCGATGACCGGCCACGGGAGCCCGAACCGCCCGAACATCGCGATCGCGGCGACCGCCACGAACACCAGCATCACGAGGCCGGAAAGACGGTCGAAGAAGACCGTGTGCAGCGCGACCGTGCGCCGGCCGGCCGAGGCGCCGAGGTACAGCGACCGCACGAGATCCCCGCCGAGCGTCGACGGCCCGAACAGGTTGAAGAACATGCCGATGAAGTAATAGCGCAGGAACTCGCGCATCGACTCCGAAAAGCCGACCCGGGCGGCGATCATGCGCCATCGCCAGGCCGTCAGCGCCTGCCCGACCAGGTAGACCAGAACGACCGCGAGGACATCCCCGGCGTCGGCGGTCGCCAGGACCCGCAACATCGTGTCCGTGTCCGCCTGCCGCAGCACCAGCAGCAGGGCCCCTGCGGAAACCCCCACTTTGGCCAGCTGGACGGCCACGCGGCCGGCCACCGCCTTCACCGAACGACGGGTCGACTGGCTCACGACGGGAGCCGATAGCACCGTTTGCCAGGCCGCTCCAAGGAGCCCCCGGCGCCGGCCGATCCGGGGCGCCGCCTTGACAGCCCCGCTTAGCACCTCAAAAATGCCGCCTCGTTCCGGGAGACAACGGCAGAGAAGGACAAAGGAAGGCGATCCAGAGGACCCGGCCCTGGGGGTCGCCCTCGCCATCGTTCCCATTCCACGGAGAGCAGATCCTTCGAAGTCTGCAGAAGCACGAGCGGACGAGCAGCAGGCGAACGCAGCGGAGCACGGCCGGAGACGCGAAGTCCTTCCAGGTCGTATCCGAATATCCACCGCGCTCGCCCGTCTTGTCCAAGAATTGTCGTCGCCCCGCGGGGGGACGGCCGACGGGTCATCGACTCGATCAACTGGAGGAAGAAATGAAAGCACCGTTCCGTTCCATCGCGTTCCTGGCCGCCGCTGCGGCCCTGACCCTGTCGGCCTGCGCCGATCCTCAGGCCATCGGCGACATCAAGGCTGCCGTCGAGAGGCTCGAGGCCCAGCAGAAGGACATGGTCACCAAGCTCGAGGGTCTCGAGAAGCAGAACAAGGAGATCCTGGCGAAGGCCGGATCCGCGCCGGCCAAGCCCTCCGGCCCGGACCCGAACAAGAAGTACGACATCAAGATCGGCAACTCCTTCACCAAGGGTCCGAAGGACGCCGCGGTCACGATCGTCGAGTGGTCGGACTTCCAGTGCCCGTTCTGCGCGCAGGCCAAGGATCTCGTCCACCAGATCCTCGACGCGTACCCGAAGGACGTCCAGGTCGTCTTCAAGAACTACCCGCTTCCGTTCCACCAGAACGCGATGCCGGCGGCCAAGGCGGCCATCGCGGCCGGCAAGCAGGGCAAGTTCTGGGAGATGCACGACAAGCTCTTCGAGAACTTCAAGACGCTCAGCCAGGAGAAGTACGAGGAATGGGCGAAGGAACTCGGCCTCGACGTGGCCAAGTTCAAGACCGACATGGAGTCCCCGGAGACGGCGGCCCAGGTCACGGCGGAAATGAAGGAGGCGGGCGAGGTCGGCGTGCGCGGCACCCCGAGCTTCTTCATCAACGGCAAGCAGCCGGCCGGCCGCTCGTTCGAACTGTACAAGTCGATCATCGACGAGGCGATCAAGGAAAAGAAGTAGGCCGGACCCGGCCTCCCGACCTCGATCACGAAGGGGCCGTCCTCGCGGGCGGCCCCTTTTTTTCGGCCCGATTTCGGTCTCCTGCCCGCCTGTGGAAGGATCCCGCGCCGATGTTCGAGCCGTTCGTGCCCCTGCCGCGCCCCGGCGCGCGGCCAACCCGTCTCTGCAGTCCCGTTCGCCTGGACCGTCCGCCCGTGCCGGGGCGGCGACGGAGGCCGCTGTGAGCGCCGCGACGTTCTGCACGAGCTGTGGGACGGCGCGCACGGGCGACGCCAGGTTCTGCACGTCTTGCGGCGCCGGGTTCGCTCAAGCGTCGGATCACGCCGCCCGCCCCTCCGCGCCCGCCCCTGCTCCGATGACCCCCACGACGACGTCGACCGCGATGGCGATGGCGTGCGTGCTCGTCGTCGCCGGCGCCGTCTCCGGGTTCTTCGCGCTGCGCACGCCGCCGCAGCAGCAGAGGGCCGTCGCCGGAGTTCCCCAGTTCGCACCGGGCGCGGCCCCGGGCGCCGCTGCGCAGGGCGAGGGGCTGCCGACCGGGCACCCGAGCATCGAGCTTCCGAAGGAAGTCCTCGACTTCCTCGACGGCCTCGCCGCGGAGGCCGAGAAGGACCCGCAGAGCGTCGAGGCTGCACAGAAGCTGCTGCGCGCGCGCTATCGCGCGAGCGTGATCAATCCTGCCTACCGCACCTCCGCCGAGCAGTCGCTCCAGAAGCTGCTCGCGCTCGACCCCGACAACGCCGAGGGACTTCGCATCGCCGCGAACCTCGCGTACGACGCCGGCGACTATCCGACGGCGCAGACGCGCTTCGAGGCGTACCTCGCCCACCACCCCGACGACGCGAGCGCGCTGACGGACCTCGGCTCGACGCTGCTGTTCCAGGATCGCATCGAGGACGCGATCGCGAAGTACAACGAGGCGATCGCGAAGGATGCTGGCTTCATGCAGGCCCACTTCAACCTCGGCATCGCGTTCGAGAAGCAGGACAAGCGGCCGGAGGCGATCGCATCACTGAAGCGCGCCGCCGAACTGGCCGCGACGCCCGAGGAGAAGCAGCACATCGAGAACGCGCTCGCGGAACTCGAGGGCCGCCAGCCGCAGGCGA
>CAYYZO010000025.1:0-6066 GCA_964476185.1 uncultured Myxococcales bacterium
GACCCGGACTGCAGCGACGGCGTGGTCACGCTGTCGGCGGCCGCGAGCTGCGTCGCGACGTTCGATGGCTCGTGCGGCGCCGGCAACGAGGACTGCGACGACGGCAACCCGTGCACCACCGATTCGTGCCCGGCCGACGACCACTGCGAGAACGCCGGCGCGCCGCTCCCGGCCTCGAGCTGTTTCGAGGGGCCGAGGACGAAGCTGAAGATCTCGAGCTCGGCGGACGCCAATCGCAACAAGCTGCAATGGCAGTGGCTCAAGGGGGCGGAGGTCGTGCAGGCCGACCTCGGCGACCCGACGACGACGACCGACTACGCGCTGTGCATCTACGACTCGACCGGCGGCGTGACGTCCCTCGCGACGTCGCTGACGTTGCCGGCCGGCAGCGCCGGCTGGCGAGACCTGAACCCGAAAGGCTGGAAATGGTCCGATCGAAGCGGCCTGGTGGACGGCTTGACGCGCTTCGAGCTGCGCAACGGGGTCGCCGGCAAGAGCAGGGTGAAGCTGAAGGCGTCCGGCGTGTCGCTGCCGCTTCCGGCGCCGTTCTCGATGTCCGAATTCTTCGACGCCGACACGTCGGTGGTCGTGCAGCTGCTGTCGAGCGAGGGCGCCTGCTGGACGAGCGCGTTCGCACCGTCCGACATCGGCCGCAACACGACGGCCACGTTCAACGCGGTCGCGAAGTGACCGGAAGCCGCGGCCGCGCCCCGGGCGCGGCCGCGGCGCGGTTTCGTGACCGCCGCGGGGCGTGCCGCTCGTCCGGGCCTGCGACGCGCGCGCCTCAGCGCGTCGCCGCCGCTTCGCGAGCGACCGCGAAACGGCCCGCCAGGCCGGAAATCGTCTCGTGGAACTCGCGCACCGTGCGTTCCAGGATCCCGGCGACGGGCTCGACCCGCTCGATCCGGCCCGCCACCTGTCCGCCGAGCCCGATCGCGGCCTCCATGTCGCCGCCGAAGTAGAGGTCGAGGATTCGGCCGAACTCGCTCATCGGCACGTGTTCCTGCTTCTCGAGCGCCTCGGTCCGCTGCGTGCGCAGCGCGCGCAGGCCCGGCCGGCTGTGCCGGTTGAGGAACACCGTGTCGGTTTCCGCCGCCGACGTGATCGCGCCCTTGTAGTTCGCGTGCACGGGCGACTCGGCAGCGGAGACCATGCGCGTGCCCATCTGCACGCCCTCGGCGCCGAGCGCGAACGCCGCGGCCATCGACCGCCCGTCGCAGATCCCGCCGGCCGCGATGACCGGAACGCCGACCTTCGAGCAGACCAGCGGCAGCAGCACCATCGTGGCGACGTCGCGCGGGTTCTTGAAGCCGCCGCCTTCGCCGCCCTCGACGACGAGCCCGTCGACTCCGGCTTCCACTGCCTTGAGCGCGGCCTTCAGCGTCGGCACGACGTGGAAGACCGTTAGCCCGGCGTCCTTCAGCTGGCGCGTGTACTGGTTCGGGTCGCCGGCCGACGTTGTCACGAAGCGCACGCCCTGGGCGACCACGAAGTCGACGATCGCAGGGTCGCGCACGAACAGCTGCGCGATGTTCACCCCGAACGGCCGGTCGGTGAGATCGCGCATCTTCAGGATCTCGGATCGCACGTTGTCGAGCTCGCCGGAGGACGTTTCGATGATCCCGAGGCCGCCCGCGTTCGAGACGGCGGAGGCGAGCTGCGCGCGCGCGATCCAGCCCATCGGCGCCTGGACGATCGGATAGCGCACGCCGAGCAGTTCGCTGACGCGGGTGCGGATCGGGGCGGGGGAAGGAGACTCCGGAGTCGACGAGGCGTGCGGAAGGGAAGTCGAGGAATCCATCGCGGCAAAGTGGCGGCGCCGCGACGGAGGATCAAGCACCGGAGCGGCGGCGATCGCGCCGCCGCTCCGGCGCCGGGGCGTCAGGGCTTGGCGGCCGACGGAACGACGCCGCACGCGATGCGCGGGCCGCCGCCGCCGAGCGGCTCCGGATGGTCGGCGTGCGAGTCGCCGCCGGCGTGGATCATCAGGGAGCGCCCCACGAGGTCCGCGGCCTTCAACCGGGGAGCAAGGACGGGGTACTCGGCCTTGCCGTCCGGATCGACGTACAGCGCCGGAAGGTCGCCGAGGTGTCCCGAGCCGTACGGGCCTTCGTGCCGGCGCGTGGACGCCGGGTCGTAGTGCCCGCCGGCGCCGAGCGCCGGCACCGTCTTGCCGTCCTTCTCGCCGGGGTCGCAGCTCGGGTTCTCGTGCACGTGGAATCCGTGCAGCCCCGGCGGCAGGCCGCGGAGCGAGGGCTGCAGCAGCAGGCCGTATCCGGTGTCGGTCGCCTTGATCGTGCCGACGGGTGTCGTCGTGCCCTTGTCGTCGACGAGGTTCATCGGGACGACGATCGGTCCGACCGCCGTGGCGGCGGAAGGCTGCGCGGCCGCGACGGCGGAGAGCCCGAAGACGGCGAGGCCCGAGACGAACAACAGGCTGTGGAGGTTTTTCATGTCGAGGACCCTAGACCTCGGCCTGACGGTGTTCAAGTTCCCGCAGGGGGCGTGCCCGTGCTACCAGCGAGCACAGAGATGGACGGGACGACGAGGACGAGGCCGCGGGTGCTCATCTGCACCCCGGAGATCACGGAACTGCCCGAAGGCATGGGCAACGCCGCGCAGTACATCCGCGCGAAAGGGGGAGGCCTCGGCGACATTTCGGCGGGCCTGATCCAGCACCTCCACCGCGACGCGCGGTTCGAGCTTCACGTGGTGGTTCCCCGTTACGACGCGAAGATCCGCGACTTGGCGCGCATTACCTACCGCGAGATCGACGCCCTCGGCCGCGTGCTCGGCCGCCAGGGCGTGCACCTGGTGACCGACAGCGCGTTCTCGTCGCTGACCGAAGTCTACGGGGAGCAGGAGGCCAATCCCCGCATCCGGCGCGCGGAAGCGTTCCAGCGCTACATCATCAACGACCTGCTGCAGCGGCTGGAGCCCGACGTCGTCCACTGCAACGACTGGATGACGGGGCTCGTGCCGGCGGCTGCGCGCGCGCTCGGCATCAAGAGCCTGTTCACGCTGCACAACGTGTTCACCGAGCACTCGCCCCCGTGCGAAATCGATCGCAGCGGCATCGACGCCCGGCGGCTCAGCGAATTCCTCTACTACCGGGATTATCCGACCGCCACGGGCGAGAACTGGCGCACCAACGGAGTCGACTTCACCGCGACGGGGATCCTTTCGGCCGACATCGTGAACACGGTCAGCCCGACCTTCCTCGAGGAAATGGTCTCGGGCCGCTTCGACGACATCGTGCCGCCCGGCGTCGCCAGCGCGATGCGGGCGAAGCACGCCGCCGGCCGCACGCTCGGCATCCTGAACGCGCCCGGCGACTCGGACGACCCGCGCCTGAACCCGCACGTCGACCCCTACGACGTCGAGGACGTGATCGAAGGCAAGCGCCTCAACAAGGAGCGTTTCCAGAAGGAGATGGGGCTCCGGCTCGACCCCGACGCCCCGCTGTTCTTCTGGCCGAGCCGCTTGTACGCGCAGAAGGGGCCGGAACTGCTCGCGGCGATCGCCTCGGGTTGCGTGCGCCGTTACGGCCTGCAGATCGCGCTGGTCGCGAACGGCGACCGCGCGGTCGAGGCGGTGTTCCGCAAGCTCGCCCTGACGAGCGACGGTGCGATCGCGCACCGGCCGTTCCGCGAGGACCTCGGCATGCGTGGACTTGCCGGCTCGGACTTCGTGTTGATGCCTTCACGCTACGAGCCGTGCGGGCTGCCGCAGATGGTCGGGCCCCGCTTCGGGACGCTCGCCGTCGCGCGCCTGACGGGAGGACTCCGCGACACGGTCACGGCGCTCGACACCCGCGCGCAGACCGGCAACGGCTTCGTGTTCGAGCCGCACACCGCCGCGGCGCTCGATGCAGCGATCGCCGAAGCCGTGCGCTTCCATCGCGAGCCGCTCGCGGTCCGGCGGGCGACGCTGCAACGGGTGATGAAGGAGAGCTTCGAGCAGTTCTCGCTCGCGAACACCGCGAAGGCGTACATCGAGGTCTACGAGAAGCTGATCGCCGAGAAGACGGGCGTGTCCTGAGCGCCCCGGGGGACGCGTCCGTGGAGCAGCCGCCCGTCGTTTACGCCCTGGAGCCCGCGCACGCGCTGGCCGGCGGGCTCGTGGAGCGCTGCGGCTTCGCGGCCGGGACGATCGAGCAGCGCCGCTTCCCGGACGGCGAGAGCTACGTGCGCCTGGCCGGGGACGTCGACGGGCGGACGGTGGTGCTGGTCGCGACGCTCGACCATCCGGACGAGCACGTCCCGGCGCTCGTGCTCGCGGCGGCGACCTGCCGGGAACTCGGCGCCCGGCGCGTCGTGCTCGTGGCCCCGTACCTCCCGTACATGCGGCAGGACCGTCGCTTTCGCGACGGCGAGGCCATCGCGGCCCGCGTGTTCGTCACGCTGCTGTCGTCGTACGTAGACGCGCTCGTGACGGTCGCGCCGCACCTGCATCGCATCGCGGACCTGTCGGACGTCTGCCCGGTGCCGTCGTTCGTCGCGTCGGCGGACGGCGCGATCGCTGCGTGGATCTCGCGGAACATCGCCGCGCCGATCCTCGTCGGGCCCGACGAGGAGAGCGCGCAATGGGTGAGCGCGGTGGCCGAAGGCTGCTCGGCGCCGTGGACGTGCCTTCGCAAGGAGCGCAGCGGCGATCGCCGCGTGGCGATCGAGCGTCCGGTGGGATTCTCGCTGCAGGGCCGCACGCCGGTGCTGGTCGACGACATCGTCTCGACCGCGACGACGATGGCCCACGCCGTGCGCCTGCTGCGCGAAGACGGCGCGTCGGCCCCGGTCTGCGTCGCGATCCACGCGCTGTTCGCCGAAGGGGCCGCCGAGGCGCTCGTGGAGGCCGGCGCGGGCCGGATCGTGACCTGCGACACCGTTGCGCACGCGACGAACGCGATCACGGTGCTGCCGGGACTCGCGGAGGCGGTCGGTCGGGCGGCCTGCGGTTCCCGGTTGCCCCCGCGATCGGGGTGACGAGGGCGGCGGGTCGCGCCGCCGGGACTTCGAACTCGCGACCGGGAACGCGACGAACTTCGCCGGACCGTGGGGCGGTCCCGTCACCGTGACCGCGGGAATCCGGCGCGCAATGTTCTTGCAACCTTTCGGTCCGCTCTGCTACGAACGCCGCGCCTGACCGGACCACGCGATCGGCGCCTGGCCCGCGATCTCGCAAGACAAGACAGAGGTACGCCATGACGATGCCTTCGCACCGGCACCGGGTCCTTGCCGTTTTCGCACTGTCCGCGGTCTTCCTGGGAACGATCTCCGCCCGCGACGCGCACGCGATCGATTCGTGCCGGGCCAAAGTCGACAAGAAGACGGGCGTGATCCGCGTCGACGCGACGAACGTCGGCGGCCCGTTGCTGTGGGGAACCTCGGCCGGCAACGAGAACACGGGGATGTTCAATTCGGGCACCTGCATCGCCTCGGGCAAGGCGAAGAAGTGCGAGCTGGCCGATCCGACGAGCCTCGCGTCCAAGTCCCCGCCGGCGGGCTGCACGCTCTACCTCGACGACGGCGTCGCCGCGTGCTCGACGTGGATCCCGGGCTGCACGCCCGGTCCTCGTGCCAGCGCCGGTGCACTGGTGCTCGATTCGTCCGGCGCGGTGATCGGGTATTCCGCCGAAGCCTCGGCGCAGTTCGCGGTGCACGACACCGGAACCGACCTGGTGCGGCTCGTGCTGCGGACGGACGGGTCCGGGTTCTCGCCGTCGGGGTACACCTACTTCACGTCGTCGGACTGCTCGGGGACGGCCTTGCTGCCGGTGGACCCGAGCATGGTGAAGTACGGCCACATCGAGTCGGGCAACCTTGCCTATTATGGCGCTGCGAGTGCGTCGCCGGTGGTGCTCAACAGCTCGCTCGCCTACCTCGACGGCATCAACGACCAGGCAGGCTGCGACGGGTACTTCGGTCCGGGCCGGACCTTCGTCGCGCCTCACGGCTGCTGCTGGGCCTTCACGTTCTCGTCGACGATGGGTCCGGCGACCAGCCTGAACCTGTCGGGGTTCACGACGCCGTTCTCGGTCGTCATTCCCTGAGCGTCGTTGTCCGGGCC
>CAYYZO010000025.1:6166-12379 GCA_964476185.1 uncultured Myxococcales bacterium
CCCATCCCGTCAGAGCGGCCGCAGCAGAACCTTCCCGATGTTCCGGCGGTCCTGCACGTAGTGGTGCGCGGCGGCGGCTTCGGCGAACGGGAACACCTTGTCGACGTGCGGCCGCACGACGCCCGCGTCCCAGAGCGCGAGCAGGTCCTCGGCCCATCCGCGGATGCGCGGCACCTCGCTCCAGAGGTGCCCGAGGTTCACGCCGAACACGCCCTTGTTCTCGTTGATCAGGCTGGAAGGGTTGAACTGCAGCCACGGCATCGACGCGAGCGTCTTCAGCGCGGCGACGATGCTGCGTTCCTTGCCGACGGCGATCGACGACATGCCGAACATCCCGAGGCGCCCGGTCGGCGCGAGCACCCTGTAGCCCTTCTTGAACGAATCGCCGCCGACCGCGTCGAGGATCAGCTCGACTCCGCGTCCGCCGGTCAGCTCCTTCACGCGCTTCTCGAAGTCCTCGGTGCGGTAGTCGATGAGCATGTCCACGCCGATGCCGGCGAGGAACTCGTGCTTCGACTTCGACGCGGTGCCGATCACCCTCGCCCCGAGGTGGCGCGCGATCTGCGTGGCGGCGATGCCGACCCCGCCGCCGGCCGAGTGCACGAGCATCGTCTCGCCCGCGCGGAGGCCGCCCATCACGACCACGAGTTGCCAGGCCGTGAAGTAGTTGACCGGCAAGGCGGCGCCGTCCTCGGCCGACATGCCGGGCCGGCGCTCGAAGACCTGGTTCTCCGGCACGCAGACGACGTCGGAGTATCCTCCGAAGCGCGTCATCGCGAAGACGTCCTTGCCGACCCACGCCGCGTCGACACCGCTTCCTGCCGCGTCCACCCGTCCGCCGACTTCGTAGCCGACCACGACCGGGATGCCCGGCAGGTCCGGATACAATCCCATGCGTCCCATGATGTCGGCGAAATTGACGCCGGCGGCTTCCACGCGGATGCGAAGCTGTCCGGCGCCGGGCACCGGGTCGGGAGCTTCACGGACTTCGAGCACCTCGGGAGGGCCCGCCTTCGAGATCCAGACCTGTCGCATGCGGCGGAGTATGGTTCGCGGTGGACGTCGAGTCGACGCCCGGGTCGCCCCGGTCGCGCCGACGCTCCGTTTTGCTATGAGAATCCACGATGCGGCTGCAAGCACGGCCGCGGGGCTCTCGGGAACCGGACGGACTGCCTGCGGAATCGGCCGCGGTCGGCGAGCGCCGTGGAATCCGGAGAGCACGGCGCGCCGAAGGCGCACCCGAACCCAGCCACAGGAGAACGAAATGACCAAGCACCCGAAGCGCGCCTTTCTTGGAACCACCGTCGCGGCCTTCCTGTTCGCGGGCATCGCGACCGCCGGGGCCGAGGAGGTCCCGCAGGCCGCCCAGCAGGAAGCCGACATGGTCTGGCAGACCCGCTGCGTGACCTGCCACGGCGCGGCCGGCAAGGGCGACGGCGCGGCGGCGGCGGCGCTGACGCCGAAGCCGCGCGACCTGTCCCAGGCCAGCTGGCAGTCCTCGGTCACCGACGAGCACATCGAGAAGATCATCGCCGAGGGCGGGCAGGGAGTCGGACTCAGCATGCTGATGCCGGCCAACCCGGACCTCGTTTCGAAGCCGGACGTGATCAAGGCGCTGCGCCTGCACGTGCGCAGCCTCGCCGGCAAGTAAGCGGCCGCGCGATGGGCTGCGACGTCAAGTTCGCGGGCGGAGAAGTCCTCGACGGCACCGGCGCGAAGGCGTTTCGCGCCGACGTCGCCGTGACCGGCGGCAGGATCTCCCACGTCGGCGACCTCGCCGACCTCGAGGCCGGCCGCACGGTGGACTGCAGCGGTCGGCTCGTCGCCCCCGGCTTCATCGACATCCACAGCCACAGCGACTTCCTCGTGCCCGGCGCGGACCACGGCAGGCTCCTCGAGCCGTTCCTGCGCCAGGGCATGACGACGCTGGTCGGGGGCAACTGCGGGTTCAGCCCGGCGCCCGTCACCGAGCGCACGCGCGGACCGGTCACCGAAGCGAGCCGGCTGATCGCCGACGACCCGATCGACCTGCGCTGGGAAACGATGGGGGAGTTCCTCGATGCGATCTCGGCGGGAGGCGTCGCGATCAACGTCGCGCAACTCGTCGGGCACGGCGCCGTGCGCGCTGCCGTCAGCGGGCACCTGAATCCGGCGACTCCGACGGCCGATGAACTCGGCGAGATGGAGAAGTTGTGCCGGCAGGCGCTCGACGACGGCTGCCTCGGCGTCAGCACGGGCCTCGGCTACCCTCCCGGCATCTTCGCGGGCGAGGACGAACTCGCCGCGTTCGCGTCGTGGGCGGCCGGGAGCGGGAAGCTCTTCACGTCGCACCTGCGCGCGTACAGCTGGATGAGCCCGGTCTACCCGGACCGCGACCCGGAAGCCCACCCGCACAACATCGCCGCCATCGAGGAAATCCTGCGAGTGGCCGAGCGCGCGAAGGCGCGCCTGCAGATCAGCCACCTGATCTTCGTGGGCAGCGCGACGTGGCCGAACGTCGAGCGCGCGATCTCCGTGATCGAGGAGGCCGCTTCCCGCGGCATGGACCTGGGCTTCGACGCGTTCCCGTACACGGCCGGCAACACGACGGCGAGCGTGCTGTTCCCGCCCGAGTTGCTGCCCCACCTCGAGATGGTGCTCGCGACGCCGTCGAGCATGGAGAGCCTGGTCGCGACCGGCGAGTTCGTCTTCGGCCGCATCGGGTTCGGCCTCGAGGACATCCAGATCATGAACGCGAACGCGCCGGAGTTCGACCGCTACAACGGGTACTTCGTCGGCGAAGCGGCGCGCGACGCGGGCATGGGCATCTGGGAGTTCTATGCCCGCATGGTCGTGGCGAGCCACCGCAACGCGCGCGTGCTGATCCACAAGTACAGCGGGTCGCCCGAGGACGAGCGCGCGCTCGAGACCGTGCTCGCGCACCGGTTCTGCACGATCGAGACCGACACGTTCGTCACGGCCTGCGGGCACCAGAACCCGGCCAGCTACGGGACCTTCCCCAGGGTGCTGTCCACGTACGTGAAGCGCGGGCTGTTCCCGATCGAGGAGGCCGTCCGCAAGATGACCGGCGCCGCGGCCGGGCGCCTCGGCTGGACCGACCGCGGGTTCGTGAAGAAGGGCTGCGCGGCCGACCTCGTCGTGCTCGATCCGGCCGCGCTGGCCGACACGGCGACGTTCCGGGAGCCGGCCAGCTTCCCGACCGGCATCGACCTCGTGATGGTCGGCGGCCGGGCGGTCGTCGACGGCGGGAAGTACGACGCGAACGCGCGGGCCGGAACGGTGATCCGCGGCTGAACGCGGCTGCGCGGCGACCGTTCGCCGGCCGAAGCCGCCGATTGGCCCGCGCAGGACGCGGGTCGCGGATCGCCGGAGCGCTGGCTGCTTCGCCCTCAGTTCCCGGGGGTGGTCGTGAACTCGTACCTCGAGGCCGCCACGCGTCGGCCGTCCGGGTCGCGCAGGTACACGGTGGACTCCGTCTCGCCGTCGTAGCAGCCGGCGTCGAGCGCGCGCCGTTTCACGGCGGCGACGCCGTCGGCATCCATCCGCACCGCGAACAACTCCATAGTGCCTTCCGGCGGGGCCGGTTCCCCGGGAGCGCGCTGCTCGATCATCAGGACGGCGTCCGCGCCGAGGCCGAGCCATGCCGAACGCGGCAGCGACTCGCGCACGACCTCGAGGTCGAGCATGCCTCGGTAGAATCGCACGAGGGATTCCACGTCGGGCGTTCGCAGGGCGAGATGGTGCAGGGCAGGACGCATCGCGAAAAGTCGCGCGTGCGCGTTCGCGCAGGCTCGGAAGCTTGTACACGCCCCGCTATCATCGGTCCATGCAGACCGGACTCGAACGTCTTCTCGCCGAGCCGCGGCGCTGGCTCGGCGCCGGCCGCGTCGGCCTCGTCGCGAACCCGACCACCATCGACCGCTCGTTCCGCCACGCGATCGACCTCCTCCACGCCCACCCCGAGGTGAACCTGGAGCTGCTGTTCGGCCCCGAGCACGGCATCCGCGGCGCGGCGCAGGACATGATCCACGTCGGCGACGCCCGCGACCCGGTCACGCACCTGCCGGAAGTGAGCCTCTACGGCGCGACGTTCGAGTCGCTGACGCCGCAGCCGGCCGACCTCGACCGCGTCGACGTGCTGGTCTTCGACATCCAGGACGTGGGCGCCCGGTATTACACGTACGCCGCGACGATGGCCCTCTGCATGAAGGCGGCGGCCACGGCCGGCGTGAAGGTCGTCGTGCTCGACCGGCCCAACCCGATCGGCGGAGCGCAGGTCGAGGGCGGCGGGCTAGAGCCCGGGCTCGAGAACTTCTGCGCGCTCTATCCGGTGCCGCAGCGACACGGCATGACGGTCGGCGAGCTCGCGCGGCTCTACAACACGGCGTTCGGGATCGGTTGCGAGCTGGAAGTCGTCGCGTGCGAGGGCTGGAAGCGCGAGCAGTACTACGACCAGACCGGCCTGCCGTGGGTCATGCCGTCGCCGAACATGCCGACGCTCGACACCGCGATCGTCTATCCCGGGATGTGCCTGCTCGAGGCGACGAACCTGTCGGAGGGACGCGGCACGACGCGTCCGTTCGAACTGTTCGGAGCCCCGTTCGTCGACAGCCGCCGGCTGGTCGACGAACTGTCGCGCTGCGGGCTGGAGGGCGTCGTGTTCCGGCCGTGCACGATCGAACCGACGTTCCACAAGCATGCGCGAGTGCCTTGCGGAGCGCTGCAGATCCACGTCACCGACCGCCGCCGTTTCGATGCGTACCGCACGGGGCTCGCGGTCTTGTCGGCGACACGGCGGCTGTGGCCCGAGGACTTCGCCTGGCGCACCGAGATGTACGAGTTCCGCGACGACGTCCCGGCGATCGACCTGCTGACCGGCGCGGCCTGCGTGCGCGAGGCGATCGATGCCGGTGCTCCGTTCGACGAGGTCGTGCGACTCGCGGGCCGGGGGCGCGAGGTCTACGACGAAGGGCGCCAGGCCGCGCTGCTGTACGACTGAGCGCGCTGCTTCCCGGCATCGTGGCTCGTCGCCGCCACCGGTTCCGCGCGCCTCTCGGCTGCCGGCCGCTTCGCGCCGCGCCGCGACCGCTCAGCGCTCGATCAACTCGACCGGGTAGCCGGTCGGGTCGCGAACGAACGCGATCACGGTCGAGCCGTGCTTCATCGGTCCGGGCTCGCGCGTGATGGTCACGCCGGCTGCGCGCAATCGCTCGCAGACGCCTCGGATGTCGGAGACGCCGACGGCGACATGGCCGAACGCGGTGCCGATCTCGTACTCGCGGCCGTCCCAGTTGTGCGTCAGCTCGATCTCGTGCGCTTCGCCCGGGTAGCCGACGAACGCGAGCGTGAACTCTCCGCCCGGGTAATCGGTGCGGCGGCGGAGTTCCATGCCGAGCTGGCCGCACCAGAACGCCAGCGACTCGTCGAGGTCCTTCACGCGCAGCATCGTATGCAGGATTCGCATGGTTCGCGGCCCTCAGCCGGCGACGATCGCGCGCGCCTGGATCTCGAGCTTGAGCTGCGGCAGCACGAGGGCGCCGACCTGCACGACCGTGCGGGCCGGGTAGTTCGACGGAAAGAACTCGCCGAACACCTCGTCGACGGCGGCGGCGTCGCGGATGTCGGTGAAGTACTGGGTCAGGTGCATCACGTGCCCGAGTCCGGAGCCGGCCGCCTCGAGCACAATCCTCAGGTTCGTGAACGCGTTGCGCGCCTGCTCCCGGATGTCCTCGGGGATCGAGAAGTCGGCCGCGAGGCCGACCTGTCCCGACACCTCGACGAAGCCTCCGGCCACGGTGGCCTGCGAGAACTTGTAGGAATCGTAGATCGCCTCGGTGCCGGGCGGGTTGACGAGCTTGACCTGCGACATCGCGTCCTCCTGTGGGGCCGGGTCTTTGGGCCGGGTCCCTGGGCCGGGTCCCTGGACTCGGCCGTACGGCAAGGGTCGTAGCGGATTTTCACTGGATGGGAAGTCGGGGCCGCCCGGAACAGCCGGCGGACCGGCCCGACCTGTCGAGTTTTTGCTTGTGTTAAAAAAACTTCTTCGGCAACTTCCCCCCGGACCGAGGGGCAGGGAACCAATCCGACCGTTCATCCCTGCCGGTCCAGGGGGATTCCGATGAACACGTCCTTTCCAGGGCTCCTGAGCCTGCGCCGTCTCGGCGTCGTCGCGATCGCTGCCGCCGTGCTCGGCGGGGCGACGGGCGACGCGCT
>CAYYZO010000025.1:12479-33691 GCA_964476185.1 uncultured Myxococcales bacterium
GACTGCACCGGTCCCGCCGATGCGATCCCGGGCACGTCGTCGAAGTGCGACTGCGCGGTCGTGAACACCGACGTCGAGATCCCGCAGTGCGCGACGAACGCCGAGTGCACCGACGACGGAAACGTCTGTACCGACTCCGTGTGCGTCGGCATCGGCGAACCGGGCGCCGACGGCTTCGGCTGCGCGCACGTGAACAACACGGCTCCGTGCGACGACGGCGTGTTCTGCAACGGCACGGATGTCTGCTCCGGCGGCACGTGCGGGCACTCGGGCGATCCCTGCACCGGCGGCGGCATTTGCGGGGACGCCTGCAACGAGGCCGCCGACAACTGCTTCGACCTGGCCGGCACTCCCTGCCGCGCGACGTCCGGCGTCTGCGACCAGGCCGAGACCTGCACCGGCAGCAGCGCCGAGTGCCCGGCCGACCAGTTCCAGAACGGCGGCGTGTGCCGCGGCGCCTCGCTTCCCTGCGACGTTCCGGAAAGCTGCAACGGCGCCTCGGCGGATTGTCCGGCCGACGGCTTCGCGAACGAAGGAACGCCCTGTCGGGCGGCTGCCGGGGAATGCGACGTCGCCGAAGAGTGCACGGGAGCGGGAGCCGCTTGTCCGGCCGACGGGTTCGCTACGAACGGCACCGCCTGCACGAGCGACGGCAACGTCTGCACCGACGACGCCTGCGACGGCAGCGGCAACTGCGACCACGAGCCGAACGCCGATCCCTGCAACGACGGCGCGTTCTGCACGCAGAACGACACGTGCAGCGGCGGCGCCTGCAGCGGCGAACCGGTCGTCTGCGACGACGGCATCGCCTGCACGGACGACAGCTGCGACGAGGGCGAGGGCGGCTGCGTCGCGGTCGAGGTCGACTCGAGGTGCAACGACGAGGACACCTGCACCGCCGACACCTGCTCGATCGACGCCGGCGGCTGCCTGAACGAGTTCGTCTGCGGTACCGACATCTGCCGCAGCCCCGGGTACTGGTCGACCCACAGCGGCTACGAGAAGTCCAAGTCCGTCAACGTCGGCCAGGACCTGCTCGACCTGCGCGGTCCGTTCGAGGTGTGCGGGCAGACGATCAGCACGACCAGCAACCCGTCGAGCCCGTACCTCGCAGGCCTCGGGCTGACGTCGAACCTCGAGGGCCTCTGCATGCGCACGCGCGGCGTCAAGCAGCGCCAGCTCTACCGCCAGCTCGTCGCCGCGAAGTTCAACTGCGAGATCAGCGGCGCGTCCGACTGCGACGCGATCACCGGCAAGTACATCGAGGTTTCGTGGAACGACTGCAGCGACCTGTGCGCGGGCAATCCGCCGGCGGACCCGCCGTCGATCCAGCAGTGCATCTCGCAGCTCGACTGCTTCAACAACGGCGGGCAGGTGATCGACGGCCAGTGCGCGAAGGGAACCTGCGAGGCCCAGCCGGAGCTGTACTGCGGCGGCGCCTTCGGCTCGTGCCCCGACTACCTGTCGGCGCCCCAGGCCTGCGTGCGCTTCCCGGACAACTGCCACGACCAGCCGCTCTGCAACGAGGGGCTGGGCTTCTGCCCGAACAAGACGCCCGCTTCGAGTTCCTCGGCCTGCCGCGAAGCGCGCAAGAACGATTGCACGATCGACTCGTGCTTCTGACGGCTTCGGCCGGCAACGGCTGAACGACACGGAGGGCGAAGCGGGGTTCCGCTTCGCCCTTCGTCGTTCGGGGGGGCCCGTCGCGAGGCGAACCGGCCGGAGGTCGGCGCGCGTCGAGCCGTGGCGCGTGCGGCGGCGTCAGCAACCCGGCAGGGCCGCGACGACTTCGGCGGCGCGCTCGACTTCGGCAGGGTCGCTCGAGGTCGGCACCAGCATCACCTCGTCGGCTCCGAGGTCGCGGCACAGCAGGAGGGCTTCGCGCAGGCCCTCGGGAGATCGTGCGCTGATGCTCGGAGCGAGCGCCGATCCGGCTCCTTCGCCCATGAACGCGAGATAGCGCTCGAGGTAGGTCGCGATCTGCGTGTCGGCGTCGTTCCCGAGCGCGAACCAGAATCCGGTCACGAGGCGCGGCGGCGTGTCGCGTCCGGCTGCCTTCCACGCTTCGCGCGCGCCGTCGAAGCGCATGCCGACGTCCTCCGCGCTCGGCCCGAAGCTGAAGCCCGTGATGCCGTCGGCCCAGCGCGCGGCGCGCGCGATCGCCTGCGGCATCAGCACGCCGGCCAGGATCGGCGGGCCGCCGTCCTGCAGCGGCCTCGGCTCGACGCCGCGGCCGGCGGCCTCGACCACGTGCGAACCGTCCCAGACGCGCTTCATCGTCTCGACGCTTCGTTCCAGGCGCGAGAGCAGCCGCGAGTTCCACTCGGCGCCGACGGCGGCATAGTCCTCCTGGCGCGCGCCGACGCCGACCCCGAGGCAGACGCGCCCGCCCGAGAGCACGTCGAGCGTCGCGACCTGCTTGGCGAGCAGCACCGCGTCGTGCATCGGCGGTACGAGGACGTGGAAGCCGATGTCCACGCGCTCGGTCCACGCGGCGGCGGCCGAGAGCGTGACCATGATCTCGGGGTTCGGGAACGCGATGCGTTCCCCGGCCGCGATGCTCGAGAACGGGCCGGAATCGACGAGCTCGCACCAGCGGCGGACGAGGTCGCGGGTCAGCCCCGGCACCATGACCGGCAGGTTCATGCCGACGTTCATCGGCATCCCGTGGACGGACGGCTCAAGCCCGCTTCGCCTTCGCAGCGCCTTTGCGCGACCTGGCGCCGCCGCGCGGGAGGGCGCTTCCGATCCCGCGGCCTGCAGCCGCGCGTCGCGAGCCGGACCAGCCCGCGCTGCCCGCCTGCCTCGTCACCGCGCGGCGGATCACCAATCGCCCGCGGCTGCGCGTGCCGACGCAGGACCGGCAGCGCCAGAGCGGCATCGGTCGCGAGGCCTTTCGCGCTATGTCGCAGGAGGGGCAGCGGTGCAGGTAGACCACGCGGTCCGTCGCCGGTCGCTTCGGCGTGCTCCGCACGGCAACCGGGATGCGCACGCGCGGCTCGAAGCCGGCCAGCCGCATCAGTTCCTCCCACTCGGCGCCGTGCGGCCGCGCCGCGGGGCCGTAGAGCTGGTGGACCGCCGCGTGCGCGGCCTCGTGACAGAGGATCTCGGCCAGCAGGTGCGACTGCCGGTCGAGCAGCGACGGGGTCAGCCGGATCAGCCGCTCGTCCAGGTAGCACCGCCCGAAGGCGCGACGCAGCCGCGGCGACCATTCGATCCGCAAGGAGCGGACGAGGGAGGGGGTGCCCCAGCGGCGCAGCCAGCGCTCGAGCCGGTGGGCGAGGCGGGGAGGGAGGGAAGCTTCCTGGATCGGCATGGCGCGGGAAGCTACCACGCACGCCATCGACGGTCCCGCCGCGGCCTCGCCGGCGCGAAGGACGGCAAACTTGCATCCACGCCCCGAATCCGCGTTGGCTCCGGTGCGGCCGAAACGAGGGCGAAAGCCGGCCCTTGACGCGGGGGCTCGACACGGGAGGCGGCGCTGGAACCACGGGAAAACGCCTTCCGAACCAGCGCTCGTGAATGACGTCACTCCATCGGGAGGCCGGCTTCGCGGCGGAACCGTCGCCCCAGCACGTCGACGAGCACGTACGTCGCGAGAAGCACCAGCGCTGCGCCGACGAACCACATCAGCTTGTCCTTCAGCACGTGGATCATCGCGTCGGGATCCTCGAGCAGGTTCGGCTGGTCGGCGAGCACCTCCGCGCCGAACCAGGCGAGCACGACGCTCCACAGGAACGATCCGGCGAGGGTCATCGCCGAGAACGTCGCGTACGGAGTGCGCGCCGCCCCGGCCGGAAGCGAGATGAGGTGCCGGACGACCGGCAACAGGCGCGCGAAGAAGATGCCGGCGCTGTGGTAGTGCTGGATCCACTGCTCGGCCAGCAGCCATTTCTTCTCCGGGACCAGGAAGTACTTTCCGTAGCGCAGGATCATCGGTCGCCCGAGCTCGGCCGCGACCCAGTACGACAGGCTCGACCCGGCCCAGGAGCCGAGCGTCGACGCGAACACGACCCCCCAGAAGTTCATCTCGCCCTGCTGCGCCCAGTAGGCGGCCGGCGGCACGATCACTTCGCTGGGGATCGGGAAGACGGTCGACTCGACGGCCATCAGCACGAACACGCCGGTGTACCCCCACTCCCGGCAAAGCTGGAACCAGAGGACGAACAGGGAATGCAGCATGGGGCCGGACCATACACGCGCGTCGGCCGGCGCGAAAGCGTGGGCCGACGCGCGTGTGTAGTCCTCGTCGGAGCGAACGGCGCGAACCGGCTGCGAGCCGGCCCCCTCAGGTCAGGACGGACTCGTAGGATGTCTCGTCGAAGCCGACCAGCACCGTCTTGCCGGCGATCAGCGTCGGAGCGCGCAGGTTGCCGGTCGGTCCGAGCATCGCGTCCACGCACTCGGCGCTGGCCTTGCCGCCGGTCTTGAACTCCGTGACGTTCTTGCCCTTGGCGACGATGACCCGCGACGCCGCGCGGGCGATCTTCGCCGCGTCCTCACGGCCGAGCTTCTTCGACGCGGGGACGGTCTCGGCGGGCTGGATGCGGTTGGCGTCCAGGAACTTGGACGCTTTGACGCAGGTCGTTCAACCGTTGCGGTGGTAATACCAGTCGAGCTTCTTCGGCATCTCGTCGTTCCTTCGCCCGGTGTCGGGCCACGCCGCGTCACCCGTTGCGGTCCGCAGGGGTGAGGAATTCATGAAAATTCGATCCCGCCGCCAATACTTCTTGATGGCGTGCGTCCGAGCAGGCTAACCAGCGAGTGGAAAATGTCGAGCGGACCGGCCGCGGCGGACGCGGCCACCGAGCGCAGGACGAGCGAGAGGAACGGGAACCATGCAGTCCCCCGAGTTCAAGGGATCGGAAACCGACGTGGCCTTCGCGTCGCGTCGCGCGTTCGTCGTTCACCGCGGACAGCGGAGCCTCGCGGACGCGGCGCCGGCCGCGAACGACTCGTCCCCGCTGCACTCGGCCCGGA
This sequence comes from uncultured Myxococcales bacterium, assembly GCA_964476185.1. Classification (GTDB taxonomy): domain Bacteria; phylum Desulfobacterota; class Binatia; order UBA1149; family CAITLU01; genus DATNBU01. The sequence continues at coordinate 17,460 of CAYYZO010000025.1, forward strand.
CCCTGGCCGGGGCCGCCTTCGTCGTTTCGGCGGCGGCGGGCTGGATCGCCGTGGCCGCGATGGTGACGGCGCCGCTTCTGGCGGCGGGAGAGTTTCTTTCCCGGGCGGGCAGGACGGTCCCGCGGCGGGCCTGAGCGGCACCGCGGCGGGCCTGCGGCCCCAGGGCGCCGGCGGCGAGCCGGTCGCCGCCCCCTCCTCAGCGAACCCCATCCGCGTCCACCTCGCGGGGCGGCGACCGGTGCGGCATCTGAACATCCCCGCCCCGCCGAGCGAAGCCGGGTCGGTGCGTATCTTCGGGCTCGTTCTCGCGGCTCGTTCTCGCGGCGGCTGCTCGCGGTCGCCGAGAGAGCGAGCCGCGAGAGGCCGCCGCGCTGTTGTCTCCGCGCCCCGCAGCGGCAACGATCCCCCCGAAGGCCCGACCGCGTGCGGGCCGGTGACAGGAGGGAGATCCATGGCGCAGACGGCACAGCTTCGCATCATCCATTCCGCCGAGAACGAGTGTGAGCGGGTCTTCCAGCTCCAGCGGGAAGCCTACCTTCGGCACCCGTTCCCGACGGTCGACGAGCGTCGCGCGAACCTTGCGAAGCTGGAGGACATCCTGGTCGCGAACGTCGACCGGATCGCCGAGATGATCGGCAAGGACTTCGGCCACCGCTGCGCGGAAGAAACACGGCTGCTCGAGGTGTTCACGAGCATCGACGGCATCCGCGACGCGAAGAAGAAGGTCGCGCGCTGGATGGCGCCCGAGCGGCGCCACGTCTCGATCCTGTTCGCCACGGGCAGGAACCGAGTGATCCCGCAGCCGAAGGGCGTCGTCGGAATCGTCGTTCCGTGGAACTACCCTCTGTTCCTGCTGATCGGTCCGCTCACGAGCGCGCTCGCCGCCGGCAACCGCTGCATGGTCAAGATGGCGGCGAACTCGACGAACCTCTGCAAGTTCCTCGCGGCGCGCTTCGCCGAGACGTTCCCCGAGGACACGGTGGCGATCCTGCCGGGGGTCAAGGGCACCGACTTCTCGAGCCTGCCGTTCGATCACATCCTGTTCACCGGTTCGGCGGACGCGGGCCGCAACGTGATGCGCGCGGCCGCGGAGAACCTCACGCCGGTCACGCTGGAACTCGGCGGCAAGTCGCCGACCGTGATCTGCGACGACTTCGACGTCGAGACCGCCGCCTCGCGCATCCTGTACGCGAAGTACGTGAACGCCGGCCAGACCTGCCTCGCGCCCGACTACGTGATGGTGCCGCGCAGCAAGCGCGACCAGTTCGTCGCGGCCTGCAAGAAGATCCTGCCGCAGCGCTACCCGGACCCGGGCAAGGAGAGCTACACCTCGCTGATCGACGCGAAGGCGTACCGCCGGTTGCGCGCCACCCTCGACGACGCGGCGGCCAAGGGCGCCGAGATCGTCCCGCTCGTGCCGGGCGCGGCGTTCGACGACGAACTGCGCAAGTTCCCGCCGCACCTCGTCCTGAACCCGACCGACGAGATGATCGTGATGCGCGAGGAGATCTTCGGGCCGCTGCTGCCGGTCCGGACGTACGACAGCCTCGACGAGGTGATCTCGTACGTGAACTCGAAGGACCGGCCGCTCGGCTTCTACTTCTTCACGCACGACAAGCAGAGCGAGGACAAGCTGATCTACGGGACGATCTCGGGCGGCGTGACGATCAACAACTGCGTGATGCACGTCGCGCAGCACGACCTGCCGTTCGGAGGGGTCGGCGCGAGCGGCATGGGGCACTACCACGCGAAGGAAGGCTTCGTGGAGATGAGCAAGATGCGGCCCGTCCACACGAACCCCAAGCTCCCGGGCGTCGAGCAGTTCTATCCCCCGTACGGCAAGAAACACTCGATGCTGTTCAACCTGCTGCTGAAGTACAAGAAATAGTCCCTCCCGGGACCGCTGCCGCGCGTGCGGGATCCCGAGCGGGCAGGACGACAGCGGGTGGAGATGGACGGAACCAGCGCACCTCCCGCCAGCGAGCGGTTCCTCAGGCCCGAGCTGATCGGCGCCGGCTCGTTCAGCGGCATATGGCGCGTGTTCGATCGCGAGCTCCAGCGGGAGGTCGCGCTCAAGGTCCTGCACGAGCAGGACGCGACCGCGCACCTCCAGATCAAGCGCGAATTCCGGGTGCTGCGCCGGGTGCCGCATCCGAACGTCGTCCGTTTCCACGAACTCCTGACGGACGGCGACCGGATCTTCTACACCATGGACCTCGTCGAGGGGCGTCACCTCGACACGTGGTTCGCGGCGAACGCCACGGCCGAGAATCTCGAGCGCCAGGCGCTGGACCTCGTCGCCGCGGTCCGTGCGATCCATCTGGCAGGCGCCATCCACCGCGACATCAAGCCGGCCAACCTGCTCGTGGACGGGTCCGGGCGATTGACCGTCGTCGACTTCGGCTTCGCGACGATGACGAGGTCCCGTGCCCGCCTCGGCGACGGGGATGCCTCCGGCACCTTCGCGTACATGGCGCCGGAGGCCATGTACGGCCGGGTCGTCGCGGAGTCCGACTGGTACAGCGTCGGCGTCGTGCTTCATGAACTCGTCGTCGGCGACCTGCCTCCGCCCGGTGCCGCTGCGGCCGAGGTCGCCTCCGTGCTGGAGGAAGCCCTGAGGATGCGGGGATGGCCTTCCCGCGGGATTCTCGGGCTGGTCACGGGGCTCCTGTCCTTCGATCCTCCTGCTCGCGCCGCCGCCGCCGCGGCCTTCCTCGAGCGGCAGGATGCGCTCGAGGTGTCGCCGCGAACGTCGCCGGGCGAGGCGGCGCAGGAACTGGTCGGTCGCGAGCGCGAACTCGACACGCTGCGGTCGGCGTTCACGCGCAGCCGGTCCCGCGCCGTCGCTTTCGAACTGCGCGGCACGTCCGGCATCGGCAAGTCGGGGCTTCTCCGCGCGTTCGTCTCCGGGCTGGTCGCCGAGGGCGTGGTTGTGCTCGAAGGCCAATGCCACACGACCGAGCGCGTTCCGTACAACGCCCTCGACGGAGTGATCGACGATCTCGCCGCGCACTTCACCAGGCGTTCCTCGGCGGGAGATACGCTCGAGGACCTGCCGGTCGAGCAACGGCAGGCGGCGGCGACGCTGTTCCCGGTGCTGCGGCAGATGCCCGGTTTCGAGTGCGGCGCCGCGCCCGTGTCCTCGGTCCAGAGGACGCGCGTCGCGGCGATCGCCGGGCTGCGGGCCGCCCTCGCGCGCGCAGCCGACGCGGCCCCGGTCGTGCTGGTGCTGGAGGACGTCGAGTGGGGGGATGCCGAGAGCGCGGCGCTGCTCGACGATCTTCTCAGCCCTCCCCCGGCGCCGCTGCTGCTCGTGCTGTCGCGGCGTTGGCCGGAAGCGTCCCGCGGTTCGTTCGTCGAACGCCTGCGTCTCGAAGGACTGGAGAAGCACGGCCTCGAGCTGGAGCCGCTCAGCGAGGCCGTCGTGCGGGAGTGGGTCGAGCGCGAGCCGGGACCGCGACCGGACGGCGCGGTCGTCGACTATGTCGTCGCCCATGGTGACGGCCTCCCGTACCTCGTCCAGGAACTTCTGCTGGCGCTGCGTCAGGGCGCGGGAACGGTGCCGGTCGGCTACGAGGACCTGCTCGCGAGCCGGCTCGGTTCGCTCGATGCAGACGAGCGCGCGTTCCTCGAAGCGGCGGTGATCGCCGGGCGGCCGACGAACTGCGACGCGCTCGCGGATGCAGCGGCGCTCTCCGGGACGGGGAAGTCGCGCGCCGAGTACCTCGCGGCCCGGAACCTGGCGAAGCTCGGCGCAGGCGCGCGCGGACTCGAGGCTTCGGTGTACCACGACCGCCTGCGATCGACGCTGCTGTCGCGCCTGCCGGCGGCACGCGGTCGCAGCCTGCACCTTCGCCTTGCCGAGGCGCTGGAGCGGCGCGGGGCGGGACAGGGCGATCTCGAGCCGATCTTCGTGCACCTGCTGGCCGCCGGGTGCGAGGAAAAAGCGGGGACGTATGCCGAGCTGGCGGGACGTCACGCGGCCTCCGCGCTCGCGTTCGGCCGTGCGGTCCGCCTGCTCCGGGAGGCCGTCGATCTCGCCGGCAGCGACTCGGTTCGCCTGCCGCGCATGATGGAGCTGGCCGCGGCGCTCGAGGCGGACGGACGCGCCGTCGAGTCTGCCGGCGTGTTCGAGCGCGCCGCGAAGCTCGCGTTGCAGGAAGGCGACGCCGCGACACGGCGCGAAGCCATGCTGCGGGCCGTGAACGATCTCGCACGCGGGGGGCGCCATCGCGAAAGCCTCGCGCTTCTCGCAGCCGTGCTGGCCGAGGCTTCGCTGGACTTGCCTTCGGACGCAGCGCTCGCGCTTGAGAGGACCCGTCCAGCGCGAACGTGGCTGCGACGGCCGCAGCGAACGAAGGCTTCGCCGCGGCTCTCGCCGGAGTCGGCGCTCGAGCGCTGCCGCATCCTGTGGGAGGCTGCGACCGGACTGCTGACGAGTCATCCGCTCGTGGCGCGCGCCCTGATCGCCGATCTGGTCCGGGTCGCTCCGGAGAGCCACGACCCGGCGTGCGTGGCGCGTTCGGCGGTCCTGCACGACGCGACCGTCCGGCCTCCTGCCGGTTCGCCGCCGAGCGTTCGCTTCGACGCCGGCGCGTTCACGAACGGGCGAGAGGTCGATGCGTCGCTCGCCCTGGCCGAAGGCCTGCGGCTGGCCAGGTCGGCCCGTTGGCGCGACGCGCTCGATCGTCTCGGCGCGGCGGTCGAGGGCCTGGTGCGCGCGGGACGGGAGTTCGGGCCGGAGGTTCGCCTCGCGCGTCTTGTCGAGCTCGACGCCCTGTGGCGGTCGGGCGACCTTGTCGGCCTCGGCGCGCGTCGGGTCGCGTGGATCGAGGAGGCGACGATGGCCGGCGACGAGGCGACGGCGATCCTGGCGCGCAGCGGGGAGCCGGTGGTCGCGTGGTTCGCTTCCGGCGACGCGCACGCTGCCCGGCGCGAGGTCGGGATCGCGAAGGCGGGCGCCTGGGGAGAGGCTGCGCCGCTGCTGCGAGCGCGCGTCGCGATCGCCGAAACGCTGTCGATGCTTCACGACGATCGCGCGATCGAGGCCCGCGCGTCGCTGCTGGGCCGCTGGGACGAGCTTTCGGCGTGCGGTGCGCTCGAGGCGCCCGGCGTCCGGGAGACCCTGCTCTGGCTTCGCGCGCGCCTGGCCCTCTCGCCGTACGTCGCGACGGTGTCGCTGCTGGCAGCCTGGCGCGACCGCGAGCTTCGCGCGCGACTCGCGGAAGCGAAGCGCTGCAGTCGCTTGCTGCGCGCCCTCGGGGAGCCGGTGTCGATCGCTTTCGCGCTGCAGGTCGAATCGCTGGCCGCCCGTGCGCGAGGACGGCAGGCGCAGGCGCAGCGGACCGCCGAGCGGGCGACCGCGGCGTTCGAGCTTTGCCACATGCCCTTGTACGCGGGGGCCTTCCGCATCTTCGCTTTCGATGACGCGAGCGAGCGCATCCGCGCGGAAGCCGGACTTGCCGCAGCCGGTGTCCGTGATGTGCCGGCGCTCACAAGGATCCTGATCCACTGAACGAGCTTTCCGACGTGGCCCTCGTCGGGCCGGTCGAACGCGGGTCTGGCGTCACGTCGGGAAGTCGTCGATAACCACGAAGCTTCGGCCGCGGTCCGTGCGCAGTCGCGGGCCCCGTGACTGCGATGTCCAGCGAAACGAACAAGCGCAAGGTCGTCATCCTCGGAGGCGGGCCGGGCGGGATGGCGACGGCGTTCGCGCTCACGCGCGACCCCGAAGCCCGCAAGCGCGTCGAAGTCACCGTGTACCAGCCAGGTTGGCGCCTCGGCGGCAAGTGCGCGAGCGGCTTCGGCGACCGCATCGAGGAACATGGCCTGCACGTGTGGGCCGGCTTCTACGACAACGCGTTCGAGCAGTTGCGCGAATGCTACGAAGCCAGGGGGCTGAACTGGCAGCGCGAGTTCCATCCCGTCCAGGATCTCGAACTGCGGGAACGGCACGACGACCGCTGGAAGGCCTGGCCGGCGACCCTCCCGAAGGCCCTCGGGACTCCCGGCGTCTACAAGTCCGGACCTCCGACCATCTGGGACATCGTCCGCTGGCTGACGGGGTTCGTGGGCGAGGTGGCGCTGGCCCAGGAGGATTTTCGCCGAGCGACGATCGAGACGACCGCCGAGGATCTCGCGGCCGCCGAGAAGCTCGGTGTCGGCGACACGTTCGCGAGTGTCGCGGACATGGGCAACGGGGCGTTTCCGGGCGGGACGGGGAATCTCGACCCCTATTCGTCGGGCGGAGACTTTCCGTTCGACGATCCGGCGAAGCGACGCCCTGGCGGAATCGTCGGCCCGGTGCCGGCGCCGCCGGGCGGATGGCCGCCCGGTATCGCGGGGCCGCGTCCCGGTTCGAGGGCGCGCTACGTGGTCACGGGCGCTTCGCTGGTGATCGGCCTCATCAACGGAATCCAGGGGCTCGAGGCCGGATTCGGCGAGGAGCGAGCGGGACAACTCGCTGCGGTCGTGCGGCTGTCGGATCGGCTGCATTCGGCGGCGGAATCCTTCCTGTCGGCGATCGCCGGCATCACCGACACGATCCGGCGATCCTGGCTGCAACTGCGTGTCGCGACGGCGATCCTTCGAGGCATCTTCGCGGACGACCTGCTTCGCAAGGGGCTGTCGTCGGTGGACGACGAGGAACTCCGCGCGTGGCTGCTGCGACACGGCTGCAGCCAGGCGGCGGCCGAGTCCGCGATCGTGACGGCGGGTTACGATTGGGCCTTCGCCTACGACGGCGACCGCCCGGCGGTCGCCGCCGGAGTCGCGATCCAGGGGTTCTTCCGCCTGCTGCTGGATTACCGCGGCGCTGCGTTCTGGAAATCCGAGGGGTCGCTCGGCGACCTCGTGTACGCCCCGATGTACCAGGTGTTGAAGGAACGTGGCGTGCGCTTCCGGTTCTTCCACCGCGCGGCGCTGCTCGAGCCGGATGCGTCGGGCAAGCGCGTCGAGCGCATCCAGCTGGTCGAGCAGGCGCGGATCCGCGACGACCAGCCGTACTCTCCGCTGGTGCCGCACCCGACGCGCCCCGGCCATCTCGTCTGGCCGCCCGGACCGGACTTCGAACAACTCGTCGACGGCGCCGAACTGGAAGATGGAATGAAGCGGGACGTCGACCTCGAGTCCGGCGCCGACACCGACGACTGGAGCGGGCGCCGGACCCGCTCGATCGCGCGACGGGAGGCGGCGGCCGAAGGCGAGGAAGTCTTCGACGAAGTCGTGGTCGCGCTGCCGCCCGCCGCGCAGAAGGCGCCCTGCGCGCCGCTCGCGAACGCCAGTCCGCGGTACCGCAGGATGCTCGACGGGATTCGCTCGGCGAAGACCGTCGCGATGCAGCTGTGGTTCGAGCCCTCGCTGCCGACGCTCGGCTACCAGGGCAAGGCGCAGATGACCACGGCCTGCCGCTGGCCGTTCACGACGTGGGCCGACATGACCCATCTCGTCGGGGTCGAGCCTGCCACGAAGGTGCGCTCGATCGTGTACCTGTGCGGCAACGCACCGAGCGGCACGCCGGACGATCCCGTCCAGGCCCGGCGATTCGCGCGCGACCTCGCGGTCGACTGGCTGGATGCCTTCGCGCGCGCAGTCTGGCCCGCGTTCGACTATGGCTTCCTGCACGCGCCGGCGGGAACCGCCGGCAAGGCACGCCTCGATCACCAGTACGTCCGCGCCAACGTCCGGCCGACCGAACTCTACGTGCTGTCGTTGCCCGGAACGATCGCCCTGCGGCTCCCGCCGGACGATTCGGGGTTCGTGAATCTGTTCCTCGCCGGAGACTGGACTCGCACCGACCTGTGCGCCGGCTGCGTCGAGGCGGCCGTTTCATCCGGGGAGACGGCCGCACAGGCCATCCTGAAGCTCGGACCGGTGTAGTCTCGTCTCGTGCTGGAGCTTTCGTCTCGTCCCATCCTTGCCTTGCGACGGAACCAGGCATGAATCGACCGGATGCGATGGCGACCGACGAGAAGGGGGCGCTCGTCCTGCTGGTCCCGGCCGCGCGTCTGGCCCCCGGCACGGATGCGTCGTCGCGCGCGCGCGCGGCCGAGGCCGCGGACGGCTTCACGCGCACGCTCGCGGTGATCTCGGACGCCGCCGCGCGAACGCGAGGACGCGTGCTGGTCGCGGGCGCAGGATCCGCCGCCGTCGCGTGGAGCGAGGGAGCGGCGGGTTCCGCGGCGGCCTGCAGCGTGGCGGCCGTCTCCGCGGTGCGCGAAGTGGAAGCGATGCGGCGCGGCGCGCTCCAGTCGTTGCGCGTCGCTGCCGGCTACGGCTCGTTCCAGGTCGTGCCGGCAGGAGAGCGAGAGCAGGCTCGCATCGGCTTCGTTCTCGGCCCCGCGGTCCTCGATGCCGCCCAGGCGCTCGAGCGCGATCGCGACGCGCCCGTCGCCGTGTCGGCGCGGCTGGGCGCGGAAGCGATGGCGGGCGCCGACAGCGGCGGCGAGCCGCGATCCCACGGCGAAGCGGAAGCGTCGCCGGCGACCCGGGAAGCCGGGCGTTCCTGGGACGGCCTGGTCCGGCGCGCGACCGTCATGGCCGTCCGCCTCGAGGTGCGGCTCGACCGCACGGAAGACGTGCGCGAGATCGTCGACCGCGTGACGGCGCTGCTGCAGCGGGAGGTGGCGCGTTCGGACGGCGAAGTGCTGGCTTCGATACCCCTCGGCACGGCCCCGTCGCTGCTGTGCGCGTTCGGCGTCGGCCAGGGCCAGGCGCCCTATCACGTTGCACGCGCCGTCGAGGCGGCGCTGCGACTGCGCCGCGCGGCGCCGCGCGAAGGCGCCGGGGTCCGCATCGGCGTCGCGACCGGGCCGGTGTCGTGGCGCCCGCCTGTCCCGGGCGCGGAGCCTGCGCTCGTCGCCGGCGATCCGGTGCTCGGCGCGCTCGCGCTCGCGGCGTCGGATGCGGGCGCGATCGTTTGCGACGTCGGCACCCGGGAAGAGTGCGGCGATCTCCACCGCTTCGAGGTCGCGACCGTGGACGGCGAAGCCTGCTGGGTCGTCGCCGGGGCTGCGCCGGCTCCCGGCGACGTCGTCGCGCGGACCGACGTGACCTGGTTCGGACGCGAAGCCGAACTGGGCTGGCTGCGCGATCGCGTGCTGGACTCGGACGCCGCATCGCGCGCGACGGTCGTCGTCGCCGACGCGGGAGTCGGCAAGACCGCGCTCGTCGCCCGCCTCGTCGACGAGGCGCGAGCACGCGGACGGGTCGTCTGGTTCGTCACCGGCGATCCGGTCGCTCCCGACGAGCCGTTCGGGGCGTGGCGCGCCCTCGCCCGCAGCGCGATCGACGCCCGAACGGCGAAGGCCGGAGGGGAGATCCCGGCGATCCGCGCGCTCGCGCAGGAGCTGGGGCAGGAGGTCGACCTCGCGCCGTTGTTCGCGGCCGTGGCGGACATCTCGATGGCGGAGACCGCGCGCTCGGCATCGCTCAGCCAGGCCGCGCGCGGAGCCGCGACCGAACGGATGCTCGCCGCGCTCGTCGGGGCGGGGGCGGTCGGCGAAAGGCCGCTGATCGTGTTCGACGACGCCCACTGGATCGACGAATCGTCGTTGCGGGTGGTGTCGAGGATCCTCGAGACGGCGATGGTTTTCGACCTCGTGCTGCTCAGTCGACCGACTTCCCGCGGCGGCGCGTGGTCGCGCATCGTCGAGGCTGCCGGCGAGGAACTGCGGCTTCCCGAACTCGATCCGCCGGCCGTCGCCCGGCTCGTCGGCGACGTCGCGGGCGCGGTCGTTTCCGACTCCGCTGCGGACTGGCTGCGATCGGTCGCGGGGGGAAACCCCCTGTTCCTGCGCGAACTGCTGCACGACGCCGTGCAGCGCGGGACGCTGCGAGTCGTCTCGGGGCGCCTCGAGCGCACGTCGGTCGAGGTTTTCGAGGGGGATCTCGCGTCGCTCGAGGCGGTGGTCGAACGCCGCGTCGCCGCGCTGCCCGACGACGAGCGCACCGTGCTCTGCTGCGCGAGCGTGCTCGGCGCCCGTTTCGAGGCGCAGGAGCTTCGCCCTCTCGTGCCGTCCCGCGTCGCGGGTGCGGCCGGCGAGCGCGCTCTCGACAGCCTCGTGGACCACGGGTTGCTCGATCGCGACGGCGAAGGATCGGACACGCTGCGCTTCCATCACGAGCTGGTCCGTCTCGCGGCGTACGCGATGCTGCCCGAACGGCTTCGGCGCGATCTGCACCACCTCGTGGCCGAGCGCCTCGCGGCCGGCGTCGACGCCGGCGCGTCGAGTCGTGATGCGCTGCTCGGCCATCACTGGGAGCGGGCCGGGCGTCCCGACGCGGCCGCCGGACACTATGCCGCCGCGGCAGGCCGGGCGTTCGGACGCGGCGGCGGCGTGGAAGGCATCTCGCTCTACACGCTCGCCCTGCGCGCCGACGACGCGTCGACTTCGCCTGCGCCGTCGCTCGAGCGCGCGACGTGGGAGTCCGACCTGTCGGGAGCGTTCTGGTCCGTCGGAGACATGCGATCGGCGGAGGACTTCGCTCGCCGGGCCCTCGCGCGTGCGGGAGATCCGTTGCCGGACTCGGCCGGGGCGCGGGCCCGGCGGATGGCCGCGGACGCCGTCCGCATCGCGCGCTGGTGGAGGGGCGCCCACGCCGATCCTCCCCCTGCCGAACTGGAGCGGCGACGGGGCTGCATGGTCGCGGCCCGCCGTCTCGCGGACTCGCAGTACTTCACCGGCGATTCGACGGCGCTTCTCGGCGCGTCCCTGGCCGCGACGGCGCATGCGCTGCGATGCAAGGACCTCGCTCCGGCGTCCCGGGCCGCGGGGCTGGTCGCGTACACGGCCGGACTCGTCGGCCTCCGGAGGTTCTCGGAGGCGCTGTTCGCGCGCTCGCTGGCCGCGGCGCAGTCGTCCGGGGAGATCAGCGCGATGACGGGGATCATCGGCGCCGAGACGATGATGCGGGTCGGGCAGGGGGACTGGGCACGCGCCCTCCCGCTTGCCGAGCGCGCGCTGCTGCTGTGTCGCAGCGGCCTCGACACGCACGACATCGGCACGGCGCTGACGCTGCTCGGCCTCGCGAACTATTTCCGCGGCGACTTCGCGCCGGCCGCCGCCGCCTTCGAGGAACTGCGGGAGATGGCGATCGCCACGCGGCGTACGCAGCACCGCGCGTGGGCGGGCTTCGCGCTCTCGCAGACGATGCTTCCGCGGGGGCTCGCGGGCGAGGCGGTCCCGATGCTGGCGGAGGCGATCGAGCTGCTGGTCGACCTCGCCGACAACGTCTCGCTGATGATCTGCCGGGCGGTCCAGGCCGCGGCTTTCGTTCGTCTCGGGGACCTCGACGGCGCCGAACGTTCCGCGCGCGAAGCGGCGCGGCTTTCGGCGACGACCGCACCGCGCAACTTCGGCTCGGTCGAGGGCTACGCCGGTCCCGTCGAGGTGTTCCTCGCGCTCGCGCACGCCAGCCCCGCCGGCTCGGCGTCCCGCGCCAGATGGCTCGCCGAAGCGGGCCGCGCGTTGCCGGCGCTGGCGAAGTACGCGCAGCTCTTCCCGATCGGCAGGCCGCGGCTGCACCTGGCGCGAGGCTGGAGGCACAGCCTCGCCGGCCGGTCGCGGAGCGCCCGGCGGTCGTGGAAGCGCGCGTTGCGCGAGGCGCGCGCGCTGTCCGCGCGCTACGACGAGCTGCGCGTCCTGCTCGCGCTGCAGGAACCCGGGGCGGACGCGGCGGCGCGAGGTGCGCTCCCCGGGGCGGCCGACCTCGATCCCCATCCGCTCGTCATCTGAAGGAGGAAGCGTCGTGGCGAAGTACGTCGAACTCGGCAATCGTTTGATCGGATACGGTCCCTATCTGCACCGGGACGTGATCCTGCACGGCTTCACGCTGCAGGGCAGCCGCAGGAAGCTGCAGGAGCTTCTCGACCGCATGTTCGAGGAGCCGAGTCGCGGGGAACTGAAGTACACGGCGATCACGAGCAAGGTCTTCGTGTCGTTCGCGCACATCGGCCGGGTCAGCTCGATCCCCGAAGCCGACCACGGCTCCATCTCCGAGGTCGACGTGACGTTCTGGGTCCTCGCGATCGAGCACAAGCTGAGCCTGTCGATCCTGCGCTGGGTGCCGGTCTACCTGTTCGTGGACAGCGCCGCGGCGATGGCGGCGGGGCGCGAGGTCTACGGGTTCCCGAAGCAGCTCGGACAGTTCGAGATCGCCACCTGCGCGCCGTCGATGTCGCGCTTCTCGACGACGGCGTTCGTCATCCCGCAGTGGGGCGACGACGCGCGCGGGGAGTGGAAGCCTTTGCTCGAGATCGAGCCGGTCGAAGGCGGGGCGGTCGAGGACGGCGACTCGAGGTGGGACGACCTGGAGAGCGCGGACCGCCGCTTCTTCGAGCAGTGCATCCCGGACGCCGCGCAGGACTCGGTCCCGCTGCGGACGATGCAGTTCTTCCTGAAGGGCCTCAAGCCGAAGGTGACGATGGCGTTCCTCAAGCAGTTCCCGAGCGTCGGCAACACCACGGACGCGTGCTACCAGGCCATCGCCGAAGCCTCCGCGACGGTCGAGGAGCACCGGGGCGGCGGCTTCACGCCGGGCCGGTTCCGCGCGCGCGTGTCGTCCTACGCCTCGCATCCGCTCGAGGAGGAACTCGGCCTGGCCGGCGGATGGCAGGACGTCGGACGCGCGATCTGGGTCGACTACGACTTCCTGATGCACCTGGGTCGGGTGAAGTGGTCCGCATGAACCCGCGTCGCGCCGGTGGCTCGGGAAGCGCGGCCCTGCTGGTGCTCGCCGTCGCGCTCGGCGCGCTGACGCCGCGCCGGGCTTTCGCGGATCCGCCGCCGTGCGCGGTCCCGTCGCCGCTGGAGCGCGCGACGCTGTTCCACCCGCCGAAGGGCATGACGATGGCGTGCGGAGTGGTCGATTTCCTCGACCAGGACACGCCCGAGGCCGCTTCGCGGCTCGGCCCGATGGCCGTCGAACCGTTCAATGCCCTGACGATCAGCGAGGACAACAAGCGCCTCGTCCGCATCGCGATGACCCTGCTGGGCAGCGACCAGCAGGCCGAGCATCGCCTTGCCAGCGAGGAATGGGGACTCGTCGTCAACGATTGCGGAAGGATCCACGGCCTTACGACGACCGAGCTGGCGGACTCCCCGCCGTTCTCGAGGAAGCTCCGCGTCGGCACGATGTCCTGCGCCATGTGCCACAGCGGTCGCGTCGCCGGGCGGTTCTGGGAGGGGCTCGGGAACAAGCGCATCGACGTGTTCACGATGGGAAACGATACGAACCGCCTGCAGAAGCAGATCGTGCGGCTGCGCACGCTGAATCCCGTCCGCGGAAGGACGGCGCGCGAGATCGACGACGGCGCGGTCCGTTTCACCGGCCTGCTCGCGAATCGCACGGTCGCGAACCGCACGGTCGGGCTGGTGCCGGACGCGCACATCACGCACTGGATCTATGAGGTGACCGGCGGCGGGGAGTCGCCGACGCCGCCGCGCGGCGAGATGAAGGTCCCGCCGCTGTGGAACCTCGCCTGGCGGCGCGGTGCGTGCGGCGAGACGACCTGCGAGGTCGGCTTGTTCGCCGACGCGTTCGGGACCGGCCGCGGGTGGATCGGCGGCGCCGTGCTCGGCGCGGGCCAGGACCGCGCCGTCGTCGGTGGCCGGGAGTACCAGGCCCTCGTCGCGAAGGCGGAGGAGGTTGTCCTGCGCGACGTGCAGGGTCCTCCGCCGTACCCGTGCCCGATCGACGCCGGGCTCGCCCGACGGGGCAAGGCGTTGTTCACGGAGAAAGGGTGCGCCCGCTGCCACGAAACCGCGCCGGGCAAGCCGCCGCGCGTGGTGCGCCACGCGAAGGTCCGCACGGATCCGGATCGCCTGTTGCTGCTCGGCCAGCCGGGAGACGACGGTTCCTATGGAGCGGAGACCCGTGCGCGGATGGACGACATCGCGCGCACGATTCCCCGGCTTTCGCGTGCGCGCTTCGAGGAACTCGATGTCGATGGCGACACCGTGCACGGCTACGTCGCGCCCCGTCTCGAAGGCGTGTGGGCGCGCTTCCCGTACCTGCACAACGGGTCGGTCCCGACCCTCGACGACCTTCTTTCGCCGCCCGAGAAGAGGCCACCGCAGTTCGACCTGACGCTGGTGGAAACCCGCGAGTGCTTCGACCCGGTTCGCGTCGGCCTGCGCGACTCCGAAGCGTGCCGGCCCAACCTGTCCCGCTGGGTCGCGCCGGCCGACGCCGAAACGTTCGAGACACGGCCGGCCTTCCGCAACGTGTACGACACCCGGCGATCGGGGCACAGCAACGTCGGGCACGACTTCTGGAGGGACGAGGCGACGGGAGCGTGGACCCTGGACGACGAACAGCGGCGGGCCCTGATCGAGTACCTGAAGACGCTGGGCAGGACCAAGCTCGATCCGCAGTGGTGCCCGGGCTGAGGAAAGCGTCAGTCGGTGTCGCTTCCCGGATCGGACCGGGGAGCGGGAATGCTGCCGGTCGGATTCCTGCGCACGAACCACTCGTAGGCGGGCAGCGCGGTGGCGGTGACCGCCAGCGCGGTCAGGCATTCGAGCGGCCGGTTCCAGAGCATGACCACGGCGATCGCGGCGTTCGCCACGAGGTAGAGCGCCGGCAGCAGCGGGTAACCCCACGCGCGATAGGGGCGAGGGCGATCGGGCTGGCTCCTGCGCAGAAGGTACAGCGCCGCCGTGTCCGCCATCGTCGCGAGCACGATCGCGAACGTCGTGTAGTCGAGCACGCTCGGGAAGCGCTTCAGCATCACGATCAACGCGATCGCCGTCGCCGCCTGGCCCCAGATCGCCGCGTGCGGCGTTGTGTAGAGCCGGTGCACGCTGCCCGTCGCACGGAAGAACAGGCCGTCGATGGCCATTGCGTACGCGATGCGCGGGCCCACCATCACGGTCGCGCCGAGGCAGCTCACGATCGAGCCGAGGATCAGCACGGCGGCGACGGCGCCGCCGGCGTCGCCGAAGAACACGCGGGCGGCCGCCTCGCCGACGCGCGTTTCGCCGCGCATCGTCTCGATCGGCAGCGCGTGGAGGTACGACGCGTTGACGAGCAGGTAGACGACCGTCGAGATCCCGAGCCCGAGGAACAGCGACAGCGGGAGGTTCCGTGACGGCCGCCGGATCTCGCTGGCGACGAACACGGACGCGTTCCAGCCGAGGTAGCTGAACAGGATCGGGGCGAGCGCGAGCGCGAACCCCGCGGCCGTCGCGCCGTCGCCCGGGGAAGGCGGCGCCGTGGGCGGTGGCGGCGCCTGGCCGAGCAGCGGTCCGGCGACCGCGAGGCCGAGCAGGGCGAGGATCTTGAGACCGGCGGTCGTGTTGTTCAGGAACGCGCCGAGGCGCACGCCGCGGTGGTGAACCGCGGACATCGCGAGCGTGGCCGCCACGGCGATGACGGTGCGGCCGCCGCTCCCGACCTCGACGAACCCCGCGATGCCATCGGCGAAGCCGACGGCGAGGGTGGCCGCCGTCCCGGCATAGATCACGAAGAACGACAGCCATCCGACGACGAACCCGGCGCGCGGATGCCATGCCTCGCGCAGGTAGACGTAGTTGCCCCCGGCGTGCGGGAACATCGCGCCGAGCTCGGCGTTCGCGAGAGCGCCGGCCAGAGACAGCAGGCCCCCCGCCAGCCAGGCCGCGAGGAACAGCGTCGGGGTCGGCAGCGCGTCGGCCACGGCGCCCGGGGTCAGGAAGATGCCGACTCCGATCACCGACGACACGACGAGGAGCGTCGCGTCCGTGAGCGAGAGCTGCGGGGAAAGGCGGTCGAGAGGATGGCGCGGGGCTTCCATCGGGGCGGGACCGCGTCGGCCCGGGCGGTCCGCGGTCTTGATACTCCCGGCTCCGGATCGAGGACAGCGTGGCGGCGTGATCCGGCCCACTTCCGGAGGCGACCCCCTTTACAGGCAGCGACGAGCGGCGTAACTGTCGGGGCTTGGCTTCGGTGGGGTCAGGCGTTCGCGAGACCCGGTCGCGAACGCGAAGACACAGGGGGAATGGGTTTCAGGGGGAACGCCGCGCCTCGCGCGACGGTCCCGAAGAGGGAGGATCACGATGAGGTTCCTGATCGCGAAGGCGGCGTCGCTGGCGGCGACGGCCGGCCTGCTGGTTACGATTTCGCACTCCCCGGCGCTCGCCGGGGGATGCATCTCGTTCGATGAGTTCTGCGACGTGGAGGCGGGCGAGACCTGCCTCGACTGTCCCGAGGATTGCGGGCCTTGCGATTCGACGACGACGACGTTCCCGATC
>CAYYZO010000025.1:33791-44861 GCA_964476185.1 uncultured Myxococcales bacterium
TGCTGTTACGCCGACCAGTGCGTCGTGAAGACCGCGGCCGAATGCGGGGGCGTGGAGGGCTACTACGCCGGTGACGGTTCCTCCTGCAGCCTCGAGGAGAACGTCTGTCCCTCCTTGTGCGGCGACGGCTGCGTCACGTACGGCGAGCAGTGCGACGACGGCAACACGGGGAACCTCGACGGTTGCGACGAGAAGTGCCAGACGGAGACCTGTTACTCCTGCTACGAGTCGGTGCCGTCTTTCTCGCGAACGGTGATCGTCGTTCCCGGCTGCGTCGGCCCGTCGATCTGTTCGTTCGACGTCGAGAACCCCCAGTGCACGACCTGCGGCAACGGCGAAGTCGAGCCGGGGGAGGACTGCGACCCGGGCGAGGGATTCGATCCGTGCTGCGACGATTGCAGCTTCGCCAGCGCCGGCACGGCGTGTGACGACGGCGTCTTCTGCAACGGCGTCGAGCAGTGCGACGGCGAGGGAACGTGTTCCTTCGCCGAGGTCGGGCCGGATTGCTCGAACCTCGACAGCGAATGCTCCGAGGGCGTCTGCGATCCGGAGGAGGACTCCTGCGTCGCGCTGCCGATCGAGGGACCCTGCACGGACATCGGCGACTGCGCGGTCGAGGGCAGCGGGCAGTGCGTCGACGGCGTCTGCGTCGGCGCCGGCACGACGCTGTCGCCGACGTGCCGCTGGATCGTCGTGGGCGCGAACCCGAGCGGGGATCCGGTGCGCGTGCGCACCGGTCGTGGATCGGTGCTCGACGCGAACACCTGCAGCGAGACGGCCAGGCTCGCCGGCATCTCGCAGGACAGCCACGTCGTGACCGCGACGACCGGCGAAGGCGTCCGCTTCTACGGGCCGCCCGAGGTCGCCGGCGACATCGCCACCGGAGGCGCATCCGTCGGCTCGAACCTCTACCTGACGGTCCCCGGCACCAGCCTGAAGACCGTCGCGAGCGGCACGACGGTCGCGAAGACGCCGTTCGGGATCGTCGACACGACGGGAGCGCACGAACTCGTTTCGGTGTGCGCCGACGACAAGATCGCGCTCGGCCTCGCGAAGACCACGCTCGACACGAAGGCCTCGACCGCGACGGCCGGCGGGCCGAACGGCCTCAAGGTGCCGCACGGCGCCGCGGCTTCGATCGACGTGACCGGCGACGGCGTCGCGGTCGTGGACCTGCAGGGCCTGAAGGTCGGGCACGGCGCGACGCTCACGCTGCGCGGCAACGCCACCGACGTGCTGATGATCCGGATCGCGGGCGGCCGCCTGAAGATCGGCTACGGAGCGAAGGTCATGCTCGACGGCCTCGTGCCGCAGAACGTGCTGTTCTACGCGGACGGCTCGCGTTGCCGCGTCTCGCCGGGCGTCACCGGCGCGGGCACGATCTACTGCCCCGAGGCGGGACGGTTCGTGATCGGCGTCGGCACGGAATGGAGCGGGACGTTCCTCGGCGCCGCCCGGGAACTGCAGGTCCGGCTCGGCGCGGACCTGACCCACGTGCCGTTCACCGGCTTCTGACCGGCGCGGCGCCCGAGGCGCAGGAAAGAAAAAGGCCGCTCCCGACGGGGAGCGGCCTTTTTCTTTCGAGCCCGGGAGTCCGCGCGACGGGCGCGGCCGCCGTCAGGCCGCTGCGCCTTCGAAGCCGGGCAGCGACGAATAGCGTCCGACGTGCCAGTCGGCGTCGCCGAACAGGCCCTGCAGCACGCGCACGCGCTTGAAGTACAGGCCCACGTCCTGCTCGTCGGTGATCGCGATGCCGCCGAAGAGCTGCACGGCGTTCTCCTGCACGTACCAGCCGCCCTGCTGCAGCTGCACCTTCGCGGCCGAGATCGAACGCTTGCGCTCCGTCTCGTCGTCGACGTCCGCCTGGATCGCCGCCAGCAGCATCATGCCCTTGCAGAGCTCGACCTCGGCGAACATGTCCGCCGCGCGGTGCTGCAGCGCCTGGAACGAGCCGATCGCACGGCCGAACTGCTTGCGCTGCTTCAGGTAGTCGACGGTCAGCGTGAGCAGCGTCTGCAACTCGCCCTGCGCCTCCGCGCAAGCGGCGGCGGCGCCGCGGTCGAGCGCCCACTCGACGCTCGCGAGCGCGTCGCCTTCCTTCCCGAGCAGGCGGTCGGCGCCGACCTCGACGTTCTCGAAGCGGAGCAGGCCGGTGGAGTGGCCGTCCATGCCGGGGACGCGCGTGCGGGAGAGCCCCGGCGCGTCGGCGTCGACCACGAACAGCGAGAGCCCGGAGGCGTCGCGAGCAGCGCCCGAGGTGCGCGCGACGACGACGACCTTGTCGGCCGCGTGCCCGTTGAGCACCCACAGCTTCTCGCCGCTGATGGCGTAGCCGGCTCCCGACTTCCTCGCGGTCGTCTCGCAGTCGTTCGGCTCGTAGCGTCCCTGGCGTTCGGCGTACGCGAACGCGAGCGAGGTCGCGCCCTCGAGCATCGGCGCGAGGAACGCCTGGACCTGTTCGGCCGAGCCGAGCCTGGAGATCAGTCCGCCCGCGAGCACGACCGAGGCGATGTACGGCTCGGGCACCAGCCCGCGGCCGAGCTGCTCGAGGATCAGCGCGACGTCGACGAACTGGCCGCCGTAGCCGCCGTGGTCCTCGGGGAACGCGACGGCGAGCCAGCCGTTGTCGGCCATCGTCTTCCAGACTTTCGGTTCCCAGCCGGTCTCGGTCGCGCGCATCTGCCGGAAACGGGTGACGGGGGAGTCCTTGTCGACGAACCGCTTCACGGCGTCGACCATCATCTGTTGTTCTTCGGTGAGCTCGAAATTCATGGTTTGTCCTGGATTGGCCTCGATGTCCTCGTGATGGCCCGACCCGGCGAGGCGTTCGGATGTCCGCCGCTCGCCGGCTCGCGGCTCACTGGGGCAGCCCGAGGATCAGCTTGGAAATGATGTTCTTCTGGATCTCGTTGGAGCCGCCGTAGATCGTCGCGGCGCGCAGGTAGTTGAAGTTCGACGCCATCCAGAGCTGGTACTCCGGCATCGCCTCGGTCGGCGAGTCGAACCAGCCGAGCGCGTTGTGCCCCATCGCGTCCATCGCCAGCTCCGTGATCTCCTGCTGGAGCTCGGTGCCGACGACCTTCAGGATCGAGCTCTCCGGCCCCGGCGCGTGGCCGAGCTGGGCGGCCGACAGCGTGCGAAGGTTGGCCATGCCGACCGTGCGCTGGCGGATCTCGAGCTTCGCGAGCCGGCGGCGGAACACGGGATCGTCCATCAGCGTCCGGCCGCCGACGCGCGTGTCCTTGGCGATGCGGCGGATCAGGTTCAGCAGGCGTCCCGATTCGGCGACGCCGCCGATCGAAGTGCGTTCGTGGCCGAGCAGCGCCTTGGCCATCGTCCAGCCCTGGTTCTCCGGTCCCACGCGGTTGGCCTGCGGCACGCGCGCGTTGTCGAACCACGTCTCGGAGAACGCGGGCGTGCCGCCGATCGTCAGGAACGGCTTCACCTCGATGCCCGGCGTGTTCTTGATGTCGGCGAGCAGGAACGAGATGCCTTCCTGCTGCTTGCCGTTCTGGCTCGTGCGCGCGAGCACGAAGATCCAGTCGGCGTACTGCGCGTAGGTGGTCCAGGTCTTCTGGCCGTTCAGGACGTAGTCGTCCCCGTCCTTGTCGGCGCGAAGCTGGAGGCTCGCGAGGTCCGACCCGGAGTTGGGCTCGCTGTAGCCCTGGCACCAGACTTCGTCGCCCGAGAGGATCTTCGGCAGGAAGCGTTTCTTCTGTTCGTCGGTGCCGAACTGGATGATCAGCGGCCCGACCATCGTCAGCCCGAACGGCGAGAGCGCCGGCGCGTTCGCGCGCGTCATCTCCTCGCTGAAGATGTGGCGCTGCGCGATGTCCCAGCCCGTGCCGCCGACTTCCTCCGGCCAGTGCGGCGCCGCCCATCCCTTCTCGAAGAGGATGCGGTGCCAGCGCATGATCTCCTCGTGCTCGTAGTGGCCGCCGTTCTCGGCCTTGTGCTGGAGGTCGGCCGGCATCGCCTCGGCGATGAAGCGACGCACCTCGTCGCGGAACGCGATCTGTTCCGGGGTGTAGGACATGTCCATGGACTGCGTTCTCCCTCTGTGTCGGCCGCGTCGGGCGACCCGTACTTGCCGGCCGCGCGTTCGCGGCCTGCGAACGCCGCCGCGTGCATGCGGCGTCCGCCTCCACCGTGGTGGGTGGGACGCGGTTACGTAGCGAGCACGTGCTCGCAAGTAAACATTCCTTACTTGGGTGACCGCCGCGTCCCGCCGTCGCCCGACGTCACCGCTCTGGACCGGGACCGGAACCGGCCGGGAACGTCCTCAGGATCGCGTTCATCATCGACGCGATCGTGCGCAGCGCGGAATCGAAGTCGAGGTCGTGGCGGCGGCGCAGTTCGTTCCACGACTCCCACGACATGGCGGCCGTCAGCGCGGCCAGGGTCTCGCGCGGCGCCGGGGAGCCGAGTTCGGCGGCCAGGGTCGTTTCGATCTCGGTCCGTGCGAGCCTGCGGATCCAGGCGAGCCTCTTGGCGACCTCCGCGGAGAACGGTTCGTGCAGCAGCGCCACCCGCCGGACCGGGGTGACGCGTTCGTTCAGCGTGCACCAGCGCCGCGTGAGCGCCTCGAGCCGCGCCTCGAGCGGGCCGTTAGGCTCGACCGCGCCGGGGATCTCGGCGCCGACGCGCTGGATCTGCAGCACGGCGGCCTCGCTGTGCAGGGTTTCCATGTCCTGGAAGTGGCGGAAGACGGCGCGTTCGGAGACCCCGGCCTTTTCGGCGATCGCGCGGGCGGTCGGGCGCAGGGCCCCGGCGTCGACGAGATTCAGGTAGGCCTCGGCCACGGCGCGGCGCGTCGTGGCCGACCGCAGGGTGCGGCCGTCTTCCTTCTTCGCCATCACCGCCCCGGCTCCCGGGGCGGACCGCCGCGCAGTCGAGGCTCCCTTCTTCGCCATGGCCCCGAATATCAATTGTCAGCCACTCTGCCAACTGTTAGAACCGCGCTTGCCGGCCGACCGGCCGGCGGCAAGGGAGGGCTTCGAGATGGCAGATTTCGACCGGGACCTTCGGGTGTCGAGCCTGTGGAGGGTGATCTGGACGGGCGTCGCGCTGGCCTCGGGGGTGGCCGGCACGGCTTTCGCCCAGCCGGCGCAGGACTGGACGCGCACCGAGACGCGCAGCGACTGCGCGAACTACGACGCGTACCGCCAGCCGTTCTTCGGCGACACGCACGTCCACACGGCGTATTCGGCCGACTCGGTGCTCGCGCGCAATCGCAACACGCCGTACGACGCCTACGACTTCGCCACCGGCGGCACCATCGGCCTGACGCCCTACGACGCCTTCGGCGTGGCGCTGCGAAGCGCGACGATCGACCGGCCCCTCGACTTCACGGCCGTCACCGACCATTCGGAAGGGTTCGGCGAGGCGCGCATCTGCCTGAACGCCGGGTACCCCGGCTACAACGATCCGCTCTGCGCGAACCTGCGCGACACGTTCGACAACGACTACCAGTCGAGCAACCCGCTGCCTCAGGCGTTCATCGACTTCTTCTTCGCGCTCGTGTCGCCAGCGCCGTCGCGCTTCCCCGGAATCTGCGGACCTGCGCCCGGCTACGCCGACTGCGCGACCGAGGCCGCGCTCGTCTGGCAGGACACCCAGGTCGCCGCGGACGCGTACTACGACCGGACGTCCTCGTGCTCGTTCACGACGTTCAAGGCGTACGAGTGGAGCGGCCAGCCCGGCGGCAACAATCTCCACCGCAACATCATCTTCCGCAACGACGACGTCCCGCCGATGCCGGTCACCTACTACGAGAAGCCCAAGCACGAGGACATGCGCCTCGAACTGAAGGCCGCGTGCCTCGACTCGGCGACCAACTGCGACGTGCTCGCCATCCCGCACAACTCGAACCTGGCCACCGACCGGATGTTCTACAATCGCAACAGCGACAACGGCTTCATCACCTCCGAGCAGGCGGCGCTGCGCGCGCAGCTCGAGCGCATCATGGAGCTCACGCAGGTCAAGGGGGAATCCGAGTGCCGTGACGGCGTCGTCGGCACCACCGACGAGCTCTGCAATTTCGAGAACAACACCACGCCGAACATCATCGCCGGCAAGCTCGCGAACGACAGCGACTTCTCGCAGTACGCCTACGCCCGCGGCGGCCTCAAGCGCGGCCTGCAACTCGAAAGAAGCATCGGCGTGAATCCCTACGCGCTCGGCTTCGTCGGCTCGACCGACACCCACGTCTCGGTGTCGGGCGCGACCAGCGAGGTCGACTACGGTCGCATCGGCGCGGTCGGCGTCGCCGATTCGTCGCCGGCGTTCATCCTGGCCGACGCGACGCAGCCGTCGAAGGTCGAGCAGAACCCCGGTGGCCTCGCCGTGGTCTGGGCCGAGGAGAACTCGCGCGACGCGATCTTCGCGGCGATGCGCCGCCGCGAGACGTACTCGACGTCCGGCACTCGCCCGATCGTGCGCGTGTTCGGCGGCCGCGCCCCGCTCGACCTCTGCGACAACGGCGACTTCGTCGCGACGGGATACGAGACCGGCGTGCCGATGGGCGGCGACCTGGGGCCGATGCTCGGCAAGAAGTCGCCGCGCTTCGCGATCATGGCCCAGAAGGACCCGGGCGGCCTCAGCACGCCGCTGCAGCGCGCGCAGGTCATCAAGGGATGGACCGACAAGGACGGCGCCGCGCACGAACTCGTCTACGACGTGGCCGGCGACCCGGACAACGGCGCGGGCGTCGACACCGACACCTGCACGCCGACCGGGACCGGTTTCGACACGCTCTGCACGGTCTGGGAAGACCCGGACTTCGACCCGACCGAGAACGCCTTCTACTACGTCCGCATCGTCGAGAACCCGACGTGCCGCTGGCACAAGCGGCTCTGCAACGACCTGAAGACGTGCTCGATCCAGCTGACGGCGTGCTCCGGGGACGAGACCCGCGTCTGCACGACGAACGCCGACTGCGCGGCCTTCTCGGCCGGCGACTGCACGGAGGACTACCCGGCGATCTGCGTGACGGATGCCGACTGCGAGATCCTCGGCGCGGGCACCTGCGGCGCGACGCCGGCCGTGGACTGCGACAACCCGGGGTCGGTCCCGGCGGCGGCCGCGGAGTGCTGCGACGACGCGAACCCGTGGACGATCCAGGAGCGCGCCGTCGCCTCCCCGATCTTCTACCACCCGGGCTACGTCGGAATCGACAAGGCGAAGATCGGCTTCAAGGACGCGCCCTCGTCGGACCGTCTGCAACTCGGCCTCGTCATCTACGACTCGCCTTCGCAGCTGGACCCGGCCGCGAACGACCTCGTGTTCACGCTGCGCGACAGCGACTCGACGGTCTGGACGGCGACGGTCCCGGCCGGGACGATGGAAGTGAAGAAGCCCGGCTCTTCGTACAAGTACAAGGACAAGCTCGGCGCGATCGCCGGCATCACGGGGCTGAACGTCAAGATTTCCTCGAAGGGCGCCGCGAAGATCAAGCTGAAGACCGGGAACATCGACCTCTCGGGCGTCGCGCCCGTGGACCAGGAACTCGCGGTCGACTTCGTCTCGGGCGACTACAGCTCGACGGCGGAGCGCGACTTCACGAGCAAGGGAACCAAGCTGACGCTCGCGAAGTGACGGGCAACCCCGTCTTGAAACGAAACGCGGTCGAGGGGACGGTCTGGAGTTGATGTCCGTCTCCCGTCTCGCGAACCTCCTGCGCGCCCCGGCCCTGCACTTCGCGGTGGCCGGGGCGCTCGCGTATTCGGTCGTCGCCGAGACGCACAGCCGGGAATGGAGCGGCAGCCTCGTCGCTCCCGAGGATCGCGTCATCGACATCGACGCCGAGCAGATCCGCGGCCTTCAGCGCGACTACAAGCTCGCGAACCTCTCGCTCGCCAGCACCGCGGACACCGAGGCGCTCGTCGCGAGGGCGATCGACGACGAGATCCTGTTCCGCGAGGGGCTCGCGCGCGGGTTCGAGCAGGGCGATCGCGCGATCGCGTGGCGGCTCGTGCAGAAGATGCGCTACCTCGGCGAGGACCGGGGCGACGACGTCGCGACGCTCTACGCTCGCGCGCTCGAGCTCGGGCTGCACCGCTCGGATCCCGTCGTGCGGCAGGTGCTGATCGAGAAGGTCCGCCTCGTCGTCTCCTGGTCCTCGCCGACGCCGACCGACGCCGAACTCGCGGCCTGGTACGAGCGGCACCAGGGCGAGTTCGGCCGCGCCGAGCGCGTGACGTTCCGCCACGTGTTCTTCGACCGCACGCGACGCGGCGCCGACGGCGCCCGGCAGGCGGCCGAGGACGCGCTGCGCAAGGCGGTGGGACAGGGCGCCGAAGCGCAGGCCGCGCTCGGAGGCGATCCGTTCCTGCTCGGCAAGCGACTGGCCGGCCAGTCGCCGGCGGATCTCGAGAAGCTGTTCGGCGGGGTCTTCCCGGCGACCCTGCCGACGCTGCCCTCCGGTTCCTGGCAGGGACCGCTCGAGTCCGCCTACGGCTGGCACGTCGTCTTCCTCGAGCAGCGCATCGACCCCGACGTCCCTCCGCTGGCCGACGTGCGCTTGCGCGTGGAGAAGCAGTACGAGAACGAGCGCCGCGCCGCGCGCGTCGCCGACTTCCTGGACGGCGTGCGGCCGGCGTACACGATCCGCGTCGACCACGCGGCGATCCGCGGGGGGCAGGGATGAGAACGCGGCGCACCGGCTTCGCGCGGCGCGTGGCGCCGTTGCTGCTGCCGATCGTGCTCGGCGGCGTGTTGTCGGCGGTGGACGCGTTCGCCCACGCGCTCGATCCCGTGCTGTTCGACCTGCGCGAACGTCCGGACGGAACGGTCGACGTGCTCTGGAAGGCTCCGAACGCGCGCGTGCCGGGGCTCGACCTGCGCCCGAACCTTCCCCCGGAGTGCCGGACGGTCGGCGAGACGCAGCGCCACGAGGAGGACGACGCGACCGTGTCGAGGTGGATCGTCGACTGCGGCGGCACGCTCGTCGGCAGGACGGTCGGCGTCGTCGGCCTCGAGTCGACCGACGCACTGCTGCGCATCACGCTCGCGTCCGGCTCGGTGGACCGGCGCGTGCTCGGCGCGGCCGATTCGTCGGTCGTGGTCGAGGGCGAGCCGTCGTCGCTCGACGTGCTGCACGACTACGGCCGGCTCGGCACCGAGCACATCGCCGGGGGAGTCGACCACCTGCTGTTCGTGTTCGGGCTGCTGCTGCTGGTCGGCGGCGCCCGCTCGCTGCTCGCGACGATCACGGCGTTCACGCTCGGGCACTCCGTGACGCTCGCGCTCGCCGCGCTGCAGGTCGTGACCGTGCCGCAGGCGCCGGTCGAGGTGCTGATCGCGGTCACGATCTACGTGCTGGCCGTCGAACTCGCCCGCGATCCCGTCGACGCGACGACGCTGCTGCGCCGCCGGCCGTGGGCGATGGCGTTCTCGTTCGGCCTGCTGCACGGGCTCGGCTTCGCCGGGGCGCTGCGCGAGGCGGGACTCCCCGAAGGCGACGTGCCGCTCGCGCTGTTCGCGTTCAACGTCGGCATCGAGGTCGGGCAGGTCGCGTTCGTTGCGGTGATCGTGGCGAGCCTCTACGTTCTGCGCTCCGCGCTCGAGCGACTGCCGGCGTGGGCGCACCGCGCGCCGGTCTACGCGATGGGATCGATGGCGGCCTACTGGGTGATCGAACGCGCGGCCGGGCTGCTCTGACACGGGTTCCGAGCCCGGCTGTTTCCAGCCGCGAAGCGGCCGGATGGATCGAAAGGAGGGCCGGAACGAAGATGGATGAGCTGACCGGATTGCTCGACTGGATCTCCGGCATCGTCTGGGGGCCGCCGATGCTCCTCCTGCTGGTGGGGACGCACCTGTTCCTGACGATCCGGCTGCGCTTCATCCAGCGCTACCTCGGCAAGGCGATCCGTCTTTCAGTGACGCGCGATCCCGAGGGACAAGGCGACGTGTCGCAGTTTCGCGCGCTGATGACCGCGCTGGCGGCGACCATCGGCACCGGGAACATCGTGGGAGTGGCCACCGCCGTCGCCGCAGGCGGCCCCGGCGCGGTGCTGTGGATGTGGCTGACGGGCGTGTTCGGCATCGCGACGAAGTACGCCGAGGCGCTGCTGTCGGTGCACTACCGCGTTCAGACTTCCGAGGGCGTGATGGCGGGCGGCCCGATGTACGTGCTCGAGCGCGGCATGAAGAACCGCACGCTCGCCGTCGCGTTCGCGGCACTCACGTCGATCAGCGCGTTCGGGATCGGCAACACCGTGCAGGCCAACTCCGTGGCGACCCTCGTCCACGACACGTTCGGGGTGTCCGTGTGGGTCACCGGCGCCGTGATGACGGTGCTGACCGCCCTCGTGATCCTCGGCGGGATCCGCTCGATCGCCGTCGTCTGCGGATGGCTCGTGCCGATCATGGCGATCACCTACATCGCCGGCTGCCTGTTCATTCTGTCGAAGAACATCGCGCAGGTTCCCGAGACGATCTCGCTGATCGTCCGCTCCGCGTTCACCGGCCACGCCGCCGTCGGCGGCTTCCTCGGCGCCGGCATGCGCGAGGCGATGCGCTACGGCGTCGCGCGCGGACTGTTCTCGAACGAGTCCGGGCTCGGCAGCGCGCCGATCGTGGCGGCCGCCGCCAGGACCAGCAATCCCGTCCGCCAGGCGCTGGTGGCCAGCACGGGAACCTTCTGGGACACGGTGGTGGTGTGCCTCGTCACGGGCATCGTCGTCGTCGGTTCCGGCGACTGGCAGCAGGGGCTGAGCGGCGCGCGCCTGACGTCGTCGGCGTTCGCGCACGTTCCCGTCGTGGGCCCCGCGGTGCTGACGCTCGGCCTGATCACCTTCGTGTTCTCGACGCTGCTCGGCTGGTCCTACTACGGGGAGAAGGCGATCGAGTACCTCTTCGGGACGCGGGCCATCGCGCCGTACCGCTGGGCGTGGGTCGGCGCGGTGATGCTGGGCGCGGTGGCTCCGCTTCCCGTGGTCTGGGCGGCGGCCGACATCACGAACGCGCTGATGGCGATCCCGAACCTGGTCTCGCTCCTGGTGCTGACGCCGGTGCTGGTCGAGCAGACGCGCCTGCACCTGTGGGAAGCGGAGGAACGCTGACGACGTC
>CAYYZO010000026.1:0-15956 GCA_964476185.1 uncultured Myxococcales bacterium
ACGCGCTCGGGCTGGTCAAGGACCGCGCGAGCGCGACGATGGGAGTCTCGACGACTGGTCGTCCGACGACCGGGGGGCCGAAATGATGCGCCGTCTTCGACGCCCGACCGGGCAAGCCCGCGCCGCGTTCCTGCCGGCGCCGGCGACGTTCTGGCCCTGGGTCCTGCTCGTGTCGGCCGCCCTGCTGCTGGCGGCGGCCGCGCAGGCCGCCACCGTGACCAAGGCCGACGACGTCTGCGCGAGCAACGCGAACCCCTGCAACGTGACGTCCACGATGGACATCCCGAACGGGCTCTGCACGAACAACCAGGCGGTCACCTGCTCGACCAACACCGACTGCACCGCCCCCGGCTTCTGCAAGCTCGGATCCGTCGTCCTCGATTTCGGGACGCGGGACGTCGTCGTCAGCGGCGCCGGGCAGTTCAACTTCGCGGCGTCGAGCGGCCAGATCCTGGCCGGCAATTTCACGGCGAACACGAACGGAAACGCGATCGACGCGAACAGCGGGACGGGCGCCGCGAGCGACAGCGGAACGGTGCGCATCTACTCGCGCCGCCGCTGCTCGGGCTCGCACCTCCCGAGCTACCCGGCCCCGGCCTGCATCAGCAACCAGGACTGCCAGTTCGGGCCCTGCAGCGTGCGGCGTTGCTCGCTCGGCGTGACGAAGACCTGCTCGGACGACGCCGGTTGCCAGGTCGGCCCCTGTATCCAGAACGGCTTCCAGAAGACTTGCCAGAAGGATGCCAGCCGGGCGTGCCTGACGAACGCGGACTGCTCGCTCGGCACCTGCCCGGAACAGCTCAGCTGCAAGTCCCTGCTCCAGGATCGTGCGGTCGGCACCGCGGTCAACTGCTCGAGCAACACCGACTGCGATTTCGACGAGTGCACGGTCGGCACGGCCTCGATCACGCTGAACGGCGGAGTGGCCGGGAACTCGGCCTATCCGGCTTTCCTCGACCTGCGGGCGGCGGACAACATCACGATCAGCAAGAGCATCAACCTGAACGGCTCGACGGCCGAGTCGGACGGCGGGGAACTCAGCGTCGACGCCAATTTCGGGTCGATCTCGGTGACGGGAGCGATCACCGCGACCTCGGGCGGCTTTTCGACCGGTGGTGACGTCTCGTTGTACGCCGGCACCGACATCACGGTGAACTCGGCCATCGACATCTCCGGCGGCGACTACGACGGCGGCACGATCGACGTCGACGGCGGGCGCGACGTGGCGATCAACCGCTCGATCAACGCGAACTCGACGGCGGGAGCGGGCTACGGCGGCGAGTTCCTCGTCGTGGCCGGCCGCGACCTGTCCGTCAGCGGCGTCTCGTCGGCGAACAAGACGCTGCTCGAGAACAGCGGCAACGTGAACCAGTTCAACGAAGCGGGCGATGGCGGCTCCCAGGACATGACCGCCGACCGCAACCTGGTCCTTAACGTCAACACCCGACTGATCAGCAACGGCGCCAACGGCCCCGACGCGGTCGGCGGCGACATCATCCTCGATGCATCCGGCGACCTGCAGCTGAGCGGCGACATCGTCGCCAAGGCCCTGGCGGCCAACGGCGAGGGCGGCACGTTCGAAGCCTATGCGAGCGGAGTGCTGACGGTGACGGCGACCGGGACGATGGACCTGACGGGCGGCTCCGCCGACGCCGGCGAGATGAACCTGTACAGCGGCGGCAACATGACGTTCGCGGGCACGGCCGATCTCGGCGCCAGCAACGGCGGCGCGGCGGGCGCGGCGACGCTCGACTGCGACGCCGACGCGACGGTCTCGGGCACGCTGCGCATCGCCTCGGGCGGCGTCGGCGACCTCCACGTCAACGCGTGCCGCATCACGCTCTCGGGAACCGGCAAACTCGACTCCGGAACGACGAGTTCCGACAACCGCCTGACCGCGCACGAATCCATGAAACTCCTGTCCGGGAGCCTGATGAAGACCGGGACCGGCACCAACACGCTCGTCTACCGCGCGGCGTCCAAGCCGCCCCAGAAGAACGGAACGATCACGCCGGCTCCGACGCAAGTCGTCAACCCGGTGCTCTCCCCGTGCCCGGTCTGCGGCAACCTCGAGATCGACGGCGGCGAGACCTGCGACGACGGCAACACCGCCAACGGCGACAACTGCAACAGCGACTGCCAGAACGAGAAATGCGTGCAGCAGACCGCGGCGAAGATCGCCTGCACCACCAACGCCGACTGCGGTTCGTTCGATTGCGACCAGCAGACCGGTTTCTGCGGCCCGTGGGTGCTCTGTGAAGACGGGAACGTCTGCACGACCGACACCTGCAACACGTCGCTCAACGGCGGCACGTGCCAGCACACGACCAAGAACTGCGCCGAGACCCCGGTCGATCTCGCGTGCACGACCGATTCGTGCAACCCGGCCGACGGCAGCTGCATCCACGCTCCCAACGACGGGGCCTGCAACGACTCGAACCTCTGCACGAACGACACCTGCAACGCGCTGCTCGGCTGCGTGTTCACGGCGAACTCGGTGCCTTGCGACGACGGCGACGAATGCACGGAGAACGATACCTGCTCGGCGCAGACCTGCAGCGGCACGCCGATCCAGGGTTGCGGGTTCTGCGGCGACGGCGACGTCAACGGCGACGAGGTCTGCGACGACGGCAACGCGACGTTCTCCGCGGGAGAGTACTGCGGCGTCGATTGCGCCGTGCTGACCCCTTGCGGCCGGCCGACCGCGACGAGCGGCGTGCCGAAGTCGAGCGACGCGCAGTACACGTTGCGCGCGGCGGTCGGGCAGGTGACCTGCTCGCTGCGGGTCTGCGACGTCGACAACACCACGAAGATCGTCGCGACCGACGCGCAGCGCATCCTGCGATTGGCGGTCGGGCAGCCGGTCACGCTGATCTGCCCCACGACCGGTTCCTGAGGGCCCCGACGATCCTGCCTCCACGCGGGCGCCCGCCGTCTCCATCGGCCGGCGCCCGCGTTGCTTTTCGGACATCGGCTGCGTAGCCTGCGCCCTTCGAGCCTTCGATGTACCGGAGCTGGGGCTACATCCTGATGTTTGCGGCGACGCTGGCCGGGCTCGTCGCCCTGCTCTGGCCGGCGCCTCCGGTGCGCACGATCGAGGAGATCACGATGCCGGCCCGTCCGGCGCCGAGGTCCGAGGCGCCGTCGAAGCCGGCCAGACAGCCTTCCAAGCCCGTGCCGCCGAAACCAGCTCCCAAGCCGGCGGCGCCGGCCGTCGTCGAGCGCATGCCGCAGCAGAACACGACGACCCGGCGCGGCACGGCGGTTCCGCAGAACGGCCTGCAGCCGGGCGTGTTCGGCCAGCCGGTGGGGGCGGGTGACCGCGCCGCGCCGTCGCCGGCCGCGCCGCCGCCATCTCCGCCGGCGCAGTGAACTCGCGCGAAGACGACCTCGCGTGGATGCGGGTGGCCGTCGACGAGGCGGACCGCGCCGGTCGCGAGGATGAAGTCCCGGTCGGGGCGGTTCTCGTCCGTGACGACCGCGAGCTCGCGCGCGGTCGCAACCGCACGATCGCCGACCGCGATCCGAGCGCGCACGCGGAGATCGTCGCGCTCCGCGCGGCGGCGCGCGTGGCCGGCGACCATCGGGTCGGCGGCACGATGTACGTGAGCCTCGAGCCGTGCGCGATGTGCATGGGGGCGCTGGTGCAGGCCCGCGTCGAGCGTCTCGTGTTCGCCACGAGGGATCCGAAGGCCGGCGCGGCGGTATCGCTCTACGCTCTCGGCAGCGACCCGCGCCTGAACCATCGTTTTCCCGTGGAGGAAGGCCCGCTGGCCGACGAAGCTGCGGAACTGCTGCGCGCGTTCTTCCGGCAGCGGCGTTCGGGATGAGCGGATGCCGGCTTCCCGGCCGGAACCCGGGCGCGCGAGCCCCGGTCGCGGGTTGCACGCGACGTCCGTCGCGGCTTAAATACGCGCCCTCCCAGCCGGAGAGGTGTCCGAGCCCGGTTTAAGGAGCACGACTCGAAATCGTGTGAACCGAAAGGTTCCGTGGGTTCGAATCCCACCCTCTCCGCCATTTCCGCATCGTCCCGTTCCAGGACCGCGCGCCCCTCGCCGGAGTCGCGAGAAACACGGCTGTCAGCGGTTGTCGCCCGTGGTAGTGTCGGGCGCTCCCGGAGGCTCCCGATGCGTCGTCTCGTGTCCCTTGGTTCGCTGGTCGCCCTGGCGCTCGCCCCGTGCGGCGCCTCGGCCGCTCCTGCCAACACCTGCGTGTTCACCGTGTCGTTGACGTCGGGCGTCGACGTGAACAACCTCGATATGGTCGTCGACTACGCTCCGACCGGCGGCAACGTCGAGGGCACGCCGACGCGTCCCGAATGCGCCCGTGCGCTCAGCGGGCAGGCGTTCGCGAGCTACCACGACTACGACGACCTCAGTCAGTTGCGGGCGAGCCTGATCCGGTTGGGTTATTTCTCGGCGCCCACGGCGCTCTTCGCGTGCCGGATCTTCTACGATTCGCTCGAGCCGATCCCGGCCGACTTCGCCGTCGTCGTCGAGCACGCGGGCCGCGACGGGGAGGACGACAACGTCGTGCCCAAGCCGTCCGCGCACGTCAGTTCCGTCGAGTGCCCCGGCGAGCTTCCCGATCCGACGACGACGACGACGCTGCCGTCCTCGGGCGGCTGCGGCGTGCCGGTGAGCGGCGGCAGCAAACCGACTGCTTCCGACGCGCTGTTCGTGCTTCGCGCCGCGGTCGGCGGAGCGCAGTGCGACCCGTGTTCCTGCGATGTGGACGGCAACGGAAGCGTCGCCGCCGGCGACGCGCTGGCCGTGCTGCGCGCCGCCGTCGGGGGCGAGGTCGCGCTCAACTGCCCGCCCTGCTGAAGGCGGGCCAGCGCGGTCGCGACGAGTCCCCGTGCCTCGGTCGCAACGTGCCCGGGATCCCCGTTCCTGTTGGAACTGGCTTGGATTCGGCGAGACGCAGGCGTAACCCGGCGCCGGCGCCGGCGTCGAAGCGTTGACCGAATCGAGGCGCCGGCGAGAGTCGGGACTTCCCGGCCCGGGCTGTCGCCACAACACAAGGAGACGATCGATGACGAACACGAAGAAGACCCTGACGACCGCCGCGATGAGCGGCCTCCTGCTCGCGGCGGCGATGTCGCTCGCGTCCGCCGACGACCAGAAGGCCGCGACGGACGAGGCCAAGTCGATGGGCGAGTGCCACGGAATCAACGCCTGCAAGGGCACCGGCGCCTGCCACGGCGCGGGCAACTCGTGCGCCGGCACGAACGCCTGCAAGGGCAAGGGCTGGGTCAAGGCGAGCAAGGCCGACTGCGAGGCCAAGGGCGGCACCTTCAAGAACGGGTGACGGCTGCGGTGCCGAGCGGCGAGGACCAACCGGTAGGCGTCGGGCTTCGGTCCGAGCACTACTCGCACCTTCTCGGCGGGCCTCGGACCACGGTCGCGTGGTTCGAGGCCGTCTCCGAGAACTACATGGACACCGCGGGCCGTCCGCTCGAGGTGCTGGAGCGCGTGCGCAGGGACCACCCCGTGGCGCTGCACGGGGTGTCGCTGTCGATCGGCTACAAGCCCGCGGCGCCCGGCGCCGCCACGGTTCTCGAGGAATTTCGCGAGAGGTACCTCTCGCGCCTGAAGTCGCTTGCCGAGCGGATCGAGCCGTTCCTGGTGTCCGACCACCTGTGCTGGACCGGCGTGCCGGGCGGCAACCTGCACGACCTGCTGCCGACGCCGTTCACCGACGAGGCGCTCGACTGGATCGTCGAGCAGGTCGCGCGGGTGCAGGACGCGCTCGGCCGCCGTCTCGTGCTCGAGAACGTGTCGAGTTATCTCACCTGGAAGCATTCGACGTGGCGCGAGGAAGACTTCCTCGTCGAAGTCGCGCGCCGCTCCGGCTGCGGGATCCTCCTGGACGTGAACAACGTCTACGTGAGCGCGCGCAACCACGGGTTCGACGCGCGCGCCTACCTTGACGCGGTGCCGGCCGACTTCGTCGAACAGATTCACCTGGCGGGTCACACCGACTGCGGCACGCACCTGTTCGACACGCATTCGGAGCCGGTCTGCGACGAGGTCTGGAGCCTGTTCGAACGAGTCGTCGCGCGGCTTCCCGGCGTCCCGGTGCTGATCGAGTGGGACGCCGACGTGCCGCCGTTCGAGCGCCTCGAGGAAGAAGCCTCCAGGGCCGCGGCAATCGCGCGGCGTGCCCGCGGCGTTCCCGTCGGCGCGCCGACGCCGGTCGCCTCGGCGAGTCCGGCGAAGGACGCCGCCGCATGACCCGCACCCCGAATCCACCGTCTCTCTCCGGCGTTCAGCAGGATCTTGCCTCGGCGTTGGCCGAAGGCGATGCCTCGGCCGCCGTGCTGGCGAACATCGTCCCCGGCGGCACGCTGGACGTCGCCGGGGCGTTCGCGGTCTATCGCAACGGCTATCTCGCGCGGCTCGCCGAGCAGCTCGGCGAGACCTATCCGGCGGTCTGGCAGGCGTTCGGCGACGAGGCGTGGTTCGCGCTCTGCGAAGCCTACATCGCCTCGCATCCGTCGAGTTCATACAACCTGTCCGATTACGGGCGGGATCTCGCCGTTTTCGTCGAACGGACCGACGCCTGCGCGTCGGTGCCGCTCGTCGCGGAACTCGCGCGCTTCGAACTCGCGTTCCACGATCTCTTTCATGCCGAGGCGCATCGAAGCGTCGAGCCGGCCGAGCTGGCGTCGCTGGGCGACCTGACGGGCGTCCGGCTGCGGCTCGGGTCGGCCGTGCGGCTGGTCGCCTGCGAGCACGCGGTCTACGACGTGTTCCGTCATCGCCACGATGCCGAGCCGCCGTCGCTCGACGTGGAGCGCCCGCAGTTCGTCCTGCTGTTCCGGCGCGGCAGCGAGGTGCTCGGGCACGAGGTCGACGCTGCGACGTTCGCCGCGCTCGAGGCCTTCGCACGCGGCGCCGCGGTCGAGGAGGCTCTCGCGATCGCGCTCGAGCGCGATCCGGCGTTCGGCGCGCCGGAGGTCACGAAGCTCTTCGAAGCGATCGCGCGGTTCGGTCTCGTCGAGACGATCGAGCGCTGAACCCCGCCGCCGAATATTCCACGAATGGGATTGGCGCTCCGTCCGGCCCGACCGAGAGTCGGCGCCGGAGGAACGATCGATGCGCCACTGCATTCCCGTCGTCACCGGCGCGGCGTTGTCCGTGCTCGTCCTTGGTTCTTCGTCGCCGGTTGTCGCTGCCGCTGCGCTCGCGGAGCTGTGCGCCGCGGAGTCGGGTCCCTGTGTGGTTTCGCAGCCGGTCGTCGCTTCCGGAACGTTGGACCTCGGGGTCCGCGCGCTTCGCGTCGAAGGCGCGGGGCGGATCGATCTCGCGGCCGGCGACGCGGAGGTCGCGTGCGGGCGCCTCGAGCTTCGGACTTCGGGTGCGGCGGTGCGCGTGGCCGGCGGCTCGGCGCTCTCCGTGCTCGTGCGCCGCGCCTGCTCGCTCGCGCCTCGGGTCGCCTGCCTGACCGACGCCGATTGCGCGCCGCTCGCGGCGGGAACCTGCAGCGCCGGCGACGGCACGGCGACGCTGGACGGCGCGGTCGTGGCCGACGGCGAGTTCGCCGGGAGCATCGCGCTGCGATCGGCGGGCGACGTCGTCGTGCAGGCCGCGGTCCTGGCGCGCGGCACTCGTGCCGACGCGGACGGCGGCGCCGTCGAGATCGAGTCCACGACGGGCTCGGTCGTGATCGAAGCGGCGATCGACGTCTCGGGGGGCGGCGCGGCCTCGGGAGGCGGCATCGACCTGCTCGCCG
This sequence comes from uncultured Myxococcales bacterium, assembly GCA_964476185.1. Classification (GTDB taxonomy): domain Bacteria; phylum Desulfobacterota; class Binatia; order UBA1149; family CAITLU01; genus DATNBU01. Next base: position 7,738 of record CAYYZO010000026.1, read on the forward strand.
CCGGGGATGTCGTCGTGCGCGCGCCGATTCGCGCCACCGGCGGCGAGTACGATGGCGGCCAGGTATGGCTGTCCGCCGGGCGCGACGTGCTCGTGCTCGACGACGTCTCGGCGGCCGCCGCCGCCGGGGCAGGCTTCGGAGGCGCTGTCGTCGTCGAGTCGACGCGCGATGCGGTGTTCGACGGCGGAAGCGCGACGAACGAGGTCGTGATCGACGTCGACGGCCACCAGTCCGCGGAGAACTACGGCGGCGACGGCGGGACGATCGAAGTCGAGGCCGGGCGCGACCTGGTCGTGACGCGGCACGCGCGCTTCGCGGCGAGCGGGGCAGCACCGGACGGGTTCGCCGACACGCTTTCGTTCGCGGCCGACGGCGAGCTTTCGTTCGACGCGGCCGTCGTCGCGAAGGGGCGTGGCTCCGAGGGTGGGGGAGCGATCGTCGATCTCGTCTCGGGGGGCGGGATCAACGTTTCGTCGGCCGCGTCGTTCGACCTCGCCGGCGCCGCCATTGGCGGAGACCTCACGCTCGAGAGCGATGGCGCGCTTTCGTTCGCCGGGAGCGCCGACGTGTCGTCGTCTTCTTCCGGGGTCGCGGGCCGCATCCTCGCGATCGCGGCCGCCGACGCCATCGTGTCGGGTCGATGGACGACCTCGGGCGGGTCCTCGTCGTTCTCCGTCGGAGAACTCTACCTCGAAGCGTGCGGCGCGAACGTGACCGGGGCGCTCTCGAACGCCGCCGCGTCCGGCCGGACGACGATCGTCGCGCGGGAGAGTATCGAGGTCGGCGCCGGCGGGGCGATCGTCGCGAGCGGGGCGGGAGCGTCGAACACGCTGCGCTGCCGCACGGTCGACGCGGCGCCGCTCGTCGCCGGCGTCGTGCGGCCGGAGGCGTCGCTCGTCGTCGACGAGACGCTCGAGCCGTGCCATGCCTGCGCGTCCTGGCCGGATGGCTGCCCCGAGGCGGCGCTCTGCACGGAGCTCTGCTCCGGCGCGTCCTGCAGGACCGGCGAGATGATCTCGGCGTCGCTCGTGCTGCGCGCGGGGCGCGAACGAACGGGCGGGACGTGGAAAGGCGAGATCGTGTCGCCGGGGCTGGCGCTCGGCGACGCCGAGGTGCGCGTCGTCGCGGCCGGCGCGTCGTCCGGCCCGCTCCTCGACGAGCGGCTCGCGGCGGGAGCCTTTCGGTCCGTGGGCGCGTCCTGGCGGATGCAGCGCGACCACGCGCCGGCCCCGCTACGCAAGGTGGTCTTCCGGCCGGGATCCTCCGACGGTCTTCTGCGCGTGCGCATCCAGTTCGATCTTGCCGCGGACGCGTTCCTGGACGACGGCGGCGTCGCGCTGGCTCTCGTGATCGGGGATCCGGACCAGGGAGGGGAACCACAGGGTCGTGCGCCGTGCGCGGACTCGGGGCCGCTCGCTTGCGAGCGTTCGCGTCGCCGGACTCTGTGCACGGCAGCGCGGTAGCGGGCGGCCCGCGGCACGCGTGCGGCGGGCGGCCGGCTTGTTCGCCCGCCGCAGGCTGCTACCTTGGTCGCGAGGCAACGTGGTCCCGCTCCCGGAAACCATCCGCATCTTCCCGCTGAGCGAGGTCGTGCTGTTCCCCGACACGCTGCTGCCGCTGCACGTGTTCGAGCCGCGCTACCGCAAGCTGCTCGCCGACGCGCTCGACGGCGACCGCACGATCGGGATGGTGCTGCTGAAGGATTCCGAGGCGCAGCCGCTTCCGACCGTCTACCCGGTCGGCTGCGCCGGGACGATCGTCGAGCACAAGCCGTTCGCCGACGGCCGTTCGCTGGTCGTCCTGAAGGGGACCGTCAAGTTCCGTATCCGGCGCGAGCTTCCCGCCGCCGAGCCGTACCGTGTCGTCGAAGCGCAGGCGCTCTACGAAGGGCCGCCGCCGATGGACAAGGTGCGCGGCTGGCGTGACGAACTGCACGGCCACGTCAGCGAGCTCGTGCGCGCGGTCTCCGGCGAGGCCGACGCCGTCGAGCGCCTGTTCGAGAATCTCGACCTGCTCGCGATGACCAATTCGCTCTCGGCCAGCCTGCCGCTCGACGTGCTCGAGAAGCAGAGCCTGCTCGAATGCCCGACGGTCGAGGCCCGGGAACGCAGGCTCGCCGAGTTCCTGCGATTCAAGACCGTCGAGGCCCAGCTCGGCCTGGACGGTTCGCGTCCGAGCGACTCCTGACCCCCGGGGGCCTGCGGCCGAGCCGGCGTCCCGCATCGTTCCCTCCACGAGGTGCCCCGTTGAAACTTTCCCGCCCCGCGCGCTGCGTGATCTTCGACCTCGACGGCGTGCTGCTCGACACCGAGCACTTCTACACGGAAGTCACCGACGAGATCTGCCGGGAGTACGGCAAGACCTTCGACTGGTCGATCAAGCGCAACATGATCGGTCGCCCGTCGCTCGAGTCCGCGCGCTATCTCGTCGACGCGCTGTCGCTCCCGATCGAGCCGGAGGAGTACCTGCGGCGCCGCGCGCTGCGGCTCGACGAGCTGTTCCCGCGGTCGAAGGAGAAGCCGGGGGCCGAGGCGTTCGTGCGCGCGCTCGTCGCGCGCCGCGTTCCGGTCGCGGTGGCCACCAGCAGCGAGCGACACCTGTTCGAGCGCAAGACCATCGAGCACCGCGAGTGGTTCTCGTTGTTCGACGCCGTCGTCGTCGGCGACGACCCGCGCGTGAAGAAGGGCAAGCCGGCGCCGGACGTGTTCCTCGTCGCGGCCGGCGAGCTCGGCGCGCGGCCCGACGACTGCGTCGTGTTCGAAGACGCGCCGGCCGGCCTGGCCGCCGCGCACGCGGCGGGGATGCAGGTGGTGGCGATTCCCGACGAAGCGATGGACCGCGCCGCTTACGCCTCCGCGGAGTTCGTGATCTCGGCCTACGCCGACGTGCGCCCGGAAGACCTCGGGTTGTAAGGGGCAGGCGCCGCGCGGAGCGCTCCGGATCAGCGCTCCGCAAACCGGCGTGCGATGACTCGGCCGGAGCCCCGGCGCGCGTTGGGCTTCAGCGCCAGCGAAACTCCACGGGAACCTCGATCGCCGGCAGGATGCTGAGTCGCACGGGGCAGGTGTGCGCGGCCTGCTCGAGCGTGCGGCGCGCGTCGTCCGCGAGGCCGGCCGGTCCGTCGACGGCGACCGCGAGCCGGCGGATCCGGCGCGGGCCTTCGCCCGTCATCTCCTTGTCCACCGTCATGCCCATGCCGTCGAGGTTCCAGCCGTGCCGGTCGGCGACGATGCCCATGATCGTGGCCATGCACGTCGCGAGCGCGGTCGCGACGAGGTCGGTCGGCGAGAACGACTCGCCGCGGCCGTGGTTGTCGACCGGTGCGTCGGTCGCGAGCGTCGACCCCGACGGACCGTGCACGGCGTGGCAGCGAAGGCCGCCTTCGTAACGAACGTCGATGCGCACCACGACCGACCCTCCTGTACCGGCTCAGCCGACGGCGCCGGCGCCGCGCAGTTCCTCGATCCGGTCCTTCGCGAGGCCCGCCTCGGCGAGCACGGCGTCGGTGTCCGCCCCGGGGATCGGCGCGCTCGCGGCGCCGTGGCCGGGCGTGCGGGACAGGCGCGGCGCCGGCCCCGGCATCGGCTTCCCGCCGATTCCCTCGACGAACACGCCGCGCGCGACGTTGGCCGGATGCGACGGCGCTTCGTCGAGGTGGAGGATCGGCGCGACGCACGCGTCGGTGCCGTCGAACACCGCCGACCACTGGTCGCGAGTCTTCGACGCGAAGGTCCTGGCGAAGAGCTCGCGCATCTCGTCCCAGCGCGTGCGGTCCATCTGGTGCGGCAGCGAGTCCGCGTCGAGGCCCATGCCTTCGAGGAGCCTGGCGTAGAACTGCGGCTCGATCGCGCCGACCGCCATGAACTCGCCGTCGGCGGTTGCGTAGGTGTCGTAGAACGGTGCGCCGGTATCCAGCAGGTTCGTGCCGCGCTCCTTCGACCAGAGGCCCGCGTGGAAGAACCCGAACAGGAACGAGGACAGGTGCGCGGCGCCGTCGACCATCGCCGCGTCGACGACCTGGCCCTTGCCCGAGCGGCTGCGCTCGAACAGCGCGAGGACGATGCCGAGCGCGCAGAGCATGCCGCCGCCGGCGAAGTCCCCGAGCAGGTTGACCGGCGGCAGCGGCTTGTCGCCGGGCCGGCCGAGCAGGCTGAGCGCGCCGGAGATCGCGATGTAGTCGATGTCGTGTCCGGCCATCGCGGCGTAGGGCCCCTGCTGCCCCCAGCCGGTCAGCCGGGCGTAGACGAGTCCGGGATTGCGGGCGAGGGCCACTTCGGGGCCCACCCCGAGTTTCTCCATCACCCCGGGCCGGAACGGCTCGAGCAGCACGTCGGCCTTCTCGACCAGCGAGAGCAGGGTCTCGACCCCCCTCGGGTCCTTCATGTTGACGCCGATCGAGCGCTTGCCGCGCGCGAGGTAGTCGCGCGTCGGGTCCGGACGCGAACCGGCGGTGGGACTGCGGTCCACGCGGACCACATCGGCCCCGAAGTCGGCCAGGATCATGCCCGCGTACGGCGCCGGCGCGAGGCCGGCCATCTCGATCACCCGAATTCCCGAAAGAGGTCCCATCATCCCGTCCTCGAAAGGAAAACGGCGCGGTCGCCGGTGGGCGCGCCGCACCACGTCATGCACTCGTGCCGGCGATGTCTCCCGGAGCGGAAACCGCGCAGCCGGCGCTGGTTTCGCGAAGCGGCGTGCGTACGACGCGAAGGGGACAGAGTCAACGCGAAAACCGCATCGCGACGGCCTCGCAAGTGCCCGGAAAAGCCCTGCATTCTCGCAGATGTAGCGTTGACATGCCCTTCGGGAACCGGGCATAGTCCGATCGTCGCTCGGGGGGAAAGCGAAGCTTCCCTTGTCCCCGCTCCCTGTTCCCTGGGGACCCCGACCGGCGAAAGGCATCTTTATGACACCGACACGCGCCCGGTCCCTGGCCCACCTCTCCCTCGCGCTCGCCGCCACCGCGGCGTTCGCGCTGCCGGCTTTCGTCGGTCCCGCCCATGCGCAGGACGTCATCCAGGCCGACCGCTGCCGCGCGCAACTCAGCAAGGCGAACCGGCGCTACGTGGACCGCGTCCTGCGCGCTCGGTTGAAGTGCCAGAACAAGATGATGGACGGCAAGCTGTCGCTGGCCACGGACTGCCTGTTCGGCGACGGCGACGACACGCTCGCCAGGCAACTGCGAAAGTACGAGGCCCGTCTGTCCAACACGGGCAAGGCCTGCAACGGCGTCAACCTGCAGATCCTCGGGTTCCCCGGCGTGTGCACCGACAACACCGGCTTCCCGTTCGACACGTCCGACTTCCAGGAGTGCGTGATCGACCAGACCGACGACACGCTCGACGCGCTGCTCGACGTCTACTTCCCGCCGATCACGAAGTACTACCGCGACAACGAGTACCTGTGCCTGGCCGGAGCGCCGCAGGACGGAGCCAAGAGCCTCGCACGGAAGATGTCGGCGCGCGAGAAGTGCCTGGTCGGCCAGGACTACGGCCTCGTGGATTCGGACGTGAACTGTCGCGCGGAGATCCTGCCGTTCGGCGGCGGCACCGGGGACCGGCGCACCGACGACTCCGTCGGGCGCGCGTACGACACGCTCCTCGGCGGCGTGCCCCCGGCGTGCGCCGACATCCAGATCGACGACCTCGATTACCAGTCCGATTGCGAGGACGAGACCGGCGGCGTGTTCACCGTGCTCGACCTCAAGCGCTGCTTCTTCGACGCGAACCGCAACGCGGCGCTCGCCGTGCTCCGCATCGTGTTCCCGGAGGCCGGCGTCTGCGGCGACGGCGTCAAGAACGGCGACGAGGAGTGCGACGACGGCCTCGCCGGCAACTCGGACACGACGCCGAACGCATGCCGCACCGACTGCACGAACCCGAGCTGCCACGACGGCGTCGTCGACAACCAGTTCGGCGAGCAGTGCGACGACGGCAACCTGAACAACACCGACTGCTGCGTCGACGAATGCCGGACGGCCACCTGCGGCGACGGCTACGTCGGCTGCGGCGAGCAGTGCGACCAGGGCCCGAACAACGCGAACGCGCCGGACACCTGCCGGGCGAGCGGTCCGCATGCCTGCCAGAACCCGAAGTGCGGTGACGGCATCGAGGACACCGGCGAGGAGTGCGACGACGGCAACCTCGTGGACAGCGACGGCTGCAGCAGCCTGTGCTTCGACGAGTTCTGCGGCGACGAGATCGTGCAGAGCGCCCCGCCGCTCAGCGAGGAATGCGACGAGGGCGTCGACAACTCGGACGAGGCCCCGGATGCGTGCCGCACGAATTGCAAGAACGCGTCCTGCGGTGACGGCGTCGTCGACACGGGCGAGGTCTGCGACGACGGCAACACGATCGACGGCGACGGCTGCGACAGCACCTGCGCGATCTGCGGCGACGGCGACAAGGCCCCGACCGAGGAATGCGACATCGATCCGTCGATCTGCGGCCCCGGCGAGGGGTGCAACGCCAGCTGCAAGTGCGAGCCGGCGTGCCCGTCGGAGGGCGAGCTGACCCTCTACGCGGGCTACGGAAACGAGTGCGTCAACAACGCCGACTGCCCGGTCGGCGAGTGCGGCACGAGCGGCCGCTGCGAGACCGTCACGCGGCTCGACAGCGGCTGGACCGGCCTCGCTCATGACGCGGACATCAACAACGACGTGCGCACGCGCGGCTTCCTCCAGTGCAACGGCCGCGGTCCGGTCTGCGGGGAGTGCAACGTGGTCGGCGTCGACCCGTCGCTCGGCACTTGCCGCTGCTCGAACAACACCAGGACGATCTGTGACGAGCCGTTCGTCGCCGACAACGACGACTGCGGCGGCAACATCTGCGACTGCTACTTCGGATCGCCGTTCCCGCTCTCGTCGGGCGGCACGCCGGCCTGCGTCGTGAACCGTTTCGCGAGGCAGATCACCGGCACGGCCAACGTCGATCTCGGCGAAGGGTCGATCACGGCCAACCTCAAGACGCGGGTCTACCTCGGCATCTCGACCCGGAGTCCCTGCCTGGTTTGCGGCGGCACCTGCTCCAACGCGCCGGGGACGCTCTGCACCGCGGACGAGGATTGCACTGGAGGGACCTGCAACCTCGATCCGGTCCCCGATGACGGCATCCGCGGCGGCGTCTGCGTCGGCGACTCGAGCGCCTCGGACAACGGCCAGCCCTGCGACGTGACCGGCACGAACGCGCACTTCCCGGCCTACGTGGGAGCGCCGGGCGGCGGCGGCTACAGCCTCGACTGCCTGCCGGCGATCGGGAAGAACATCTCGGGCACCGGCCTGACGATCAACCTGACCCAGACGACCGGCCAGGTTTCGTTGCCGTCCCAGATCTCCTGCACCGGACCGGGCGCCGGGCTGAACTGTCCGTGCCTGATGTGCAGCTCGGATCCGACGGTCCCGTGCAACTCCGACCAGGATTGCGCTGCGCTCGGTGGATCCTGCACGCTGTCGGCGCAGACGTCGTGCCTGTCGAACGCGGACTGTACGTCGGCGAACGTCGGTCCTTGCACGACCAGCATCGGCCGCTGCAGCAAGGCGACGTCGGTCACCTGCACTTCGGACGCGCAGTGTCTCAACGCCAACGTCGGCAACTGCAACCCGTCGACCTGCTCCGCGAAGGGGCCCGGCTCGCAGGGCACGTTCCCGCTGCCGAACAGCTGCGAGGACCAGCTCTGCACCGACCTCGGCGGCGGCGTCGGCGAATGCACGACGGGACCGGACACCAAGTATTGCGCCGGTGTCGTCAAGGCCAATGGGCGGGGCATCCTGTCCTGCAACGACGACGCCGGCTGCGCGCCCGGAGCCGTCGGCGTGGATGCAAGGCCTTGCGCGCTCATCGAGCGCGCCGGCTGCTTCCTCGATCCGATCGTCGGCAGCGGCGTCCCGGATCCGTCGAAGCCGATCGGAACCGCCGTCTTCTGCGTCGGCCCGACGAGCAACTCGGGCATCAACGACGTGGCAGGCCTGCCGGGACCCGGCCGCGTGACGAACCAGGCGACCGCGAAGACGTTCTGCAGCAACGACACGTCGAAGCAGTACCAGCCGGGCGTCGGCGGGTGCATCGAGACGTCGACCCCGCTGCCGAAGAGCGTCGTCGAGCCGGCCGCGGGGCCGGCCGGCAAGGGATCGTCGTCCTCGCACGGGCGCTGAGGCCGAGCGCCGCTCGATCATCGCAGGCGCGGGGGGCCGGGCCCCCCGGCCGCCGCCCCCCCCGTTTTGA
>CAYYZO010000026.1:15966-40496 GCA_964476185.1 uncultured Myxococcales bacterium
AGGAAGCCGTGTTCTTCATCAATAGCAAGGACCGCAGGGGCGCTGAGGCCGAGCGCGGCTCGAACAGCGCAGGCGCGGCGGACCGTCCCCCCGGTCCGCCGCGCCACGCTTTTTCATCCCTCTTCCGTGCGGGCTCTTCCTGACGATCGGGAGGCGTCGTTTCGTGTCGTCGCGGCAGCCTGTCCGATCCCGGGGCGGGACCGTTCGAGGAATCGGTTCACGCCGCCGTCACGTCCCCGCCGAGCGCCGCCAGCGACGGGATCACCGCGACCATGCGCGTGCCGCCCTCGGGCGGGCCTTCGCACCAGATCGCGCCGGCGTGGTAGCGCATGACCTCGCGACAGATCGCGAGGCCGAGGCCCGTGCCGCGCGGCTTCGCGCCGGAGCCGCCCTGGCGGAAGCGCTCGAAGACGATCTCGCGTTCGTCCTCGGGAATGCCGGGGCCGGTGTCGGTCACCGTCACCCGCATCGCGGTGGAGTCGCCGTACGGCGTCTCGCGCGCCTCGATCCGGACCCGGCCCCCGCGCGGCGTGAACTTGAGCGAGTTGCTGCACAGGTTCGCGAACACCTGGATCAGCCGGTCGCGGTCTCCGAAGATCACCGGCAGCTTCTCGTCGGCCTCGAGTTCCAGTTCGACGCCGCTTTCCTGGTAGAGCGGACGGAACGTGGCGAGCACGTGCTCGAGCAGTTCCACCGGCCTTGCGATCTGCTCGAGCTTCCACTCGCCGCCGCCGGACTCGATCTTCGAGAGGTCGAGCAGGTCGTTGATCAGGCGCGTGAGCCGCTCGCTTTCCTCGATGATGACCTTGCTGAAACGCTTCGCGCTGTTCGCGTCGCGGTCGCTGTAGCGCTGGATGATCTTGGCCGCCGACGAGATGGCCGCGATCGGCGTGCGCAGCTCGTGCGAGACGTTGCCGAGGAACTCGGACTTGAGGCGGTCGTACTCGGTCAGCCGCTCGGCGGTCGCCTGCAACTCGGCGGTTCGCTCTCCGACTTTCGTCTCGAGCAGCCGGGAATGCTCCTCGATCTCGGCGCGCAGCTTCTTTTCCTGCTCGGTGGCCGCCTCGGCGCGCTGCTTGGCGACGACCAGCTCTCCCATGTTCGCGCGGATCGCGCGCCGCATCGCCTCGAACTGGCGCGCGAGCATGCCGATCTCGTCGCCCGAACCGACCGCCTCGATCTCCTGGTCGAGGTTGCCGGTGGCGATCGCGGCGGCCTCCTCGGCGAGCTGCGTGAGCGGGCTCAGCAGGCGCCGGCTCGCCCAGACCGACGCGCCGACGCCGACCAGGCCGACGAGGGCGGCCATCAGGAACGCCAGCGTCGTCGAGCGCGCGAGCACGAGCCGGCCACGCGCGACGGCGGCCTCGGCGCGCCGCTGGATCGGCGACAGGTCGAAGCCGAGCACCAGCCAGCCCCAGTCGCGGCCGCCGACCGTCAGCGGGTGCGTGATCTCGACGACCGACAGCGCGTTCTCCGTGCGCAGGAAGCGCGGTTTCTCGTTGGGGAGTTCGCCGAGCCGGCTGCCGACGCGCTGGGAATCGGTGTGCACGATCACGACGCGCGAATCGTTGACGAGGTACGCGTAGGCGAGGTTCTCGTTCTTGGCCTGCATCGTGCGGATGGTCTCGGTCAGGAACGCGAAGTCGTATCCGGCGATCGCGGACTCCATGCTCGCGGCCATGCCGTCGGCGAGCAGGCGGCCGCGCTCGACCATGCCGCGCTGGAGCTCGAAGGAGGCCTTGTCGATCTCGTTCGTCAGCACGTCCGATTGCCGGAGCATCAGCGTCGCCGCCAGCACGCCGATGCAGAGGAACAGCGAAACCGCCCCGACGAGCGCCAGGCGAAGGTGCAGCCCGTAGCCGCGCCGCAGCCACGTCAGCGCGCGGAACACGCCCGGGCGCCCGGCGGCGGTGTTGCTGGTGGAGACGGGGTCTTCGGACATGGCCGGATCTCGTCAGCGCGGCGCGGCGCCGGTCGCCCCCATCTTGTCCGGGGGAGAGCTCTTCGCAACGGCGTTGCCGGCGGGCGGGAGGCCCCCGGCGGCAGCTTCTCCTGCGCCGGCGGCCGGCGCGCCGGCCGGGGCCTGCTCCGGCTCGAATCGATCGATTCCGAGCAGCGCCAGCACGGTCGGTCCCTCGGGAACCTCCGTCAGGCGTCCCAGCAGGCCCGCCAGGTGGTCGCGCAGCGCCGGGTCGCACGAGGAGGAGGCATACACGGGGGGCAGGCCGATCTCCGGCGTGAACGCGAGGACGCGCATGCGGGCCGTGTCGGCGGGACTCGTCTTCGAGAGCTGCTCGTACTGTTCGCTCGTGACGAGCGCGGCGTCCACCTGGCCGAAGCTGAGGGCGAGCAACGCATCGACATCCTTCGGCACCGGGACGATGCGCGCCGAATCTCCCGCCAGCCGAAACGCGCCGAGCACGGACTCGGGGTCGCCCGGCCCCATCGAGTGGAGGGTCGCCGCGATCGAGCGTCTGGCGAGGTCGTCGATCGCTTCGATCCCCGGGCGGGTCATCAGCGCCTTGCGATAGGTGGTCCTGCCGTGCCGGACGGGTCTCGCGACGACCGTGTAACGGGAGCCTAACCGGGCGTTGCCGCGGTCGCCGATCCATGCGGGGGCCATCATGAATTGCGGAGGATTGTCGATGGCTTGACGCTCGAAGTCGTCGTACTTCGTGAAGGCCTGGAAGGACACATCGAGGCCGCCGGACGCGAACGCGGTCTCGACGGCGACGGCCAGTTTGCCGAGATCGGAGGGGCGCCAGTCCGGGCTGAAAAAGTAGAAGATCTCGCCTCGCCCCTGGGCGGGCGGGGGCGGCTCGGACTCGTCCGTCTCGAGGTCGACCGACGGCGCCGCCGGGGTGCGATCGCTCCCGGGCGGTGGCGCAACTTGCCGGGAATCGGCCGGCCGGGCGGACTGCGCGGCGCCCGGCCGGTCGGCCGCGAGATCGGCTGCCTGGCCAGCGGCAGGCGTGTTCCTGTCCCGCGCTCCGGCCGGCCGCGGGGCGTCGAGCTGCCTCAGGGCGTGTTCCGTCTCGAGCTCTCGCTCGATGGCCGCTTCCAGGGCCGCCGTCGAGTCGAGGGCGGGCCTTCGCCCGGGCACCAGTACTTCCCACGAGACCGCCGCCAGCAAGGCGACCGCGAGCAGGACGGCCGCGGCCGTCAGGGCGGGGCGGACACGCACCGGCGAAGTCTAGCACGCGCGTTCCGGCGAATGCTGCCCCGGCTCTGGTGACGGATCGCCGTGCCCGCTACGAACGCCTCGTGCTCGACGACAGCGACGAAGGCTTCCACGCCTGGCCGGCCGACTGCAAGACCACCTGGAAGGAGAACTGGTACTGGAACCTGTGCGACCGCGAGGCGGGCGTCTGGGGCTTTTGCCACGCCTCGTTCGTGCGCACGCGTGCCGTCGCCGTCTTCTCGGCGTGCCTGCTCGTCGACGGTCGCGTCCGGTTCCACCGCAACGAGATCCCGATCGGCGAGGCGCCGGTACTCGACGACGGCACGCTGAGCGTCGAGGTCGTTCGTCCGCACGAGCACCACCGTCTCGTCGTGGATGCGCCGGATTACCGGCTCGATCTCGACTACCGCGCACGCTTCGCGCCGTTCAGCTACGGCGGCCGTCGCATCGCCGCGAACCGGCAGGCGATCGAGCACCTGCGACTGAAGCGCTACGAACAGGGCATGCGCGTCGCCGGCGCCTGCACGATCAAGGAAAGCGGACGCACCTTCGCGATCGACTGCCTCGGCCACCGCGACCACAGCTGGGGGCGCCGCGAGGAGAGCCGCATCGACGGCTGGAACTGGGCGGCCGTGCAGCTCCCCGCCAAGACGATCAACCTGACGCGCTCGTTCAGCGGGAATGCGTTCAACGTGAACGGCTTCGTGTCGACCGCGGACGGGAACGTCGGCGTGGTCGAGGTGGAGTTCGAGACGTTGGAAACCGAGGACGACGGGCGCACGCCGGTCGCGACGCGATACACGTTCCGGGACGAAAGCGGCGCGCGGTGGCACCTGCGGTCGCGCCGGTTCTCGGACCTGTTCGAGCCGCTTCGCGAGCTTCGCGCCGCGCAGAAAACGGTCATCTTCGAGAACTTCGCCGACTACGAGCTCGAGGAAACCGGCGAGCGCGGCTGGGGCATCGACGAGTACCAGCGGCACTATCGCTGAGCTTGGCCGGCGAATCCGCCTGCGCGGCGGGCCGCGTCAGGCTCCGGCCGTCAGCGTCGCGGCGAGCGGCGCGAGCTCGCGGTCGCGCACGTAGACGATCTCGACGACGGCGCTGCCGGGCCGGCGGTCGCTGCGTCGCATGCGGCTCTGCGCGGCGAAACCGGAGCGCTCGAGGATGCGGATCGAGCGCTCGTTCGAGGAGCGCACGACGGCGCGCAGCCGGTGCAGGGAGAGCCGCGCGTACGCCAGCGGGCAGACGATCGCGACGGTGCGCCCGGCGATGCCGCGTCCCCAGTACGGCTCGCCGAGCCAGTATCCGATCTCGCCGACGCGCGGGGCGTTGGCCGTCACGAGGTCGACGCTGACGCCGCCGACGGCCGAGCCGTCGACGTCGATCGCGAGTTGGAGGCCGCGTTCGTGGCCGCTCGTGCAGCGCGCGATCCAGGCCCGCGCGACCTCCGGGGTGTACGGGCGCGGGAAGCGCGTGCGAAGGTTGGTCCAGACGTTGCGGTTGTCGGCGTGGAGCGCGAGCGATCCGGCGTCGGAAGGACGCCAGGCGCGGAGCACGAAGCCCTCGCCTTCGAAGAAGAGATCCACCGCCGCCGCCATCGCCACTCCATTGCCGCCGCGCCCCCCGGCCGGCGACCGGCGAAGTGTAGCAACGCGCCCCCGGCGCGGGAAGCCGGGGGGCTGCACAGGCGGTTGCGCTGCCGCGACCTGCTCCTCATGATGCCGCGCCGCCCGCCGCGGACGCTGCCGGCGGCCGCGCCTCCGGGCGCTTCCATCCCGAGAGGATCGACGACATGTCCTACGAGCACATCTCCTACGAGGCCGGCGAAGGCATCGCGACCTGCACGCTGTCGCGGCCGGAGCACCTGAACGCCTACACGCCCCGCATGGGCATCGAGCTGCGCGACGCGATGTACAGGGCCGCCGCCGACGACGACGTTCGCGCGATCCTGCTGACCGGCGCCGGACGCGGGTTCTGCGCCGGCGCGGACCTGAAGCTGCTCGGCGCGTTCAGCGGGGCCGGCCGGATGACCGACGCCGGGGACCTCCCCGAGGTCACGCACCCGGCGCCTCCGGGGCCGATCCGTCCCGACTTCCAGACCGAGTACAGCTACCTGCTGTCGATCCCGAAGCCGATCATCGCGGCGATCAACGGGCCCGCCGCCGGCGTCGGCTTCGTCTTCGCGCTGTTCTGCGACATTCGCCTTGCCGCCGCGTCGGCGCGCATGGGCGCGATCTTCTCGCGCCGGGGGCTCATCGCCGAGTACGGCATCAGCTGGATCCTGCCGCGCCTCGTCGGCCTGGCCAACGCCAACGACATCCTGTTCTCCGGGCGCCTCGTCACGGCGGCCGAAGCCGAGCGCATGGGGCTCGTCAGCCACGTGTTCGACGACGAGGATTTCGCAGTCGAAGCGAGGTCTTATGCGCGAAACCTCGTGCAGCGCTCGTCGCCGCGCTCGATCCGCGTGATGAAGCGGCAGATCTACGAGGACCAGAGCAACACGCTCGCCGAGTCGGTCGAGGTGGCGGTGCGCGAGATGCACGAGAGCCTCGGTTCCGAAGACTTCCGCGAGGGCGTCGCACACTTCGTCGAGAAGAGGTACCCGCGCTTCACGGGCCGCTGACGGCGACCGCCCGAAGTTCAGCGCACGGCCCGGACGCGGTCCGGGAAGTCGTGCGGCAGGCGCCAGTCCCCGGGCCCGATGCGGCTCCACGCGAACGACCCGACCAGTCCGGCGGCGCTCGTCGCCTCGGGACGCTCGAGCAGCCCGAGCGACCACGCCAGCATCCCGACGAGCTGCTCGGGGCGGACGCCGGATTCGCGCAGCGAGCGCAGCGTCAGCGCGTCGTCGCGCTTGGAGAGCTTCTCGCCGCCGGCCGTCAGCACCATCGGCACGTGGGCGTGCGCGGGGCGCCTCGCGCCGAGCGCCTCGAGCAGCTGGATCTGGCGCGCGGTGGAGGACAGCAGGTCCGCGCCGCGCACGACCTCGTCGATGTGCATCAGCCAGTCGTCGACCGTGACGGCGAGCTGGTAGGCGTACAGCCCGTCGCGGCGCTTCAGCACGAAATCGCCGGCGACGCGCTGCTCGATCTCGCCGTGCACGCGGTCGACGAAGCGGACCGGCTCGTCCGACACGCGAAAGCGCAGCGCCGCTGCTGCCGGGCGGCCGCCGCGCTGCAACTCGTCGTACCAGTCCGCCGCGAGTCCGGTGGGGCGGGCACTCGCCGGATACGGCGCCTCCTCGTCGCTCCCGTGCGGCGCGGACGCGATCGACGCGAGTTCCTTTCGCGACAGCGTGCACGGGAACAGGCGTCCGCTCTCGAACAGCAGCCGCAGCGCTGCCTCGTAGGCGCCGCTGCGCTCGGATTGCACGTACGGTGCGTACGGTCCTCCCGATCGCGGATCCTCGTCCCAGTCGAGGCCGAGCCAGGCGAGGTCCTCCGCGGCGGCCTCGGCGGCTCCGGGCTGGATGCGCGGCGGGTCGAGGTCCTCGAGGCGCCAGACGAACGTGCCGGCGCGCGAGCGCACCGACAGCCACGCGACGAGCGCGGTCCGCGCGTTGCCGACGTGCAGCAGCCCGGTCGGCGAGGGCGCGTAGCGGCCGCGCGGGGCCACCGGCTGCGAGGAGGGAGCGGACGTCACGCGCGCATTCTAGCGCGCGCCGGTTGCGAATCCTTCGGGCGACGTGGAGCCGGAGCCCGTTGCCGCCGCGCCAGTCGGTAAGTTGGCCCGACCGTCGCAGCGGTCGCTGCGCTTCGGAGCCGGGCGAGCCCGATGGCGAACCTGGCCGTTCAGCCGAGCAGCGCCCAACTCGCGAGGCCGCAGACGAACCCGAGCGAGAGGCCGCCGATCACGTCGACCGGGTAGTGCGCGCCGAGGTACACGCGCGAGAACGCGATCGCCGTCGCGAGCAGCGTCTCGGCCCCGCCGAGACGGGGGTCGCAGGCGACGGCGGCGGTCGCGACCGAGAACGCCACCGTGCTGTGCCCCGACGGGAACGAGAACGGGTCCGGCACCGCGCTGCGCGCGGTGAACCCGACGATCGACGCGGCCGGGCGGCTGCGGCGGAACAGGCGCTTGGCGAACTGCGAGGCGGCGGTGCCGAGGACCGCGGCCGCCGCCATCACGACGATCACGGCCGGCTCGATTCGCGCGAAGACGAGCAGCACCACGGCGTGCGCGACCCAGCCGGACGGGTCTCCGGCGCGGGTCAGGCCGCGCATCGTCGCCTCCAGTCCGCGGCGCTCCAGCCGCGAGACCGCCGTCAGCACGGCGGCATCCCACTGGAGCAGCGCGGAGAGGCCGGTCTGCAGCGTCGCGGAATAGGCCTTGGCACTCATGGTCGTCGTCCTCGTTGCTCGTCGGCGGCGTTTCGAAGGGGCTCGCCGGTGTCGGGGTCGCAGTCGCGGCTTCGGCCCTTGCCCGGCCGACCTGGCCGGCGAGTCGAACCCGCGCTCGCCCGTATCGTGCCGCCGACAGGTTAGCTTGCGGTGAGGACTGTGAGAGAAGCGCGTTCGTGACCGGCGCCGCGCCCAGCCAGGGAACCTCGCGATGTCCGTGAAACGGGCTGCGGAGACGGGGCGCGCGCCGGCGACCGCGCTGACCGACCGCCTGGCGATCTTCGGCTCGGCGCTGCTGTTCTCGACCGGAGGGGTCGCGATCAAGTGGCTCTCGTTCGGGGCGTGGCAGGTCGCGGGCCTGCGCGCGCTCGTCGCCGCGGTCGCGATCTGGTGGCTGGTGCCCGGCGCGGTGACGCGACGGACCTGGCGGCGCCGAGCGGTGCTGCTGGCCGGCGTCGCGCAGGGCGCGTCGATGCTCCTGTTCGTGCTCGCGAACAAGACGACGACGGCGGCCAACGCGATCTTCCTGCAGTCGTCGGCGCCGCTGTTCATCCCGGCTCTTGCCGCGTTCGTGCTCGGCGAGCGCGCGACCAGGCGCGACCTCGCGGCGATGGCCGGCATCGCGGCCGGGCTCGCGTGCTTCTTCGTCGGATCGACCGAGCCGTCGGCGACCGCGCCGAACCCGCGCCTCGGCGACCTGCTCGCGGTGGCGAGCGGAGTCGCGTGGGCGTGCACCGTCGTCGGGTTGCGCTTCCTCGCCCACGAAGCCGAGCAGACGCGACTCGCGCGCGATGCGCGCGGGCGCCGCCCTCCCGCATCCGCGGCGCGGTCGGGGACCGAGGACGATTCCGCCGCCGACGACACGTTCGCCGGGACGATCACCGCGCGCACGGCCGAAGCCGCGCTCGCCGACGAGGCCGATCCGGCCTCCGCGAAGGCCGCGCTGCTGGCGGGCAACCTGTTCGTCGTCGCGGTGGCGCTGCCGATCGCGTGGCCGCTCCCGGCGGCGTCGCCGGCGGACTGGGGGCTGCTGCTCTATCTCGGGACCGCGCAGGTCGCGCTCGCGTACCGGCTGCTCGTGCACGCGGTCGCGCGCGTGCCGGCGCTCGAGGCGTCGCTGCTCGCGCTGTTCGAGCCGGTGCTGAATCCGGTGTGGGCGTTCCTGCTGCTGGCGGAGCGACCGTCGTCGTGGGCGCTCGTCGGCGCGACGATTCTCGCCGCCGTCACCGTCGCTCGCGCGGCGGCCGGTTCGCGCCGCTCCGCCTGAACGCGCAGCCTCGCCTCGCGCGCTTGCCGGGACTTGCTATAGTCGCGGCTGGTGGATGCAGCCGCGGGCTGCGCACGAGCAACCGGTCGATCGAGCGGATCGGGCGAACAGGAGGAGGAGAGGCTACGATGACGGTTCCCGTGATGATGATCGTCGCACTCGTGGTCGGGCTCGCGATCGGTGCGCTGGCCGGATCGAAATGGTCGCCGGCCGTCGCGCAGGCGAAGCTGCTTCGCGAGGAACTCGAACGGCTGCGCAAGGAACACGACGGCTACCGCGCATCGGTCAACGCGCACTTCCGCAAGACCGCCGACCTCGTCGGCCAGATGACGAAGAGTTACGCGGCGGTCTACGATCATCTCGCCGGCGGCGCGCGCCGGTTCTGCGACGATGAGGCCGGCGACGGCCAGCTCGCGTTCAGTCCGCTTCCGGGGTCGCTGGCCGCTCCCGACATCGAGGCGGATGCCGGGCCGTCCACGGAAGCCGCGGCCCCCGCGTCGCCCGCGGACGAAGCCGCAGCTTCGGAGCCGGCCGCGCAGGACGAAGACACCGTGCCGCAGGCGTTCGCCGACGAGGCGCAGGCCCCGTCCGGCTTCGACGATTTCGCCGTGGAAGAGGACGCGCCGGTTCCCGACGCGGACACGGAAGACCCCGCGAAGAACGCCTGAACCCGGCCGCGGACTTGGCACCGGCGAGCCGCCGGCCGCGCGCGAGAACGGCGCAGGGGGCGTCGGCCGTTCCTCGGGGAGTCGCCCTGCGATTTCCGGATGCGGCCCGGGGCCCTTGGCGAGCGTGCGCCGGATGCGTCGCCTCGTTCGTCAGCGCCGCCGCGCGACGAGCCCCGGCATCGAGGAGTCCTCGCGCCAAGACTCCAGGATCGAGATGAACTCGGGCGAGCCGGTGCCGCCGCCGTAGAAGCCGTTCTGCACGCTGCGCTCCGAGAGCTTGCCCTCGTTGTTGTAGTAGCCCGGCGTGCAGTGCTCGAGGAACTCCGTGCCCATGCCGGCCTTCTCGATGCAGCGCGCGACCCAGTCGTCGACGGCCTCGGGCGCCACCTCGAGGACGTCGAAGCCCTCGTCGAGCGCGCGGCGCAGGATGCACGCGAGGTGCCTGGCCTGCTCGTTCAGCATGTGCGGGAAACTCGCGGTGAAGCCCGCCTGCGCGAGGTTCATCAGGAAGCAGTTCGGGAAGCCGTCGACGTGCATGCCGTGCAGCGTGCGCACGCCGGGGCCCCACCAGTCGGTCAGGCTGCGCCCGTCGCGGCCGTGGATCTCCATGCCCGCGCGCCGGCAGTAGTCGGTGCCGACCTCGAAGCCGGTCGCGAAGATCAGGCAATCGAGCTCGTACTCGTGCCCGCCCACGACGACGCCTTTCGGCGTGATGCGCTCGACGCCGTGTCCCGACGTGTCGACGAGCGTGACGTTGTCGCGGTTGAAGGTCTCCAGGTACTCGTTGTGGAAGCACGGGCGCTTGCAGAACTGCCGGTACCACGGCTTCAGCGCCGCCGCGGTGGCGGGATCCCGCACGACCGCGTCGACGCGCGCGCGGATCGACTCCATCTTCTCGAAGTCGGCGAGCTCGACCGCGCGCTGGATGCCTTCCGGCGACAGGTCCGGCGCTTCGCTCGCCTGCAGGCCGAGCAGCAGGTTCTGGATGATGTCCGTCCAGCCGTCGTCGACGAGGTTCTCCGGTTGCGGAACGCCCGAGACGAGGTTGTTGAAGTTGTCCATCCGGTGCTGGTGCCAGCCCGGCTTCAGCGCCGCGGCCCACGCGGGATCGGTCGGCGGGTTGTCCTTGACGTCGATCGACGACGGCGTGCGCTGGAACACGTAGAGGTGCCCGGCCCATTCGCCGACGTGCGGGACGATCTGCACCGCGGTCGCGCCGGTGCCGATGATGCCGACGCGCTTGCCGGCGAGGCCCGTGAGCCCGCCCTCGGAATTCCCTCCGGTGTAGCGGTAGTCCCAGCGGCTCGCGTGGAACGAGTGGCCCGTGAAGTCGCCGAGTCCCGGGATGCCGGGCAGCTTCGGGCGGTTGAGCGGGCCGGTCGCGAGCACGACGAAGCGCGCGCGCATGCGGTCGCCGTGGTTCGTGGAAAGGATCCAGCGCGCGGCCTCCTCGTCCCAGCGCAGCTCCTCGACGCGCGTCTGGAAGCAGGCGTTGCGGTACAGGTCGTACTTGCGGCCGATCGCCTGGGAGTGCTCGAGGATCTCGCGTCCGTCCGCGTACTTCTGCTTCGGCATGTAGCCGAGTTCCTCGAGCAGCGGCAGGTACGTGTACGACTCGATGTCGCACGCGATGCCGGGGTAGCGGTTCCAGTACCAGGTGCCGCCGAAGTCTCCTGCGGGGTCGATGAGGCGGATGTCGTCGACGCCGGCCTCGCGAAGCCGCGCGCCGGCGAGCAGGCCGCCGAAGCCGCCGCCGATGACGATGACCGTGGTGTCGTCGAAGAGCGGCTCGCGATGGAAGCCCGGCTCGACGTAGGGGTCGTCGAGGTAGTGCGCGAAGCGCCCGGTCACTTCCACGTACTGTTCGTTGCCGTCGGAGCGAAGGCGCTTGTCGCGCTCCTGCTGGTACTTGCGGCGGAGCGCGTCGGCGTCGATGGACCGGCCGGAAGGCGCGGCCGAATCCGGGAGGGGAGAGGACGTGGTCATGCGGGCTTCCCTCTCGCCGCGGCGAGGCCGCGGTCGAGGTGGCCAACCTTCCAAAGGTGGCGGGGCGTGTCCAGTGCGGTGGCCGCGTGCGCTGGGACTCCGCTCCGCACTGGCACCGCGGCGTGCGGTGCCGGGACGACGTGGTGGGACGACGTGGTGGGAGCGCCGCTGCGCAGTGCCGCGAGCTGCCGGTCCAGAGCACGTTCACGAGCGCCGACAAACATTCCGAAGGCGGCGACGACGATGCCGCCAAGGCGCATCGTCGTGCGCCGCCCGAGGACGGCAGCGCGTTCTGGAAGCGCGCAGCCTGCTTCTCGAATCGCAGGGGCGTTCGCCGATCGATCTCGGTGAAGCGGTCGTTCATTCGATGCTCGAGGGCGTCGAGGCGACCCCCGATCCTTGTCGAATCGTAACTCGGTGCGGGCAGCGAGAGCTTGGAAAGCCTGGCGCGTGGCGCTGGGCAGGCGATTGGGCGGCACGAGGTGTGCGCTGGTTCGGTACGTCGGCGGACGGGGAACGCTCGATCTCGGTGTCCGGGCGATCCATGTGCTGGGTCCCGCCCGTCGAGGGGCCCGGGCAACGCAGCAACGGCAACCCCGTGCCGTTCGCGAAGACTGCTTGAACTCCGGCCCTTTTCGGTAGTATCAAGTGAGGCAGGTGGCTGATATCAGAACCAGGCGGACGGAACCGGCGGCTTCGGGGCGTTTCCTGCTCCGGCTTCCTGCCGCCCTCCACGCTTCCCTCCGCGACGCGGCCCGTCAGGCGGGCGTTTCGCTCAACGAGTTCTGCGTGCGCAGGCTTTCGGCTCCGGCCGGCGGCGGCCTCGACGAAGACGGCACGGCAGCCGCTGTCGCGTGGGCGGGCGAACTCTTCGGGGACGATGTCCTGGCCGTGCTGGCTTACGGTTCCTGGGCGCGTGGCGAGGCGCAGCGGGATTCGGACGTCGACCTGCTCGTCGTTCTCGATCCGCGCCTGCCGATCACCCGCGACCTGTACCGTCGTTGGGATGCCCGCCCGCTCGCCATCGACGGACACTCGATCGAACCGCACTTCGTCCATCCCCGCGAGGCCGATCGCGCGTGCACGGGACTCTGGGCGGAAGCGGCTCTCGACGGCATCGTGCTGTTCGAGCGTGGCCGCTTGGTGTCGCGATGCCTCGCGAAGGTCCGTCGCGAGGTGATGTCCGGCCGCATCGTCCGGAAGACGGTGCACGGCCAGCCGTACTGGGCGGAGGTGGCCTGAAGATGCGAAACCGGGATCTCGCCGCCGACTACGTGCGTCGCGCCGATGTGCGGCTGCGCGCGCTCGACGTGCTGTTCGAAGCCGAGAGCTGGGCCGACGTGGTCCGCGAGTCGCAGGAAGTCGTCGAGTTGGCGCTGAAGGGATTGCTGCGTCACTTCGCGGTGGAAGCGCCGAGGATCCACGACGTCTCCGACGTGCTCCTCGCCGAGCGCATGCGCCTGCCCCGGGAACTTCACGGGGAGGTCGAGCGCATGGCGGCGATCTCGAGGGAGCTTCGCCGCGACCGGGAACTCGCGTTCTACGGCGCCGAGGACCTGACGCCGTCCGACTTCTACGGCCGGCCCGATGCCGAGCGGGCCCGCGACGGCGCGCGCGCCGTCGTCGGCCTCGTCAAGCCGGGCGTGCTCGGCGTCGCGCACGAGACGGCCGGGCGATCGAAGCGCCGGTGAGGCGACGGCCCGAACCGGCCTCCGCCCTCGCTCAGTACCCTTCCGCCTTCGAGATGATCTCGTTCATGATCTCGCGGGTGCCGCCGCCGATCGGGTAGAGGCGCGCGTCGCGACTGAGGCGCTCGACGAGCGTCTCGCGCATGTAGCCGTAGCCGCCGTGGATCTGCACGGCCTGGTCGCAGACGAACGAGCACATGTCGGTCGCGACGTTCTTCGCCATCGCGGCCAGCGACGGGTCGTCGGCGCCGGCGAGATAGCGCGAGACCACCTCGCCGGTCAGCGCGCGGGCGGCGGCAAGGCGGCTCGCCATGTCGGCGAGCTTGTGGCGCGTGACCTGGAACGCGGCGATCGTCTTGCCGAACGCGCGCCGTTCACGCGCGTAGGCGACCGACTCGCGGTGCGCGAGCTCGGCGATCGCCACGCACTGCGCGGCGAGGCCGACGCGCTCGGCGACGAAGTTCTGCACGATCGCGAGGAAGCCCGTGTTCTCCTCGCCGACGAGGTTCGAAGCCGGCACGCGGCAGCCGTCGAACGAAAGCTCGGCGGTGTCGCTGGCCCACCAGCCGGTCTTCTTCAGCTTGCGGCTGACCGTGAAGCCCGGCGTGCCGCGCTCGATCACGAGGAGCGAGATGCCGCCGTGCCCGGGGCCGCCCGTGCGCACGGCGGTCGTCACGAAGTCGGCGCGCACGCCGGAGGTGATGAACGTCTTCGCGCCGTCGACGACGTAGCAGTCGCCGTCGCGCACCGCGCGCGTCGTGATGCCCGCGACGTCGGAGCCGCCGCCCGGCTCGGTGATGCCGAGCGCCGAGATCTTCTCGCCCGCGAGCACGGGCCGCACGAAGCGGTCGACCTGCTCCGGCGTTCCGAAGCGGACGATCGGCGGCAGCGCGATCGAATGCGAGCCGAGCCCGACGCAGGTGCCGACGCTGCGGCCGGCGAGCACCATCTCCTCGGCCGCGACGAGCACGAACGACATGTCGCCGCCGCTGCCGCCGACTTCCTCGGGGTATCCGATGCCGAGCTGGCCGGCTGCGGCGGCTCTTCGGTAGAGCTCGCGCGGGAACTCCTCGGCTTCTTCCCACTCGGCGGAGTGGGGCGCGATCTCGGTCTCGGCGAAACGGCGCGCCTGCGCGCGAAGCGCGGCGTGCTCCCCGGTTTCGAACAGGTAGGTGCGTGGAGTCATCGCGGGCGCGGGAGGCGGCCGGCGCGGCCGGCCGAAGCCGCCGCGTCCCCGGTCGTGGTCCCTTCGGTCCGGTTACTGGCCCGTCGCCGCGCCCTGGATGGCTTCGCCGGTCTTCTCGATGCCGCGGCCGACGGCGGCCGCGCCCTTGTCCATCGACTTGCCGACGCGCTCGGCGGGGCCTTCTCCCTGGCGGGGGCAGCCGGCGAGCAGCGCCGTGCAGACGAGGCCGACGGTCGCGAAGATGAGGGGGGACTTGTGCATGGAACGTTCTCCTTGGATCGCGTGATCGCGCCGGACCACGGGCCTCTTCGGGCCCGCCGGACGGACGGCGCTCGATCATCGTCTCTAGCAGAGCGACGGTCGCGTGCCGAGCGCGGCCGAGGTCCCGACGGTCCCGGGACGGGAAAGCCGCCACGCCGAGTCGATCTCGTCGTCGGCCTTGCCGCCTCCGTCGAGGGAGGGACGCGGTCGGGCCAAGGGCCTTCCTCCTTTGGGGCGATTCCAGTAAACAAGAACTCGCGAGGGAGTGCGCGTCCCGAGGGGGGCTGCACTCGCGGAAGCATCCGGCCGAAACATCCGGCCGAAGCATCCCAAAGGGGGCCCCATGACCGAGCCGATCCGTCGCTTTTCCGTTCGCCGCCCGATCCCGGCCGCGCTCGTCTGCTGCGCGCTGCTCGCGCCGTCGGTCGCCGGTGCGCTGTGCGGGGACCCGAACGAGGACGGCCGGGTCACGACGGTCGACGCGCTCTACACGCTGAACGCGAGCGTCGGCGAGATCCCCTGCGCCTCGGGCGTCTGCGACGTCGACTCGAACGGAAGCATCAACACGTCCGATTCGCTGCGGATCCTGAGGAAGGCGACCGGCCAGTCGGTCCAGCTCGTCTGCAGCGCGATCCCGTCGGACCCGGGCTACGAAGACCAGTGGGGCCTGCCGGCGATCCACGCTCCGGAGGTCTGGAACACGCGCCGCGACTGCAGCCGGGCCGTCGTCGCGGTCGTCGACACCGGCGTCGACTACTACCACGACGACCTCGTCGACAATCTCTGGCGCAACCCGGGCGAGATCCCGCACAACGGCAAGGACGACGACAACAACGGGTTCAAGGACGACGTCTACGGCTGGGACTTCGTCGAGAACGACCAGTTCCCGTTCGACATCGACGACCACGGCACGCACGTCTCCGGCATCATCGGAGCGACCGGCAACTCGATCGGCACGGTCGGCGTGTGCTGGAAGGCGAAGATCATGACCGTGCGGTTCCTGAACGACTACGGGTTCGGGTTCTCGTCGGACTCGCTGCAGGCGATCGACTACGCGCGCAAGAACGGCGCGAGCGTGATCAACAACTCGTGGGGCGGCGGGCCGTTCGACTCGGGCGAGTACTTCGCGTTCAAGGCCGCCAGCGACGCGGGCATCCTGCTGGTGGTCGCGGCGGGCAACAGCGGCGAGGACACCGACATCGAGTCGAGCTATCCCGGCTGGTACATGCACCTGACCCAGATCAACGTCGCGGCGACGAGCGAGAGCGGCGGCCTCGCGGGCTTCAGCAACTACGGCAAGAAGATGGTGCACCTGGCGGCGCCGGGCGACGACATCCTCAGCACGATCCCGCACGACGAGTACGAATCCTTCAGCGGCACGTCGATGGCGGCGCCGATGGTGTCCGGTGCGGTGGCCCTGCTGAAGTCGGAGTTCCCGTACCTGGACGCCTACTCGCTCAAGCGCCTGCTGATCGAGTCGTCGACGCCCGACGACGACCTGTTCGGCGCCGTGCAGAGCGACGGCCTCGTCAACCTGCGGGAAGCCTTCGAGCGCGCGCCGTTCGTCGATTACCCGGGGGCCGGCCTGCAGGCGGATCTCGAGCCTCGCCCCGTGCAGGCCGGCGTGGTCGTCCGCCGCGAGATCGCGGCCTGGACCGACGACGGGCAGAAGTATCCGAAGCTGCGACGCGTGCAGGAGTTCCGCTCCGACGGCAGCGCGAACGTGGCCACGATGGTCGACGACCACGTGATCGTGGTGCTCGAGGACGAGGCGGCCCTGGCCGGCCTGCAGGAGGACGGCTTCCGCGTCCGCCGCCGGCTCACGAGCGACCGCGTCACGGTGCTCGTCGAGGCGCCGGTCGGTGTCGACTACGCCGAGGGCGCGCTGTCGGCGGTCCCCGGCGTCGTCAGCGTGAACCCGGACTACCTGCGCCGCGCGCTCTGACCGGTCGTTGCCGGACGCGGCCACGCCCGGGGCGCGGCGTCCGGCGGTTCGCTCGCGGCCCCTTCCGTAGTATGGCGACGAGGCCGGCTGGTCCGGCGCGCGCATCCGCGTGCGCCGGGACGGGCCGCGCGAATCGCCGTGTCGTTGGCCGCTGAACCTCTTTCCCCACCGATGGCCGCTGCCGGGTCGAGCGGCCGAGGCGCGCGGTACGACCGCGCCGTCGTCGCCTGGCTCTGGGTCGTCTGGGCGTTCGTGCTCGCGATGGTCGTCGTCGGCGGCGTCACGCGCCTGACCGGCTCGGGCCTTTCGATGGTCGAGTGGCAGCCGCTGATCGGCGCGATCCCGCCGCTCAGCGACGCCGACTGGACGGCCGTGTTCGAACAGTACCAGCGCTCGCCGCAGTACCAGCAGGTCAATTCGTGGATGACGCTGGCGGATTTCCAGCGGATCTTCTTCTGGGAGTACCTGCACCGGTTGATCGGGCGACTGATCGGCCTCGTCGTGCTGGTCCCCGGCCTGTGGTTCTTCGTGCGCGGCCGTATCCGCGGCGCGCTCGCCGTGCGCGTGCTGCTCGCGTTCGTGTTCGGCGGGCTGCAGGGCGCGCTCGGCTGGTACATGGTGGCGAGCGGCCTGGTGGACGTGCCGGCCGTCAGCCACTACCGGCTCGCGGCCCACCTCGGCCTCGCGTTCTTCGTCGGCTGCTGGGTGCTGGCGATCCTGCTCGACCTTCTCGCGCCGGCGCGGCGTCGCGGCGATGCCGCCGTCCGGAGCGGCGCCGCGTGGTTCCTCGCGCTGCTCGTCGTGCAGATCGTCTACGGCGCGTTCATGGCCGGCAGCCGCGCGGGCTACCTGTTCGCGACGTTCCCGGCGATGCACGGCGCGTGGTGGCCGCCGGGCGCGTCGCTTGCCTGGCCCGACGCGACGTCGAATCCGGTCACGATCCACGCGCTGCACCGGCATCTCGCGTGGGTCGTGCTCGCGGCCGGACTGTGGCTGTGCGCCCGCGCCCGCTCGAGCGCGAGCGATCGCGGGCAGGCGGCGTCGACGCGCTGGCTCGCGGCCGCGCTCGTCGTCCAGGTCGCGCTCGGGATCGCGACCGTGATGACCTCGGTCGAGATCGTGCTGGCGACGGCGCACCAGGGCGTCTCGTTCCTGCTGCTGTCGGCGACCGTCTGGCTCTGGCACGCGTTCCGGGAGCGCTGAGCCTTCGGCGCCCGCCGCCGGTCGCCTTCGCCGCGCGATCGAAGCAAGTTGCGACGCCGCCTCCGCGGCGCCAAGGGGAGAACCGAAGTGACCAAAGGCACGCCCGCCCCGTTGTTCGCGCAGCCGCTCGAGTTGCGCGCCGGCCTCGTCCTCAAGAACCGGCTCGCGAAGTCCGCGATGAGCGAAGCGCTCGGAACGATCGACAACCACGTGACGCCCGCGCTGCCGCGCCTGTACGGCCGCTGGGCCGACGGCGGCATCGGCCTGCTGGTCACCGGCAACGTGATGGTGGACCGGCGCGCGCTCGGCGAGCCGAACAACGTCGCGCTCGAGGACGAGGGCGACCTCGACTTGCTGCGCGAATGGGCGAGGCAGGGGACGCGCGGCGGCACGCACCTGTGGATGCAGCTGAACCACCCGGGCAAGCAGGCACCGAACGGGCTGAACCGCGAGACCGTCTCGCCGTCGGCGATCCCGTTCGGCAAGGACCTGCAGGCGTTCTTCGCGACGCCGCGCGAACTGACCGAGGCGGAGATCGGCGACATCGTCGAACGCTTCGGCCGCGCGGCCGCGATCGCGAAGAAGGCCGGCTTCTCCGGCGTGCAGATCCACGGCGCGCACGGCTACCTCGTCAGCCAGTTCCTGTCCGGGCATCACAACCAGCGCACCGACCAGTGGGGCGGCGACGCCGGGCGGCGGCGCCGCTTCGTTCTCGAAGTCTACCGCGCGATCCGCGACGCGACGGGGCCGGAGTTCCCGGTCGGCATCAAGATGAACTCGGCCGATTTCCAGAAGGGCGGCTTCACCGAGGAAGAGTCGCTCGACGTCGTGCGCGCGCTGTCCGAGGCCGGCATCGACCTGATCGAGATCTCCGGCGGCACGTACGAAGCGACGGTCATGGCCGGCGTCACGAAAGGACCGGTCAAGGAGTCGACGCGGCGGCGCGAAGCGTACTTCCTGGAGTTCGCCGAGAAGGCGAGGGCGGCGACGAAGACCCCGCTGATGGTCACGGGTGGTTTTCGTTCGGTCGCCGGAATGAACGACGCGATCGCGAGCGGGGCGGTCGACGTCGTCGGCCTCGCGCGCCTGCTCGCGATCGAGCCGGATGCGCCGAAGCGGCTGCTCGCCGGGCTCGAGCCCGTGCACGAGGTGCGCCCGATCCGCACCGGCATCGCGGCCGTCGACAACATGGCGCTGCTCGAGGTGGCCTGGTACGCGCGGCAGTTGCGGCGCATGGGCGCGGGCAGCGAACCGAAGCCGGGCGAATCGGCGCTGTGGTCGCTCGTCGCGAGCGTGGCCGAGACGGGGCTCGGCACGCTGCGCACGCGCCGGCTGCGCGCATGACCGCGCCGTCCCGGGTCGGCCGGGCCGCTCGCGAGCCCGCGAAGAGACTGGGCGGGAGCTCATGAGCAACGAGCGCTTCGATCCGCCGCCGCCCTCGCGGCAGGCGCATAGGGTGCGGCCGACGGACGCCGCGACGCTGATCCTCGTTCGCCGCGACGGCGACGGGCCGCGCCTGCTGATGGGCCAGCGTTCGCGCGGTCACGTCTTCATGCCCGACAAGTGGGTGTTCCCCGGCGGCCGCGTCGATCCGGCCGACGCGCGTGCGCCGGCGGCCGTCGAGCTCGCGCCCGAGGTCGAGCGGCAGGTCGCCGTCGAGGGCGTTCGCCGCCGTGCCCGCGCGTTCGCGCTGGCTGCCGTGCGCGAGACGTTCGAGGAGACCGGGCTCGTCGTCGGCCGTGCTGGAACCTGCGTGCACCGCGTGCCGCCGACGTGGATGCCGTTCGCGGAATGCGGGGCCGCGCCGGACCTTTCGCGCTTCCAGTACGTCGCGCGCGCGATCACGCCGCCGCACCGCCCTCGCCGCTTCGACGCACGCTTCTTCCTTGCGTTCGCCGACGAGGTGCTGCTCGACGACCGGCCGCACGCGAGCGGAGACGAGCTGCTGCACGTCGAATGGTTCAGGCCGGACGACGCCGAGAAACTCGACCTGCCGTCGGTCACGCGCTTCGTGATCGGCGAGGTGCGGCGCCGTCTCGCCGGGGAGCGGCCCGAGCCGCCGTTTCTTCGATGGCAGCGGCCGGGCGCGCGCGTCGACGCGGACGCGTGAGGATCGGCGCCGAAGCGGTCGTGGAAGGCTCGTCGCGGCATCCCCGCGCGCACGGAATGGACTTGCGGCGGTTCCGGCTATAAACCAGCGTCTCCGTTCGACCGATTTTCTCGTTCGCCCAACCGCCTGAGTCGGGGGGCGGATCTCGTTCCCGGGAGGGGTTTCATGATCCAGAATCGTTGTTTCGTTCGGCATGCGACGACGCGTGCGTTTCGATGGCTGCCGGCGGTCGCGCTCGTCGCTCTCGCCACCGGCGGCGACGCGCTCGCCGGCGATCCCGGCGCGGACTGCCAGAAGACCATCGCGAAGTCGCTGCAGGGCTGCGTCGGCAAGCTCGGCAAGATCGAGGCGAAGTGCTACTCGTCGACGGGCGCGAGCTGCGGCGATGCCGACGCGAAGGTCGTCGCGCTTCGCGACAAGACGCTCGAGAAGATCGCGAAGAAGTGCGACAGCCCGGCGACGCTGACCGCCGCGGGGTACGGCGCCAACCTGACGCCGGCGAGCCTCGGCGAACGCACCGTCGAGATCTGTGAACAGAACGCTCGCGCGCTGCTGGCGCGCTCGCTCGGCGGTCCGCACGCGAAGGCCCTCAACGAGGGCTCGAGCAGCGTGGACAAGTGCCTGCTCGGCGCGCACAAGATCGCGGCCAAGCTGCTCTCGTCGGTGGCCAAGGCGCAGACCAAGTGCATCCTCGGCGAGCTCAAGGGCAAGCCCTGCGACACCGCGGCGCTGGCGGCGGCGACGAGCGCGCTGCGCACCAAGAGCTTCGAGAAGATCCCGTCCAAGTGCCCCGGCGGCCCGCTGCGGCTCGTCAACGAGGTCGGGCTCGACAATCTCCCGTTCCTCGATCGCGCGCTCGCCCAGGTCGACTGCCTGACGGCCGCCGCGCACCCGGATCCGTCGCCGCTCGCGCCGCACTGCGGGCCTCGCGCGACGTTGCCGGCCGTGACGCGCGGCGCATGGACGCAGGTCGTGCTCGATTCCGCGGAGTTCGGCACCGGCTGCGGTGACGGCAGCGACTACGCGTTCTCGGTCCGGCTCGCGCCCGACGGATTCCGCGCCGACCGCGTGGTCGTCCGCATGCAGGGCGGCGGCGTCTGCCTCGGCAACGACTGCTGTTCGCGGCCGGCGGACCTCTTCGAGGCGCTGACCGACCATCCGCCGGAGAACTCCGGCATGCTGTCGACGAACGACGCCGTGAACCCGTTCGCCAACTGGACGCTCGTCGCGCTCCCGTACTGCAACCAGGACGTCTTCGCCGGCGGCGGCGGCACCACCGTCCACAACACCTGCAGCGTGTTCCGCAACGGCGCCGTCAACGTCCGGCGTTCGATGGAAGTGGTGCGCGACCTCGTCTGGCAGGCGATGGACGCGGACGCTTCCGAGGCGTCGCAGCAGGGCTACGCTCCCGACGAGGTGCTGCTGATGTTCGGCGGCCACAGCGCGGGCGCGTACGGCGCGCTGTACAACTACCACTGGGTACTCGACGACCTGCAGTGGGAGCGCAGCACCGCCTGGCCGGACGCCGGCCTCGCGCTCGACGCCGGCGGGCTGGCCAGCATCGGCACCTTCGGCTCGTTCGTGTTCAACAACACGCCCGGCTACGAGTGGGACGCCAAGCCGATGGCGGCGCCGTACTGCTTCGCCAACAATTGCGGTGTCGGCAACGTCGTGATGGCGGCGAACTCCCCGCGCCTGAAGACCGAGCTCGGGCAGGCCTACATGGTGCTGTCGAACCAGGTCGACAGCACGCAGGTGAGCACGCAGTTCTTCAGCAGCACGGCGGGCTGGGTCAACGCAGCCCGGCAGGAGTACTGCGACACGAAGGGCCTGCCGGGCGTGCACTGGTTCCTGCCGGCGCGCAGCGCCAGCGTGCACGTCATCACGCCGGACAACGACCGCTTCACCGGCGTCGACGCCGACATGGTGCTCGGCGGGACGACGATGGCCGAGTGGCTGGAAGGGATCCAGCTGGATCCGCTGGCCGTTCCGGACCTGACGGAAGAGGGAACGATCCAGGTCGACGTTCCCGGCGTCAACGCGTTCCCCTGCGCGATTCCCTGAACCGGTCCCCGGCGCCCGCGGAGTTTCCGCGGGCGCCGGGACGGCAGGAGCGCCGCGCGTGACGGCCTACGACCCGGCGGCGGCGGGAGCGGACGCGCGGTCGAGGCGTCAGACGTTGCAGCGGAGCTCACCGTACATCCTGTGAACATTCGAGGGGCGGGGAGGGGTCGTGAGTGACCTCTCGTGTCCCTTCTGCCGACCGGCCCTTCCGGTTGGTTCCGTTCCCGCCGTCTCTGCCGCCCCGGCCCCTGGCGTCCGAATCGCCTCGGGTCGCGCTATGCTCTGCGCAACAACCGTGATGAAGGGCGCGCAGTGAGTCCTCGATCCCTTACCGCACCCGCGGCTGTGTGCCTGGCGCTGCTGATGGCCGTTCCGCATGGCCTGCTTGCCGCGACGGGCGATTGCGGCCAGCCCGGCTCGAGCGGCTCGACCGCTTCCGCGTCCGACGCCCTCGCGACGCTGAAAAGCGCGGTCGGCTCGCCATCGCCGTGCGACGCGAAGCCCTGCGTCTGCGACGTCAACGGCGATGGAACGACCACGAGTTCGGACGCGCTGCGCATCCTGCGTGTCGCGGTCGGTCAGCAGGTCCAGCTGGAATGCGACTGCCCGTGCGGCGGAGATCCTGCGTGCAACGATGCGCCACAGGATGCCGACGAAGAGTTCACGTGGAGCGAGGGCGAGAACGATACGGATGCCTTCGCGATCGAGTTGCTGGCGAATGCCAGCGACCCCGACGGGGACGACCTCCACATCCTTTCTCTCGACGACGCGACGCTGACGTCCCTGACCGACTACGGGGCCTTCTCGCTGGAAACGGACGGATTCGCCGGTCGGTTCGCCTGGACGAACGATGGCGACCAAGCGTACCCACTGCAGTTCGCAATCGAACCGGACACGGGCATCGCCGCCTTCACGCTCGATTCCGCTCTGTTCTACGGGCTCAGGACGGACGAATGGGTGGAGCTTCGTCTCGACTACACCGTCAGCGACGGCTTCGGGACGGACATGTCCCATCTCACGTTTCGGATCGAGGGAGAGGACAGCGCGCCCGTCGTCCGGACCTTCACCACCTTCTTCACGTCGAGCCAGGTGAACGATGGACTCGCGGCGCTCCGGCTCGAGGTCCTGGCCGAGAACTTCTTCGATCCGGACTTCGAGGACCAGGTCGAATTCCACTCGATCGATTCGGTCCACGTGGAGGAGTATGGGGCGGAGCCCGCGCTTGCCATTGCGCCGCTGGATGAGTTCACGTTCGAGGTCCTCCACGGCGTCGACGTGGTCGCTGTCCTCACCTACATCCCGTGGGGCGGTTTCACGATCGAGTCGAGCGACAGCGGCTTCTGGAGCAACCTCGGAGCGGACCAGGCTGTCGAGATCGAAGTCCGTTTCCTGGTGTACGACAAGTCCGGTCTCTTCGGACACGGAACCTTGAGGTTCTGGATCAATGGCGAGGCGTCGCCGCTCCGCGCAGGGCGGCGACGGTAGGGAAAGCCGGAACGCCGGACGACAGGCCGCGTGGGTTTTCAGAATGGGGCATTGTCGGCCTCGGGTCAGGAGGCGGCGGAAAAAAGGGGATGCCCGCTCGAGTGCCTTGCCCTCATGGCGTCCCCGTGTCCGGCAGACGGCGGGAGCACCGGCGGCGCGATTCAGGCGTCGTCTGCCCAGAGCCTCCCGCCCCGACGCCGGCGTTCGGCTTCGGAAAGGGTGTTCGGCTTCAGGCGGAATCGGTGTTCGGGATCAGCCGGAATCTGCGACCAGCGGGGCAAGCTTACAGCCCGGTAGTGAACTCCGACCTTCTTTCCCGAGGACCGGGTGAGGACCAGAGGCCCTATCCGCCTCAGACGTTGAAGCGGAAGTGCATCACGTCGCCGTCCTGGACGACGTAGTCTTTTCCTTCGACGCGGAACACGCCGGCGGAGCGGCATCCGGCCTCGCCCTTGTGCGCGACGTAGTCGCCGTAGGACATGACCTCGGCTCGGATGAAGCCCTTCTCGAAGTCCGTGTGGATCACCGACGCGGCCTTCGGCGCCTTCCAGCCGCGCTCGATCGTCCAGGCGCGCACTTCCTTCTCGCCGGCCGTGAAGTAACTGACGAGGCCGAGGATCGCGTAGCCCTCGCGGATCACCTTCTCGATGCCGCTCTCGGTCACGCCGTAGGAGGCGAGGAACTCGGCGCGTTCGTCATCCTCGAGGCCGACGAGCTCGGCCTCGACCTTCGCCGAGATCTTGATGACGTGGCCGCCGCGAGGCGCGGCCCATTCGCGAAGCGCGGCGACGTAGCGGTTGTCCTCGGCGAGCGAGTCCTCGTCGACGTTCGCGCAGTAGAGGATCGGCTTGGCCGTGATGAGGTGCACCTCGCCGAACACCGCCTCGCCGACCGGCGTCTCGCGCTCGGGGAACGCCATGGCCGGCTTGCCGGCGCCGAGGTGCTCGAGCAGGCGGCGGGCGCACTCGAGCTCGGCGGCGGCGTCCTTGTCGCCCTTGGCTTTTCGGATCAGGCGCTCGATGCGGTTCTCGACGGCCTGGATGTCGGCGAGCGCGAGCTCGGTGTGGTGGACTTGGATGTCTGGTTGTGGGTGTACTCTGCGGTGGACGTGTACCACGTTGGGTTCGTGGATTTTGCTTTAGACGT
>CAYYZO010000026.1:40506-44599 GCA_964476185.1 uncultured Myxococcales bacterium
G
Source organism: uncultured Myxococcales bacterium (assembly GCA_964476185.1). Taxonomy (GTDB): domain Bacteria; phylum Desulfobacterota; class Binatia; order UBA1149; family CAITLU01; genus DATNBU01. Next base: position 40,508 of record CAYYZO010000026.1, read on the forward strand.
ACGTCGCGCACGGGGTCCACGCTGCCGTCGACGTGCACCACGTCGGGATCCTCGAAGCAGCGCACCACGTGCACGATGGCCGCGGTCTCCCGGATGTGCGCGAGGAACTGGTTGCCGAGGCCCTCGCCGGTGCTGGCTCCGCGCACGAGGCCGGCGATGTCGACGAACTCGACGGTCGCCGCCAGCACGCGCTGGGGCTGCACGATCCGGGCGAGCTCGGCCAGGCGCGAGTCCGGGACCGGCACGACGGCCTTGTTCGGCTCGATGGTGCAGAAGGGGTAGTTGGCCGCCTCCGCGTTCTGGGCCCGGGTCAGGGCGTTGAACAGCGTGGACTTGCCCACGTTCGGAAGGCCGACGATGCCGATGCTGAGTCCCACAGAATGCTCCGGAACCGGCGTGGTTAGCGGTTGCACCCCGCGCGGGCAAAGCGGCGGTCGTTCGAGGTGCAGCAACCACCGATAGCGGTGTCCGCTCCGGCAGCGATCGCGGCGCGGCCGGTCGGAACGGGCGCTTGCCGGGGTGGCGACCGCGACCGGGGGTGCGGGGACGGTTGCCCAAGGCCCCGACGCAGGGGAATCGTGCGCTCCTGCACGGATCCCCGGGCGTTTCTCCCGCTTTCGGGCACTCCCGCCGATCCCGAACGACCGGCGCTGCCGGCGAGTCCGCGTTCCTGCTGCCGAGTTGGGGGTGCATTCTCGCGCCGGAACGCGGTTTTCAGGCCGATTGGCCGAGCGTGCGCCGGATGCAGCCTTTCTGACATTCCGACTGCACGTTACGATCCTCGGCGTGAGGTCGGTTCTTGCAGGTCTGCACGGCCACGGCATCCCGGAGCGAACCCCGGATCGTCCGCGCCCGGTTCCGTGGCGACGGCGATCGCTCGGCTCCGTTTCGCTGGGAGCCGTGATCGCAGCAGCGGTCGGCATCGGCGCCCTGTCGGTTCCCACCGACGCCGAGGATCTCGCGCTCGCGATGCTGCCGGCGACGGCTGTCTCCACGCCGGCGTCCTCGCGCGCCGTCGACGCGGCGACCGCCCGCACCTCCATCGAACGCGCCAACGCGGAGTGGCGCACCGCGTTCCGACGCGGCGACACCGCTACGCTGGCGAGGATCTACGCTCCGGACGCGAGCCTGTTCCCGCCGTCGGCCGCCGCGATCGAGGGGCGGGACCGCATCGCCGAGTACTTCGGCGCCCAGCGCCGCGCCGGCCTCGGCGAGGCCAGCCTGAAGACGACCGAGGTCGTCGTCGTCGGCGACGTCGCCTACGAGGTCGGCACCTATCGATTCGGCTTCGACGGCGAGAAGACGGCGCTGCCCGGGGACACGGGGCGGTACTTCGCGATCTGGAAGGCGCAGCACGGCGGCGACTGGCGCTACCAGGTCGGCATCTGGAACAGTCACCGGGACGTGGCCGCCCGGCCCTGAAGCTTCGCGACGCCTCCTCGACCTTCGCGCGGTCGCGCGGCGGGCCGGCCGCTTCGCACCATCGCGTTCTTCCGTCTATGCTCCGGCCGCCGTCGGACGACGGCGACCCCTCCGCATGACGACCGCCGCCCCGTCCGCGAGTTCCCCGAAGCCGTCCGCGCTCGATGCCGCGCGCGGGTTGTTCCCGCTGATCGCCGGGTCGTCGGAACGGATCGAGGCGGACCGGCGCCTTCCCGAGCCGGTCGTCACCGCGCTGCAACGATCGGGACTCTTTCGGCTCTGCGTGCCGCGCAGCCTCGGCGGGCTCGAAGCGCCGCCGACCGAGACGATCGAGGCGATCGCCGAGATCGCGCGCGCGGACGGTTCGGCCGGCTGGTGCGTCGCGATCGGTGCGACGAGCGGGATCCTGTCCGGATACCTTCCCGAGGCCGACGCGCGCGAGATCTACGGCAGCGATCCGCTCGGCGTTTCGGGCGGCGTGTTCGCGCCGCGCGGGGCGGCGGTCGCCGACGGCGAGTTCTATCGGGTCAGCGGCCGCTGGCCGTTCGCCAGCGGAGTCTCGCACTGCACGTGGCTGATGGGCGGCTGCACGGTCACCGGGCCGGACGGCAACGCGGCGATGCTGCCGGGCGGACTCCCCGACGTGCACCTGCTGCTGTTTCCCGCGACCGAAACGGTCGTGCACGACACCTGGTCGGTGTCGGGGCTGTGCGGCACCGGCAGCCACGACATCGAAGTGAAGGACCTGCGCGTCCCGCGCGCCCGCGCCGTCTCGCTCGCGACCGGCGTGCCGCGGGAGCCCTCGCCGCTCTACCGGTTCCCGGTGTTCGGCTGCCTCGCGATCTGCATCGCGGCGGTCTCGCTCGGCATCGCGCGGCGCGCGATCGAGGAACTGGTCGAACTCGCGGGCGGAAAGGTGCCGACCGGCAGCCGCAAGCGGCTCGCAGATCGCGGGTACGTGCAGATCCAGGTCGCGCAGGCCGAGGCGGCCGAGCGCAGCGCGCGCGCGTTCCTCGTCGCGACGGTCGCCGAGACGTACGACGAAGCCGCGCGCGACGGAGAGATCTCGCTGCACCGGCGCGCGCTGCTGCGGCTCGCGGCTTGTCACGCGGTGCAGTCGGCGAAGCAGGCCGTCGACGCGATGTACGAAGCCGGCGGCGGGACGTCCCTCTACCGTTCGTCGGCCCTGCAGCGCTGCCTTCGCGACGTGCACGCGGCCACGCAGCACCTGATGGTGTCTTCGTCGACGCTGGAACTCGCGGGCCGCGTGCTCTGCGGCCTGGAAGTCGATTCCTCGCACCTTTGATCGCTGATCGCGGGCGCCGCCCGCCGGACCGGAGCCTTCCGATGCACGACATCCTCGCGACCCGCTTCTCCACGCTGCGCCTCGAGCGCGACGGCGACGTGCTCGTCGTCACGATCGACCGGCCGGGGAGCGACCTCAACGCCGTCAACGGCGAACTGCACGAGGACTTCACGACGCTGTTCCGGGAGCTCAAGCGCGAGACGGCCGCGCGCGCGGTCGTGCTGACCGGGTCGGGCAAGGCGTTCAGCGCCGGCGGCGACTTCGCGTGGTTCCCGCAGCTGCAGGACCCCGGGCGGATGGAGGCGCTGCGCCGGGACGCGAAGCAGCTCATCTGGGACCTGCTCGACGTCGAATTGCCGATCGTCGCGGCGGTCAACGGCCACGCGATGGGCCTCGGGGCTTCGATCGCGCTGCTGTGCGACGTGATCTTCGTGGCCGACACGGCGACGATCGGGGATCCGCACGTCCGCGTCGGCATCGTGGCCGGCGACGGCGGCACGGCGATCTGGCCCCTCGCGGTCGGTCCCGCCCTCGCGAAGCAGTACCTGCTGACCGGCGACCCCGTGCCCGCGGCCGACGCCGCGAGGATGGGGCTCGTCAACGAGGTCGTGCCGGCCGCCGAGCTTCTCGATCGTGCGATGGCCTTCGCGCGCCGCCTCGCCGCAGGCGCTCCGCTGGCGGTCCGCTACACGAAGCTCGCCGTGAACAAGCTCGTGAAGGACGCGCTCAACGTCTCGTTCGACACCGCGACGGCGCTCGAGCTCGTGACGTTCCGCAGCGAGGACCACCAGGAGGCGCTCGCGGCGCTGCGAGAGAAACGCAAGCCGCGCTTCACCGGGCGCTGACGCCGGCTTGCGTGCCGCTGCGGGAGGAGCTTGCCGCCCGAACAGTGGCTGCGGCAACCCCGCGCGTCCCTCGCGGCTTGCGGCCTCGCGGTGCGGCGCAATAATGCGCGACCGGGACCGGGGAAGGAGAGCATGAGCAACGGAAAACTGGCGATTCTGGTCGGCGGCGGGCCGGCCCCCGGCATCAACAGCGTCATCGGCGCGGCGACCATCCGGGCCCGGCTCGGCGGCGTCGAGGTCCTCGGCATCCGCGACGGCTTCGAGCACGTGATGCAGGGCGACACCTCGCAGGTCGCGCCCCTCGACATCGACGACGTCAGCCGCATCCATTTCCGCGGCGGCTCCATCCTCGGGATCGCCCGCGCCAACCCCACGAAGGACCCCGCCCTGCTGGAGAAGACCGTCGAGGTCCTGCGCGGCCTCGGCGTCGACAAGCTGCTGACGATCGGCGGCGACGACACCGCGTTCTCCGCCCTCAAGCTCGAGGAGAAGGCCGCCGGTCGCCTGCGCGTCGTGCAC
>CAYYZO010000027.1:0-18011 GCA_964476185.1 uncultured Myxococcales bacterium
GTAGCGCATCGCCGCGGGCGGGTCGCCGTCGATCGACCCGAAGTTGCCCTGGCCGTCGACGAGCGGGTAGCGCATCGAGAAGTCCTGGGCCATGCGGACGATCGTGTCGTAGACCGCCGTGTCGCCGTGCGGGTGGAACTTGCCGATCACGTCGCCGACCACGCGGGCGGATTTCTTCGGCGCCTTGTTCCACTCGTTGCCGAGCTCTTTCATCGCGTACAGCACGCGACGATGCACCGGCTTCAGGCCGTCGCGGGCGTCGGGCAGCGCGCGCCCGACGATGACACTCATCGCGTAGTCCAGGTAGGACGTACGCATCTCGTTCTCGATGTCGACGGGGACCGTAGGGTTCTTGCCGGCTGCAGCCATGGTCTCAGATGTCCAGGTTGCGGACGTTGAGGGCGTTGGCCTCGATGAAGCTGCGGCGTCCTTCGACGACGTCGCCCATCAGGCGGTCGAACATCTCCTCGGCCGCGAACGCGTCGTCGACGCGAACCTGCAGGAGCGTGCGCGTCTCAGGATCCATCGTCGTGGCCCAGAGCTGCTCCGGGTTCATCTCCCCGAGGCCCTTGTAGCGCTGGATCTCGGTGCCCTTGCGCGCGTTGTCCATGATGCACTTGTGCAACTCGCCGAGGGAGCCCACTTCCTGCTCGGTCTTCCCGAAGTTCACGACGTAAGGCGCCGGGCCGATCCCCGAGATCCCCGTGAGCAGGCGGCGCAGGCGCAGGAACTCCGGCGACTCGAGGAAGGTCCTGTCCAGTTCGGTGCGGGCGTGCGTCCCGTTGAGACGGCAGACGATCGAGACCTTCTCGCAGCTGTGCTCGACGTCGTCCGAGAAGTCGGCACGGACAGGCTCGAGGTCCGGGTGCTGCGTGCGGATCTCCGCGAGGAGCCCGTCGACCGCGACGCGCAGCGCGTCCTTGTCCGCGAGCGCCTCGGACGTGAGCGCGGAATGCGCCGCGGCTGTCGCCACCACGTGCCGGTTCTTCCGCTTCTTCTCCAGCAGGTCGACGAGCCGGTCGATCTCGGCCAGTTCCTTCAGCACTTTCTTGAGCTGGTCCCCGGCGACGCTGCGCTGCGCGCCCTGCGACTTGACCTTCACGTCCTCGACGCCGAGGTCGACGAGGTGGGCGGCCAGCGCGCCCTCGTCCTTCAGGTAGCGCTCGGTCTTGCCGCGCTTGAAGCGGTAGAGCGGCGGCTGGGCGATGTAGATGTGCCCGTTCTCGATCAACTCGCGGAAGTGCCGGTAGAAGAACGTCAGCAACAACGTGCGGATATGCGAACCGTCGACGTCCGCGTCCGTCATGATCACGATCGTGTGGTAGCGCAGCTTGTCCAGCGCCTTCTCGGTGTCGGCCTCGCCGATCCCCATGCCGAGGGCCGTGATCAGCACGCGGATCTCGTCGGAGGAGATCGTGCGATCGAAACGCGCTCGCCAGACGTTCAGGATCTTTCCGCGCAGCGGGAGGATGGCCTGGAAGCGGCGGTCGCGACCCTGCTTGGCCGAGCCGCCTGCCGAGTCGCCCTCCACGATGTACAGTTCGCTGCGACTCGCGTCGCGTTCCTGGCAGTCGGCGAGCTTGCCGGGAAGCGAGAGGCCGTCGAGCGCGCCCTTTCGACGCGTCAGGTCCCGCGCCTTGCGGGCCGCGATGCGTGCCCGCGCGGCGTCGAGCGCTTTCGTCACGATCTTGCGGGCGTCCGCCGGGTTCTCCTCGAAGTACGTGGCGAGGCTGTCGTTGACCAGCGCCTCGACGAGGCCCTTCACCTCGCTGTTGCCGAGTTTGGTTTTCGTCTGCCCCTCGAACTGTGGTTCGGGCACCTTCACCGACAGGACGGCCGTGAGCCCTTCGCGACAGTCGTCTCCCTCGACGGCCTCCTCGGCCTTCTTGATCAGGTTGTTCGCGGTCCCGTAGTTGTTGATCGTGCGGGTCAGCGCGGAACGGAAGCCCGACAGGTGGGTGCCTCCTTCGACCGTGTTGATGTTGTTCGCGAAGGTGTAGACGTTCTCCGCGTAGCTCGAGTTCCACTGCATCGCGATCTCGATCTCGATGCCGGACTTCCTGCCGGAGAGGTAGACCACGCGATTGTGGATCGGCTGCTTCTTCTGGCTCAGGTGATCGACGAACGAGACGATGCCGCCCTCGTAGAAGAACTCCTGTTTCTTGGCCTCGTCGCGCTCGTCTTCGAGGGAGATCCGAACGCCGCGGTTCAGGAACGCCAGTTCGCGGAGTCGGCTGGCAAGCACGTCGAAGCTGAACTCGGTGGTCTCGAAGATCCCGTCGTTCGGAAGAAAATGGACCGTCGTGCCGCGGTTCGTGGTCGACCCGACCTCGGCCAGGGGCTTCTTGGGAACACCGATGTCGTAGTGCTGCTGGTAGACCTTGCCGTCGCGCCGGATCTCGACCTCGAGCCAGGTCGAGAGCGCGTTCACCACGGACACCCCGACGCCGTGAAGGCCGCCGGAAACGCTGTAGGACTTCTTGTCGAACTTTCCGCCGGCGTGCAGTTTGGTCAGCACGACCTCGGCCGCGGAAACGCCTTCGGTGGGGTGGATCTCGACGGGAATGCCGCGGCCGTTGTCGGTGACGGTGATGCTGTTGTCGACGTGGATCTCGACGCTGATCGTGTCGCAGTGTCCCGCCAGCGCCTCGTCGATGGAGTTGTCCACCACCTCGAAGACCAGATGGTGCAGGCCGCGTACGCCGGTGTCGCCGATGTACATGCCCGGCCGCTTGCGGACCGCTTCGAGTCCTTCGAGGACCTTGATCGCGTCGGCGCCGTAGTTCTCCGACACCGACTTCGAGGCCGCTTGCGATGAATGTTCTGCTGTCATGGTGAACCGATGCGGTTGCCGGACGGCAGGTTGCGCGAGCAGGTTCGCTCGGGACGCTTCTTTCGCCGAAACAACCCGCTTCGAGTATCAGGCACGAATCGGAAAGTAAAGTTTCCGCAACCGCGGGAAGGGCGTGATTCCTGCTGGAATTCCGATGGTTTACGGTCCCCGAACCGGCTCAGATCCGCATCGGCATGACCACGTAGGCATAGCCCGGATCGGTGCCCTTGATGACCCCCGGACTGAGTTGGTCCCCGAGCCCGATTTCCACTTTCGAGCTTTCCGGGAAGACCTGCAGGACGTCGAGGATGTACCGTGCGTTGAAGCCGATCTCGAGGTCCGGCCCGCCGTACTCGACCTCGAGGTCTTCGCTGGCCTCGCCGAGGTCCGGGTTGTTGGCGCTGATCTCCATCCGGCCTGGTCCGAGCCCGAGGCGAATGCCCCGCGCCTTTTCGCTCGACAGCAGCGAGACGCGGCGGACCGTCTGCAGGAATGCGTCCCGGTCGACCTGCACGATGTTCACGCTCTCTTTCGGGATGACCTGCTTGTAGTCCGGGAACGTCCCCTCCACGAGGCGCATGCTGAGCGTGCAGCCCGGAAGATCGATGACGGCTTCGTTGCCGGCCAGCCGCACGGAAACCGTTCCCGTGACCTCCGGCAGGACCTTGAGGACCTCCGAGAGGCCCTTGCGGGGCAGGATCACCCCCTCCTTCGGCGACGAACCCTTCGCCTTCCGGTCGATCACGGCGAGGCGATGACCGTCGGTGGCGACCAGACGAATGGTGCCCTTCTTTCCCCCGGAATCGAGGTGGACGCCGGCCAGGTTCGAACGGGTGTCGTCGTGGGAGACCGCGAACAGGGTCTTCTCGATGATCTCGGCCAGTTCACCGGTCTCGAGCTCGAACGAGGCCGAGGCCTCCGCGCCGGGCGAGGACGAGGGCATCCCGGGATGTTCGGAAGCGTCGATTCCCATCAGCCGGAAGTTCGAGCGGCCGTAGGACACGCCGACCCAGTGGCTGTCCAGGCTCCGGACCGTCACCTCGGCGGACGTGGACTCGCGAACGATCTCGAACAGCTTGCGAGCCGACAACGCGACCGTGCCGGGCTCCGTCACCTTGGCCGCGAGGGTTTGCCGAAGGCTGACCTCCAGATCGGTAGCCACCACGGAAATCTCGCCGCTGCCGGCCTCGATCACGAGGTTGGTCAGGATTGCCATCGAGTGGCGTCGATCGACCACTCCCTGGGTGCGACCGAGGACGCGCAGGAAGTCTTCGCTGCCGACGGTGATGTTCATCGCGCTCGTTCGCTCCGTGCCTTTAATAAAAGGTTTTTGAATTCCTTGTTGTTATTGGGGGCGTCGGAATCCGTGGAAAAGTGGGTTAACCATTCGTTTTCACAGTGGATTTTTCTGCATACGCCCTGTGCTGATGTTCGACAGCCGCGTGCATAGCCCTTGCGTCGGACCTTGTGAAGTCGCCCCTGCACCGTTTCGGCAACAGGTGGGCGCGCAGGTTGTCCACACTTGCGCCGGACGAACGAAAGCGCCGCCCCTCGAGGCGGTCGATCAGGAATTCCCTATGCGTTTCGATACGGTTTCGAGAGTCAGTCGCATACGGGAATCCTCCTTGCGCCGCCGCTCGATGCTCTGGCAGGCGTGGATCACGGTGGAATGGTCGCGACCACCGAGATGGGCCCCGATCACCGGGTACGAAGCGCCCGCCTTCTGTCGCATCAAGTACATGGCGACCTGACGCGCCTCGGCGATCTTCTTGGTCCGGCGACGGGCCCGCAGGTCCCCGACCCTCAGGCCGAAATGGCTCGCTACCTGCTTTTCGACTTCGTCGAGGCTGATGACGATCGGACCACCGTCGCCGGGTCTGGCTTTTCCGAGGAGTTCTTCGGCCAGGGCCCGGTCGATGGCTCGTCCCGACAGCGAAGCGTGTGCGCTGATGCGCGTCAGCGCACCCTCGAGGTCACGGATGTTCGAGTCGACCGAGTTGGCGATCAGCGAAGCGACCTCGATGCTGAGGTCCACGCCCTCGGCGCGCGCCTTGCGTTCGAGGATGGCGACACGGGTTTCCATGTCCGGTGTCTGGATGTCGGCCACGAGGCCCCATCCGAACCGGTTGCAGAGCCGCTCCTCGACCCCCGGGATCTCGTTCGGGAACTTGTCGCTGGTCAGCACGATCTGCCGACCGTTCTCGTACAACGCGTTGAATATATGAAAGAATTCTTCTTGGGTCCGCTCTCGTCCGGCCAGGAACTGGACATCGTCGATGATCAGGACATCGACGCGACGCAGTCGATTCTTGAAGGCCGGCGCCTTGTTGCGCGCGATCGACTCGATGAGCTGGGTCGTGAAGGTGTCGGCCGACAGGAACAGGACCCGGGCTTCCGGATCCGCGCGCTGGACGGAGTGGCCGATCGCGTTCGCGAGGTGGGTCTTGCCGAGCCCGACACCGCCGTACAGGAAAAACGGGTTGTAGAGGCTCCCGGGCTGCTGCGCCACCGCCAACGCGGCGGCTCTGGCGAACTGGTTGCTGGGGCCGACGATGAAGTTCTCGAAGTCGTAACGGTCGATCAGGCCGCTCGGGTTCGCGGTTCGCCGCGGCGGGATGCGGCGCGCGTGATCCTGTTCGAACTCCTGGAAGAGCTCTCCCTGAACCCCGGTCCCGTTCCAGGTGAACGTGAAGCTGGTTTCGTGACCGTGGGCGTCGACCCAGGCCGAAGCCAGCAGGTCGAGGTAGTTCTCCTCGAGCCACGATGCGAAGAGCTTGTTCGGGACCGAGATCTCGAGTGTCTCACTGCTCAGAGACACCGGCACGAGCGGACGGATCCAGCTGTCGAACTCGTCGCGGTCGAGGCGCTGCCGCAGCGAGCTAACCGCCCGGTTCCAAAGGTCTTCCAGCTGCGTTCGAGAGGAAGCGACCAAACAACCACCCCGGGAGTTGCCAACAGTCTTATCCACCCCTGTGGACAATCCACGAGGCTTCGGTTTCCCAATCTCGCCGTTGCTCTGCCGTCGACACCCCAGCGCCAGACCGTGCGTAGCCGCGGCGTGGTTCGCGAAGCGATTTCACGGATGCGTCGACGCGCGCTGTGTAGTGTTTCGAGGTTCGCGTTGCAAGGATTTCGTTTCACAAATTTCTAACGCCGCGAGATAACGCGGGTTCGAAACGCGCCCTGCTCGCGTGCAGCGCATCGCAAGCGAAGGTTGACGAGAAACGATGGCGACGAAGCAAACGTCGGAGATGTGGTTCGCTCGCGCGCGTCGCGTCCTCCCCGGAGGAGTGAACTCTCCCGTTCGGGCGTGGTCCGCGGTGGGAGGCGCTCCGCGCTTCATCGCGTCGGCGAGCGGGAGTCGTGTTCGCGATGTCGAAGGTCGCGAGTACGTCGATTACATCGGCTCCTGGGGACCGATGATCGCCGGTCACGCGGCGCCGTCGGTCATCGAGGCGGTCGTCGAAACGGCTCGACTCGGCACGAGTTTCGGCGCCGCAACCCCGCGGGAAGTCGAATTCGCCGAGCGCATTTGCGCGCGTTTTCCCTCGATCGAGCGCGTTCGCTGCGTGAGCAGCGGGACCGAAGCCACGATGAGCGCGCTGCGGCTCGCTCGCGCGGCCACCGGACGCAGCGGCATCGTGAAGTTCGCGGGCTGCTATCACGGGCATTCCGACGGGCTGCTCGTGCGCGCCGGATCCGGCGCGATGACGCACGGTGTTCCGGACAGTCCCGGCATTCCGGAATGTGTCGTGAATCTCACTCGTGTCGCAAAGTTCAACGACCTCGAGTCAGTTCGGCGTCTTTGTGACGAAGATGTCGCCGCCGTGATCGTTGAACCGGTCGCCGGGAACATGGGAGTCGTTCCACCGGATCCCGGTTTCCTGGAAGGCCTTCGGGACATCACGAGCGAGCGCGGCACGCTGTTGATCTTCGACGAGGTGATGACGGGACTTCGCCTCGGTCCCGCCGGCTACCAGAGCCTGACTTCCGTGAAACCGGACCTCACGACGCTGGGGAAGATCGCCGGCGGCGGGCTTCCGCTCGCGGCGTACGGGGGACGGGCGGACCTCATGGAAAGAATCAGCCCCCAGGGGCCCGTCTACCAGGCCGGGACCCTGTCGGGGAACCCGCTCGCGGTCGCCGCCGGCATGGCCATGCTCGACCTGCTCGAGGGGGACGAGCCCTACGCCCGACTCGAGGACTCGTCCGCCTACCTCGAGCGCGGCATCGCACGGGCGCTCGGTTCGCGGCCGGGCTGCGTCCAGCGCGTCGGATCGATGCTCACGCTGTTCTTCGGCCCATCCTCGGTGCACAGTTACGACGATGCGGTCGCCTGCGACACGGCCCGATTCGGCAGGTTTTTCAACGCCCTGGTCGAGGAGGGCGTCTGGATCCCGCCATCCCAGTTCGAGGCCTGGTTCGTCTCGCTGGCCCACGGTCGCGACGATCTCGACTTCACGATCGAGGCCATCGCGAGGGCGCTCGAAGCCACGGACTGACGGCGCCCGGCGCGCGCCCGGCCGGCGATGAACGCGCCGCGGCGCAATCGGCCCGCGCACGTCCAGCTGCTGGCGGTGTCCTGGAACTTCGGCTGGCCGATCGTGGCCGGCGTGGGCGTCGGGTACTGGATCGACGAGCGCCTTGGAACCTCCCCCCTCGCCAGTCTGGGTCTCGGCCTCGGTGCGATGGCGGCCTCGATTTCCCGCATGATCTCGCTGAGCCGCGACGAAGCGGCCGAGCGTCGCGAGGACGAAGCCCGGCAAGCGGCGTCCGACCGCGAGGCTGCGGCTGAACGCGCGGCGGGAGCGGAAGAACGCGAGGATTGGAAGGACCGGCAGCCGTGATCCCGCGCGTCGTCAGGATCGAGCGGATCGAGAGGACCCTGGTCTTCTTAACGTTCGCATTAGCTCTTCTTTGCCTCCTTTCGAAGACCGGCGATTCGGTCAGCGTCGCGGCCGGCGGCGCGGTTTCGTTCGCGAATCTTCGTTTGATTCGCATGCTGGTTTCCCGCCTTATGTCGCCCGACGCCGCCGGACGGGGCTTGGCGCGCCTGGTCACGATCAAGTTCCTGCTGCTGCTGGCCGTGCTCGCGGTTTCGCTGCAGCGGCTGCCCATCGACATGGCGTCGTTTCTCGTCGGCGCCGGCCTGCTGTTCGCGGCGATCGTTCTCGAAGCGGTGCTGCTCGGCGAGCCGGTTCCCGACGCAGACCCGGACAGCGGCGAACCACGGACCTGACGACGAGCCGGCGTACCGAGCGGTGCAACGGACCGCCGCGGGCGTCCACGGAAGGACACGGAGATGGAACACCATCCGATCACCTGGCAAAGCCTGATCCCGGGCGTGGACGCGATCCCCGGCCACACCTTTCACGCGCTGCTCGCCATGGCGCTGATCCTGCTGTTCGCGCAGCGCGCGTCCTCGCAGCTCGCGGCAGCGCGCGCCAACGGCACGCACCTGCTTCCCGACAAGGGCCTGACGGCGCGCAACCTCGCCGAGATCTTCGTCGGCGGCATCGATTCGCTCGTGCAGAGCGTGCTGTCGGAGCGCGGCAAGCCGTACATCGCGCTGTTCGGCAGCTACTTCATCTTCATTTTCGTCTGCAACCTGATGGGCCTCGTGCCGGGATTCGCCCCGGCCACGGCGAACTTCAACACCACGTTCGCCCTCGGGGTGTTCGGCTTCCTCGCGTTCACCGCCATCGGAATCCGCACGCAGGGCCTGGCAAACTACATCAAGCACTTCATGGGCCCGGTCTGGTGGCTCGCGTGGCTGATGATCCCGCTCGAGATCATCGACAACCTCGTGCGGCCCGTTTCTCTCGGCATGCGTCTGTTCGGCAACATGACCGGCGACCACCTCGTGCTCGAGATCTTCACGGACCTGACCAAGCTCATCGTTCCGGTCATTTTCTATTTCCTGGGCGCCTTCGTGTCGCTCATCCAGGCCTTCGTGTTCACGCTGCTCAACACGGTCTACGTGTCGCTCGCGATGGGTCACGCGCATCACGACGAGGATCACGGTCATCACGACCCGCACGCCTCGGCGCATGCCCACGCACACGGGTCGCATTGATCGGGTAACACGAGGAAACGCGCCGTTCGCCGTGGTGGTAGAGGTCAGAGGAAGACGTGCTGGCGAAACTCAAGACGGCGCGAATACAGGAGTCATCCCAATGAAGAAGTTGTCCATGTTCCTCACGTTGTTCGCAGGTGCGATGCTGGCCTCGGCCCCGGTGGCGTTGGCTTCCGAAGAAGCGGCGGGCGGCGGTGTCTCGAACGGCCTGATCGGCCTCGCTGCCGGTCTCGCGATGGGCCTCGGCGCGCTCGGCTGCGGCCTCGCCCAGGGCCGCGCGGTGGCTTCGGCCATGGAGTCGATCGGCCGCAACCCGAGCAGCACCGATCGCCTGCAGACGCCGATGATCATCGGTCTCGCCCTGATCGAGTCGATCGCGATTTACTGCCTCGTGATCGCGTTCTTCCTGCAGGGCAAGATCTGAACACCCGCCCTCGGGCGGCCGGCTGGAAGGATCCGGCGTCGACGGGGTGAACCCGCCGACGCCGCACCAGCGAACGGGAGGCCCGGCAACGGGCCTCCCGTTCTCGATTGTGCCGGGGCGAGCGCGAGGAGGCCCCGGCCCGGACGCGAGTTCACGATGCGCTCCGGGCCCAACGCGTGGGAGGATCTGCGATGACCACGGACGAACTGCGCGAATACAAGCGCGAATGCCTTCTGGACGAGCACCGGTCGCTGTCGTCGTTCGTCGAGAAGGAGATCGTGATGACGACAGCGATCAAGGTCGTCGCGATCGCGGCCTGGCTCGGATCTTCGGCCGTGCGCCCGACCGCCGCCGTCCTGGTCGCGGTGATCGCGCTTTGGGGAGTCGACGTCCTCTACGCGTACTACGGCGACGTCTACAAGCGTCGGCGCCTGCGCGTGCGCGAGTGGCTGGAAGCGCTGCCGGGCGCGAAGGAGCCGGAACTCGGATCGTGGAAGACGCCGGCGAACCCGTTCGACGGCCTCTCACGATCGGAGAAGATCTCCGCGCTGACGGGCACGGTCGGGAGCCCCGCCGTCAGCGCCGTCTACGCCGTCCTGCTCCTGGCGACCGTGCTGCTCGCCGCGCTCTGACCCGAGGCCGCGAACGGGCTCGTCGCGGTCGGCAAGGCGCTCGGCGGCGGCTGGCACGCGTACTCGTGCGACGACGAGGGTTTTGCCGCTGAGCGGTCACTTTGCCGGTGCGTCGGTTGCCGGACCCGCTTCGCGCGCTTTGCCGGTCAGCGGCACGAACCGCACCGGCAGCACCATTCTCTTCTGCAGCGTTCCATCGGCGTTCTTGGAGACGACGAGCAGGTCCTGGCCGTAGGCGGCGTCGACCGGGATGACCAGCCGGCCCTCGCCGCTGCGAAGCTGCTCGACGAGGGGCTGGGGGATCTCGGGGGCCGCCGCCGTGACGACGATCGCGTCGAACGGCGCGTGCTCGGGCCATCCGGCGTATCCGTCGCCGACGCGCGTGACGACGTTGTCGATCTTCAGGCGGGCCAGGTCGGCGGCGGCGCGACGCGCGAGCCGCTCGACGATCTCGATCGAGTAGACCTTCGAGACGAGGCGCGCGAGCACGGCGGCCTGGTAGCCGGAGCCCGTGCCGACCTCGAGAACGACATCGCCGGGGTCCGGCGCGGCGAGCGCCGTCATCAGCGCGACGATGAACGGCTGCGAGATCGTCTGCCCCTCCCCGATCGGCAACGGTCGGTCCTGATAGGCCTGCGGGCGTACGGACTGCGGCAAGAGGTCGTGGCGTGGAACCGCCTCGATCGCCTGCAGGACGCGCTCGTCGGGAGCGCCGAGGGCGGGCTGATTCGCGGCCAGCTTGCTCCACTGCTCCCGGATCGTCTCGACCAGGGCGTGGCGTTCGTCCGCGCGCTCGTTTGGAGCGGCTGCCGCCGCGGCGGACGCGCCGGCGATGGCGGCCAGTGCCGCAGCGGCCGCGAGGCCATGGAGGACCGAACGGCGCGCGCGAAGACGCTCGGGAAGGGGAGGCGTGCGGTTGCAGGACATGACGGCCACCATGCGCCGGTCGGTCGGCACGGGCCAGCGCGGCGCAGGCGATCGGGGGTGTCGTGGTGGAGAGCCGGCCGGGCTGCTCCGGCGATGCGGTCAGCCCGCGGCCGCGACGATCTCGCTGCGCGTCGCGAGGCTCTCGACGATCGCGCCGCGCGCCGCGAGCGCGGCCGCGCCATCGTTCTCCTCGCGATCGACCACGGTGATCACCAGGACGACCTTCCCTCCGGCTGCCTCGACCGCGTCGATCGCCGCCAACGTCGACGCGCCGGTCGTCACGACGTCTTCCACGAGCGCGATGCGCGCGTCCGCCCGGAAACGGCCGTCGATCTTCTTCGCGGTCCCGTGGTCCTTGGCCTCCTTGCGCACGAAGAACCCGTCGAGCGCGAATCCGCGCGCCGCGGCCGCGACCAGAGCGACGCTGACGAGCGGGACGGCGCCGACCGCCATGCCCCCGACGAGCGCGATCCCGTGCGCCTCGAGGCGTTCGCAGATCGCGTCGCCGATCGCCTGCGCGCCCTGCGCGCGCATGACCGTCTGTTTCACGTCGACGTAGAAATCGCTCTCGCGTCCCGAGGCGAGGCGGAACGTGCCCCGTCGGTACGACAGGGACGCGAGCAGGCGGACGAGCGTTGCGCGGTCGGCGGGGGCCATCGAGTTCCTCCGTTCGGCTCAGGGGGCGATGCCGAGAAAGCGATGCAGGTGCCCGGTGAAGACCTCGAACCGGTCGTGGTGCACCCAGTGCCCGGCGTCCTCGACCTCGACGTAGCTGTAGTCGCGGAAGTGCGCGGCGCGACCGTCGGCGACGGGGTTCTGCGCCCAGCTCTGGGTTCCGCGCACGAGCAGCACCGGACACTGGACGAGGCTCCACAGCCGCCGGACGCCTTCGACGTCGTACCGGTGCGGTCCCCAGACGCGAACGTAGTTGTCGAACTTCCAGACGTAGTTGCCGTTCTCGAGCCGCATCACCCCGTGAACCGTCAGGTGCCGGGCCATTTCGGCCGACAGGTGGGGGTTGGCCTCGCGCATCCGTGCCTCGGCGTCGCCGAGCGTGGCGTACTCGCGCGGCTTGCGGGCCGACAGCGACTGCGTCCCCGCGATGTAATCGCGGATGCGGTCCTCGATCTTCTTGTCCTGCAGCCCCTTCAGCATCTCGGGCGGCGGTCCCATGCCCTCGATCGCACAGACCCGCCGCACGTTCTCGGGATACACGCCGGCGTAGTGCAGCACGATGGCCCCGCCGAGCGAGTGACCGACGAGCGTGACGCTGGTTTCGCCGACGTGGCGCAGCAGTTGCGCGAGGTCCAGGACGTACTCGGGAATGCCGTAGTTGGAGCCGATGGCCCAGGCCGAGTCGCCGTGGCCGCGCAGGTCGGGGGCGATCACGTGGAAACGGTCGCGGAGCGTCGCCGCGACGAAGTCCCAGTTCCGGCAATGGTCCTGGCCGCCGTGCACGAGGACGCAGAGCGGTTTTCCCTCGCCGCCGTAGTCCACGTAGTGCAGCCGCAGGCGCTGGGAGATGAACCAGTGGGAGGTCGGGCCGGAGCCGGCCGGCGAGGTCACCACGCCGCCTCGCGGTATGCGACGAGGGCGCGGGTCCGGCGAACAGGCGGTGTCGGCGAGTCGATCATTTCCACGTCCGTGTCGCGAAGGCGCGGCATCAAACCGGAAATGGGCGACGCAGCCAAGCACGCGCCGGGAGCGACGGGCGAACTCTTGCCCCGCGGCCTTCCCGCCACGTTCGGGTCATTCGCCCGCCCGACGGGCCGGTGCTAGAACGCGCCGATGCTCGCCTTCGTGATGGGCGCACAGGGTCCGCGTCTCGAGCGCGACCACCGGCCGGCTGAACCGCGGGGAGCCGGCCGGGGCCTCGTGCGCGTTCGCACGCTGGTCGCGGGCATCTGCAACACCGACCTCGAGATCGCGCGCGGGTACATGGGATTCCAGGGCGTGCTCGGCCACGAGTTCGTCGGCGAGGCGCTCGACGGGACCTGGAAGGGCCGACGGGTCGTCGGCGGCATCAACTTCGGCTGCGGATCGTGCACGTGGTGCGCTGCGGGCCTGGCGCGACACTGCCCGACCCGCCGCGTGCTCGGGATCGTCGCCGCGGACGGCGTGCTCGCCGAGGAGTTCCTGATCCCGGAAGAGAACCTGCTCGCCGTGCCCGATGGTGTCGGCGACGAGGACGCCGCGTTTGCCGAGCCGGTCGGCGCCGCTTGCGAGATCCTCGAACAACTCGGCCCCATCGAGCGCGCCGACGCGCTCGTCCTCGGCGCGGGGAAACTCGGCTCGGTCATCGCCCAGGTGCTCGCGGCGGGCGGTTTCCGCGTCGACCTCGTCGGTCGCCACCTCGAGGGGCTGTCCTGGATGCGGGATCGCGGCATCCGGCTCGCGGGCGACATCCCCGACCGCCGCGACTACGGCCTCGTCGTCGAGGCCACGGGCACCACCGAGGGACTTCGCGTCGCCATCGACTGCACGCGGCCGCGCGGTCATCTCGTGCTGAAGACCACGGTCGCCGGCCGGCACGAGATCGACCTCGCGCCCGTCGTGATCAACGAGATCTCGATCATCGGTTCCCGTTGCGGCCAGTTCGCGCCCGCGCTCGACCTCCTGGCCGACGGTCGCGTCACCGTGGCGCCGCTCGTGGAAGAGCGCTACGCGCTCGACGACGTCGAAACCGCGTTCGGGCACGCCGGCCGGCGCGGCGTCCGCAAGGTGCTCGTGAGGGCGTCCTGATGGATTTCTCGTACACGCCCGAGCAGGAGAAGTTCCGCGGCGAACTCCGCGCGTGGCTCGAGGCGAGGAAGGCCGAGGGGGCGTTCGGCAGCCATGCGCCGCGCAGTCTCGACGAGGTCGTGCGCGACGGCCGGCGCTGGCAGAAGACGCTCTACGACGGCGGCTGGTGCGGAATCCACTGGCCGAAGGAGTACGGCGGCCGCAGCGCAGGGCTGCTCGAGCAGATCCTTTTCCAGGAAGAGCTCGCGCGCGCCGGTTCGCCACAGCTGATCAACCTGCTCGCGCTCAGTATGGTCGGGCCGGTCATCATCGCGTACGGCACCGAAGACCAGAAGAAGCGCTACCTCAAGCCGATCCTCACGGCCGAGGAGATCTGGTGCCAGGGCTACAGCGAGCCCGGCGCCGGGTCCGACCTGGCGGCCCTGTCCACGCGCGCGGTGCTCGACGGCGACGCGTACGTCGTGAACGGCCAGAAGGTCTGGACCAGCTACGCGCAGTATGCGGATTTCTGCATCCTGCTCGCGAGGACGAATCCCGACGTCCCGAAGCACAAGGGCATCACGATGTTCATCCTGGACATGCGCGTGCCCGGGGTGGAGGTGAGGCCGCTTCGCCAGATGAACGGCGACAGCGAGTTCAACGAGGTCTATCTCGAGGACGTGCGCATCCCGCGCGAGAACATCGTGGGGAAGGAGGGCGAGGGCTGGGACATGGCGGTCGCCCTCCTGATGCACGAACGCGCGACGCTGACGTTCCAGCGCCAGCTCCAGTCCCGTGTCGCCCTGAAGGACATGGTTCGTTTTTCGAAGAACTGGGACGGGCTCGGCGAGCCGCCGATGCGCGACCCCGTCCAGCGGCAGCGCATCGCGCAGGCGTGGATCGACAGCGAGGCGATGCGCCTGACGGCGCTCCGCCACCTGACGCGCCAGTTGCGCGGCGGCCATCCTGGGCCGGAAGGCTCGATGGAGAAGCTGTTCTGGAGCGAGATGTACCAGCGCATGCTGCTCGGCGCGGTCGCGATGCTCGGTCCGTACGGGAACCTCGCGCCCGGCGACCCGAACGCCCCCGAGGATGGCCGCTGGCCTCACCTGATGCTCTATTCGCGCGGTCGGACGATCGCGGCCGGTACTTCAGAGATCCAGAGGGGGATCATCGCGCAGCGCGTGCTCGGGCTGCCGAAGGACCGTTGAACCGGCGAGCGGTCTTTCCGCTCCGGATCCGGCGAGACCTGCTCGATCTGCCGTGCTGGTGTCCGGCGCAAAGGACGCTCCCGGGACGGGATGTCCTCCCTGCTGGTCACCACGGCCTGTCGTCAGGTGTGGGCATGACCACTTCAGCGGACTCGCGAGTTCTGCAAGGCCAACGCAAACCACGCTCTTGGGGTGACTTCCTTCACGCCGACAAGGCTGTTGGCCCGCGAGTTGCTTAACGGGCGACGTTGCTGGTGCCTGGACGAGATCCGGGCACTCGCGGAGGAAGCGCCCTGTGAGCACTACGACGGCTTTCGGTCAGCCCGATCGTTCGTTCCGGTTCAGTGTCGTTCCGCTCGCGCCTGCGGCGCCCGCGGGCGCGCTCGGACGGAAACTGGCGGCGTTCCGCGCGCTGGAATTGTTCGCGAGCGCGTCCGACGCGGACCTTCAGCGACTCGCGGAATCGTCGTTGCTTCGCCGCTTCGAGCGCGGTCGCACGATCCTGCGCAGCGCGGCCAGCGAAGATTGCGTGATCCTCGTCGAAGGTCGCGCGAAGACCACGATGCCGAGGGGAGTCGGGAGCGGAGAGTTCGCGCTCGGGATCCTGGAGGCGGGCGCGATCGTCTCGACCGGTTGCTGGGCCGAGCAACGACTGCCGGAACTCGGGGATACGGTCGCCATGGAGGCGAGCGCCGCGCTGTTCCTTCCGCGTCGCGCGCTAGAGGTGTTCCTGTCACGCAACTCGCGCGTCGCGCTGCAGTTCCTCGCCGCGCTCTCGACGCGGCTGCGCGGCACGGTCGAGCTGGCTGCCCGCAATTCCTGCCTCGACGTCGGGGACCGCCTGTACGCGAAGCTGGTCGAGCTGTCCGAGACGCGCAGCACGATGGAGCCGCGGGGTCTGCGCATCGAGCACGGCCTTTACCAGAGCGAACTCGCTGCCGGCATCGGCGCTTCGCGCGAGGCGGTCAATCGTCAACTCGCGGAATGGCGCGACCGTGGATTGCTCGAATCCGGTCGGCGTTACGTGCTGGTAACGGACGTGAAGGGCCTTGCGATGGCCGTCTCGTCCGCGGTGCGGGAGAGGGGATTCCACGTCGGCTGAAGAGCCCGGGCACGGGTGGCGGCTTCTCGCGGCGTCGGGCGACGCCTCGGCGGGAGCGATGCGATGCCGCGGTTCGCGCCGAGAGACGGCGCGAACGACGACGCGGTCGACCGAAGACGATTCGCCCCCGGGACGAAGAATGAACCGCCCTCCCAGATCCATCTCGCCACGGCTCGGGCCGTCGGGTAAGAGTCTCGGTGAAATGCTGCAGGGCAGTCTTCCCGACGATCTCGAGGTTCGCCGCGAGCGCGATCTCTATCGGCGCATCTTGGACCTCGGGACCAGCGACGACGTCGAGGGGTTTCTTTCCGAAGTCCTGCAGCTTCTCGTCGAGCTCACCGACGCGGCGCGGGGCTATATCGAACTGTATGGGCCGGCGGGCATGGACGGCGGTGTGCGCTGGTCCATGTCGGAGAAGTGCACGGACGGCGAAGTCGAGGAGATCCGCCGTATCCTGTCGCGCGGAATCATCGCCGCCGCCCTTCAGTCGGGCCAGACGATCGTGACCTCGTCCGCGCTGCTGGATCCGCGCTTCCGTGACCGGGAGAGCGTACGGGGGGCGTCGATCGAGGCCGTCCTGTGTGCCCCGATCGGGGTGGAGACGCCGGTCGGTGTCGTCTACCTGCACAGCCGAAGCGGGGGGCGCGCGTTCGACGAGAGCGACCGCATACGGGTGGAGCTGTTCGCGCGCCACATCGCACCGCTCTGCGACCGGCTGCTGGTGCGCCAGCAGCTTCTCGCGAGCGAGGATCCCACCCGCCCCTGGCGCGACGCGCTCAAGTTGACCGGCATCGTCGGCCGCAGCCGTGCCCTGGCCGAGATGCTCCAGGAGGCGGCGGCCGCCGCTCCTTTACGGGACGTCACGGTGCTGCTGACCGGTCAGTCGGGGACCGGCAAGACCCAGCTCGCCCGCGTCATTCACGAGAACAGCCCGCGCGCGCTCGGTCCGTTCGTCGAGGTCAATACCGCAGCGATTCCGGAGTCGCTCGTCGAAAGCGAGTTGTTCGGGGCCGCTGCCGGGGCCCACTCGGCAGCGCTGCGTGGCGTGGCAGGGAAAGTGGCAGCGGCGCAAGGCGGTACGCTGTTCCTGGACGAGATCGCGGAGCTCCCTTCACCGGCCCAGGCCAAGCTGCTGCAGCTCCTGCATTCGAAGGAGTACTATCCGCTCGGCGCGTCGCGATCCCAGCGCGCCGACATCCGGATCATCGCGGCTACCAATTGCGACCTCCGGGAGGCCGTCGCGGCCGGTCGTTTCCGCGAGGATCTCTATTACCGGCTCGACGTGCTGCGGATCCGCACGCCGAGGCTCGCCGAGCGGCGCGAGGACATCCCCGAGCTGGCTCGCCACCTCTGCGCGGAGGTCTGCCGGCGCAACGGACTGCCTCGGATCACGCTTTCGAGTTCGGCGATCGTGGCTGCGCAGGCTGCCGATTGGCCCGGGAACGTGCGGGAACTGGCGAATGCCGTCGAGCGCGCCGTAGCCCGGGCGTCGGCGACGGGCTCGGCGACGGCCGAGTATCGCCACCTCTTCGGGGAAGACGGCGGGGAAAGCAGCAGCGCGGACGGTCTTTCGTGGCAGGAGTCGACGAGGCGATTCCAGCGCGAGTTGCTGGCCCGGACCCTCAAAGAGACGAACTGGAACGTCAGCGAAGTGGCGAGGCGGCTGGACCTCGTCCGGTCGCATGTTTACACGATGATGCACGCTTTCGGGCTGACGAAGCCGCCCGTCGGGTGACTCGAGCCGCGCCGCCCTGGTGATTTCGCTCACCGCTTTTCGTCGCGAGGCTGTGATTTTCCTTCACTTCGACTCCATCCCCGCGCCGCTCGGGCGGAGCGGCGGGTCGGGCCGCCGATCAGGAGAGGACGCCGATGCGCGCACATCCTCGCGAAATTCTTGATCAAATATGATCGGTGTCACAGAGCTTTCGCCGGTCGTCGTGCTATCTGATGCGCGACTGGTGACACTGCGCTTCGCTGGCCAGTGGTCATGGAATCGGTCCCGCGATCTATAGCCGATCCCCAGTTGGGCCGGGCGCCTGCGACACTCCTCCGCAGGCGACCCGGCTTTTCTTTTCGAATCGCTTT